>JAJFLU010000045.1 GCA_021772515.1 Opitutales bacterium
CGAGGCCTACTCAAGCCCATGAGCCGACTCGCCAAAACGATCGAAAAACACCTTGAAGGAATACTCGCTCACTGGGAATCTCACGTCACCAATGCCTACATGGAAGGACTCAACAGTGTCTTCAGCGCCACCAAACGCAAAACCAGAGGCTATCGCACGACCGAAAACCTAATCACCATGCTATACCTCGTCGCCGGTAAACTCAACATCCCATCCGCAATGTACCACTGAAAACGTCGAGGAACCCCTAAATTTCTCCTAAGTCTTTGATTATCATGGTGCCAGGGGGGAGAGTTGAACTCCCGACCAAAGGCTTATGAGTCCTCTGCTCTACCACTGAGCTACCCTGGCGAATACAGAAAAGCGCCCACTTTCTGCCCCCGTAATCTATAATAAATAGAAACCTTTATTTGGCAGACAAGCAAAAAGAAGCTCTCGCCCCTCCCGAACAAGACCCTTCACCAATATTTCTCTCGGTCCAATGGGTGTTCCGCCATGAGGACACTATGAAAAAAGCGTCTCCATCTCAATATATAAGGTTCCAGGGAGATCGTTAAATTTCCATGGGGGAAATCCCCTAGAGTTTTTTCGCCCCAAAAAATCAATCCTCTGGGGGCTATTCTCCCAGTTTATCGGGAAATTGTAGTATCCGGGGCGCTATTTATCGAAAAAGCCCGTCGGCAGGTTATTGCTATTGAGAACACCGACCAGCACGCCTTTTCTTAAGACAGGGTAAATCGAGGGACCTTCCTTTTCCAGCCGTCCCGATAAAAACTGCAGGGGCCAGTCCGCATCCAGATAGGCGGGCATCGGCTTGGTAAAGGGCAGGAGCGGATCATCGGGCGGAATCCGGGCCACAATATTTTGGAGTCTTTGCGGTGAAATGAAATTGAGCCCGCCTCTGTCTTGCAGGAAAATAGCCTCCAATTGTATCGCTCGCGCCCCCAAAACCTCGATCGTATTGCCCACCGTCGTATCACCCGGCAGGGAAAGAAAATTTTTACTCGCCAACGACCCAACCGTCCAACCCCGCAATAATTCACTGCGCTTGACCATCTTATACTCAAGTTGACCACCGACAAAAATGAAGGCAAATAGCAGCGCCATAACATCGCTCACATTTTCGTAAACCAGAGCCAGTAGCACGCCCCCCGCGGCCAGAGGCATGGCCACATAGACAGCAGCACGTGTCGCTGCCAGGTACGAATACTTCAAGGCCAGAATTGCCCGCAGGATGCGCCCGCCATCCATGGGAAATATCGGGAGGAGATTGAAAAGCCCCATGGCAAAATTAAATATCATGAGCGAAAACAGAAGATCGATCCAGCTATATTGAAAATCCGCATTAAACCACACCCAGGGGGATCCCAGGAAAATTCGCAAAATACCCGCTATCAGAAAATTCACCATCGGCCCCGCCAAGGTGATGAACAGCTCTCTCAATGGCTTGCGCGGTATGTGGCCAAATTGAGCCATTCCGCCGATGGGCAGCAGCAAAATACGGTAAATCGGAATTTTGTAGCGGCGGGCCATCAGACAATGCCCCAATTCATGCAGCACCACACAGGTGAAAATTAGCAGAACAAAAGCCGTTGACCAGATAACCGGCGCGATCGCTCCCCCCCCATCCATCCAACTGGACCACGCCACCCACGCCACCAATAGCAAAAAGGTGACATGCAGCTCCAACTGTATGCCAAACAGGCGGAATAACTTAATTGACCCGTACTTGCCCATGAATTGTTATCGATAGTTGCTTCTTTTATGGGGATATCTCTTGCAGGTATCGACACCTATTTCAGGAATAATATCCATTCAAACAAAATTATGAGCGCAAACTGCAAACCGGGCTTGATTCTCGTCATCGACGATGATGCCGAGATCCGGTATTCACTCAACCGGGTTTTGAGCGCCCATCGCTACAGTGTAGTCACCGCCGCCAGCGGTGAGGAAGGGCTGCGGCTGGCCCAGGCGGAAAACCCGCAGGTCGTTTTTCTCGATAACCGCATGGAGGGGGTCAGCGGTCTGGAAACGCTCCAACATCTCCACTCGATGCTTCCTCAAACGAAAGTCATTTTGATGACCGCCTATGGCGCAACCCAGACCGCCATCGAGGCCATGAAATTTGGCGCTTTCGAGTATATCCTCAAACCCTTTGACATTAAAAAAGTCACCGGTTTGGCCGAAAAGGCGATGCGCGACTTCGCGGAGCATTCCGGCTTTGCTGAGGATGTCGGCCACTCCGCAGGCCAGTCAGATGAAATCGGGGAGGAGCTTGTCGGCAGTTCACCGCTCATGCAGGAGGTCTTCAAGTCGATTGGCAAAGTGGCCGCGACGGATGTCACCGTTATGATAACCGGTGAGAGCGGGACCGGCAAGGAGTTGGTCGCCCGCAGTCTCTGGCGAAACAGCCTGCGCAATACGAAACCTTATTTATCGGTAAATTGTGCCGCAATTCCGGAAAATTTGATAGAAAGCGAACTCTTCGGGCACGAAAAAGGGGCTTTCACCGGTGCGGAGCGCCTCCATAAGGGCAAATTTGAGCAATGCGACGGTGGCACACTTTTTCTTGATGAAATCGGTGACATGGCGTCGGCCACTCAAACAAAAATCCTCCGCACCCTGCAAGAAGGGGAAATCCAGCGCGTGGGCGGCACAAAAACCATCAAAGTAGATGTTCGCCTCTTGGCCGCCACCCATCGAAACCTCGACCAAATGGTGGCCGAAGGGAGTTTCCGCGAGGATCTCTATTACCGGCTCAACGTGATGGGCATCGCCCTTCCGCCCCTCCGCGAGCGGCCCGAGGATATTCCGCTGATCGTCGATTTTCTGCTTCACCGGTTGGCGTGTTCGGGAAAGGGAAAAGCCCGGCGCGTTTCCACCGAAGGAATGGAGATTTTGCAAAAATTCTCTTGGCCGGGAAATGTTCGGGAACTGGAGAACATCCTTCAGAGAAGCGCCTTGAATTCCCGTAGCCAAACGATTTTAGTCGGCGACCTTCCGCCTGAAATCCGGGGAGTGGTTGGAACGGAAGCGAAATCTCAGACAACACCGATTCCTGAAATCGAGGCAGATCCCGCCGTTGGCAAACTCCCAGGAAACGCTTTCTCCGATGCCCTTGATGTCGCCTACAAGGAAATTCGCAAAGAACGCGACCACTCCCTCTTGCGCTTTCTGGAAAGGGAAATGATTCGGCGGGCTCTGGAAGAAACCGGGGGCAATCAGGTCAAAACTGCCGCCTTGCTCGGTATTTCACGGGTAACACTGCGGAAGCGGCTAAAGGAGTCCGGCCTTGTCTGATGTTTCGCGTTTTCTTTTTTTCCACTATTGCCGATAAAGAGCCTAGATTGAATTCCAGTAATCGATAAACTCCCCATGAGCAAATTAGGTCAAATAGGCGCGGATGCCCGAAAATTACTGTCGCGCTGCCGATCGGGCGTGCTCTCGACGATATCCGTTGAGGTCGCCGGTTATCCTTTCGGATCGGTCGTTCCCTACTGCCTCGATGCGGGCGGTAATCCCTTTATATACATCAGTGATATCGCCCAGCATACCAAAAACATCGACGCCGACCCCAAGGTATCTCTCATTCTCCAGGCGGCGGTTTCGGATGATGTCCAGGCCGAGGCCCGTTTCACACTTCTCGCCGATGCGGAGAAAATTGAAGCTCAGGAGCCCGATATGGCCAGGCGTTATACCCGTTATTTCCCCTCATCGAGCGGTTATCGGCAGGCCCATGGTTTTTCCTTTTACCGCCTGCGGGTTTTTCAGGGTCGCTACATCGGGGGGTTCGGCGAAGTTTATTGGCTCGAAAAAGAGGATTTTCTTTTGCCAACCCCCTTTACAGCCGACGAGGAGCAGGGGGCGGTTGAACACATGAACGCCGACCACACCGATTTTATGGAAAAACGACTCAGGAAAATTGATATTGTTTCCCCAAAAAACGACCAAAAGCCGGTCATGGCCGGATTGGATGCCGAGGGCTTTGATATTCGGCTCGGAGACGCGATTTATCGTTTCCCTTTTCCCAATCCGGTCCAAAACATGCGGGAGGTCCGTGAAACTCTCAAATCGATGGCATAAGGATGGCCCCGCCCGATAATAAAACGATTGCGAATGCCCGTAGGGGGGATTTACTGGCTGCCTTACCATTTTACCTGATGCCGAGACGAAGACGATGAAAGTAACCGATTATTTGAGTCAATCCAGTGGGACCCTTGTTTCCATAGAAATCATTCCTCCCTTAAAAGGAGTGGGAATCGAATCGATATATGCCAGCATCGATCCGTTGATGGAATTCAACCCCATCGCAATCAACGTCACCTACCACCGTGAGGAATATGAGTTCAAGAAAATGCCCAACGGCCTGCTCAAACGCTACAGCGTGCGCAAAAGGCCCGGCACGGTCGGCATTACCGCAGCCCTCGTAAATCGATACCAGATCGATGCCGTTCCCCACCTCATCTGTGGGGGTTTCAGCCGCGAGGAAACCGAAAACGCGCTCATCGACCTGAATTTTTTGGGCATCAACAACATCCTCGCCCTGCGGGGAGATTCGGTTAACAACGAGCGGAAATTCGTTCCCGAACCGGATGGCAATGTTTACGCCCTCGACCTCATACGCCAGATCACCGACATGAACAACGGCCTCTACATGTATGAGGAGTTGGTCAACGCCACCAAGACAGATTTCTGCATCGGGGTGGCCGGATATCCCGAAAAACATTTCGAATCTCCCAATCTTTCCACCGATTTGAAATATTTGAAAATGAAGGTCGATGCCGGAGCCAATTACGTCATCACGCAGATGTTTTTCGATAACAAAAAGTTTTTCGAGTTCGAGCGCAGATGCCGCGAGGTCGGTATCAATGTGCCGATTATTCCCGGAATCAAACTAATATCCCTGAAAAAGCACCTCAATCTCATCCCGAGTGTTTTCCATGCCGTCATTCCCGAGGAGCTCTCGGCACAGGTGGAAAAATGTCGCGACAACAGTGAAGTCCGACAAGTGGGTATAGAATGGGCGACTCAGCAATGCAAAGAGCTGATCGAACACGGCGTCCCTTGTCTGCATTTTTACACCATGGCCAAGAGCCACGGCACCAAAAAAGTCCTCGAATCGCTATTTTAAAGCAGCGGTAACTAATTTGAAGTCCGGTGGAGACAGATTTCAAAAGGTTTGCCAGTCTCCTGTTTTGTTAGGCAGAATGGGTTTTATGCGCCTGAAAAATTCATCATCCAACCGTCATTTACCTCCCCATGCCTTCTTCTTTCTCCTCGTCTGCCTTCTTCTCCTCCCCAACCAAGCCCTTGTGAGCGCCGATCGCATAACCGGAAAATCCTTTGCCACGCGGTCCGAAGTCATTGCCCGGCACGGCATGGCGGCCACCAGTCAACCCCTGGCGACACAGGTGGCATTGGACATTTTAAAAAAGGGCGGTAATGCCATCGATGCGGCCATCGCGGCCAATGCTGTTCTCGGATTGGTCGAGCCGACCGGCAATGGAATCGGCGGGGATCTTTTCGCAATCGTCTGGCATGATGAATCCCAAAAGCTCCACGGCCTCAATGCCAGCGGCAGGTCGCCCAAGAGCCTGACTTTGGAGGAATTTAAAAGACGCGGCCTGACCAAAGTGCCTCCCCACGGGCCGATGCCGGTATCCGTCCCCGGTTGCGTGGATGGGTGGTTCGAGCTGCATGAGAAATTCGGCAGCCTGCCAATGGAGGAAATTCTGGCCCCGGCAATCGGCTATGCTCGTGAAGGTTTTCCGGTCACCGAGTTGATCGCGTTTTACTGGGGCCGCAGTGTCCCGATTCTGGAGAAATGGCCGGGTTACAAAGAAACCTTTATGCCCGGCGGGAGGGCTCCGCGAAAGGGCGAGATTTTCAAAAACCCCATGCTGGCCGATACCCTTGAGAAAATCGCCCAAGGCGGCAGGGATGTTTATTATCGCGGGGAGATCGCCCGCACCATCGATGCCTTTATGAAAAAGGAGGGCGGTTTTCTCTCCTACCAGGATTTGGCTTCACATTCTTCCACATGGGTCGAGCCGGTATCGACTGACTACCGGGGCTACACCGTTTGGGAGCTTCCCCCCAACGGCCAGGGAATCGCCGCCCTCCAAATCCTCAATATCCTGGAAGGCTACGATATCCGCGCGATGGGCTTCGGTAGCAAGGAATATGTGCATCACTTTGTCGAAGCTAAAAAACTGGCCTTCGAGGACCGGGCCAAGTTTTACGCCGATCCCGCATTTAATAACATCCCGGTCGAGGCCCTTATTTCCAAAAAATACGCCGCCGAACGACGCAAATTGATCAACCCAGATCGCGCCTCCAGGAGTTACCCGCCGGGCGACCCTGTCCTGGAAAATGGAGACACCATTTACATGACGGTGGCCGACAAGGATCACAACATGGTCTCCCTCATCCAAAGTAATTACCGTGGAATGGGCTCCGGCATGTGCCCCACCGGTCTCGGTTTTAATCTACAGGATCGGGGCGAGCTATTTAACCTCAAAGAGGGCCATTTCAATTCCTACGAACCCGGCAAGCGACCCTTTCACACCATTATACCCGCCTTCGTCACCAAGGACGGCAAACCCTACATGAGCTTCGGGGTCATGGGCGGCGCCACCCAACCGCAGGGCCACGCCCAAATCATTATCAACATGGTGGATTTCGACATGAACCTGCAGGAAGCCGGGGACGCCCCTCGCATCCTCCACAGCAACTCCTCCCAACCGACCGGCGAAATCATGACCGACGGCGGCATCGTCACGCTGGAAACCGGTTTTCCCTACGAAACCGAGCGCGAACTCTCACTCATGCGGCATAAAATGGGCATCAGTGTGGGTCCCTACGGCGGCTACCAGGCAATTCTCTACGACGCCGAAAACGATGTCTATTACGGCGCCTCCGAATCCCGAAAAGACGGCCAGGCCGCCGGGTATTAAATTAATAAATTGTTTTATTCACCGAATAAGTATGAAGAGAAGCAGAAGCCTTCTTAATCCGTGGTTAAAAATAGGCACGAAGATCAGATTACTTTTCGGCCAATATTTGCAGAATCTTTGTCCTCAAATAGGATTTGGGCGGCGAACCCGTAGTTTTTCCGTCAATATGGTAAATGCGGCAGCCCCAGACGGGCCTTCCCTCTTTCCGCTCGATATCAACCCCGTTCACCCGCACCGAAGGGGAACCATAAAACTGATATTTCTGCGCTTCGGCATCCGAATTAACCTCAAGAAAAACCAGATCGACCTTCCAGCCCTCCTCCTCAATGAGTTCCAAAACATGTTTCCGAACCGCCTCATGGGAAGGACACTCCTCAAAATACAATAGCTCAATTTTATCCATCATAACCACGGCATCCTCCTCGCCCGAAGCGCCAAAAACCGGAAATAATCCCGCTAGACATAAAACCAGAATGCTTTTATTTAATTTCATGTTCAACCCAACAAAACCTATATTCGAATAAGAGTCCCGAAAAGTGAAGTTTATTCGCTCCACTCCAAAAATACCATTGGAATAAAAATGAAATTTTTACACATTGAAAAAGCGCAACATATAGCCGATCATGAAGTATGGCTGGAGTTCAACGATGGCAGTAAAGGAAAAGTAAATTTGAAAGATTCTATCGACGGCAGAATTTTCGAACCGCTCGTGGATACTGATTTATTCAAGAATTTTCGTTTGGAAGGGCATACTCTATCATGGCCCAATGGCGCCGATTTCGCGCCCGAATACCTAAAGGAAAAAATGATCGAACAAACAGGCGGTATGAGCACAAATTCTGCGGCAAATATTGGAATATGACCGAACTTTAAAGTTCGACAGAAGATGAAATTTTAGTAGATTACCAACATGAGTACAGCCGAAAAAATTCTTGATGGATTAAGGGAACTCAAAGAGGAAGATCAAATCGAAGTTCTTGGTTTTGTTGAGGTTCTGAAAAGTGGAAAGCATGAGAAAAAAGAGGAGGAATTTAAGAATTTCTCACTCAAAAACGCCATGCGAGGCATGGAAAATGAGCCCGACATCTATAATCTCTCCGACCTGAAAGATAGATTTAAATAAATGATTCAAGCGGGAAATTTAGTCTTATTTCGATTCCGACAGACAGATGGAAGTATAGGCAAACTACGGCCGGCAATCCTGATCAAAAATAAAGTAAAAATATGAAGATAACACTGAAAAAAGTCACGATTCATAAGTTTAAATGCATCGAGTCCGATCAGACTTACGACGTGGAACCAGATACAACCGTACTAGTTGGGATGAATGAATCTGGCAAAACCTCAATCCTTCAAGCATTAGCTAAAACAAACTATTTCACTAAAGATAAAGTATTTACCTTTAACACAACCCACGACTATCCGCGGAAAGAAAAAAAACGCATGGACAAGAGCGGAAAAACGCCAAAAGCAATTACATGCCGATTTGGTGTGTCTGAAGAACTTACAAATGAGATAGATTCTGAATTGGGCGAAGGAGTTGTTTTGCCAGAGGACATCGTCCAATTTGTTTCCTACGATAACAAAACTACCATGATCCCTCCCCTTGTAGACTATCAAGCTTTTATCAAAGGAAAAACAAAAGAACTCCGAATTTCCAGTAATACTTTGAATGAAAAGTTATTTAAGGTCCAATCTGTTGATGCCTTGCAGAAAGTAATCGATGGTTATCATGACGAGAACATAAAAGAAAAACTCAATACATTGAAGAAGTACTTTGAGAACGAATTGAAATGGTCTTATGGTCATCCATTATCTGAGTACGTCGCTAGGGTTTTGTTGAGCCCACACTTGCCAAAATTCTTATATTATGACGAGTATTATGCACTTCCATCCCGAATTAGTATTGAGGATCTCCAGAAGGAGAAACTTGAAGCCGAACAACAGAAGACCGCTAAGGCACTTTTTGAACTAGCTGACATCAATGTCAGTGAAGTTATTGGAGCCGATGATTTTGAAGATTTCAAAGCCGAACTTGAAGCAACTGAAGCCACAATCACCGAGGAGCTTTTTAATTATTGGTCCACGAATACAAATTTAGAGATAAAATTTGATATCGACAAAATCGAAGACACACATCCACAACATGGAACAAAAATAGTAGAGCATATACTAGATATACGTGTTCGGAACAACCGGACAAAAATGTCACTTCCGCTCCGTCATCGGAGCAAAGGCTTTAATTGGTTTTTTTCTTTTTTAGTATGGTTCAAAAAAATTCAAGAGGACATTGAATCCAATTACGTCCTTTTACTTGATGAACCTGGGCTTAATCTACATGCGTCTGCTCAAAAAGACCTGCTGAAATTTATCGAAGATCTTTCCGAAAACTATCAAATCATTTACACGACGCATTCACCTTTTATGATGGACCCACAAAAACTCAATCGCGTCCGTACAGTTTTAGAAACAGATAACGGCACTAAGATTTCAGACAGTCTTCAAGAGAAAGATCCGAATACTCTTTTTCCCTTACAGGCAGCTTTGGGCTATGACTTAGCTCAAAACCTATTCATTTCAAGGCACAATTTATTGGTAGAGGGCGTTTCGGACCTTATCTACATACAGATGATTTCTGGTCTTTTGTCAGGGAATGGGCGATCAGGTTTACGTGAGGACATCGCTATTGTCCCGGTAGGAGGACTAGAGAAGGTATCCACATTTGTGTCACTGTTACGCGGGAGTAGCCTCAATATGGTATGCTTACTTGATTCTAGTATAGCTAAGGGGAGCAAGGCCCAACTTGAGAACTTAGTGACGAGCAAAATCATTAAACAGAGTAAGATTCTAAATTTTGATCATTTTGTTGAAAATGCCACCGAAGCCGACATGGAGGACATGTTTGAAAAGGATGAATATATTCAACTATTCAACTCTGCTTTCCATGAGTATGATAATATATCAATGGAAAAGCTAATTCAGGATATTCCTCGCATCGTTCTACAGATTAACAAATTAATTGGAGTCGCACGGTTCAATCACTACCGGCCCGCACGCGAATTACTGGTATCAAGGCTAAAGCTATCTGAGAAGACGCTTGGTAGATTTGAATTAATGTTTAAGAAAATTAATGAGTTAATGTGACTAGAGAACATTCGTTGAAAACTAACAGAGATTAAATTTAAACTCAGTAATTACATTACTCTCTAAATCCTTCGGGGTGGGTTTTATGCCAATTCCAGGCGGTTGCGATGATGGTTTCGAGGTCGAGGTGGTGGATTTTCCAGTCGAGTTCGTTTTGGGCTTTGCTGGAATCGGCGTAAAGTGAGGGCGGATCGCCGGGCCGTCGCGGGCCTTCCTGAACAGGCACTTTGAGCCCCGAAACTTTTTCTACCGTATCGATCACTTCCCGGACGGATTGAGGTTTTCCCGTGCCCAGGTTGTAAAAGAGCTGCTGACCCGGTTTTTCCAAATGTGGGATGGCCGCGATGTGGGCGCGAGAGAGGTCATCCACATGCACATAATCCCGCAGGCAGGTGCCGTCCGGGGTGGGGTAGTCGGTCCCGAAAATACTGGTGCTTTTCCGCTGGCCCATGGCCGCCTGTATGACGAGGGGGATCAGGTGGGTTTCCGGGTCGTGGTCTTCTCCGATCGAGCCGTCCTGGGCCGCGCCGGCGGCATTGAAGTAGCGAAAGGATGCGAAACTCAGGCCGTGTGCCACCGCTGTAGCCCTGAGGACATTCTCCAAATCGAGCTTGGACTGGCCGTAGGGGTTGATGGGGTTCTGCGGCATATCCTCGACGATGGGCAGTTCGGCAGGGACGCCATAGGTCGCGCAGGTGGAGGATAAAACGAATTTGCCAACCCCATGCGTCACCATCGTTTTGAGGAGTGTGATTGGTTTGGCCAAATTGTTTTCGTAATACTTGAGAGGGTTTTCCACCGATTCACCGACAAAGGCGAAGGCCGCAAAATGCATGACCAATTCGATTTTCTCCGCTTCCAACACCTGCCCCACAAATACCGCATCTCCCAGGTCACCTTGGTAAAATGGAACCTCCGCACCGACGGCCGCCCGATGCCCGAAGACCAGGTTATCCAGGACTACCGCGCGATGCCCGGCGGCGGAAAGCTGCCGCACGCAATGACTGCCGATATAACCGGCTCCTCCTATCACAAGCACATTCACAGCCGGAATCTTGAGGAATTAACCTGAAATTACTAGAACTTATCTCAAATTCGCGGATGAATGATGTTTGTAGCGCCACGGTGGCAGATGCCAGGCGGCTTTGTCTCCCGACGGGCTGACGCCCTTCGGGTGCAAACCAACGCCGCAGGTGCTACGGTGCCGCACAAATCCTTCGGACAGAGGCAAATATGAGTTTGAGCGGCGTTCCGGCGGGTCAGCAGGGCTTCCAGCCCTGCAAGCCCTGTCGCGCCTTGCTCCAAACAAATATTTGCTCTCTGCATCATCATCATCGAAATTGAGATAGGTTCTTGAAATATCTTCCGTCCACGCACTTTGATTTCGGGCCGATCACAACAATCAGTTTCCCTCGAATGGTATAATATTGACACTTAATTGAGAAACTACCGTTTTATTGTGGTTTTCCTCATGTTGGATAGCCGCATAGTGATCACTGGTTTGGGCCTGACCGCGCCCAATGGCAACAGCCTGTCCGAGTTTCGGCAAAACCTTCTCGCCGGGGTGGCCAAAATCGAGGTGCTCGACATGCGCTATATGGGGCCGGTGCCTGCGGGGGTTTGCCATTTCGAGGCCAAGAAATACCAGAAGCGAAAGGAGATTCGCAACGGCACCCGCGCCGGCAGCATCGGTATCTACTGCTCCCGCGAAGCCCTCCAAAACTGCGGTCTCGATTGGGAATCTTTCGACAAATCCCGCGCGGGCATATATTTTGGCATCACCGAGCACGGCAATGTCGAGACCGAGAATGAGGTTTTTAACATTTCCAAATACGATTACGATACCCGTTTCTGGAGCCACCACCACAACCCCCGCACCGTCGCCAACAATCCTGCCGGTGAGGTCTCCATTAACCTCGGTGTGACGGGTCCACACTATACCATCGGGGCCGCCTGCGCCGCCGGTAACGCCGGAATTATCCAGGGTTGCCAGATGCTTCGGTTGGGCGAAGTCGATTTCGCATTCGCGGGAGGAATCAGTGAGAGCATCCAGACTTTTGGTATATTTGCCGGATTCAAAAGCCAGGGAGCATTGGCTACCCATGAAGATCCCAATAAAGCGAGCCGCCCCTTCGATGTGGGGCGCAACGGCATCGTAGTGAGCGAGGGAGGCGCCGTTTATACCCTCGAACGGCTGGTAGATGCCCTGGCTCGAAATGCTCCCATTTTGGGTGAAATCGCCGGGTATCGCATCAATTCCGATGCCGGAGACGCCGTCTTGCCCGATGCTGTTCGGCAAACTGAGTGCGTGCGTGCCGCTCTTTCCAAAGCCGGTCTCCAACCGGGTGAAATCGATATCGTAAACACCCATGCCACGGCCACTCCTCAGGGAGACATACAGGAATGTCGGGCCCTCCGGGAGGTTTTCACAGATTGCCCGAACACCTATTTCAACAACACCAAAAGCTACATCGGCCACGCCATGGGGGCCGCCGGGGCATTGGAGCTTGCCGGAAATATACCGGCTTTTGAAGATTTGACCGTGCACCCAACAATCAACGTCGATGAGCTTGACGAAGAGTGCAAATTGCCCAACTTGGTGGTTGGCGATCCAGTAAAGATCGAAAAAGTCGATTATATCCTGAATAACTCCTTCGGGATGCTCGGGATCAATTCCTGCTTGATTATTAAAAGATTTACAGATTAAAGATTATACTTTATTAACTCCCCGCTTATGACAAATGAAGATGCCCAAAGACTCGTGCTGGAAATTATCGCGGAAATAGCCCCCGATGAAGACCTCAGCGACGTCAAACCCGAGATCAACCTGCGTGACCAGTTGGATCTCGATTCTATGGACTTTTTGGACATTGTCATGGAATTACGGAAAAAATATAACATCGAGGTGCCGGAGGAAGATTATCCACATTTGGCCTCACTCGACAGTTGTTCCAAGTATTTGATTCCGAAATTTAAATCCGTAAGCGCCTGAACGGCCCCGAATCCGTTGGCCGAGGGGCCATTTCCCCTGTGGAAATTCCTTCAAACTCCCATTTTGAAACGGTCATAATCGGCGCCGGTATGTCCGGTTTGGCGGCGGGAATCCGATTGGCGCTTTTCGGGCACAAGGTGTTGATTCTGGAACGGCATAATGCCCCCGGCGGCCTCAACAGCTTTTACAGCTTCGATGGCCGAAAATTCGATGTCGGCCTCCACGCGGTCACCAATTACGTGGAAAAAGGCGTCAAGGGAACTCCGCTGGGCAAGCTCTTCCGGCAACTGCGCATCCGGCGCGAGGATTTCGGTCTATGCCCCCAAATGGGCTCACGGGTATCCTTTCCGGGGATCGACCTTCGATTTACGAATGACGTCGCGGTGCTTCAATCCGAAATTGAGCGGGAGTTCCCCCGGCAAATCGATAATTTTCGCCAACTTGTCCGCGAAATCGAGACCCATGATCCCTTTCGACTGGACGACATAGAAACCTCAGCCCGTGAAACTGTGGCCCGCTTTATCACCGATCCGCTGTTGCTGGATATGCTGTTTTGCCCCCTCATGTATTATGGCAGCGCGCGGGAGATGGATATGGATTTCGGGCAATTTGCGATCATGTTCAAATCGATTTACCTCGAAGGATTTGCCCGGCCCTTTGATGGCGTGAGGCGGATTATCCGCGTCTTGCTGGCCCGTTATCGTGATTTGGGGGGCGAGCGAAAAATGAAATGCGGGGTGCGGAAAATTCACACCTCAAACGGGCGCGCCCATGAACTTTTGCTCGACGACGGCCAAACGATTACCGCCGATCATGTGCTATCCTCCATCGGGCGGGTGGAAACCGAGCGTCTCTGCGACGACCTTCCTCCCGAATCGGGGAAGGCCAATATCGGGAGGCTTTCGTTTATCGAAACGATCAATATCTTCGATAGACAGCCCGCGGAGCTTGGTTGGGAGGATACCATCATATTTTTCAACGACCACGAGCGCTTCATTTACGCCCGCCCGGAGGATTTGGTCGATCCACGAAGCGGAGTCATTTGTTTTCCCAATAACTACCAATATGGCTCCGGGCAGACCTTGGCCGAAGGGGTTTTCCGGGTCACCTGCATGGCCGATTTCGATGGCTGGAGCGCACTCCATGAAACGGAATACCGAGCGGCGAAAAAAATCTGGCACGAAAAATTGGCCCACAAAGCCATGGAATTCCTGAAACCAGTCCCCCCGAAAACACTGGACGATTGCACCATCTACCGGGATATGTTCACCCCCCGGACCATCAAGAAATACACCGGCCACTTGGGAGGCGCAGTTTACGGAGCGTCCGAAAAAGTTAAAAACGGGCACACCCACCTGCAAAACCTTTACCTCTGCGGGACCGACCAGGGATTTCTCGGTATCATCGGGGCCATGCTGAGCGGCATATCCATGGCCAACTATCACATCCTGAGAAAAACATGAGGGGAAAAGGGAGGATTCTGGAAGGGGAGGATTTGGTTCGGGGGTTATTGGTGGGCTCGGTATTACTGAAAATATGTAATTTTGCCAAAAACATTGCCGAAATATGCCGTTTTTGGGGTATTTTTGGCCATTTTGACTCTTTGGCTTAATTTTAAATTTTTGCCTAAAAGATTTGTAACTCGTTGATTATCAAAATGGTGGTGGGAGCAGGATTTGAACCTGCGAACGGTTACCCGAACGGATTTACAGTCCGCGCCCTTTAGCCACTTGGATATCCCACCGTGCACTTTGTGCGTCCTTATGAAGGAAATAGGGTAAATTATGGGTTGGCGGGGGTTTGCCAAGTCTTTTTTACCGAAATTCGGAGAGATGTCGGTAATGCTGCAATTGCGGCGAAGCATGGTGGTGGGAAATGCGCCTTCGATCTCGGAGTAAACCTCAAATTTCGCAGATAAACACAGTTATTATTTTAAAATGTCAGTTGGTTGTTTTTAGGAGTTATCGGCTTTTCAATTGTGGTATTTGGGGTAGGTAACGCCAGAGGTTTTTGTTTTCTTTGGGTTTTTTGGTGGGGGTTTTAGAGGATTCCTGAGTCGGTGAAACTGTAGTAGCCTTTGCCGGTGGGGTCGCTTTTGGGCCGCCCGACGATGACGTGGTCGAGCAGGTCGATTTCGACGGTCTTGGCGGCTTCCCGGAGGACGCGTGTGATCTGGAGATCGGCGCTGCTGGGCGAGGGGTCGCCGCTGGGGTGGTTGTGGGCACAGATAATGCCCGATGCGCTCAGTCGGATCGCTTCGCGGTAAACTTCGCGGGGGTGGACGAGGCTGTTTGAGGCGGTTCCCGAGGTGACTTCAATACGCTTGATGAGCCGATTTTTGCGGTTGAGGCAGAGAACCCAGAATTTTTCGACCTCAAGGCCGGCGGCGAGGGGGGCGAAATATTCGTAAACCCCTTTCGGGGTGGTGAAGTTTGGCGGATTTTCCTTGTCGTCCAATAGTACGCGGCGCGCCATTTCCATAACGGTAATAAGCTGTAATGCCTTTACCCTGCCGATTCCGTTGAGCTTTTTAAAATCGGATTCCGACCAGGTGAGAAGACCGGCCAGGGAGCCTGCCTCGGAGATGATTCGGGTGGAGAGTGAGAGGACATCCAGTTCTTTGCTGCCGCTGCGCAGGAGCATGGCCAAAAGTTCGGTATCGCTGAGGGCGGCGGGGCCGTGTTTTTCAAGCCTCTCCTGGGGGCGTTCGTTTACGGCCAGGTCCCTGAGGCGAAGGGGGGCGGAATATTTCTCACTCATTAATCCGCCAGTGGCTGGGTGGAGGTGTCTGTGTCAGGTGTCGGGGCACCGGGATCAATAATATTTGACGAAGGCGTCTTTGCGGAGGCGTTCTTTCCAGCGTTTCTGTGCTTGGCGGGCTAATTTTCCGGCCAGGATATCCTCGATGCGATCACGAACTTCATCGAGAGGCTGGATGCCTTCTTCGCGCCGGGCTTCGACGTAAAGGATGAAAATCTGTTGGCCGAGAGGAATAGGTTCGCTGTAAGTTTTCGTTTGAAGGGAAAAAGCGACATCGCTCAATTCTTCGCGCAGATCCGGACGATTGATCCAACTCCAGTCGCCGCCCCGTTTACGCCGGGAATCCTGGCTGTAATTTTCCGCAACCTTCGCGAAATCGGCCCCGGAAGCGAGCTCAGCCATCACCTTGTCGGCGGTTTGGCGGAGTAAGTCGCTACTTTCGTCGGCAAAAGGTTTTAGCATAATCAGCCGTAAGTGAACGCTTTCTTCCTGGTAAAAATGAATTTTATTCTGGTTGTAAAAATCTGCTATTTTCTCGGGACTGATCTCCGATTGAGATTTGCGCATTTGCTGGGTCATGACGCTGACAATGATCTGTTCCTCGAGTTCTTTACGGAATTCCCGGGGATTTTTTCCCTCCCTGCGCAGGCTTTCGAGAAACTCCAACCTCTTTCCGCCAAAATCCTCGATCAAGATGCGGTCATATTCGTTTTCGATATAGGAGCGAGGAATCACGCGCTCTTCTTCACTTTGGAAATCCTTGATAATGAGAATCTTGTCGACAAGGCTCTGCAAAACTTCGAGGTAGAGCTCCTCCATCTTTCGCTCAAATTCAGCGGCGCTTCTGGATTCCGCCCGAATCTGCCCGATGAGTTGGGACATCTGGCGTCGAATTTCCTCGTAAGTGATGATGCGGTCTTCCACCACGGCGGCGATGCCATGTTTGAGGGGAGGTTCCCAAATGTTGTGAACGGTTTGTGCGGCCAGCGGGGAGAAAATCGCCAAGGTGGACAACACCCATAGAAGTAGAAAACGGTTTGTTGAGAAATGCATCTTTAAAAGCTCTAGTTTTGGCATAGACTGGATAAGATAAGGCCTAAGCCTATGACCAGTCTTAATCAATTTTTAATTAATCGAACCGGGTAAATCTTAATAGGGCGAAAGGTAGGGAGGTCAAGGCGATAATCAGACACGCGATTACCCTGGAAGTTGCCCGAAATGGGAAAATTTTTTTAACACATTGAACAACAAACACCCCGCGCCTGGAAACGCGATTGTGACAACGGCGCCCATTCGCGGATGGGTTGAAAAATTTGAAGAAGCCCTCGCTTCATCCGCCTGTAGCGTCGAAATCTGCGATTTTACAAAACATTGGCATTTAAGTCGGGTTTTCATAATAGTGAACATAAAAACATAGTATACGAACGGACACAAGCTTTTTTTAAAAAAAGTTCATTATAATATTTCCTGTTAACTCATCCTTTCCATCAATCGGATAACGCTACACAAACGAGTCATTGCTCAAACCACGTCTTGAAACCCCATTTTCCCATATCCATTGACCATTTTCCACCCTCCCTCACCCCGTATCTCAAAACTCAGGTGGAATCGGCTGTCCCCAGCGCGTTTTTCTTGCGCTCATTCGCTGCCAATCCTCAAGTCCCCCACTAGGGAAACCTGTCTCCTGACACCCTCTTCACCCATCCTATCCTACATCAAGCATCTGGCATCACTCAACCATCCATCCCAAGTCCCGATTATGCGTCTTTTGAGTCTTTTGAACCAATACTGCACCGAAGTGACGTGTCGTGCCACTCGTTAGCGGCAAATCCTCTCAGTGGCCTTCGCCTATTCGTGAGAAACATTATTTATGCAATCCGAATCAACAAAGTTACCCCTTTACCTCTCCCCTTGATTTCATTTACAACCGCAAGATTCAAGCATTGACCCTATTAGTCTCCCTCGTGGCGGCCGATTTGCTCAACGACCGGGTGGTGCCCTGGTTTGAACAGCAAGGGCTGCCCTTGTTACGCATCCTGACCGACCGGGGGACCGAATACTGCGGCAACCGCGAGCATCACGAATACCAACTCTACCTGGCCATAGAGGACATCGATCACAGCAAAACGCGGGCCCGGCGGTCCCAAAGCAATAGCATCTGCGAACGCTTCCACAAAACGATACAACATGAGTTTTACAACATTGCCTTTCGCAAGAAAACCTATCACAGTGTGGAGGAACTGCAACAAGACCTCGATGGGTGGATAGACTACTACAACGAACAAAGGCCTCATTCGGGTCGATATTGCTACGGCAAAACGCCCCTGCAGACCTTTGCCGACTCAAGACATCTAGCGGAAGAAAAAATGCTTGATAACCCTACAATCAACAACGCCCTGCAAACCGCTGTCAGTTAACTCTAACTTGTCAGGTCAAGTTGCAGCAACGCAAAAAGCCCCGGCGTCGGTCCCTGCCCGATCATCTGGAGGTCGAAGAGATCATCATCGAACCCGCAGAGGTCAAAGCGCAACCGCAACAATGGCGCTGTATCGACCAGGAGGTGACCGAGGAGCTGGATCTGGTTCCGGCCAAGTTTATCAAACGCCTTTACATCCGCAAAAAGTATGTCTCCAGGCAACGTCCCACCGAAGCGCCGGTGATCGGGCCTCTACCCTCGCGGCTGATCGAAAAGGGGATTCCCGGAGCGGGGCTGTTGGTGCACATTTTATTGAGCAAATATGCCGACCACCTGCCGTTGTATCGGCAGCAACGCATTTACCGGGAACGCTACGGGGTGAAACTGGCCCGTCAGAGTATGCTCGGTTGGATGAACCAGGTGGCCGAATGGCTCAACTGGCGCCCATCAATTGGAAACCCGCACCAGCCATCGAGGACACCACTCCACCCAGATAGCCAAGACCTCCCAATCCAACCAAAACACCCCCGTCAACAAGGCACTTCACCGACCGTTTACAATTGAAATCTTCGTCTTCCTCCTTGTCTTTGTCTTCCTCTATTTTTGCGCAAGTGGTTGTTAATAAGAGAATAAGAACGAGGAGGATGAGCAAGACAAGAGGAAGATTTTTGAATGGCGGACTGATATTATTGCCATTCACTTCCGACCGCCGTTGGCTGGACTTGACGTTGTGGTTGATTTAGGGCTTAATTATTGGTTTGGAAAATTTCCCCATGGATGACGAACACAATCAGGAGGCTCCGGCCGAAAATAGTTCCGGTGAAGCGGATAGCGTCGCGGAACCGGCGCAAGTCGATCTAAGCGGCTTGCAGGGGTTTTCTATTGGTCCGAGTTGGGGCGATCCCGACTTTACCGAACGGCCAAAAAAGCTCACGGAGATTCGCACGACCCGTGACCGGCGACCCGCTCAAAAAGGCCGTTCGAGTTTCCGTGACCGAGTGCGTCCCGACAGGCGTCCGGCCCGGCGTGAGGGAGCCCGTTCCGATGCGAGGCCCACAAGGCGGCATGAATACAGCGCGCCCTTCAAGCCGGTAATTGATGTCAGTTTTTATCCCGAAGACACTCCTTTTCGGGCTCTGTGCCAGGCTTTGAAACAATCTTGCCGGACCCATGAGCTATTTAGTATCGCCAGCCTGATCCTGGAAAAACCGGAGCGGCATGTCGTTGTCCTGCATCCACTTCCGGCGAGCGGTGACGGCCCGCGGGAGTTTTATATCTCGGTTCCCGATAAATTGCCTTTCGATTCCGAGGAGGAGGCCATTACCCATGTGATGAAGGCGCATGTGGAACAGTTTTTCGACCTCGAAACGGTGGAAGTCGATCCTCCCAGAGGGGTTTTCAAGAGCGTAAACCGCTGCACCATAACGGGTGATCTGCTCGGACCGCCGAATTTCCACCGCTACAGCCAGCTTGAGCAGATTCACCAGGCGACCCGTTTGCCAAAGATGAGTCTGGAGAAAATTCGATCCAAGATCGAGACCGTGACTGAACCCGAGGCGATTGAAGAATGGCTCCAGAAAATGAAGACGCAGACCCGCTATATTCTCAAGGGTAAAAAGGAGGAAGGCAGTGAGGCGCACTTTTTTGAAACCGCCGAAAGCGCGTGGCGATACGTCCTCACGAATCAAAAGGATAAAGTGGTTGAAGCATCGATCACGGCGCGAATTCCCGGCAAACTTCTGGCTAATTTGCCTCCGGGGAGCAATATCCGGCGTTCCATCGAAGCGACTCTCGACGCGCAGCAGCGTTTTCCTCTCGTCACCGCCAATCATCTGCGTGGCCGCCTTCGCCGTTTGCACTTTGCGGTCTATAAAAAAGGGTCCAAGGGCGTTTCTTTCGTTTGCTCGGTAAAGCGAAAAAGCCGTTCGACCACTGACACCTTTGCCGAACCGGTGCTCGAGTTAATCGAATTTATCGAAAAGAACCCCGGCATCCATGTCTCGAAACTTGCTGAGGAATTTCTCGGCCATCCTCCAGAAAAAGACGGAGGTGAGTCGGGAGACAAAGCAAAACTCATTGAATTGGGCCAAAACCTGAGGTGGCTTGTGACCGAAGGCTATGTGGTGGAATACGCCGATGGCAGTCTCAATGCCTCTCCGCCCCGGACACCGCCCAAACCCAAGGCGGCAGTTGCAGCAGTAGTTGTTCAAGAGCCAAAACCGGCGCCCGAAGCACAATCCGAAATTACGGAGGAAGTTGCCGAGGAGCCCACCGCCGAAGCGCCGGAACCCATTGTCGAAGAGCCGCAGCCAGCGGAAACGCCTGAGGAATCGCCGGAACCGGAGGAAGCTCCAGCGGAAGTGACTGAACCGGAGGCAGTCATTGAAGAGGATCAAAATTCACCTGTCGAGGAAAGCGTCGAAGAACCCGATCCCAAGACCGTTTCCGAAGAGTTGGAATCGTCGGAAATTGAAGAGAAGATTGAGGCCATTTTGGAAGATGCTCCTATCGAGCCGAGCGAGGATGCTGAAGCGGTAGTTGACAGCGAGGAATCTCCGCCCGAAAGCCCGAAAGAGGAAGCCTAGCCTAGATTTCTTTTTGTTGGATGTGGTGTTGGTTTTCTGCGATCATGGTGAATTGCAGGGATTGGCGGTTTTTTGGTAGGTGGTGGCCGAGGTTTTGGGGCCATTCTATGGCGAGAAGGTAGGGGGAGATTAGAAATTCTTCGATTAAGAGCTCGTCGTATTGGGATTCGTTTTCCAGGCGGTAGGCGTCGAGGTGGAGGAGGTTTGTTTTGCCCCGGTAGAGGCGGTAAATGTTGTAGGTTGGGCTGGTGATGTCGTCGCTGATTCCCATGGCCCGGGCGAGACCGCGAACGAAGGTGGTTTTACCCGTGCCGAGGTCGCCGTAGAGGGCGATTGAGGTGTCTGGCGGCAGGGTTTGGGAAAAGGATGCCGCCAATTGCTCCGTTTCCTCGGCGGAATGCGTGATGATGCCGGTTTTAAGCTTTTCCGAAATGCTCATATCCGCCCTCCAAATCGATGGCCTCGCCGGTTTTCAGATCGATAATTTTGCCCACCGGGACTTGGGTAACCTCTGATTTTGCGACCAGCTTGCCGATGCCTGTGAGGGGAGTTTTAAACTGCTGACTCCAATCGGCGATGAATTTTTCGAGATCGGTTTCCCCGTCGAGAGTAAACAGCAGTTCGTAGTCCTCGCCGTCTCCGAGGGCATGATGCTGAGGGGATTTTTCGCTCGAAAGCGATAGTTGGCAGGCGGCGGCGCTGATGGGCAATAAATTCAGGTCAATCCCGGCCCGGCAATCCGAAGGGGCCAAATCGGGAAGGTCCTTGAGCAAGCCGTCGGTCACATCGATCATGCTGTGGACCTCTTTTCGGGTAGCCAGCCATTGGCCCTCGCGCAGGCGGGGTTGAAAATCGAGGTGTTTTCCCAAAAGGGAACCGCCAAGCTCACCCGTTACAAGGATGTGGTCGCCCAACTTTCCCCCGACGCGCAAAAGGGGATTTTCCGCGTAGCCGAGCAATGTCAGATGCCCTCCCAATGTGTTTTCAGTTTCGCATAAATCTCCACCGACCAGAGCGACTTCCCATTTTTCCGCCACCTCCCTGATACCGTGGGTGAAATCCTGGAGCCAATCCAGTCGCAGGGTGGCCGGGAGCATCAAACCGAGGAGGGCGTGTTGGGGGGTTCCACCCATCGCGGCAATATCGCTGAGGTTTCGTTTGAGGAGCTTGGCCCCGACTTTCCTGGGGTGGGCCGAATCGTCAAAATGCTTTTGATAGACCAAGGCATCGACCGTCGCAAGTTGCTGTTGAGATGCGGCCTTCTTGTTTTTGGGAAGAACTGCGCAATCGTCACCCATGCCGAGGGGGGCGAGAGGGGCGGCGCTGCCCAGCCACTTTCGGATCTCTTTGAGCAGGGCGGACTCGCCAAGGCTGCCAACCGAATTGGCCTGAATATTGGTAAAAGGATGCATGTCCTAAAGAATCAGGTAAAAAAACAGGAGGACGACTGCCGGTTCGCCATATCCGCCGTCCGGCGCCGGGTTAATATTCGAAATGAGCACGAGTGAATTGATGTTAAAAATGGCATGCAAAAATATGGGCGCCTTCAAGTTACCGGTCATCTCGTAGGCCAGGCAGAGGAAAATTCCCAGGACGATAAGTGAGGGAAAACTGATGAGGTTGAAGTGGATGGAAGCAAAAAGAAATGCGCTGACAAGAACCGCCAAGGCCGGATTCATGCGGTGTTTCAGGAAGCGGTAAATGGCTCCCCGGAAGACAAGCTCCTCGACGATGGGAGCGGTCACAGTGGCCATAAGAATCAGAGAAATCCGAGCGATTGCGGGGATATTCCGGGTGAACTGATAAACCAGGTCCTGTGGATCTTGGGGTAGATCGAAGCCGATCCGGGCGAGTTGGTCGAGGATTGTTTGCCAGACAAAACCGACCAGAACGATGACCGGAAAAGCTGCCAGAAAGAGCAGTAAACCCACAGAAAGCGCCTTTAGGGCAGGCAGGTTACGGGCATTGATTTTATCGTGAAAAAGATCCGATTTATAGATAACATAATAGCCGAAAACCAAGATCATACCTCCCTGCATGGAGACTCCGCCCAAAATGATTCGCCAGGTGGCAGAGTTTTCATCACCACCACCGCCGAAGGGAGACAGCAGTAGGCTGGACACGACGACCGAGGCGAACATCAGCCAGAGAAACAGCCCAAAATCGAGCCAGGTAATCGTCCAGGGGCCCACCATGCCCCGGCGTTTTTCCTCGGGTTTTCTAAAATAGTAGGTGGGCAAAAAAATGAGGCATGCCAGGCCCACGAAAAGAAGGAAATTCACATAGTAGGAAGCCCAGGCGTTTTCCGCCAAAAAGACTAACTGCTGTTCATCGTTCATGGGTTTGGGGTGGGTCGGACAATTTTGACCCTTAACTGCCGTAAAAAGTTAGAAAGGGCAACGGCATAAATACTCTTCATGGGGGGTGATATGAAACCTCTGAGGGCAATTGGGCGTTGTATAGCAAAAGAATTGGCTGTATATTAGAATCTATGACTGAAAATTACCCTCAATACTGTAAGGAACTAAAAGGCTTAATTGCGAAAATGGGCGGAGCTTTGCCGGGAACGGTTTCCGGGTTTATGAAAATGCACGGGGCCGCTCTTGCCGATGGGGCGCTGGACGGAAAAACAAAGGAACTCCTCTGCCTGGGAATGGCCATTGCGACCCATTGCGAAGGCTGTATCGCTTTTCACACCAGCGACGCCCTGGGGAAAGGAGCCACGAGAGAGGAAATCATGGAAACCATAGGAGTGGCAGTCCTGATGGGTGGAGGCCCCGCGCTTATGTATGGATGCGAGGCTCTGAAAGCCCTGGAACAGTTCGAGACTCAAAATAAATGAGAAAAGAAAAGATGCTGCCAGCCCTTTTTTGGCCATCTTCGGGAATAATCCGGCAAGCCCTTTGACTCCTATACCAGCACCTGCAAATTATCTGCCTTCCCTTCATTCTCCGGTTAGCAATATTCTGAATAGACCCCAGAAAAGGAAAAATTTCTTGAAATGAACGAAAGTTTGCGACGGTCGATCATTACCTATTCGGGGGTATTGCTACTCATGGCAATTCTCATTGTGGGCCTAAGGTTTTGGCTGCCTCCCCCCTCCCTTGTTTCGGATCAAAGAGAAACCGGGACCACCGAAATTGAAAAAACGCCTCAAGAGGAAAGGGAAAAGGAAACCGCTCCATCAACGGAGGAAGAATCGCAGCCAACGGCTATGGCTGATAATTTTGGGGTAGCAACCGGGCAGCCGCCCCAGCGAAAAGCGCGGGATCGGTTCATTGGCGCCAAAGTGCTGGCGGAAAAGAGTGGTCCTGTGAAAAATGGTGAGGTCTCGAGGGTTCGCCTGCTTCAGGTAAAAGAATTTGGCTCAACCATTCGGGTCGAAGAGAAGCTCAAAATCGACGCCGACGGGGGGCAAACTTTGACCAGCCAGCAAGCGATGGTTGCCGACCGGCTGCTCGTCCAACCTGTCGATGAGGCCGCCGCCGAAACCTTGGCGGTTCTGGCTGAGAAGGAAAATTTTACACTCATTGAGAATGGCCCCCATTCTACGCTTCTGCGGTTAACCATACCGGGGGCGGATATCGACAGCATCCCGGCCATGTTGAAAATATTGGCCCCTCTGGTCGATCAGGGTTTGTTGATTGCGGAGCCCGATTACCTCATGTTTACATTTAAAACCCCGACCGACCCTTTTCTGGCCCGGCAAAGCGGCCTCGAACGAATGGAGGCCCCGGAAGCCTGGAATATCAGCACGGGCTCCGCCGATGTGGTGATTGCAGTCATCGATACCGGAATGGATCTCGACCACCCCGATCTGGCAGGCAATCTTTGGACAAATACGCGGGAAATTGCCTCCAACGGGATAGATGATGACGGAAACGGGAAAATCGATGATGTAAACGGGTGGGATTTTTTTGGGATCAACGGTGATAACGAGGATAAAACCCCCGAAGATCAGGACGATCATGGAACTCATGTTTCGGGTATTTTGGGAGCTTCGGGCAATAACGGCCTCGGCGTCACCGGAGTGAACTGGAATGTAAAAATAATACCTCTGCGGGTCGGGAACACTCTTTTTCCCGTTTCCAGTATCGAACCGGCCTTGAACTATGTTCAATTTCTCAAGCAGCATCGCGGTGTCAACATTGTGGCGACAAACAACTCCTATGGTTCCGAGAGTTTCAGCTCCATTATGCAAAGCGCCATCGCCCGACATCGAGCGGAGGATATTCTCTTTGTGGCGGCGGCGGGAAATGATGGGTTCAGCAACGATATTTCTCCACAATATCCAGCGGGATATAATCTCGATAATATTATCTCTGTGGCGGCTACGACGGGGGGAGAAAATCTGGCTTCGTTTTCAAATTTCGGTCGGAATTCGGTCGATTTGGGGGCTCCCGGCAGCCAGATTTACTCGAGCGTTCGCTTTGGCGGCTATGATTTTTTAAGCGGCACTTCGATGGCGGCGCCGCAGGTGACCGGCGCCGCCGGGCTCATCGGGACGTCCAATCCCGGTTTGGGTTATCTCGAAATCAAGGAATTGATCCTTGGGACGGTCGATCCATTTGCCACCTTGCAGGGGACAACGATAACCGGTGGAAGGCTCAATCTCAGGAAGGCATTGGAGGCTTCGATCAATGTTAGCCCGGTTCGGCTAGTTGCTCTAAATACCCCTGTGGTTCATCTGGAGAACGCCGAAACGGGGCTATTGCTGGAAGCTCGTTTGGAGGAAGCCGGGCAAGGGGTTGAACAGGCCACCGGCACGCTTTCCTGGGAGGCTTTCCCGAATGACGCGGGAGTGATTTTGCAGACCTCGGGATTTCGGGGTGTGGCCGCCTATTTTCCGGACGATGGCGAATACCGGATACGCGCCACCTATCGGGAAGGTCTCGGTGAGGAAGGCCGGGAGGCATTTATCAGAGTTGGAAATGCGGATTTGCTCATCAGTGGCTTAAAAGGCCATTGGGAATTTGAAGAAGGATCGGGAAATCTGGCCAGTGATTCCTCCGGAAACGGGCGAAACGGTTCGTTATCGGGGCCAACCTGGAGCGCCGGAATTATCGGTGGAGCGCTGAATTTTGACGGAAGCAATGATGGTCTGTCATTCAGCTACCCGACATTGGCCAACTATACGGTAACGGCGTGGGTGAAGGCGGATTCCGGTGGAAACAGCGTTTTTCCACGAATCATGAATACCCCGGAGTTCATTTTATACTGGGGGAGAAGGGATGATGGATTTGAGCCCGATCAGAAGACCGTCAAATTTGTGGCCGAGCGCTCGGTGGGTGTTGGAGGGGTCTGGAATACCACGGACAATGTTATTGGAGACGGCCAGTGGTTTCACATTGCCGCCACTCTCAATGCCTCTGCCGATTTTCCCGAACCTCGGATATATGTCGATGGCGTCAGCTTGGCCGTGGCCACACAGGAGCCGCCGCAGGGGTCGAGAACGGTTGCTTCGGGGACCGCCTATATCGGGGATAACGGCGATCCGGCACTTTCGCGCAATTGGGATGGGCTGATCGACGACATGCGCCTCTACGACCGTATTTTGGCCCCCTCCGAAGTGGCCGCCCTGGCTGCGGGGTCATCATTTGCGACCATTCCCACCGTGAATGCCGGGATCGATCTTACGGCGATTGCCTCATCTGCTATCACAATCGAGGGCCAGGCGGATCCCGGTGTCTCGTTTCATTGGGAATGGGTGAGTGGCCCTGCTTCACCACAAATCATCGATCCTTTTTCGCTTCAGACCGATGTGGTTTTTCCGGTTGCGGGGGATTACCGTCTGCGCCTTGTGGCCGATGGCGGCTCGGCAATCGGGTTCGATGAAATACAGGTGTCGGTCACGGCTGGAGGCGGTGATCCTGGGCTCGATGTTTTTGGCGGGGCGCCTCTTGTCGACTTTCCCGGATGGCGGGCGTCGGATTGGTATCTCAATTACAATGTCGATCTATGGCCGTGGATTTTTCACGATGAGCATGGTTGGCAGTTTGTTGCCGAGGCAAGCTCCTCGAATGCCATTTTTGTTTGGGACGCCGGGCTTGAGGAATGGCTGTTTTTAAATGAAAACACCTACCGCTGGATGTTTTTGTTTGGGGAAACGCCGGATTGGATATGGACGTTTTCAGACAACACCCCGGAACAGCGTTTTTTCCAAAAATCCGAAAGCGGCGGCCTTTTTAGTCTTCCCCCCGGTATTTAGTCCTGATAGCACAATATCAAGGAATATTACCCATGAATGAAAATAAATTTTCGCTGGTTGATGTCAGCCATGTGGTGGAGGAAGGCATGATAACCTACAAAGGGCTGCCCGCGCCCCTGATTTGTGATTTCCTCTCCCGCGAAGCCTCAAAAAAGCTTTATGCGGCGGGAACTTCATTTCATATCGGGAAAATCGAAATGGTCGCCAATACCGGCACCTATGTCGATTCGCCCTTTCACCGATTCGCGGAGGGCAAGGACCTTTCGGAACTCGAACTGACATCGTTGGCGGGAGTGGAGGGGTTGGTTTTCAAGACGACGGAGGCTCAACATGTAATCGGGCCGGAATTGTTCGATGGCGCCGATGTTAAAGGGAAGGCCGTTCTTATTCAAACCGGTTGGGATCAATACTGGAAAACGGATCAGTATTTCGAAGGGCATCCGTTTTTGAGCGCCCAATGCGCGGCATTTCTGAGGTCGGAAGGGGCCGCCATTGTGGGAATCGATTCCTATAATATCGACGACATCACGGATGACGCGCGGCCAGTCCACACGACTTTATTGGGGGCAGGAATACCCATCGTCGAGCATATGTGCAACCTGTCAGCCCTGCCCCGGAGCGGCTTCACCTTCTACGCCGTCCCGGTCAAAATAAAAGGAATGGGCACATTTCCGGTGCGGGCCTTCGGGCGGGTGCCGGGCTGAGGTTAGTTGAGATAAGTTCTAGATTTTTTGCGTCTTTTGGCTTTTTTTTGCGTCTTTTCTTCTAAAAAGAGAAAGATATTATTATGAATGAAAAAATGCCTGTAACCTATCCTGAAAATGCCCGCACCCACATTGCTTTGCGTGTCGGAAATCTGGAGCGCTCGATTGAGTTTTACCGTCTTTTGCTGGGAATTGAACCGACAAAAGTCCGTGAATGTTATGCCAAATTTGAGCCCGAAAACCCCAGTCTGAATCTGGCGCTGAATGAGGTTTCGGGATCAACACAGCGCGATGAAGGGCTTTCGCATTTCGGGATACAGGTCGATTCGACCGATGCGGTAAAGGAATGCGCTGAAAAACTCGAGCAGGCGGGCCTGAAGATGCAGGTCGAGGATCAGGTTACCTGTTGCTTCGCCGTGCAGGACAAGATTTGGGTGGAAGACCCCGACGGTAATCATTGGGAGGTTTTTGTCGTCACGCAAAAGGATACCTCTGCCTGCTGTGAGGAGCAGGGTGAAAGAAAGTCTGTAACCGCCTGCTGTTAAATGGTTAGTAATCGCAGAGCCGAAGTTTTCGAGAAGTCTGGATCTTCAATAGATTCTACGGAAAGGGTTTGGCGTGATTTCAAGTCGAAACTGCATCATTTCATACTGGCACGGGTGAGGGACGACCATCTGGCCGAGGATTTATTGCAGGAAACATTTTTACGGATTCATAACGGGATCGATTCCGTGAAGGAAATGGAGCGGCTTCAATATTGGGCCTTCCGTATCGCCAGAAATACGATTGCGGATCATTACCGAAAGCGGCAGTCGCCCGTTGTCGATTACGATTTGGCATCGCTTCCCGAAAATCGGGAGGAGGATAATTTCAATCATTTGGTGGCGGGTTGGCTGGAGCGAATGATCGGCCAAATGCCGGAAAAATATGGAAAAGCTCTCCTCCTTGCGGAAATCGAGGGAGCTACTCAACAGGAAGTTGCCAATCAGCTATCTCTAACTTTAAGCGGAGCGAAATCCCGCATCCAGAGAGGCCGCCGAAAGCTAAAAGAACTACTCCTCGCCTGTTGCCATATCGAACTTGACGATGGCGGAAATGTCATCGATTACGCCCCGGTGAAATGCTGCGAAAAGTGCGGTAAGTAGATCGCGAAGATTATTCTTTTTTCTATGGGCCCGAGGGTGGAGAAAGCGCGTCTTGATTTGAGGTCAACCAGATCAGGAGTGAGGCGTCAGTTTTAAGAATTGGGGAGTTTTGATAGTCTTTATCGAGTAGCTCATTGCTGGAAGTTTCCGCAAACCTGCGGCAATGCAGGAGGACATGAGCCCGCTGATCGGGCGACCGAACTAGCCGCCCGAGAGCCTGGTTTATTTTTACCATGCCGGGGGCCTGATAAACCTGACGAAAAGCGGTTTCGCGCGGAAGGTGTGAACGGTCGTCCATGCGCGCATTTTGCTCTGCGTTTACCTCCGGAAGGGCAGGGCCGACGACCATCGCATGGGATATGCGACCGCCGAGCAGGTCGACGCTTTCGGTGAAACCACTTCCCATTACGAGGAGTATAATATCGGATGATGCCAAGGCATTTTCGAGAAATTGGGCCTGATCTTCGAGGTCGATTCCTCGCGCTTGCAAGGCGAGTCGAAAATCGGGCCGGTCGGCGGATAGATACTTACCGATACTTTCCGCATATCGATACGAGGGGAAAAACATTGCCAACGGCTTTTGGGAATTCAATCGCATCTGGATAGCGGTATCCGCAGTAACCGCATAGTAACGCTCGCGTGTTCTGAACCGAGTATCCACACGGGCATCGACCGCGATAGAGTATGCGGAATCGCGCCAGGGGGTTTCGGCTCGAAGGTGGTTGCAATGTTCGGGCGTTTGGCCGCAGGAGGATTGAAAATAATCGATGGGCGACAAAGTGGCCGACATCAGGATGACCTTGCCGAATTCGTCGATAGTGGCGGTGATTTCTGGCGCGGCATCGAGGCAGGTTAATTTGAGGATTCCCTTTCGCGGAACCCAGAAAAGTTTTTCGAGGGCGGCGTTATCCAGAAAACTCCTCATTTCGGAAATTTTCCAGATTTCCTCCCACGATTTTGTAGAGATGAGCAATGGATCGAATTGGCAGCTCTGGAGTTTGTTTTCGAGTGTTTCAAGGAGATCGGTCAATTCGTATTCGAGGTTGAGGTCCAGCCTTTCTGACGGTTCGAGGGTATGCAAAAATTGGGCGTAAATTTTCCATGTATGGAGGATTGGGAGGGCGCAACCGGCAAAGCGTAATTCATCACGGACGGCATCCGCATCATCCCCTGAAGCAAAACTGGAGAATGCGCCCGCGACCCGAGAGGGCAGGTTATGGGCCTCATCTACAATGAGGAGTGTTTTGGCGGAATCAAAGCCCGGTTGATTGTAAAATACACCCCGGTTTCGGGGAGAGAATACATAGTTATAGTCGCCCACCCATATATCGGCAAAAGGCAGCACGGTTCTTGAAATTTCGTAGGGGCAGACGCCGGTTTGGGCTCCCAGTGATTTGATATCCGTGAGGTCCACGGTTCCCTTGATAAAGAGACGCGCGGGAGAAATCCCCGAACGCTCCCATCGCTCCTCCAACTGGCTGCGGCAACTAACGCCATTATCACAGGTGTGCATGGGGGAGGCGATGGCGTGGTCTGACTTATTGCGCATCTGGTAAAATTGGAGGGATTCGGCGGTGATGACCATTTGCCGGAATTGGCTGATGGCCTGCCATTGCCCGGTAGCCTTGCCGGTGAGGTAGATTATGCGGTCGAAAAGGCCCTCGCGCAGGTGTGTGAGCGCGAACTCGAGGGCCATGCCGGTTTTTCCGAAACCGGTTGGCGCTTCGAATAAAATCGGTCCCGGTTTGTCGAGGAAGTAATTGAGCTGCGCCTGTGTGAGTTCCTGTCCCTCCCGAAGTTCGGAAAAGGGTTTTTGAAATTCCATTTTCCGCAGCCGTTTTCTGGAATTCCACCGTTCGTCCAGAAAATCGTGCAATTTTTCCAGTTGATCGAATAGCAAAACTTTGGCCTCCGGGCCCAAGGAAACCTCCTGAGTGACCCCATCTGTGATGTCCACAAAGACGAGTTCGCCGGTGATTGATTTTCCTTTCCACGTGGGGGATTTTTCCGCCAACGCCATATAGATAGCAAGTTGGACGAAGTAGGAGGGGTAGGAATTTTCGAGATCCTCACGCTGTTGGGGGAGAACCGAGTTAACCGACTTTATTTCGCGAATGCGGAGGGTTGCGCCATCATCGATCAGTTGGTCGATACGCCCCTGAAGTTCGATGCGCCATTTTTTGTGTGTTAGGTGGCCCTTTATTGATACCTCGAAAATCGCATCGGCGCGCTCCTGGAGCATTTGAGTCTGCATTTCCCGGTGCCAACGCTGGCCGATTTCCGCCCTCCAGCGACCACTCCGTCCAATTCCGGAATCGGTGGGACCGATGCGAAATTCGGCGAAATCACGAACGCTCAGAGTGGCCTTACGCTCGTCGAGATTGATCTGCATTGATTAAAAGAGGGGAGGGGGAAGATGCAGGATGCTTGATGCAGGATGGGAGGTTGAAGAGGGTGCGGGTGAGGAAAAGGATGAGGGTTGGGATGGGGAGGTTGCTTATTTCCCTTTTTGCTTTAGCCAGTTTTCTTTGCTTTTGGGCATGGTGAATAGGGAGTCTGCAATCTCTTCGTTGACCTTGATGCTCTCGAAGTCGATTTCTTTGTAAATGCCTTTGTTGGCCACGTATTCGCGGCCTTTTTCCATGACCACGCCGTAGAATTTGTGGAATCCGGTGGGGTAGTAATCGGCGGCGACCGAGGCGGAGGCGAATTTATCGGTAAATCCGTAGCGTCTTAACAGGTAGTCTTTTACGTCGAAATAGTAATAGACAATCGATCCGCTGCTCAGCTTGCCTTTGACGATGTGGGCGGGTTTTCCATAGACCTTTGCCTGACTGTCATAGACAAAGAAATGGCCTTTGGATTGGTGGTCAAGGAGGGGCCCGTAAAAGTCCGCCTCGATAATAAAATCTTTGGCCTCTGCCTTGCCCATGATAGTGGGCGGTTTAGGTTTGGGCTCCACCACCTGCGTCCAGGCGGTTTGGCCATCATAAACACGAATGGTTCGGTGATTTCGACCCATTTTCTTATGGTGTTGCTCGACCCGATATTTGTTGGGGGCCTTGTGGTACCAAATCATGTCATACTCGTTTTTACCTATCCGTAGGGGGCCTTTTTTAATGATAGTTTTAAGGGACTTAATTTGCTCCACACCGCCTAGCACTTGCAGATGATACTCGATCAGCTTGGCGGCGTTGGCATCGGTGGCGGTAGGGCCCTGATCTTTTTTCCCCTCCTCCTCGGATTCCTCTTCTTCCAAATTGCCCGAGGGGCTTTCATCCTGAGAGGAGAGGGTAGAGAGAGAGGCGAAAAAAAGCCCCAAAATACAGAGGTGGGTATAAAATTTCATGGCTTTGGGCGTTGTGGTTTGTCGGCTACATTGTCAGCAATTTTCAAATTTGGCAATCACTTAGCGGTTGTTTTCAAAGGAGAATATCGGTGCCTTGGGGGAGCCATTTTTTGAAATTTTGCAGGATGCTTTGGAGTTTTTCGTCGTCGATATTGAGGGTCTCGATTTTATTGTTGAGCAGGCGGGTGGCTTCTTCGCGTTCGGAGGGGGGTAGATTTTGCCACCAATCCTGCTTAACGGGATAGCCTTCTTCACGGGCGAATAAATAGAGTGATTTCAGTAGGACCAACTCAGGATTGAGCCCTTTTTCCCAAGATTGGAAGACCACTCCGGTGAGATGGAAGAGACCCGCGAAAGTCTCCGTGTGGGTCAGGTTTTTCAAGAGCGTGGAGGCGAACTCGGAGGCGCAGAGGAGGGAATTGTAATTTCTGGCAATGCCGGTGTGGCGTTTGATGATCTCGTAATCGCGCACGAACCATGCGTAGCCGGTCTGCGGTTTTTCCAAATCCAGTTGAGCCCTGTCAAAAAGGTCTGGTTGAACCTTGTCGGTCTTTTTCTGCGATACCCTTTTCAGGCATAGAAGCAACCCATGCTCCCCTGAAAAAATCTGGTAGCTCAGGTAGGATTCGCCGGTGGTCTTTTTGCTGAGTAAAAATCCCTCCGTGGATAGCCGTAGGGTGGGCATTTTATCAGTCGCCCGAGGTTGTTGATAATTCGATTCCGCTTCCGGCGCTGGGAGCAGCCTCTGGATTTTGCACATCGAGCCTCTTTGTTTTGCCGGTTTTTTTATCAAAGACAGGCACCACTGCGCCGCCCGAGATGATTAACTTCATGCCGTCGGGCACAGGCATATCCATTTCGATGACGTTTTCTTTGGGCACCATGACAAGGAATCCGCTGGTTGGATTGGGCGTTGTGGGGACAAAGATATTGTAAACATCCCGCCCCACCCGTGAACGGACCTCCTCTTTACCCATGCCGGTCAAAAACCCCAAGGCATAGACATCCTTTCGGAAAAACTCGAGGAGGACCACCTTTTGAAAGACGGCCTTTTTTTGAGAGCTAAAGGTGTCAATTATCTGCTTAACGGTATTGTAAACGTTTCGGACAAAGGGGACGTTTGCTAAAAATCTCTCTATCACCTTGACCACATAGCGCCCGATCAGGAGCTTGGAAAACCAACCGATAATGGTAATGATTATGAGGACGAGAAAAGTGGAAATGACGCTTAGCGATCCAGCGAACCAGGGGTTGCCGTCGAGGTAGTCCTTTAAAAAAGGGAAAAACAATTCGCGGGCGGGTGTGCCCACGGAGTCGACGAGGACATTGATGACCAAGATGGTGACTCCGACCGGAGTGAGGAGCAAAAGCCCCGAAATAAAAGCGTTTCGTAAAGATTTTATCATGATAATTGGCTTTCCGGATTGGAAAGCAGCCCATTTCCCACACGCGCAAATATGCTGGCTTCAGAGCAAATTCACAAGCACATTTTGCGGTCAAAAATGTGAAATGAGCCGCCCGTTGCCGGATTGTTGGGTTAGCCATTCACTGTTACGGAGGGATTTTCAACAGACTGCCTTACTTAGTCCCTTTTTATTTTAAAACTTATTTGCAAATTTTGTTGTCATACTTAAATACATATATATCTTTATACTTAAATTAACATTGAACCTAACAGAAAATGCTATGAAAAAATCAGAGACAAAAGAGAAACTAATTGTGGAACGCGTGCAAACGGGGATTCGGATTGAGAAACGGATTCTAAAGGTGCTCAAGGCATTGGCAGAATATCACGACATGACCTTGGGAGACTTACTGGAGGGAATCATTCTTCACACCTTCGAGGGGAAGAGTCCTTTTGGGGAAGAATCGATTAAGCTCATCGCCGATCTGAAGCGTATTTACCGTCTGGACCTCGGCTCGGAAGCAAGCCATCGGCTACAGGAAAAACCGCAGGGCGCGTGAATGCGGAATGGTGCGAACTTAGGGTAATCCCTTCGTTCTCGTTCTCGTTCTCTTCCTCTTTGGTCTCCTCCATTATAGTGTAAGGTGTTGTTATTAAATGGATAAGGGACGAAGAGGAAGAGTAAGACGAAGACGAAGACGAGGGTTTTTCGAAAGCGACCTTATGTCATGTCATTCGAGTTTGAGTATCGTTTAGTACCGTTGTAGAAAGGAGAAAACTTATATGATCCACCACGAAGATGTAACCTTCGAGAGGGATGAGGAGTTCATTTGCGCGTTTGAAGATACCACCCTGCCGGAAGAATGTTTTCGGCATCGGGACCATATCCGGCTGGCATGGCTTTACCTGCGCAGGTATTCTGTCCCGCATGTATTGGAGCTTTACACGCAGGGTATAAAAAACTTCGCCAGAGCCAACGGCAGTGAAACTCTCTACCACGAAACGATCACCTGGGCCTATATTTTCCTGGTCAAGGAGCGCATGGAAACGGCTGACGGGAATGAACATTGGGAGGATTTCGCGAGTAAAAACCCGGACTTGATGAGTTGGCAGGATTCTGTTCTCAATCGCTATTATCCGAAAGAAGTTCTGTTTTCAGACTTGGCCAAGAAGACGTTTCTGCTTCCGGAGACGGTGTCAAAATCGGTGGTGTCGGTAGATTGAAAAATGACTAAGCTAAGGCTACCGCCGACGAAATCGGGAACGACGCCAGTGCAGTATAGCGGTGGGGAAATAACCCCATAATGCACCCACGACCAATCCACCGACATGGGCGGTATTGGCGATTGGCCCCACGAATCCCGAAAAACAGATTACCAGCCAAATCATCATCATCGTGATATTGGCCGGATCGATGTAGATCCGGTCCTCGGGCTGGAATTTCATTTTCACCCAGACATAGCCTAAAAGGCCGAAATTGACTCCCGACATGCCACCAAAATTAGGGCCAGAGGAGAAGTATTGGGCGAAGTTTGATATACCTGCGATGCACAATATCAATCCAAAATAAAACCAATGCCCTTTGCGACCTTCGACCAATCCTCCTAGGTAGTGGAGCCAATACATGTTAAAAATGATATGCAAAATCCCGAAATGTAAAAACATGGGTGTGAATAATCGCCATACTTGCCATCCGGCGATTTCACTTAACCCGGGCCACCTGATGGAATAGCCATCATAAGAGTAGGTAGCAATGGAAAGAAATCCGGTCAAAGGATTGTTGGGATCATGTCCCAGCCGTGTAATTACACCCACTATTGCGCTGATAATGATGAGGGTCATTGTTACTCGCGGTGGCATGACGGATAGTTTGCGAAAACTAGTTCGCAGATCCTTATGCTTCCCGCGCCAGCGTTTTTCGTCCGTTTTTACTTTTTTCCTGATCCTGTGGGCTTTTTCCCCCGCGGCGTTGTATTTCGAGTTATCGGGTTCTTTTAAAAAAGCTTCCAATTCCTGGGAGGCAGCCTCGATTTGATCCTCTTCCTCGATCCAAACTGCCCAGTGTTCATCAAAATCGTCGACCCGATTTTCAAAATCGTGGGCGAGGAGGTAATCCCCGAATTTTCGGGCATCCGCCTCTGTCTCAATTATGCCGATACGCCTCATTGCTGTATTTGATCCTGGGTTTTCTCCTGTTTTTGCGGGGCAAGGGCCAAGGCATCCAATTCCTCCAAAAGTTGGTCCCTGCTGAATAGGAGGGCGGGGTCGGTAACACTCTCGGCAATTGCTCTGGCTTCATCCGAACGGCCTAGCCGCGATAACACATTGGCCCGGTGGAGGCTTACGGCCTCTCTTTGCAATGAAGATATGGCGACATCCTGCAATTCCTCCCAAAGAGCCAGGGCCGTCTCCCAATCGGGATTTTTCAAATTGTAAAAGCATTCGGCGTAGCGCATTTTGAAGTCAGGATTGTCGGGGTCCAAACGAGCGGCGTCGGAAAAAGCCTGCAACATCTCGTTTTCCAAAACATCTCTGAAATAAACATCGTGGCTGATGAACTGTTCTTTGTAGGTGCTGAGTAATTCACCCATTTGATAGTGGTAGAGGGCGGTTTCGGGGCTGAGTAAGATTGCCTGGATGAAAAACCCGAGGGACTCCTCGAATTTCCCTGTTTCGGCTAAATAGTTACCTATCTGCTGTTTGACGACCGGGACGTCAGGGTCGATTTCATCTGCCTTGAGGAACATTTTGACGGCGTGTTCCTCCTGACCGATTTTGTTGAGAAATTTCCCGTAGAGCAGGTAGGGAGTGAGTTCGTCGGGTGACTCGGCGATGAGGGATTCGTATTCCTGAACGAGATTTCGAGCCCGGAAACGCAGATCCTCGACCTCGTATTCGCTCAATTTGAGCTTGATTGCATATCTGCGAAGGAGCGCCTCCTGTTTCTCAACAATGGCCATCAGCTTTTTCTCGGTGTAGGACAGTTTTTCGGGTTCCTCCGGCGCCGGTGGGGGCGAGTTTTCACCGACACTTGGCGGCGCGGGTTCCTGCTTTTCAACCGAGGGGGTTTTGGCTGCATCCGCTGTTGAAACAGGGCCGCCGATCAAGAATCCAATCAACATCAATCCAGAGGTCGTTCTGGCAAAACCAGTTGTTGCTGCCGGTGTTAATTTAATCCGCAAGTCCCCCCGGGGATGCCACAGGTTGGGCAACCGGGCATGGCGTCCGCTGTTGCGCCGCCGCCGCTGACATTTGAGCCGGTGGCAAAGGTGGAAAACTGTTTTTCCAAGTTTGTGCTTTTGCATTGCGGACATTGTGGGAGAGTCGATTGCTGCACGAGTTTTTCAAAGGTGTGCTGACAGTCCTCACATTTATATTCGTAGATCGGCATGACAGTAGTGGGGTTCCAAAAAATTTCTAAATTGAGATTAAGATTGAGAAATTATCAAATCATCCGTGGCAAGTTCAATACCATACGACAGATTTCTGGAAGAGAATTTGGGAGGGTGAACATTTTGCGTAGAGGGAGGGTGGGAGAGGGGTGACTTCCGTTCGACTGGATGGGGGTTGGAAAGTTGGCAAAATGCGTAAATAAATTTTTTTTGAATTTTTTTGCTGAAAGGCTTGACACTGAACGATTGTTTAACTATACGTTTGAGCATTATGGATGAATTGACACTACGACAACAGGAAATTCTAGGTTATCTTCAGTTGCATATGCGGTCGTATAGCACCTGGCCGAGCTTTCGGGAAATTCAGGCACACTTCGGGTTTCGGAGCACGAACGCCGTCATGGGGCACCTGCGGGCGCTGGAGAAAAAGGGCTATATCAGCCGTGTGCCGGGGCAGGCTCGGACGTTTCGGATCACGATGGATTTTAACGAGGAAAATCAGCCCACCGATTCGGTGGAAGTGGTTGATATTCCCATTTACGGGACCATCGCGGCCGGTTATCCTGACGGGGTTGAAACAGGAGGGGAAATCGGTCGTTTACAGATCGATGCGGAGACTGCGGGCATTCGCCGAGCGCGCCGTGCCTTCGCCCTGAAAGTGCGGGGGGACAGCATGATCGACGCCGGTATCTTCGATGGCGACATCGTCATTCTGGAACCACGTCCCCCCAATAACGAAGACATAGTAGCCGCCCTTATCGATGGGGAGACGACCCTCAAGCGCTTCATTCAGAAACGCGGAAAAGCGCCCTTTCTGAAAGCGGAAAACAAAAGCTATCCGCAGCTACACCCAGTGGCGGAGTTGGTTATTCAGGGCATTGCCAAATCGGTTGTGCGCAATCTATAAGGGAGGGGGGCGCAGCAGGGAAAAAGAGAGGAAGCTAAAACTGGCTTCCAGATCAGAGAAGCATCACTGGATGGTTTTCAACAGGTCGTCTGGTGATAGAGTTACTGAGTATTCTCCTTCCGATTTTTCTTCTTTGGCAGACTCGGCATCCGATTCGTCGTTTTCCGCTTCCTGAAGCATACTTTGCAGGAAATCCCCGGCGTTCAAATCCACGGCTTCCTCTGAACCGGACATATCGAGGATTTGGGCGATTTCCTCATCTGTGGGCTCATCGGGATCATCACTAGCGGCGGCTGCTGAAGTAGCCGTAGCCGACTCGGTACCATAGAGGGCTTTGAAATTTTGGTAAGATTTGTATGCCTCGATGGCCAAATCTCCCGAGTCTTCCATGAGAAAAAATAAATTTTCCGATCGGTCGTTTTGATAGTTGAACATTTGCCCTTTGAGGACCGTTTTTTTGCCGGGCCCGGATAGTTCGTAAATCTCGACCCTGGCCAGCAATTCCTCATCGGCTTCGGTGTAGATACCGATCCGAGCCTTTTTTTTGCGGAAATTGAGGAATCGTTTAACAAAGGTTCCGGCCAAATCGGGCAATTCGTCATTCTCCAGATCCTGTCTGAGGCATTCCTCGAACTTTTCAATGAAATGCAGCGGGGATACTTTTACGGTGGCGTTAATCATCTCCCTATGAATTTCGGAAGATTTCCCCAGTTTTTAAGCGCTACCGTTCCGAAACTCTCGATAATCGTAAATATCCGATCGGTTATCAGGTCGGATTTGCTGCTAAAATACCGCTTTGTAAACGCGACCGTCGTTGGTTCTCGCTTCGCCGTGACCGCCACCCCAAAGCCAATTGTAATCGGCCACAACCTCCATCACCAGATGCGATTTTGGGTCCTCGAGGAGCGAATACACATTGCCTTGCCCATCGATGCTGACGGACGGAAAAACACCCACCCGTGTCCCCCCGCGTCCGCCCAACCCGACACCCGTCGTGATGCGAAATCTCGCATGGCTCATTTTGGTGAATTTGCCCGTTAAAATTTCGCCATCCTCCAGGTAAATCCGGATCTCCCTTTTGCCCGTGTCCCAGAATCCCTCCGCTCTGGCCCCCGATTTAAATTCGACCAATTGCATATCCCTCATGCAGCCGGAAAGCAGGAGAAGGGCGGGTAGGAATATAAGGAATCGTTTCATGGTGTTGATAAATATTGTTGAGGTGACTTTGACCACGCCTATAAACCGCAGCCTCTGGGCAATGGTTTCGATATTTCCGGTTTTAATAGCATTTTGTTGCCGTGGAGAGCAATATTTTTCCGTAATTTTACAAAGGTAATTCCGCCAATGAAAGAAGGGGCCCGGTTAAAGGCCCCCTCTGTTCATTATCTGGTTGCGACTGGAATTCCAGCGATCTCAATCAGACGGCAGAGACGGTCAGTTTGCGAATTCCCAACGAGGAGGTGATCACTACATTGCTGTAATGCTCCACGGTGATGTCGGTGAATTTACTGTGATCCTCGACGAAGACCCGAAAGAGCCCGTCTTCGGCGGGGGTTACAAACCGCTTGATATTGGAGGGCTCATCCTTCATCTGCCCATCGAGCGCATAGTAAAGGAAGACCTGGTCGCCCAGAATCTTGCTTTTGGCGCTGGAGGAGGACTGGTAGCGGGCGCTCACAATTTTCACTCCGTCGATAAACAGCTTGCGGGCCAGTTCCTCTTGGGTGAGTCCTGCCAGGCGGAAAGCCCCGGCATTGTTTTGCGCATCATAGGCATCGGCCCGCAAGTCCCACGCGCCCTCTCCGTAGAGCGCTCGATTGGGGCGAATCCCGCTCGCGTTGGTTGCCAAAACGAGGGAATTTCGCACATCGGAATCGGGGTTAACGGTGCCATCCCAGACCTTGGCCAGATTGGTGTCCGCGTCGTCGAGAGCCGTGATTGCCCGGCGCACCTCGTTGCGGAGGAGGCGCTGCAACAGAAGCTGCACATAGCGCTCCTGCCATTCGCTGCCGACCTCTTCATCGTGGTCCACCCGGATGGTGAGACCCTTGTTCAAGGTCTTTTCGTTCACCGTTTCGCCCGTGTATTCGACCCTCTTGAAGGCCGAACCGATGGCCCGAAGGTCATCCGATTCGGACAAAAAGGCTTCCGAGTTGACGGCCCTTCTAAACTCGAAACGCCGACCCACCATGACCGGCGGGGCGATGAAATCGAGCAGTTCGCGGAGTTTTTCAGGATCCTGCCAACCCACCGTGAAGGTGGTCAGCGGTTCCGACAGGTGAGCGGCGTTGAAGCGGCTTTCATTGGCCGCGCAGACGATTCCCGGAGCTTGCAGACCGTCATCGACAGCCAGCGGCATTGTGGGGAAGTTTTGATTGATAGTTGTTTTCATAAAACAGGTTCTCTTTTCTTGGTATTTTTTGTTGATATTAATGTGTTTTGTTGATGGCTCAGGCTCGTATTAGAGAACCTTGACCAGAGAGGGTTCGGACAATGCCGACGCCAGGGCGCGAACATCGTCGGCGAGTTCCTCGGATTTATCCCGCAGGGCCTGCACCTCGGTTTGGCTGTAGGTGGCGCCGATGGTCAGCCCGCCGATCTCGGCATTGGTATTGCCGAGGGTGGCGATAACCACCGTGCGGGTGGGGGCCTGCGGCTCGATCTCGATGACCTCGCCATCGGCACCGGCAGCCGTCAAGGCCCGCCCCACCAGGTAGTAGGTGCCCGCTGCGGCTGGTTCGTTCTGGACCTTTCCCGAAGCCGCCGTGAATACCGATTCGCCCACCGCGATGGCCTCGCTGGCAACCGCTTTTTGGGTATTGGCGGAAGGGCTCAGCAGGTTCACGTTGACGGAGTCTTCGATCGCCTCGGCCTCATCAGTAGCCAGCCCGAGCGGCCGGTCGCCCACGCCGCAGACGGCGATATGGTCGGCATCGCTGCCGATTTTCACCATCAGGAAGCGGGTGCTTTGGATGGCGTCGGCCTTTTTGCTCAGGCTGCCCTCATGGGTGCCCTCGGCCACGTTTGAGAAGCTCGGTAAAGAAGCCTCGTCAGATTTCAGTTTTGATAAAACCACCCATGCGGCCAGCGCCAGGGCGAGTATCGTGATTGTCAGTAGTATTGTCGTCATTTTTATTTATATTTCTGATTTAGTGTTAATGGAAAATGTTGATGATTACCGTGTCCGATCGGGGTTAGGTTCCGACAGACTCTCGAAAAGATCACGGCGGTCTTTTTTGGCGTTTGACCAAGCGGTCGTGAAATCCTCGCCGGTGCGGTCCATGCGGTCGTTGACCACCTCCAGGAAGCGTCGTTGGCCGCTCGTGCCGAAATGATTTCCGGCCAGCTCTGCGGTGCAGCTTCGGGTGTTGAGGAGGGGCCGGGCGTTGGCCAGGGTTTCCAGCGATTCGCTGAAGTTCTCGCGCAATTCGCTTTCCCAATTCGCCTTTTCGGAAGGGCGAATGCGGGCCTCCCTGATGGCCTCGTCGAGGATCATTTCGATTCGCGCTGTCCTCTCGTTGGCCAGCGAAACCTCGGTTTCGGCGAGAGCTTTTTCGGCCTCGCTCGCCAGTTGATGAGACCGGTCGGCCTCCTGCCGCAAGGTTTCGATTTCGTTGGCGGCGGGCGTGGCGGACTCATTCCACAGGCGGCTATCTTCGAGCAGGGATTCCAGCGATTGCAGGATTTCCTCCTCCGATGCCTCGTTTTGCAGGCCCAGTTTGTCGGTAATTTTCTCGATCATAATATTCTCTTTGTCTTGGTGGTTAACAGGTTGATTTTGGTTTTGATGTTGAGGATTGGCGGTGGGCCGCTGCGGGATTTCCGCAATCGGATCGCCGGGAATATTCGGGCGGTTGGTCAAACCCACCGAAAGCAGTTTGACCGGTTGGAAAACCCCATTGCCCACCGGCTTCATGGCCCAGCGGGGTGACAGGTATTTGTAGAAAGCATTGTTCAGCACCTCCTCACCGGCATCGCTCCAGCGCGGCATCGCCCACAGACCATCCTCGCGCTCCTCAAGGGCGTGAATCCAGGCATAGGCCCGCGTGTCCTGATGGCCCGGCTGACGGGCAAAGGCGGGGTCATCGGGGTGCCCGATATAGACCGGAATACCTCCAAATTTACGAGCAAGGCGGCCCCGCAGGGAGTTGAAATACCGAACCATTTCGCGGGCCGACGACTGCGTGAACCGCTGCCGCCCCTTCGCGTGGGGATGCGTTCCATAAGTCGCCAAACGCACCCACTCGCCCCCCTCTGCCGCTGCCGAAGTTTCGGTTGGCACGCCCATAGCCGAGACGGCTTCATGTTGTGTATTACTTGATATTGATAGTTTATTCATAGCATAAATATAGTTAAAATAATTCAAGAAAATCTTCCTCCTCCTCTTCCTCTCCGTCTTCCTCCCTCCGGTTAACTCATTCCTCGTCCTCACCCTTTTGCAGGATATTTTCTCCCTTCGTTGGAATCGGAATCCCGAAGCGGTCGAACAGGTGATTGAGGGGCACCGGCGCGCCCATCTCCCATAGTTCCTTGTAGATTTTCAGATCCTGCATGATGTCCTGCGGGCTGGTCGTTTTGACTTTTACGAACGCCTTGCCATGCTCCACGCCGAACAGATGCCGGAGGACAAAGCGGTCCACATTCTTGTTCAGCGTCTCCGAAATCATGAGGGCGTCGTGGTGTTCCAGCAGCGCCGTTTCGCTTTTTTGCACACTGGCTCCGACGCCCCCCGAACTTCCTGAGAGCGTGCTCAAATCCGCCCCCCGCCAAAGTGCGATGAGGGCCTTGTCCATCCGCTCGACCAGTTTGGGGTAGGGGAGTTCACCGCTCCCGCGCAGGTCGATGGCCTCGATCTCTGTCCCCCGGTTCATGAGAGCATTAAACTCCGACCCAAAATCCTCCACCGCCGCCTTGGCCTGATTCCATTCGGGCGTCCCCGGCAGCGCATCCGTAACTCCCTTGACTCCCGGCATTCCGTTGCGCTCCGAGTAAATCAGCCAATCCCGCAGAGGCAGGTTTTTATACATGTAGGCCACGCTGCAAGCCTCCATCAGCCCCTCCCCAACCGTCACCAGCCAGGAACCTTCCTGCAGGTCGATTCCCTCTGTCGAGTTGCTCGATGGTAAAAACCGCAGCCGCCCCATGCGGTTCTCGAAAAACCACAGCGGCGCAAATCGAAAAGTCGCCGTTAACCGCCGGTTGCTCCCCGGTTCCCACACGATTTCGTGGAGGGCATACCGCTTCCCCACCGCATCCATCATCTGCTCGATCAGAAGTGAAAATCCACCCTGCTGGTTTTGGTCGATTGCGCTCGTCGCGGTCATTTGATTATAGAAAAATTCGAGAGCCTCCCGCTGCTCCTCCGCCTCGGGCGAATCATCCACCGTGAGCACCTCCCAATTGAGCCGCGCGACCGCCTTTTTACGCTTCGAGGCGACGCCGCGTATCACGTCATCGCGACGCTCGATGGCCTCCCACGTCGGGCCCACCCGCCGGAAATTTCCCGCCTGAAATTCATCGAGTTGGCGACTGAGAGTTTCAGGAGTGAGGGCGCGAATGGGGCTGAAGCGGGCCAGCCTGTCCGTGCTGATTCTCTCCGTGGTTATGGTGTTTTTGGTTTTTAGTGCTTCCATGATGTTTTTTGTGGTGTTTGATGTTAGGTTAAAAGTTAAAGTAAATTCCTGGTCCGGCGTTTGAGCGGAGCCACCGCCTCGAAATGTTGATTGGCGACCGGTTTGCGGCTCGCGTGGAGCGCCAACGCCAGGGCCCAGAACCGATCGCTATGCCCGTTTTTCCCCCGATCTGCGGTGAACCGGACATGCCCCGCCGCAGTCGTTTCCTTCTTGATCCCCCGCAGGTCGGAGCGAATGTATTTATCCGCCGGAATCCGCAGCAAACCGCTCTCGAAAGCCGTCCGCACCGGGTAGGCCAGCGTCTCCTTGATCGGTCCGGTGAAGTGGATCCCCTCCACCTTGTAACCCCCAAATCGCTCCGATGCCCGCTCCGCAAACTGCCGCCCCAACCCCGTTTGGTCGATGCACGCCCGCCGCATCCCCGGCAATTCCAGCAGCCGGTTAAAAATCTCCTCCTGTCGGCGAAATGGCGTATTCTCCAGGCATTGCACCCGGCGGGTAAAAGCCACCCCCGAAACCACCTCGACGACCCAGAATACCGTCAGGTCGCGCACCCTCCCAATATCCACCCCAAGGTAGAGCGAATTGCGCGATTTTCCCAATTCCTCGTCAGTAAAGTCACCATTCTCCTCCGGCAAATACTCGCATGAGGCGATCAGATCGTAGGACAAAAATGCGGTCGTATCATCCGCCGGGTCGCAGAGGTATTCCTGCCGCCAGCTCTCCTCGTCTGCGCAGCCGTTTCGCACGAATTGCAAATACTCGTCGCGATCCAGCTCCTTGCGCGGGTCGTCCTCGCCCAGCTTGGCTTGAATCTTCTCCAGCAAACCCTCCTCGACCGCATCCACAACCGTCACCCGATGGAGGGAAATATCCATCCGGTTGCCCTTATTCCGAGCCTCCTCGACCAGTGAATTGAAAAAATTATCGCTCCCCCGGTGGGTCGAGATGATCTCCAGACCGCCCCCCCAGGTGATCCCCGGATAGGACACCGCATAGAGCTTTCGCGGATCGGGATGCAGCGCGAACTCATCCAGCACCCGATGGCCCCGCTTTCCGGCCTGCGCGTCCGGGTTTGACGAAAGCGAATGAATGCGCCTCCCGTTGGCCAAATGCAAAACTCCCGAAGCGCTCCGCCCCGCCGTATCCAGAACGCGCTCCCGACGCTCGCGGGCCGCCATATTGAGGATTTTGGCAAACGCCCGGCAATCCTCCAGAAACAACTTCGCCTGCACCGCATCCCGCGAACTGACCCAGGCATCCAGCCGCAAATCCGGCCTCGCCTGCCGCCGCACGACCGAATAAGCGGTAGCCCAGGAAATACCGATCTGCCGACTCTTCTCCATGATCTTGAGCCGCGAATCATCCTCGATCCACCGCCGCTGATAAGGCAGAAAAAAAGCCCCAGCCCCAGCCTCAGCCGCCGCCGTCCCCTTATCCGTCTTAGACTGTATTTTAACATTCATATTCAAAAAAGTTAATTCTCCTCTCCCTCTTCGTCTTCCTCTTCGTCCTCTCCCCATCCGTGTTTATCCGTGTAATCCGGGGTTAAAAATCCTTCTTCATCCCGCATCCAGCATCCAGCATTTCCCTTCCCCCTCATAACAAATTCAACTCCTCCTCGATCTCCCTCAAAGTCTCCTCGCTCAGACCCCCGCCGGTTGATAACGAACGGGCGATTTTCACACTCTCCTTGAGCTGCCGCTTTTTCTCCTCCCACTCCTCCAGCTTACGCTCCAGATCCGTCGTCTTCAGTTCGAGAGCCTTCCGCTGATTGGTGCTTCCATACAGTTTCTGCACAATGCTCGAAACCTGCACCAAATCCTCATCGCGCCCCCCATTCAAAAGCCGGTCAAAAAGCTCATTCCAAACGATCGTCAAAGTCGCCCGCGAAACATCATCATCCGCCTCGCAAGCCTTGATCACCTCCCGCGCCTTATCACTCGACGAAATAATCCGCCGCAAATACCGCTGAAAAGCCGTCAAAGGAGCCTCCGCAGATTTGGAAGCAGCGCCACCGCCACTACCAGTCGTAGATTTCAGAGAAATGCTCATAAAACCACTCCTCCCGTCACGCTGGAAATCAAACTATTACGAAGTGTATTTACGTTCACTATTAATAGGGCAAAAAAAACGAAGTTATTTAAAAATAGAAAAAAAGCGGTCATAATATTTCATAATTAATTGGTTAATAAATGGTTACAGAGTTATTCGGGTTAAATTAAGTAATTGGAAATGATATCGACACCACCGCACGGCAATCCACCGCGCAGCAGCCCCTACATTATACCAAAAAAATTCATTCCCACAATGACTGCGTTGGCTGCGTTGGCTGCGTTCGCTAAAAAACTCAAAATTAATAATTATTATTAAGAAAAAACCCCAAAAAACCCAAAAAACCACCCCCAAACCCACCAAAATCCAAAAATTTTCCTCCATTACTCCCCACATGCCAAAATTTCACATTGAACATGGGCTCCGGTTGCCTTTTGTTACCCTTAGATGAACGATAATGAGCGTCAGATCGAATTCGGCGATAACGTTCGGGTTCGGGTAACTCCGTTTACCGAGGAAAAAGGGCTAGCCGGATTGCAGGGACAAGTTTACGGTGAAACTACCCCGTCTGTCACTAACGTCGAGGTAATCGGAACACTAACGAACGATTATGCTATCAACGCCCACTTCGACGAAAAGGATGGCACGTTTTGGTTCGCGCCGGATCAATTAGAGTTCGTTGATCATGGACCCGGCACGGAGATTGCAGTTGGCAACAAGAGGATTGTCAGGCGCGAGGACGGTAGTTGGGCCGAATCAACCATCGAAACCAGAAAGAGCCCATGGTGGAAATTTTGGCAGACCATAATATCATCTAAAAGAAATCTGTTGCCACCCATAATTGCGCATGGAATGAACGACACGTTAAACTTCATCCTATTTTACTCCGGCCTAATAGAACGATAGCGAAGCGAAGCATGTAATCGCTACTACTCAACTAATCGCCTCCTAACAATAGACAAATAAACCTGACCGGGCTATGTCGGTAACTACGACAAAGCGTTGGAATGTAAAAGAATGCGGGATCTGAAAGCATCATCCAAAGGAAAAAACCGTTCGCAGACCGAGGCCAGAACTCGGAGGCACAAATGGAAGATTATTTCAGTTGTTAATCTAACCTTAGGCCTAATCCTTTGGTTTGGCTTCAGCACCGACTTCTCGTGGGTGGGTACAGTTTCGGACTTCTGTTACCCTCCGGCTGTTGCTTTCCTGTCCTTGTGCTCGTTAATGTTTACAAGCAAAGCAACCAGACGTATCTACAAACTCGCCTGTCTGCCGTCACTGATTGGAGGGGGGATTACGCTAATGCTGATGGTTGTAATGATCATTCCACCCTTTACTTTGGGTTCCCTGTTTGTACTTGACGAAATAAAGCACGAGACATGGCTCCAACGAGCCCTTTCACCAAACGGTGCGCGGGTTGCCAATGTTTACTTTCGGGGTGTTGGAGCATATGCAGGCGGGAATGGCAGAATCTATGTGCGAATCAGGAATAGGTGGTTGCCATTTGTTGAGCGCGACATATATGAGATTAGTCAGTCCTATGCTCACGAGGATACATATGAATATCTTTACTGGAAAGACAACAACACGCTCTATATATCAGGGGAACCTGCACTGGAAGCTCCAAAAAATCGAGAACTAAACGTAGGAGTTATTCAGTTTAGGATTCCGGTCATTTTTTCTATTTCATTCAACTTAACCAAGTACCTTTTGCAGAGTTGATTCAGCGATGCCTCAGTGCTGAAAATTAAATTTCAATTTGATGTTTAAACACTACACCAACCTATTTATACAGCAAATTGCCAGGCATTCGATCTTGCAAAATAATCAGCATAAAGTGGTCAGGTTTTTGTAGTGTTTGATGATGTATTCTTGTTCGGTTCGGATGATTTTTTCCTGGTGGAAATCGTTTTCGAATTCTGGGAAAAACGTGTCGCCCTCGATTTCTTTTTGGACTATGGTTAAATACAGGTCGGAGCAGCGGGCGAGGCCTTGTTGGTAGATTTGGGCTCCTCCGAAAAGCCAAATTTCTTTTTCCGTATCAAGATTTTCCACTTCGTCGAGGCTGCGGAATATTGTGATGCCGGTGGTCTGCTCCATCGTCCGGCTGATTACGATATTTTCCCTGCCCGGTAATGGCCGACCGATGGACTCATATGTCCGGCGTCCCATGACAATCACCTGCCCGATGGTATTTTGGCGCACCCATTTGAAATCCTCGGGGATTTTCCAGGGAATGGTGTTTTTGTTGCCGATGACCCGATTGAGGGACATTGCGGCGATGGCTTTCCAGGGTGGTTTGGGCATGTGAAGAGGATGCGGGATGAGGGGAGGAAAGAGGATGCGAGATGCTGGATGCAGGAAGGGAAAGAAGGGAATTTTAACCGCAGATTTCGCAGATTTGCACAGATGGGAGAGAGAGGATGGTTTTATTTAAATAAATTATACTGCTATGGGCGCTTTGATTGCGGGGTGGGGGTCGTAGCCGATTACCTCGAAGTCTGGATAGGTGAAATAGTGGATATTCTTGATTGCGGGGTTGAGTTTCATTTGGGGGAGGGGGCGAAATTCACGGGAGAGCTGCAATTTCACCTGCTCGAGGTGGTTGGTGTAAATATGCAGATCGCCAAAGCTGTGGACAAATTCTCCCGGTTTCAGGCCGCAAACCTGCGCCACCATCAAGGTCAACATGGCGTAGGAGGCGATGTTGAAGGGCACGCCGAGAAAGAGATCGGCGCTGCGTTGGTAAAGCTGACAACTGAGTGTGCCCTCCTCGACATCCACATAAAACTGAAAAAGCGCGTGGCAGGGGCTGAGGGCCATTTGGTCCAATTCACCGGGATTCCAGGCAGTCACAATGTGGCGGCGGCTGAAGGGATTTCGTTGAATTTGCTCGATGACCCGGTCGATTTGGTTGACTGAACTGCCATCCGGTTTTCGCCAATCGCACCACTGAGCCCCGTAGATACGTCCTAGATCACCTTGCTCATTGGCCCATTCATCCCAGATCGATACCTTGTGTTCGTGCAGGTATTGCAGTGTGGTCTCACCCCGCAGAAACCAGAGCAATTCATGGGTAATGGACTTCGAATGGACTTTTTTGGTGGTCAGAAGCGGAAAATTCTCGCGGAGGTCAAATCGCGCCTGTGCTCCGAAAATCGAGATCGTGCCCACGCCGGTGCGGTCCTTTCGCGTTTTGCCCTTTTTGAGGACCAGATTGAGAAGATCGTGATATTCTTGCATGAGGAATGAAAAATTTTAGTCGCTGTTAAATTATTGAAAAACCCTGTATCGAAGGAAGTTTTATTATGCCGGAAAGTCAATGACCGGTTGTAGGAGGTCGCATTTATCTGATCGAAGAGCCACAATTTTCGATTTGGTATTGATTCAGGTTTTGGCTTGATTACTTTCCGATTTGGGGCTAAGGGGTAAACATGTATTATAGCCTGAAAAAGGTCGCCGCAATTATTCTGACGACGGGGTGGGTATTTGCGGTGAGTGCGCCGGATGTTTCTGGAGCGCTTGCCAAGGGGAGACATGCTGCGGACCAGGCGAGTGGATTTTCGCGGTCATTTCCAGCCAGTTTCGCCAATAACTCCATCAAAAAGCCCTACCGGGCGGCGAAAAAAACGTGGCGTGGTACGCGCAAAGTCACCGGGATGGCCAGCCGCATTTCAAACCTTGCTCCGACCAATTTGAAGCCCGGCAAAGGTGGCAAAAGAAAAGCCTTTCGGTCGGCAAAGAAATTATATTTCACAGGAAAAGTCGGCATGGCTGAAAGCGCAGCCTCTGCCACCATAGCGCAGGTCGGTTTTTCTAAACCATTGGTAAATTCATCCCGATAAAATAGATGGCTAGTAGCTGATTATGGCATCATTTAAAGCGATTTCATTCAACATGCAATGGGGCCAGATCTGGGATGAGGATCAGCCCGATGATGCCCCCGTCCGTCTCGATATGACGGTCGAGGAGATCCTCAAGCATGATGCCGATATCGTCATGCTCCAGGAGGTTGAGCGGGTGGTTCCGGGAAGTGGCCAGGTTCAGCCGCCGCCGAATTATACGCGCATCAAGAAAGAATTACCGCAGTATGACAGTTTTTTCAGTTATCCTGCCTCCGATACGAGGGAGCTTCCTTTTGGCTACGGTTTGGCCATTTTTAGTAAAACACCCCTCACCGATACTCGCAAAGTGGATCTCCCGGCGCCATCCATCAGTTTCGAGTTCAATGGTGAAAGAACCTCGCCTACGGACCGGCTGTTGATTGGCGCAAAAACAAAAATCAACGGGCAGGAGTTGCAGGTTTTCAATACCCATTTGCAGGCATTTTTTATCATCAACTACACGAGCGACGACTATCCCGGGCAGCGTGATATTTTGGTCGAACAGCTAAAAACCTCCACCATACCGACCATTTTGGGTGGCGATTTTAATTCCGCCCCGAAGGAAGGCACCATCGACCAAATTGAATCAACCGGCTTTCGCACCTCCCAGAAAGAGACGATTACCTGGCGCAGGATGCCCTTTGTCCTCGATCACATTTTTTACAACCACGGGCTGAGTTTAAAATCTGTGGAAATTTGCGAAACAGTGGCCTCCGACCATCATCCCCTAAAGGCCATCTTCGAAATCTGAAGCCCGCCGGATGGCGCGTTTAATGCCCACGGCGTTTCAGGTGTTTTCCTGGCGGATTTTTTCCTTTTTTTCCTCCATTTCCTCGTGGAGACGCTCTTTTTCTCTGACCAATTGCATGCGGATTTGCTCGGCTTCGAGGGGGTCGCCCTTGTGTTCGGCATCCATTAGCTGTTTTCTGAGGAAAATTTCACGCTCGGCCATTTTGGCTTTGTAGCGGCTGGAAATATCGGCCAATTGCTCGCGTTGCTGATCGGTAAGCGGGTTGGCCGCCTCAGGATCTTCGGAATTCAGGCGCTCCATGGCAAGTTCGTAGGCAGATTTCATCATCGAATTTGAGATAGGTTCTACTATTTTTCAGGCTATGATGCTTGTTCCAGCGATCACGACAAGAAACAATAGAAGAGGTGGAACGAAAAATGCCAAGCCCGAAGGCTCCTGCCGTTTTTTTGCATGGAGCAGCAGCATCGACCCTAGGATGACCAACGCGGCCAATGGCCCTGTTAATCGCCAGGTATAATTCAATCGCCAGAAAAATCCGGGTAATTCCTGGGAAACCGCTATCAGGGCATCCAAAAACCACAAAATCAACCAGGCTCCGTGGTTAAAAAAGGCGCTCAACCATGTCAGGCTCAGAAGGCCGAAAAATATCGAGATGAAGCCGCCCGCGACGAGCAAACCCACCAGGGGAACGAGCGCCATGTTGAGAAAAATAGCTCCGGGTGTGAAAATCTGAAAATATTGGATGGTCAAGGGGCTGCTCATCACGCCTGCCGCCAAACTGACGCCAAATAGTTCCAACAAACTTCCCGACCCCGAAGAAATGACTCGGTGATGCCAGCGATAGCTTGTTTCCGGAAGACCCCGAAAAGGACGGAAATATTCGGTCAATTTTGCTCCCAGCGGCGCTCCATAGAGAATAATTGCTGCGACCACCGCGTAGGAGAGTTGAAAACCGGAATTCCAAAGCTGCGCCGGATTCAGAAGTAGGACCGCAATTGCCGAGAGAATGAGGGCGGAAAACGGGGCGGGACTTCTTGTAAATGCGATCGACCCCCAGAAAAACGAGACCATGAGGAAAGCCCGGATGGCCGAGGGGGTTCCGCCCGTTATTTGGACGTAGAGAAAAAGAGCTCCGAGTCCCAACCAAGCCGAAAATGCGCGCGGCAGTCGCAAAAGCATGAAAAAATAGTGCAAGGCCATCGCCGCAGCCCCCACATGCAGGCCACTGATGGCAAAAAAGTGCATGGTTCCGCTCGCAAGGTATCTCTCCTTTTGCTCCTTGGTCAGAGCGGTCTTTTTTCCTAGCAAAATGGCCGAATACGCGTTTTGCCACTCGTTTCCCTCCCTGGAACCCAATCGAAGTATGCCCTCGAATCGGTCGTTCTGTCTCTGGCAAAATCGGTAAAACCAGTTCGCTTTTTTAACCCGCTCCAAAATTCGGCCCCGCCGCAGTTCAAAATAGGTTCCCGTTTTGTTCAGGTAATGGCCGAATGTTTCCCCGCCTTCTTTTTCGCCGATGAAACTTAGAATACCCCGACCTCGAAAAACCTCCGAGCGCACCGGGGAGGGCTCTTCTGCCAGCGGATCGAGTTGGAAAAACACCTTTTGACCTTCGAGTTCCTTTAAAATCCGGGGTGCCTCCCGAATGAGAGCGATTCCGGTGGTGCGCCCATAATGATCCTCCAATTGAAAAGTTCGCTTCGTAACCAAAACCAGCTCGGCCTCGCGAGGAGGGAGGAAATCCCAGTCGGCTGGCGGAAGGTTCAAGCGATGCGAATAATACCCCCAAGCAAGGCATGTCGCCGAAACAAGGAAAATTACCGGCCAGAAATTAGATGAGGATTTGTTCTTTTTTCGGGTCGCCAACAGGCAGGCAGCCAAGGCTCCCACGCACCCGGCGGCAACCAGCAAAAAAGAGGTGGCCTGCCGAAAGGTATCCGCCAGAACAAACCCAAAAATAAGAGGCCCCACCAGCCAAAGCAGCGGCGCCCGTGAGCGGTAATTTTTACTCATACTCCCTGGTTTTGCAAATATCGGCGGTCATCGTCGGAATGGGGTTTAAAACCATTAGGGGTAATCCTCGCTTGCAAGCAAGATTCCTTTTTTGCCATATTCGCTTCTGGTGAAAGATTCTTCGCAAACATTCCTGTTCGGGGGCTCCGGTGGTGAAAAACCGGACGCAGGTTCTCCGTCACTGGAAGGCGGCTCCAAGCGGGATACCATCAAGCCCCTGGCGTTGAGAATGCGCCCCCGGTGTATGCAGGATATTTTGGGGCAGGATCATATTTTGGGAGTCGAATGCCTTTTGCCCCGGCTTGTTCGCGCCGACACATTTGGTAGCATTCTGCTGTATGGCCCCCCCGGCTGCGGAAAAACGACGCTTGCCGAGGTGATCGCCCTGGAAGCCAAGAGCCGATTTATCCGTCTCAATGCGGTTCTTTCCAATGTAGCCGAGATTCGGGAGACGCTGCGTTTTGCCCGTAGCCGCCCGGAGGATCGGGTAATTTTGTTTATCGATGAAATTCACCGTTTCAACAAAGCCCAGCAAGATCTGCTGCTGCCCGATGTCGAACAGGGAAATATCCGGCTCATCGGCGCAACGACCCATAATCCCGGATTCTATGTGATCGGCCCGCTGTTGAGCCGCAGCCATTTGTTTCGACTCGAACCGATTGCTCCCGAAATGATCGTTGAGGTGTTGAAAAAGACCCTCGCGGATAGCGAATACGGTTTGGGAAAACACGAATGCCGGGCCGACGAAAAGGTGCTCATGGGGCTGGCTCAACTTTGCGACGGCGATATGCGGCGGGCCTTGAATGCGCTCGACACGCTCGTTGCCACCTTGGACAAAGGGGCGGAACTAACCGCCGATGATGTGGCCGTTTTTGCACGCGAGCGGCAAATTCGCTACGACGCAAACGAAGACGAGCATTACGATACCGCCTCGGCGTTTATCAAAAGTCTGCGCGGCGGCGATCCCGATGCCTCTCTCTACTGGCTGGTGAAAATGTTGGCCGGTGGCGAAGACCCGCGATTTATTGCCCGACGGTTGGTCATTCTGGCCTCGGAGGATGTCGGGTTGGCCGATCCGAACGCTCTCCCGTTGGCGATGGCAGCCTTTCGGGCCTGTGAGGTAATCGGACTGCCAGAATGCGAGCTCAATCTCGCCCACGCGGTCGTCTATCTGGCCACGGCGCCCAAAAGCAATACCGCCTACGCTGCTTTTAAAAAGGCGAAAAAAGCCTTGAGCGAAGGGGAATTACAGCGGGTGCCGCTACACCTGCGCGATGCCAGCACCAAGACCAATAAAAGCTTTGGCCACGTTAAGGACTACCGCTACAGCCACAAATACCCGGAAGCGGTTTCAGGTCAGGAGTATATGGAGAATCCCAAAAAATTTTTCCATGCGAAAACCGCCGGCGCCGAGGCCGAAATTTCCGAACGTCTAGCCCGATGGGAGAAATTGAAACTGAAAATACAAGCCGAGGAGTCCCAGTAAATCGCAAGAGAGCAAGGAACCTATCCGGGGAATTGATGGTCGTTGTTAGTCATGGGAGCCTTTAAATTTTCATTGTGATACCCGATTCTGTGTGATAGGTTGAAATCACGATCTATTCAGTAATCATTTACATTTAACAATACCGTCATGAAAAACCTTTTTTACAATTATCGAAACAATCTGTATTTTCTATCCGCGCTCGCGATCAGCCTGCTGGCGGGTGCTAGTTTTTCTCCGCTACTCGCCCAGAGCGATGGCGGGGATGAAGAGGGCATGATGCCCGAAATGGGCGCCTATATAGATGCATCCGATGGCGGGTTTATCAATATCCGAATCGTCGGGAACAATTTCCACCTCTACTTCTTGGATGCCGAAAAAAAGTTGATAGAACCAACCTATAAACGTGCTCTAATTCGATATGAAAATGTGGCCCGCAAGGACCGCGATGAGCGATTGATTCTCAATTTGTCCGCAGATGGCCAATCACTGACCAGCGGTCGTGTGGTAAGACCGCCATTCAATTTTTGGGTAACGCTGCATTTTTATGACAACAACGATTCTGAAAAACGGATTCCCTACGGCAGGCACCGGGTAAGGCAGTAGGCTTTTTGAACGGTTAATTTGGAAACCAATATTCTTCTCAGGAAGTCGCTGACACCTTGAAAAAGCATTTGCTGAACGGTTTTTTTGCCGCCTTGGGAGTGGTAATCGCCTCCCACACATCGAGCGGCATTCACTATGACGACGGCATGACCCTGCTCGTGGTGGTCATCGTTTTGAGCATTCTCAATATTTTCCTCAAACCGCTTTTGCTGCTTTTTACGATTCCATTTATCATCCTCAGCCTTGGGCTTGGACTCTGGGTTATCAACGCCATCCTTCTTTTGCTGGCCGGATATCTGGTCAATGGCTTCGAGGTTATCTCCCTTCTTTCCGCCCTGTGGGGGGCTTTTGTAATTAGTCTTACCTCGATGATCGGGAATTCGCTGATGGGCGGAAATTCGAGCGTTCGAGTTAGGCATTCCTCGCAAAGAAGCTCCCGAATTCGGCCCGATGATGATGTAATCGATGTTTAACCGGGGTTTAGCCGAGCAATCCTTTTCTTGAAAAAAATCGCGACATCCCTAGGTTGAGCGGATCGGCAAGGAAACTACAAAGGTTACGGTAAAGAAATTCCACCAAGGTGGCTCGCGGGTTTTCACCGATGCCCTCGCCGTCGAGGAACCGCTGGAAATCAAACTCGGTTACGAGCGCGATGGGATACGTGTGCGCCGCAGCATTTCCATCACCATGCGTACTCCCGGCCATGATTTTGATCTGGCCTGCGGATTTCTGCTAACCGAGGGAATTATCACCGAATTTCATCAAATCGAGGAAATTTCCACACTCGATTCCAAGGAGGGTCAATCGGTTTGCGTCGAGCTAAAACCGGATGTTGCGGTTGATCTGAAACGGCTGGAAAGGCATTTTTACACCTCGTCGAGTTGTGGCGTTTGCGGCAAAGCTTCGCTGGAAGCCCTCAATCTTGCGGGTCTAAAAGCGCCCCCGGCCACGGAACCGCTCATCGATCCCGCCACAATCCAGTCGCTGCCCGCGATCCTTTGTCGACATCAACCGGGCTACGCGGCTAGCGGAGGGATCCATGCGGCGGCCTTGTTCCAGCCAAACGGCAAACTGATTCTCGCGCGGGAGGATGTGGGTCGTCACAACGCGGTCGATAAGGTGATCGGCTCGCAGTTGCGAAAGAATTTACTGCCGCTGAATGAATGCCTGCTTCTGGTCAGTGGGCGGACGAGTTTTGAGATTTTGCAAAAGGCGATTGCGGCCGGAATTCCCGTTGTCGCCGGGGTTGGGCCGCCTTCGAGTCTGGCAGTGGAAGTTGCCTGCGCCTTTAATCTTTCCTTGGTCGGCTTCCTGCGGGATGGCCAATTCAATCTCTACAGCGGCGGCCAAAGGATAGCTCCAGTCAAATCTCTCCAAAAAATGAATCCGGCGACTGCCCTATGAACCCCGACGATAAAAGTAAGGGCAATGCTGAGGGGGATTTCACAGCGACAAATGCCCAACCACCTGAAATTTTGACCGGCCTCCATAAAGGCGAGGCCAAAAAATCCGCCGGTGGAACTCCCGCCGTATTATCGAGTTTCAAACATGTCTTTGGGCAAGCGGGAGTGGTCAAGGGAACCCGGCTTTTAGCGCATTTGAACCAAAAGAAGGGATTCGATTGCCCGAGTTGCGCTTGGCCCGATCCCGATGAGGAGCGGTCGGTCGTGGAATTTTGTGAAAATGGGGCCAAAGCCATCGCATCCGAAGGCGCCAAAAAACGTATTACCGCCGCGTTTTTTGAGAAATATTCGGTCGCCGAGCTTTCCCGACAGAGCGATTATTGGTTCGAGCAACAGGGTCGGCTGACTGAGCCAATGGTTCTTCGCAGAGGGCTGGAGCATTACGAACCGATTTCCTGGGACGAGGCTTTTACCTTGGTGGCGGGGGAGCTGAACGGGCTGGATTCACCCGACGAGGCGATCTTTTACACTTCCGGGCGCACCAGCAACGAGGCGGCTTTTCTCTATCAATTATTTGTCCGGCAATTCGGCGCCAATAACCTGCCCGATTGCTCGAATATGTGCCACGAATCCAGCGGCACGGCCCTGAAATCAACCATCGGAGTCGGCAAGGGCACCGTCACTTTGGAGGATATTCACAACGCCCAATTCATCCTCGTCGCGGGGCAAAACCCCGGCACAAATCACCCCCGGATGCTCACCGCTTTGCAAAAGGCGGTCCGTAACGGTGCGCGAATTCTGGCCCTCAATCCACTGGCCGAAGCGGGGTTGGCGGCTTTTGCCCACCCGCAGGAGGCCAGGGGTCTTCTCGGCCTGAGCACTCCGCTAGCCAAGCGGTTTTTGCAGGTGAAAATCAATGGCGATCTGGCTTTTTTTAAAGGTGTCTGTCGGGCCATTTTGGAGCTTGAGGAGAAAAATCCCGGAGCGGTATTGGACCACGAATTCATTGCCGAACACACCTTTGGCTTCGAGGAGTTCAAAACGGCGGCGCTGAGGCTCGGTTGGGCGGAAATTATCGAAGGAAGCGGCCTGACGCGGGAGGAAATCGATCTGGCGGCGCGGATGTTTGTTGAAAATGAGCGCATCATCACCTGTTGGGCGATGGGTTTGACCCAGCATAAAAACGCCGTCGCCATCATTAGGGAAATCGTCAATTTGCATCTGCTGCGAGGGGCCATCGGAAAACCGGGTGCGGGACTCTGCCCCGTTCGCGGCCACAGTAATGTGCAGGGAGACCGCACGATGGGGATTTGTGAGGAAATGCCCGACAGCTTTTTCGATGCTCTGGGCCGGGAATTTTCCTTTCAGCCGCCGCGCCGCCGGGGGTTCAACACCGTCGAGAGCATTCGGGCCATGCGGGAGGGCAGGGCGAAGGTATTTTTCGCGATGGGGGGCAACTTCCTCTCCGCCTCTCCCGATACCGAATACACCGCGCAGGCGCTTCGCAACTGTTCCCTCACCGTGCAGGTTTCGACCAAGCTCAACCGCTCCCATCTGATAACCGGGCAACAGGCGCTGATTCTCCCCTGTTTGGGTCGAAGTGAACTGGATATTCAGTCGACGGGTCAGCAATTCGTCACGGTGGAAAATTCAATGGGCATCGTCCACCAATCCCGTGGTCAAATGACACCTGCCTCCGGGCATCTCCTGAGCGAACCGATGATTGTTACCCGTCTGGCGAGAGCTGTTTTGGGCGATCAATCAAAAGTCGATTGGGAAAAATTGGGCGCAGATTACGGGCTCATTCGGGACGCTATTGAACGAGTGATACCGGGTTTTGAACACTACAACCGCCGCATGATCGAAAACGGCAGTTTCTACCTGCCCAACGGAGCGAAGGAACGAAAATTTGCCACACCAGAGGGGAAGGCAGTTTTTACGGTCAGCCCACTGGAAACGTTGAAAATCGAGCCGGGCCAACTGCTTTTGACCACAATTCGCAGCCACGATCAGTTCAACACCACGATTTACGGATTGGATGACCGCTACCGGGGCATTCGCAGCGAACGGCGCGTTATATATCTGAACAAAGAAGATATGCGGGAACGCGGACTCGCCCCGGAGCAGCCGGTGGACATCACCAGCTATTTCGAGGGAGAGCAGCGGGTGGGGAGGCTTTTTTTAGCGGTACCCTACGACATTCCAAAGGGTTGCGCTGCAGCCTATTTCCCCGAGGCCAATGTGCTCGTGCCAGTAGGCAGCACCGCCGCCGAAAGCCACACCCCCGCCTCGAAATCAATTGTTATTAGCGTTGAGCCCACGAATAAGAACAAAAATTAAGGAATGAAACCCCTTAAGGGTTTTATCATTGGTTGTAGGCCGGGTGTCCAGGGGTTTCACCCCCGGCTGGCGAATCATGCCCCTTCAGGGCATTTTTTTAGACCATTCCGTTGAAGCAACGGGGTCGTCCAAGGCACCATTCCGAGCACGCTGAAGGTGTGCAATTCGTCAGCCCCGGGTGCAACCCGGGGACTCCCTTCCACACCAAAGCACGCTGAAGGTGTGCAATTCCTTATTGATGCTGACGAATCATGTCTCTTCAGGGCACTATTTAAAAATTGATTGCCACACAGGTCTGTCTAGCATTAAATATTTGCTATGAAACAGGGAAAAAAGGATAGTGAGGCGCGGCGGCGGGTGATTTCTGCTGCTTTGGATTTGTTTTATCGGCAGGGGTATCGGGCCACGGGGATCAATCAGGTGATTGCCGAGGCGGGCGTTTCCAAAAACACTTTTTATCACCATTTTCCTTCCAAGGAGGACTTATGTGTTACCTATTTGCGGGAGCGGCATGTGATATGGCTGAACATGCTGAAGGACGATATTAATTCCTGGAAGACCCCCTTGGAGCGATTGTTGGCTCCTTTTGAATTCTTGCGTAAATGGTTGCCTGAATGCGATTACCGTGGTTGCGCGTTTCTTAATATTACCTCTGAGGTTCCCGATATCGATTCGCCGATTCGCAAGGAGGTTATCTATCATAAAGATGGGTTGAGGACTATTTTCCGGGAGTTGGCCAAGGATTTGCAAAAATCCGGCGATGCCTACGCAAAACTGGATCCGGTCGAGTTATCGAATGCCTGCTACACAATTTTCGAGGGAGCTATATCGGCCTGTCAGAATTTTGGCGAAATCTGGCCAGCGGATACTGCCAAAAGGACTGTCAAAAAATTATTGTTGTAAGGAATTCTTACTTCGTTTGTCCAAAAAAGAACAGACTTGTCTGTATTCTTTCAACTAACTAACAAAATAATTAAGGAGATAAAGAATCATGGAAAACAATAAACTTAGATTGAGCATGAAGACGGCACTTTTGGCAGCCGCGATAATTTTGGGTGCCTTGGGCTCTGCTCTTGGCTCTGAAACCGAAGCGGGAAACGCAACACAGCATAAAACCGTGCAGGTGGGAGACGTGGAGATATTTTACCGTGAAGCGGGACCGGTGGATGCGCCGACGGTCGTTTTGCTGCATGGGTTTCCGACATCATCGCATATGTTTCGGAATCTGATTCCCGCGCTATCGGATCGCTATCATGTGGTTGCGCCCGATTATCCCGGTTTTGGCAATAGTTCGATGCCGTTGGTTGATGAATTTGATTACTCGTTCGATAATTTGGCGGCGATTGTGGAAAATTTCCTGGATATTATCGGAGTCAGTGAGTTCAGTCTTTATGTGATGGATTATGGGGCGCCCGTTGGTTTTCGTATCGCTGCGGCGAGTCCGGAAAAAGTGCAGGGGTTGATCGTTCAAAACGGCAATGCCTACGATGAGGGATTGCGGGAATTCTGGAATCCGATCAAGGCCTTTTGGGCGGACAAATCCGATGAGAATGCCAAGGCGCTCCGGGATGGCCTGCTGACGATTGGCGCTACAAAATGGCAATACACCACGGGCATGAGAAATGTCGAGGCGGTCAGTCCCGATAATTGGGTCATCGATCAATCAAAACTCGATCGCCCCGGTAACAAGGACATTCAGGTCGAACTGTTTTATTCCTACGGAACCAATCCGCCTCTCTACCCCCAATGGCAGGAATATTTTCGCACCTATCAGCCGCCGACGTTGATTGTTTGGGGAAAGAACGACCCGATATTTCCCGAGGAAGGCGCACATCCCTACAAAAAGGATTTGAAAAACCTGGAGTTCCATATCCTCGACACGGGACATTTCGCCCTTGAGGAAGATGGCGCCGAAATCGCGCAGTTGATCAGAAGTTTTTTAAAGAAAAATGTATAACAAGGATGATTGTTAGTGTTAACTAAAAGGGTGTGAGCGCAAATGGCGTTCGCTCCCTTTAAACGAAACCCGTCTACTAAAAATAAGAAAGCTAAAATGAATTCAAATACCCCACACATACCCGCGAGCGATGTCGCCTTTACACCGGCCGTCAAGGCGGCTCAGGAAAAATATGGTTCCCGTCAATCCTACGCCCGATTGGAGCAGTCCGATTGGTGGAAAACCGAGGTGACCGAGGAATTAGCCAACTTTATTGCGGAAAGGGATTCGTTTTATCTGGCTACCGCGAGCGGCGATGGTCGTCCTTATATTCAGCATAGGGGAGGGCCGAAAGGATTTTTAAAAGTGCTCGATAAGCATACGCTGGGAATAGCCGAATACAGCGGTAATCGGCAATACATTTCAGCGGGGAATCTTTCGGAGAACGACCGGATTGCCATCTTTCTGATGGATTACCCTAATCGTGGCAGGATTAAGGTTTGGGGCCGGGGCAAGGTGGTTGAAAAGGATGAGGATCCGGAGATTTTTGAAAAACTGATTGATCCCGGTTTTAAGGCAAAAATCGAGCGCGCGATGGTTTTCACCATCGAAGCGTGGGATGGCAATTGCCCCAAGTATATTCAACCCCGTTTCACCAAAGAGGAAATCGCTCCCCTGGTGAACTCTCTTCAGGAAAAAATTGAGCGGCTGGAGGCTGAAAATAAAAGCCTGCGGGATAATCAATAGTATCGTATCGGGAGCAGCGGGACTCAGCGGATCAGCCTGGCGACATAGATGCCCTGATGCCGCCCGGCGATTTTTTCCTGGTAAAAAAGTTCGGAAACGAGTTCGAGGCGGGCCATGCGGTATTGTTTGAGGTTTTTGTGGAATTTTTCCCAATCCTCGATGTTGGGCGCTTTGCAGACGGATTCGAATTCGCCTCTTATCGGCTCGATGAAATCGATTGCGGATTTTTTTATCACCAATTGACAGTTGAGTCCAACCTCCATCAATTTCAAATGGATCAATGCCCAACCTGCCAAGATACCGAGGGTGGCGATGCTCCCGCCGAACGCACTGTCCCGGTGGTTAATATTAGGCGCCAGTGGTGCTTTAAACCGGATTCCCTCCGGGCTGTAAGAAACCAGTCTTATGCCCATGAATTTGGTCACGGGAATCTGCTCGTGCAAATAGCTTTCTGCTTCGCTTAAACTGGCCTTCGACATATCTTAAAATTTCAAGAAAACAACCTTTAATATTTTAACCACGGATTACACTGATTAACACGGATAATAAATTAAAATGGCATTTATAAATATTTAAAAGTCTGCGTATTCTGTGAACTAAATTTCGTCCTCAATCAACTATTTGTTGCTCTTTGATTTGTTCGACAACGGCGGGCACCAAGTCGTTCGGGATTGGAATTGTCAGGTTGTATTGTGAAATTTTCCAGTGCCCCTTTTGCTTTATGAGGACACCGCTGCCACGGCAAGCGCCAATCTTTGTGTTGCTCAATTCTTCATCGAACCACGCTGTTTTGCCGTTTTTCGCGATATAAATATGGCGGCTGATCGAGGTGTAAGTCCATCCCGTTTCTTTATCAAAATGGGGTTTGGCAAAGGTTTTGAACTCGGCGGTGGTCCACCTCTCGGTGGCATCGGTGCCCAAAAATATTCCGTTTTCGGCAAAGAGATCAAAGTAGCGTTCGAAATCCGCTTTGGAGGCCGCATCGTGGAGTTCGTCCAAGACGTGCGATACCCGTTCAGACTGTCCTTTACCAGAATCTGTCTGGGAATAAGCGGTCGCGCTAAATAGGAGAACTGAAGTTAAAATGAGAATTCGGAGATTCATTGGCGTATTGAGTATTTGAATGAGGGGAGGATGAAAGATGCCGGATAGAGGGAGAAGAATTTTTAACCACGGATTACACGGATAAACACGGATGGGAGGAAGAAGATGCAGTATGGGATGAGGATTCGGAATGCGAAATACTTGATGGGGATGGAAAGCGGGGTTTTTTTTTGAAATTATTGATTTTGAAGTGTTTTTGGGGGGAAATTTCTTGGTTTTTGATGGGTTTTGGTGTGACAGAATGTCTCGGTTTGGGTGTTTTTGGCGTTTTTTATAGTCCGCGCAGCCAGCGCAGCCAACGCAGCACGCGCAGCCAACGCAGTCATTGCGGGTTTTTTAATTATGCTGTATAGTGTGGATCGAATCTGAAAATAGTCCGAATGCGAGGCGGTTGGCCGAGGCTTGACCGACGGAGCGGCGGGTTATTGTCTAAATAATTGCAATCAACCTATTATGCACGCTTTTTGGAAACAAGTTCAAGCCCACCTGCAAAAAGGTGAGAAAACCTTTATCGCTTTGGTGGCGGAAAACACCAAGGGCTCCCCGGGGACGCCGGGGGCGAAATTTCTGGTGGCCGAGGACGGGTCGCTTTGGGGAACCATGGGCGGTGGGATAATGGAGTTTAATCTGGTCGAAAAAGCGGGGGGTATCCTGAAGGAGGAATCCTTTTTTGCGGAATTGCAAACGCTTCAACATGGCCTGCATGGCGGTGGTGATAAATCGGGGCTGATTTGTGATGGCAGCCAGACGAATGTTTATTATCTGTGCACACCCGAGCGGGATGGGCCGGTAATAGACCGGATCGTGGAGCTGATCGAGGCCGATGCCAATGTCATTTTGTGCATCGATTCCAGTGGGCTGCGGGTAAATGATGAGGTGGTCGATCTCAAAATTCCCAAAATCAGGGTCGAGAGGAGCGGCGACGGTTGGCTCTACAAGGAGCAGCTACTGAACAGGAAACGACTGGCCATCATCGGTGGCGGGCATTGTGCGATTGCGCTTTTGAAAACGATGGACAGGCTCGGTTACGAAGTATTCATCTACGAAACACGGGAAGATGTTTTCACGTTAAAAAACGCCCCCGAAGCGCGGGAAATCCGGATTGTCAGTAATTACCGGGAAGCCGGAAATTGCATTCGCTACCCGGAACTCACCTGCGTGGTGATTATGACGACCAATCTATTGGCGGATGTGGATGGACTGTTTGGGGCAATTCAAAGGCCATTCCCCTATATCGGTGTGATGGGCAGCATGACAAAATTGAAGAAGATTTACGAAAACCTCGAAAAAGAAGGGGTGGAAAAGGAAAAACTCGATCGGCTTTACGCCCCCATCGGGCTCTCACTGGATAGCGATACGCCGGATGAGATCGCCATCAGTGTGGCGGCTCAAATATTGCAGGAGCGCAATATCGCAGGAAAACTACCGCGAAATTGACGGGCTCGGCGCATATGCGAAAATTATTTGACGAAAAAAGGTGGAATGCATTATATTCTATGGGTAAAAGGGCTGAGGTGGTGGTTAATGTCTGGAGGGTTCTTGCCAAAAACGTTTTGGCCGTGGTTCCCTTTAATCTGAAAACACCGCAAATTCTTGATTCTTAACGAAATGGCATACAAAACAAAATTTATTCTCAACGAGAAAGTGGTGGAAACGGATTGCCCTGCGGGGATGCTGGTTCTGGATTATCTTCGTCGGCAGGAGTACATGACGGGGACCAAGGAAGGCTGCAAAGAGGGAGACTGCGGCGCCTGCACCGTGCTGGTCGGTAGTCTGGAAGGGGAATCGGTCAAATACAAACCAGTGACCTCCTGCCTGCTGCCTCTAGGAGAGATGGAGGGGAAACATCTGGTGACCGTCGAGGGGCTTAATCTGGCCGAGCTTTCCCCCGTGCAAAAGGCGATTGTGGAGGAAGGCGGGACGCAATGCGGGTTCTGCACCCCCGGAATCGTGGTCTCGATGAACGGCCTGCTGATGGACGAAAGCAAGGCGGTTGACCTCGACGGGATCAAATATGCCCTGAGCGGACATCTCTGCCGATGCACGGGGTATCGTTCGCTGAAAAACGCGGCGGCTTTGCTTAGTGATCGGCTCGAAGATTGCCTGAGCGCCGATGATCGGCTGTCGAGCCTGGTAACGGCGGAGGCTTTGCCGCAATACTTTATGGAAATACCCGCAATGCTGCGCGAAATCGCGCGGGAGCCGGTGAACTCAGGCAATGGCGCCGGTGGTTCCGAGGCCGAATATTTCATCGCTGGAGGCACCGATTTATATGTGCAGGTGGGGGAGAAAATACCCGATGCTCAGGTGCGGATATTAAATAGTCTGCCCGGATTGAAAGGCATCAGCCGAGTGAACGGGCATTACGATGTCGGCGCATTGACCACTTTCGAGGAGTTTGGGGATAACCCCGATATGCAGGAGGCCATTCCCGGACTTGGGGGCTTTATGTTCCTGATCGCCTCGTGGCAGGTGCGTAATCGCGCCACGCTTTCGGGAAACATCATCAACGCCTCACCCATCGGCGATATGACGGCGATATTGCTGGCGCTGGAGAGCGAATTGGTCCTGCGGGAAGGCGACAACGAGCGAATCGTGCCCCTCAAGGATTTTTACCAAGGCTACAAGCAAATGGATCGGCAGAAATCGGAAATTTTGACCAAAATCAGGATCCCGGTTCCCGCGTCAGGCGCAAAAATCAATTTTGAAAAAGTTTCCAAACGAACCTGCCTGGACATCGCCAGTGTCAACAGCGGAATGCTGCTGCATCTGGAAGACGGGGTTGTCGGCAACTTCCAGTTCAGCCTTGGCGGGGTGGCCCCGATTCCTTTTCTGCTCCGCGAAACCGCCCAATTCCTGCTGGGGGAACCGCTCACCCTCGAGGCAGCCCGCAAGGCAATCGAGATCACTCAGGCGGAAATCGCTCCGATCGATGATGTGCGTGGCAAAGCCGACTACAAGCGGCTGTTGGCAAAGCAGTTGTTTATTGCCCATTTAACCAAATTATGTCCGGAAAAATTTAAAGTGAGAGATTTCTATGAAGCATATTGACTCCCACCTGCATGTTCGCGGGGAATCCCAATATTTGGATGATGTGCCCCCGCCCACCGAAATGCTGCACGCGGCAGTGTTTGGCTCTCCCGTTGCGCATGGGAATATCGAAAGCCTGAATCTGGAGAAAGCCCGCGCGGTCGAAGGCGTGGTGGCCGTTTTTTCAGCAAAGGATGTTCCGGGGAAAAACGTCTTTGGCCCCATTATTCAGGATGAGGAGCTGCTGGCATCATCGAAGGTCAATTTCATCGGCCAACCGGTTGCCCTCGTGGTGGCGGAAACTCCGGAAATCGCACGTAAGGCAAGAGGCGAAATCGAGATTGAGGTATCACCCTTGCCGGTGGTGGTGGATCCTCGCAAAGCCTATCAAAACGGGGACTTTATCAAAGAACCCGGCACCACATCAATGGGCGATGTCGATGCTGCCTGGAAGGATTGCGATCATGTGGTCGAGGGGAGTTGCGAGATTGGCGGGCAGGAGCATGTTTATCTTGAAACCCATCGCGCCCGCGCCCTGCCCAAGGAAGATCGCTGCCTCCAGATTTTTGCCTCTACCCAAAGCCCTGCGGCATTGCAGGAGGCAGCCCATGTTTTGCTGGGCCTCGCCATTCACAAAATCGAGGTCGACGTCAAACGGCTCGGCGGGGGCTTCGGAGGCAAGGAAGATCAGGCGACCCAATGGGGAGTCATGGCCGGAATGTGCGCGCTGATTTTGCAAAAACCGGTGGAATTGGTCCTCAATCGCCTGGAAGATATACAGATGTCGGGCAAACGGCATCCTTACTCCTGCGACTTCAAAATAGGGCTCGACTCCGAGGGCAAAATTCTCGCCTACGATGTCAGCCATTACCAGAATTCGGGGGCTTTTGCCGATCTCTCGACATCGGTTCTGGAGCGAACGGTCGTCCATAGCACCAATGGATACTACATACCCAATGTTCGGGTCATGGCCGTTCCCTGCCGGACGAATCTGCCGTCCAATACGGCCTTTCGCGGATTCGGCGGACCGCAGGCGATGTTCGTCATCGAATCGGCCATCAATAAAGCCGCCGAAGTCATGGGAATGCCAGCCCATGAAATCCAGGCCAAAAACCTGTTGACCGAGGGGCAAAGCTTTTTCTATGGGCAGAAGGTCAAAAACTGCACGATGACGGAAACCTGGAACGAAGCCTGTGAGACCTTCGATTTTGAGGGTCTCCGCGAGCGGGTTGAGTCCTTCAACAAAGAGAACTTTGAGCATAAAAAAGGGTTTGCCCTGATGCCGATCTGTTTCGGGATTTCCTTTACCACTTTTCATTTAAACCAGGGCAATTCCCTCGTGCATGTCTATCAGGATGGAAGCGTGGGCGTGACCACGGGCGGTATCGAAATGGGGCAGGGGATCAGCACCAACATGGCGTCCATCGCGGCTCGGACTTTCGGGATCAGCGAGGAGCGCGTTAAGGTGGAAAGCACCAATACCACGCGCATCGCCAATATGTCGCCGAGCGCCGCCAGCGCCACAACCGATCTCAATGGCAATGCCACCATCCTCGCGGTGGAGCAGATTCTCGACGGTTTGAAAGAAATAGCCGCAGTTGATCTGGGAATAGAGGACAAGGGCAAAATCCAGATTGTGGACGAAGTGGTCTGCTGCGACGGTGCTAAAACCGAGCTGACCTGGAAAGATTTAGTCATGAAATCCTACCTGAATCGCAAGCGACTCTCGGCTCATGGCCATTATGCGACACCGGGAATTCACTTTGACAAAGCCACAGGTCAGGGAAATCCATTTGCCTATCACGTATTCGGCACCTGCCTGACCGAGGTGACAGTCGATTGTCTGCGGGGCATTTATACGATCGATTCCGCCAAAATAGTGCATGATATCGGGCGACCGATCAACCCCACGGTGGATCGCGGACAAGTTGAAGGAGCCCTCGCGCAAGGGCTCGGCTGGATGACCCTGGAGGACTTACAATTCAACGACGAAGGCCGCTGTCTCTCTCATGCGTTATCCACCTACAAGGCCCCCGATGTTTATTTCATGCCGGACGACCTTGTGGTAAATTTCCTCGAAAATTCGGATAATAAATTTGGTCCTCTGGGAACAAAAGCGGTGGGCGAACCCCCGCTGATGTATGGCATTGGCGTCTTTTTCGCCCTGCGAAACGCGATGAGGGCCTTCTCCCCTCAGAGCCAACTGGACTTCAACTCTCCACTCACGCCGGAGCGGGTTTTAATGGAATTGCACAAGGATATTCAGCTGATTCCACAATCCCGTGAAAAAGGCGTTTTAGTGGAATCTTGAGGCAGGTTTCCAATATCGACGAATTTCAATAGTTAGCCTGATGATCGATCAATATGAATTGATTCACGCCCACTTTCCGTGGTTTTTCCCCTTGTTCGTCTTTATTCTGGGCGCAATTGTGGGCAGCTTTCTCAATGTCTGCATAATCCGCATTCCCAAAGAGGAATCAGTTGTCACACCGCCATCCCATTGCGCCTGCGGAAAACGAATCGCCTGGTATGACAACCTGCCGATTTTGAGCTGGATAATTCTGAGGGGAAAAGCCCGCTGCTGCGGGAGTCCGTTCAGCATACGCTACCCGATTGTGGAAGCCCTCACGGGGGCGCTTTTTATGTTCAGCCTGCTTCTCTTTCCGATGGGCAAAGCGGTTGCCGGGATGATTTTTAGCAGCATTCTAATTTGCGCCTCCTATATCGATCTGAACGAGATGTATCTGCCCGACCGCTTCACCATCGGCGGGTTTATTTTTGGGCTCCTTTTGTGCTTTGCTCTGCCATCTCTGCATGGTTTCGGTGAGAGCGTTTTTGTTCTCGATGCCATGCGATCCCTGATAGTTGGGCTTGAGGGCGCGTTTGTGGGAACCGCCCTGATACTTTGGATTGGATTGATCGCCGAGGCATTTCTGAGAAAAGAGGCAATGGGGTTTGGCGATGTCAAATTCATGGGGGCGATCGGGGCATTTTGCGGCTGGCAAGGCGCCGTCTTCGCCGTTTTCGGGGGCGCAGTCCTGGGCACAGCCGGAGTAATTTTCTTCCTCGCATACAGATTGGTTTTTGGTAAAAAAGGCGACTCCTCTACACCGAGTGAGTCAGGCGAAGAGGATTCTCAAACCCTCATGGGAAGGCAGGTTCCCTTTGGCCCCATGCTGGCGGCGGCAGCCCTGCTTTATTTTTTCTACCTTCACACCTTCGTTGACCGCTATTTTTCCAACATCTCCAGTCTTCTTTACCGCTGACTCCAGAAATACTTTGATGTCGGCAAATACGTTCAATCACTTTTTTCGAGTGTTGTTGGTTGCTTTCCTGGGGACGTTTTTCTCTTCAACAACCTTGGTTGCTGCAGCCCCGACATTGGTTTGGCCGACCCCCAACACCGCATTTCAGAAAGGGAGGCCAATCGCCGAATATCTCCAACCCACTCAATCCGGAAAACCGGAATCGGGCGCCTATGGTTGTGTGCGAAACAACGGCGCCCGTTTTCATGAAGGAGTGGATTTAAAAGCCGTCCGCCGGGATTCCAAAGGAGAGCCCATCGACTCCGTTTTCGCCGTAATGGATGGGAGGGTCGCCCATATCAATCAAAGACCCGGTAAAAGCAGCTATGGTCGCTACATCGTAATCGAACACCTCGGCCAAAGCCCCGCGCTTTACTCGCTCTACGCGCATCTCCGGCGGATTCAGCCAAATCTGGCACCCGACTCATCCGTCAAGGCGGGAGATACCTTGGGGATCATGGGCCACAGCGCCACCTACAACATACCCAAAGCCCGCGCCCACCTGCACTTGGAAATAGGGCTTCGACTGAGCGATACTTTCCAAAAATGGTATGACCAGAAAGATTTCGATGATCCCAATGAACACGGAAATTGGAACGGCATGAATTTGGCCGGAATCGATCCGCTGGCATTTTATTCGACGTTTCAAGGCGGGACAATGAGCGACGTAGATGCCTATCTCCGAAAACAGCCCATTGCTTTTACCCTGCGTGTTCATACTAAGAAAACGCCCGATTTCATCCACCGCTACCCCGGCTTAATCGAAAGTGATCATTTGGAAGCTTCATTGGCGGGTTGGGATATTGATTTTACCGCTTTCGGACTTCCGGTGAAATGGAAACCTCTTCTTGCCCGCGATCTATTGGATCCATGGAAAGAAAATCGGGTGATTTTGCTTCAGTCTCAGCAGGATCTTTTAAACGCGATTTCCTGCCGTGATACCATTTCATCGGACGGCTCAATGGGGGCAAATTTGCGCCAAACTCTGGAATTGTTATTTGAATTTCGTCCTCGCTAATTGAGCAATACGCTCTAGGCGGCGAGGGATTTTCCACGAGCATCGATCACCTTGCGGGCGGGAAGAAAAATAATCGTAGCCGCTCCGATCAGCGCAGCGGAGGCCCAGCCGACAAACCCCGGCCCCGCCCAATGCAGTAGTGCGTAGCCCAAAAACGGAGCCAGCAGCCCGCGTAATCCCGTAAATGCGCTGTGAACACTCATATAGGCCGCCGTTTGGTTGGGAGGAGCGATTTTCGTTACCCAAAGCTGCCACATCACTCTTCCACCACCGAAGGCCAGCCCAAATATCCCGGTGGCTACTCCCATCAACCAGAGATTCGTGGTGTTAAAGTATATCAGCAAGGAAATCATTAGTAAAAGGTTCATGATGGTCCGCAGGGTGATCATATTGACGTGGTCAAACATATAACCCCATACCTTTGTCGACAAAAGACGGGTAATCATCGGAACCGCGCCGAGCACCAGACCTATTTGCTCATTGCTCGCATCGATTCCATAAAGTGGGTTCGCCATGTATTCGATCCGAATCGGAAAAGTCATCAAGCTGCCCAAACCCATCACCATCCATCCACCCAACATCCAGGCGAATAATTTGTCCTTCCAGACCAAGCTGATGCTCTCCCATGGATTTTTCTTGGAAACCCCTTTTATCGTTTCCGATGGCATTCGCAAAAAGGCCAGAGCGTAAACCAATGTTGCCAATGTCGCTCCGACGAAAATTGCAACGTAATATGAAAGGTCAAAATCGAGCAGTCGTCCGCCGATATAGGAAACTGTAGCCGCCACGGTTGCCGAGATAAGAAAGGTTGTCGAAAAACGACTGCCGATCTCATTGGGCGGATAATTCTTGGCATAAATTTGGGTCATCAACGGCGAAACTTGAGACAGGACAATTTGCGAAACCAATACACATACCACATAAATCCATAGCTCGCTTGCCCCCACCGCCAACGTCAGGCCGATGGCGCTCAATATCGCGTAAAAGGCGCATATCGACCCAGCGCGCCGCCGCATTTTCGCCGCCGCGAAGACCGTCAAGGGTGCCAGCAAAAAACCCATCGGAAAAGCCGCCGGCAGCGTCGCCTTGACAAAATCCGGAGCCTCGAAAACTCGAATTGCCACCAGCAGGGCGAATGTCTGAAAAGTGGCCTCAAGAAATCCTCCCGCGAGCCCACGAACCCTGTCCCAAAAATAGGTTATACGGGTGCGTTCTGCGCTATCGGCAGGGTTCACCGACGGCTCCAATCGAGCATTCGCTGGATCGGCTTGCTCGCGGCTGATCGCAAATCTTCCGGCAACTCGATACGGGGTTGAAGGTTCTTTAGAGCCTCCAAAGTTTTCTCGATGGTGTTCATTTTCATAAACCGGCATTCGTTGCAGGCGCAGGTATCGGTCGGCCCGGCGATAAAGGTTTTTTCCGGAACCTCTCTTCGCAGGCGATGGATCATGCCGGTTTCTGTAACCACGATGATTGTGTCGGAGGGATGCTCTCTGGCAAAACCGATCATTTTTTCCGTGCTGCAAACTTCATCGGCCATATCCCGAACCATTTCAATGCACTCCGGGTGGGCAACAATCGGCGCCTGCGGGTATTGTCCGCGAATCCTCTCCAAAGACTGAACCGTAAAAAGCACATGCACATAACAACTGCCGGGCCAAAGCTGCATCGGGCGTCCTGTGATCCGCGAAACCCATTGGCCAAGATTTTGATCCGGCACGAAGAGAATTTCCCTCTCCTCCGGTATTTGCTTCACGATTTGCACCGCGTTGCCACTGGTGCAGATGACGTCACTGAGAGCTTTGACCGCCGCCGAGCAATTGATGTATGCCACCACATACAAACCGGGGTTGGCCGCTTTGTAGGCGGCCAGTTTATCTGCCGGACAGGAATCGGAAAGCGAGCAGCCAGCCTCCATATCCGGGAGTATCACCGTCTTCTCCGGATTAACGATTTTGGCGGTTTCGGCCATGAAATGCACCCCGCAGAAAAGGATCACATCGGCATCCGTTTCCGCAGCCTTATAGGCCAACCCAAGGGAGTCGCCCACAAAATCCGCCACTCTTTGGATAGATTCAATCTGGTAATTATGGGCCAGCAGGACCGCATTCTTCTCCCGTTTCAGCGCGATAATCTCCTCCTCGATCGACGTGAGGGGAGGGCTTTCGCCGGGACCGAAAACCAGCGGTTCGTAATCGTATAATTCCAGTGGCATCATTTGATCCGTTATAATTACAATGTTTGGTCAAAAAAACAATAAAATCGAACAGGAATTCTCTAAGCTTTAAATTTCTCCAGAATGTCGGAGGCGAACAAGCCTCTTATGTAGAGACAAAATTTAGCCGCTCAGGTTCTGTTTTATCTAAAATCAGGAATCGCTGTTCGGGCAAATTCCATCCTCTTTTAATCGAATACAATGAGCGTGAACCTGCAATCGCTGGCTGACCGGCTCCAATCCAACTTTTTGCGCAACGGACCGGGCATACCACTCCATAAAGGGCGCCTCAATCTCGAATATCTTTTCACAATCCTGACAAATCACCTGCGCTTGCTCGGTTTTCTGGCCGCGATTGGCGAGGTAGAACTTGTAGTCCCGCCCCACATCGATTTCCTTCAGCAGACCCCCCTCGGTTAAAATGGGAAGGGTTCGGTAAACGGTGGCGCGCGATACCGACCGATCGATCTCCCTCGAAAAATCCAATAAATCCTCTGCCGTAAAATGCTCCTCCTGATTAAACGCGGCGTCAAATATGGCCGTTCGCTGATTGGTTACCCGCAATCCCTGTTGGGTCAGGAATTCTTTAAAGGTCTCTCTGGACTTTCTACTGTCTTCGGGTTTGATTGAGTCCAATGGTTTTCCCTTATTTTTAATGAGACTAATTTGAGAATAAATCCCACTTTTCCATTAAATGCAAGTCGCATCATGAGTTTAGCCCGGTTTTTTTGCCTTCAATGAACACCGATCGACACCCTCCCGCCATAGCTCCTGTGAGCGTCGGAAACGATGTAGTTTCGGTCGTCACATTGACGGGTCTCGACAAATTGCTCGGCTATCGTGTCCCCCCTAAATTGCAGGATTTGGTAAAAGTTGGCTCCCTCGTAAGAGTGCCGCTTTTACGCCGCAACGAACTGGCCGTAGTCCGTCAATTCGGGTTAAAGGAGGACTATCCGCTGTCGAAGTTGAAATTTCTCTACGAGGTGGTGCAGCCCTTTCCAGTCATCACCCCCGATCTGCTCGAACTTGCCGAGTGGATGCGGGATTACTATCTGGTCTCGGCGGACAGTTTGATGGAGGCCATGGTGCCCACCGCCGTGCGTCGGGGGATGCGGCTCAAGCAACATACGCTCCTGCGGGTTACCAAAAAAATCGATGCCGAGGAGCTTGCCCGGCTTCGCAAAAAAGCGCCCCGGCAGGCCGATCTCTACGAATTCCTCCTCCGCCAATTCAAACCTTTGCCTCGGACAATGATTCTCAAGCGCCTCGGTCTTTCCGCTACCTGCGTCAGCTCCTTGGTCAAAAAGGGTTTCATTGAAGAGTTGCGCGAGCATTCCGAACGATTGGCCTACGATGATCCTTTGAGCCAAGCGGAGATTGTGACCCAAAAGGATTTCGTGATCAACGCCGAGCAGGAGGCCGCCATCAATTCGATCAAAAGCAGTCTTGATACACGAAAATATCACGCCCACTTACTCCACGGAGTTACCGGCTCGGGGAAAACGGAAGTCTATATCCATGCCATGAAGCTCGCCCTGAAATTGGGTGGCGCAGTAATTTATCTGGTCCCCGAAGTTGCCCTGACTCCCCAAACCGTGGGGCGGCTCAGATCTCGTTTCGAGGCCGAGGGGGTTAAAACCGTTGTCTGGCACAGCCACCTCTCCGACGGCGAACGCCTCGACGCATGGCATGCCTTGACCACCGGGGAAGCCAAGGTGGTGGTGGGTGCCCGCTCGGCTGTTTTCGCTCCCGTCGAAAACCTCCGCCTCCTCGTTGTGGATGAAGAGCATGAGCCCGCCTACAAACAGGACGAGACACCGCGTTATCACGGTCGCGATGTGGCCGTTTACCGGTCGAGGCTTTGCCAGGCGGTTTGTCTCATGGGTTCGGCAACCCCCTCCCTCGAATCTCTCTACAATGTCCAAACCGGGAAATATAAAATCAATATTCTGCCCGACCGAGTCGATGGCAAACGGCTCCCCACAATCCACGTCGCCGATATGAAACGCGAACTTCGCAAAGGAAAAGGCCCCGGTCTCTTTTCCCGTCAATTGATCGAAAAAATGGTCGAGCGTTTCGAAAATAAGGAGCAGACCATCCTCTTCATCAATCGCCGGGGCTATTCCACCAGCATCCTTTGTCCGGAATGCGGCTACCTCGCCACCTGTCCGCATTGCAGCATCACGATGACCTACCACCGGTTCGACGAAACCCTCCGCTGCCACCTCTGTGCATCCGAGGAAAAGCCGCCGCGTCGATGTCCCTCCTGCAGTTCCCATAAAATCCAGTGGCGTGGACACGGAACCCAGCGAATCGAGGAAATTGTCAAAAAGTTTCTCCCCAAAGCGAGGGTCGTGCGGATGGACACCGATGCCATGAGAAAAAAAAACCTTTTCCGCAAAATTCTCGGTGAATTTCGGGCCGGAAGAATCGATGTCCTCGTTGGAACTCAAATGATCGCCAAAGGTCTCGACTTTCCCAACGTCACCCTGGTCGGGCTGGTCGATGCCGATCTCTCCCTCCGTATTCCGGACTTCCGAGCCGCCGAGCGCTCCTTCCAACTCATGGTTCAAGTCGCCGGTCGAGCGGGCAGGGGAGAGCGCCCGGGCGAGGTCGTTGTGCAGACCTATATTCCCCACAGCCCAACCATTCAATTTGCCCGGCGGGGCGATTTCGACGGTTTTTTAGCGGAGGAATTGGCCCATCGAAACGAATACCGATACCCACCCTTTCGGCATTTGATACAGCATCAATTTCGAGGCGTAAACCCTGAGAAAGTTTCCTTTTACGCCGAGCAATGGACCCGTCAACTCGAGTCGAATTTACCGGAAAAAATCGAAATTCGCGGCCCCGCCCCCGCCCCAATGGAAAAAATCAGGGACCACTACCGCTTCCAAATTTGGTATTTCGTCAATCAGGTTTCCAAAATCGCCCCCCATCTCGCCCGCCTTCGCAAGGATTTCAAAATGGATAAAGACGTCATCGACACCATCGACGTGGACCCCGTCAACCTGATGTAAAGTCAAGCCGGGGCGTATTGTTCGCGCGCGCCCCGGCCTGTATTCCTTGCGCCTATAGAGGTGTTAAAGTTGTTTGGTTTTAAAGTCTTTCTACCGAACCAAAACCGGAAACTTTTTTGGTGATTTCTGGATTTCCCTTGAAGCCGACGCTTCCAGCTCCTGAAACACGGATATTCAGCGTCTTCTCGGCATGCACTCGCACGTCCCCCGCTCCACTAATTCGTATCGCTGTATCTTCGGTTACCAGGTCTTCGGCGTCGATATCGCATGCCCCGCTCAGGCTAATTTCTTGCGAGAGCGCAATGCCGGAAAGCTCCAGATCTCCCGCGCCCGACATTTCTGATTTCAGATTTTGCGTTTCAATTTCCAGAAAACCTTCAGTTGCTCCCGATAAATCGATGCTCAAGCGGTCACTGATGAGTTTGCCCTCCGAGCTAAATTCCACCGCACCGCTGAAATCAATTTTCGTAAAAGCCGGCGCTGTAATATGCAAATAAACATCTGCATCGCGGGTCCGCCTTTCATTAAATTTGACCTTCAAACGGTTGTTGTGAACTTCGGTCATTAGAATCGGCATCAGGTTTTCGTAGGTCTCGATCACGATTTGGGGTTTGTCACCCATTTCAAGGACGACTTCCCCGCTCCCGCCGAAACTAACTTCCGTGAACGGTTCCAGAACACGGGTTTCGGTTATCATCTTCCCCTTTCCCTCTAGCCTGCCGTGGGCCATTAATCCGGTGGAAAGGAAGAATCCACTTAAAATTAATCCAAGATATAAAGTTGGTAAGGGGGCTTTGTACATTTTATGCTTCATGGTTCCGAATACTTGTTCAAAGTTTCAAAGGTTACAAAATTTTTCTTCACAGGTTTTTGCTTCGATGCCGCTGCTTCGCGGTCAGTTCGGGAAGGTCGATGTAAAGAAGGGGAGATTTGAAAGATTCCAATATCCCTCTGGCTGCTTCCCGGAGTGAAATCCAGCGATTCCAGTCCAAGGCGGGCGCATTGGCGATCTGATTGAGGAGACTTCTCCACTCCAGTCTCGCTCTTTCGATGTCTCCAGCCAACAGGTTCTCCTTTTGCAAATTCACCTTCGAGGCAGGGTTTGCCTCAATTTCGGCCAGGACTTCCGCCGCGCCGTCACCATAATCCGGTGGCGCTCCGCGATCCAGATAGCCGTGGCAGGAAATTCCCTTGCTCGCCTGTCGGCAAATTCTGCCCAACCGACCACTATAACTCTCGAAGTTATCGAATCGATGTCCCGCGCGCATATTGGCAAGGTCATTTACCAAATCCTCGATATCGTAGTTTTCCTCTTCCAGAGCGGCAGCCACGGCAAAGCCTTCTCCGTTGTTGAAAAAACTGAAAATGACGCCGCGCCGGGTAGGCTGACCAAGGCCGTCAACCAACTCCAACTGCCGCCATACGCGTGTGGGGGTGAATAAATTACCGCCTTCCGAGATTTGATCCATTTCATTGCGAAATGAAAAATCGGAGCCTTCCCGGTGAATTCGCTCGGGAGGATTGATCAACGCCTGACCATCGGAGTCGCAAATGGCTAATATTTCCGATTCGGAATAATCCAGGGAGGCGTAAAACTGGCCATTGCGATCCACCAATTCCCTCGGGATGCCCCCATCCGTGATTTCAGGAAGAATGGGCATAATTTCGCTTTCGAGCCTTTCCAGAGTCCAACCAATTGAATCGATTTTTCCGTGATTTCCATTTTTTCCATTTATTTTTTTCAACTCCCGATTCAGCCACTTTACAAGGACCAGATCACCTTCCGCCTCATTTCTTCCCATTCGCGCGAGGCAAACTTCACGGCCATAATGAAAAATTTCTCCCTTCATCCACTTACTCATCCGGCCCACCGTAATATCGAGCATGGGCAGCGGGGTTTGCAGGGCGGGGATCCACTCTTCGTTGGTATAAACATGCGCTTCCCCAAGCCGCCTTTTCATGGGGGCTCGCCGGCGCTCCCAATGGCCCTTGAAATTAAGGATTTCCACCAATTCTGTTTGGGGCGGTGGGCTAAACTCCCCTTCGGACCGATGGTCGTTCTCTCGGTCTGGCCCTTGAGTGGTGGCAAAAATTTCCATCCCAAGTGGAATCGGCTTTTCCGTAAATAAACGTCGGGCCAGATTTTCGGCCGCAAAAACAGGTGACCCACCGTTTTCCCGCGCATTTTGCATAGTATTGATGAAGGCGGGCCAATCGACACGCGGGGCGCGTTTCAGGAGCAGTTTTTGTCCCTCGCTCAAACGGAGCTTTTCGGGCGCGACCAGAATGTAGCCTTTTTTATCGAGTCCCCTACGGCCAGCTCTCCCGAACATCTGCAATAGCTCGTCCGGCCGCACCAGGCGGTTTTCATGGCCCGCTCGATACTCATTGTCGGTAACTAGAACCGATCGCATGGAAAAATTGATGCCCGCTCCCAAACCCGTTGTCGCCACAACAAGTCGCAATTGACCGGCTTTCGCGAGCGGCTCCACGATGCCCGCTCTCTGCCGATAGCCAAGGCCACTATGGTGGTAGGCGATCCGGTTCTTCAGCAAACCGGCCAACTTCTTTCCCGCCAGCTTCTTTTGCTCCGATGAAAGCTCCAGGGGTTCTATGACCGGTAAATCAGCCGCAATTTTAAAAGCCAAATCTTCGCTCGCCTGTCGCTTGGGTGCAAAAGCGAGAATCGGCCCAAGTCCAGCTTTGAGAGCCTTCCCGATCAAGCGGGGCCAATATCCTCGGATATCATCCGAAATCTTTTCAGGTAGGGCTTCCAAAAACACCTCCTCCTGTGGAACCGGTCGAATTTGCGTTGAGACCAATTCCGCCCGGCGGCCCAGCTTCCGGAGCCATCGCGCCACACTTTTCGGATTGGCCACCGAACCGCTCAGAAGAAGCAACTGCGTATGGGCTGGCGCGGTCGCGATAATGAGTTCGTAATTCACTCCCCGAACTGGATCACCCAACATTTGGTATTCGTCGATCACCAGCAAATCCGGGCCTTTCCCCCGCGCAAATCGACGCTTTTGGGTTTCTAACGTTGCCACTGTGACCGGGGCCTCCAGATTGTCGAAGAGGTCGCCGGTGGCGATGCCCACATTCCAGTTTTTTGTCCGCCACTCCATCAATTTGTCATTGGCCAAAGCCCGAGTCGGCACCGTATAAATGGCTTTGTTAATCAGCCCGGATTCGACCAACAATTCAAAAATGTAAGTCTTGCCGGCGCCAGTCGGAGCATCGACAATGACATCGAATCCGGCCTTCAAGGCTCTCAAGGCGTCCTGCTGCCAGAGGTCGGGTAATTTAAGGTTTGTGGAAAGGTCTTTCACCTTGACTGGCTTTCAATTGATAGTTGCGCCCCTTGACAGTTTGTGTTTCCCACACAGAATATCTGAAGAAAACTACAAAATTCATTTTAAATAAAAGACCATGATTCCCCACAAATTATCGAGAGCAAGCAGATTCAAAATATTCACCGGATTAACCCTGCTTCTGGCATTATTGGGTTCATCGATCTTTGTCGTTGGGCAGGAAAAAAGCCTCAAGCCCGGCATAAACAAAAACTTCCAAAATCCCGATCCGGATAAATATATCGAAAGATTCGAGATCGAAAGCCGCGAAGTTTATCACAACCGCGAGGCAATCGTGGAAGCAATGAGTCTGAGTGAAGGCATGGATGTGGCCGACATCGGGGCGGGAACCGGCTTTTTCAGCCGTATGATTGCCAATAAAGTTGGCCCCGATGGATCTGTTTTTGCCGGTGATATCGCTAAAAACTTTCTCGCCCACATCGAGCAAACTGCCCGTGATGAAGGCATCAACAATATCACAACCGTTTTGGGAGGCGAAAAATCGACGAACCTCGCTCCCAATTCAATCGATTTGGCCTATATCTGCGATACCTATCACCACTTCGAATATCCGGTCTTCATGCTGGAATCCATTCACGGGGCATTACGGCCCGGTGGCAGGCTGATAATAGTTGACTTCGAGAGGGTCGAGGGAACTACCAAAGAATGGATACTGGGCCATGTCCGCTGCGGAAAGGGAACCGTTACCGATGAAGTGAAAGACGCCGGATTCGATCTCCTGAAAGAGGTTTCCTTTATGGAGGAGCAATATTATCTTATTTTCCAAAAAAAATAAGCAGAACCTATCTCAAATCCAGCTTGAGATTCCACTGATCAGTTTTTGGACTGCTATTTTCTGAGAACCCAGCCAGAAAGGCGAGCGGTGTGCCCAGGGCCGCCTTGGCCTGTTGAAAAATCTCGCTCAACTGGCGAATATTCAAAACTTGCTCTCCCAATGCGCTTTGGGCGGAAAATTCAACCTCTTTTCCATTCGGCCCCATCAGGTGAATCCCGCCATTGGCGTCTCCCTGCAATAAAAATGAGCCATTACGAAAATCATCCGCCGAAAACTCGGCAAAAGCCGGATCTTTCACAAGCTGCTGAGTGAGATGAAATAGAGTGTTCTCTATATCGCCCAAATTCTGAATGCCGAATTCCTGTAGAATTCGCGACAACCCGGTAACTTTAGACGCTCCCTGAACGGAATCCATATATTGTGAAAAAGGAACCTCTTGGGCGTTATTGGCCTGTGCCGGCTGTTTACTGACTAAATGACCAACCGCTTCCTTGCCGAGTTTTAGCAGGCCTATTGATAATATCGGATTCATAATATGATTTAATGCAGCGGAAAGTTTTGCCGTCCGCAGCGATAATTAATCCTCAAATAGCATTCGGCGTGCCAATAAACTGGAGTCGAGGTAATAGACCCCTCTAAACTAAATATGAACCAGAAGCCGTTGGTTGATCGGGTCCACGATATTATGCCTCTTGATTTTTTCCAGCGTGCCATCCCGCAACTCCTGCCCTTCCGGAATTAGTAGCAAACCCGTTGGGCTAAACAGGCCCTTTGCCAGAACCATGCCACTCTCCAATTCACTGAACAGCACCTCTTTGACCCTGCGGGGCAATTGCACCAAGCGTGTCGCCTTGAGAAATAGGCGCACCGCCTCCGGGTCGAAAGCCTTGCCCGACTGATTCAAAATATACTCGATGGCGCTTTCCCGTGACAACCCACACTCGGCGAAATACACGTTTACGGCCAGAAATCTCGCCGTCTTTGGAATAGCCAGTCGAGAGAGTCCGTCGGGGTAACCTTTCCCGTCCCAACGCTCGTGATGAGCGCGAATGGTTGCCCCTACATCTTCGAGCTTGTCGAGGAAGGAGGCCAGTGTCTGCCCGTAAATGGGATGATTGTGGATAATCGCTTTTTCACTTTCAGCCAAAGTATCCGGCGCCTGCCGCGAACGAATAAATAGCTCCCGTGAAATACCGATTAGCCCAATATTATTCAGCCACGCGCTCGCCCGAAGTATATGCTGCTCCTCATTGGAAAAATAGCCGCTTTCGATCATTTTTTGACATAGATCGACGATGACCTTGGTCTCTTTTCCTAACAGCGGATGGTAGGCGCTCACTATCCGGTAGCAAAGCTCGAGGGAATGCTCGAAATTGCTTGTCAGGGCTTTGTTGGCGCGATCCAGAGCGATTTGATTTTCACTGAGTTCTTTGATCTTTCGCTGTAGGTCGAGGTTACTCTCCGTCAACCGGTCATTCAGCTTTAGGGTGTCTTCTTGCAGCTTGTGATTGATGGACAGGAGCTGATACCTCTGCACCGCATTTTGGACCGTGGCCAATAACTCTTCCCTAATCCACGGCTTGGCCAGAAAACGGAAAATTTCCCCCTTGTTGACCGCGTCGATAATCGTATTGAGGTTCAGCACGCCCGTTATTAATATCCGGGAGGCATCGGGCTGTATCTGCTTGGCCTTTCCGAGGAATTCCAACCCTGTCATTTCTGCCATTCGCTGGTCGGATATTATAACGGAAAATTGCTGCTCATCTAGGTATTCGAGAGCCTTTAAGGGCGACGTCGTTGATACAATGTCATAGCCCGCCTTGGATATGGTTTCCTCCAGGGCAACGAGGATGATTTTATCGTCATCGACGATGATTATTTTTGGATTATCTGCCATTGGTAATTTGGATATAAATTCTTAATGTATTAATAGAGCAGCCAGTTGATCGAGAATTTCGTTCGTCCTGTCGGCTCCGGTCAGGAATAAATCGGCATTTTCCTTTAATTCGGACTCCAGCTCATCGGGATTGCGTCCGAATATTTGTAGCGCCAGTTTGATTCGGGGATCAATTTGCCGGATGCTGTTGGTTAAATCCATCAACCCTTCGTCATTGCCAATTTCGATCAATATGACCACCTCCGGGCGAACCTGCGCTTCCCTCAGGTAGCGGGTCATTTGCTCGTGGTCGTTAAATGTGATAACTTCCCAATCGAGATTACGCATCTCCGACACCAGACTGAGTTGATGAGGTTCCTGTTTGGCATAAACAGCGAACCGCGGCCGCTCCTTGAAGTAATGCTCTGTTTTAAGCTCGGAAACCTCACTCAAAGGTAGCTTTCTCATATCTGCCAATGGGAAATAGATAAAAAACGTAGTTCCCTTTTCAAGCTCACTCCCTACGGCGATATTTCCACCATTTTCTTCGATGAAAAGCTCGGCGTTGTAAAGCCCCAAACCGGACCCTTGCAGGTTGTCCTTGGTGGTGAAGTAAGGGTCGAAGAGCTTCCCTATTTGCTCCTCATCGATCCCGCAGCCATTGTCCCTGAACTGTATTTCAACGCCATCCTTGGGGGCCTCAAAACTTCCTCCACTGGCGCGTTTGAATATTTTCTCCCCTTTTTCCGCATACTTCACATTGATAAATATCTTCCCCTGCGTTTGGATCGCATCGCGTGAATTTATGGCCAAATTCAGCATGGTTTGCCTAAATCCGACTTCATCCAGATAAACGGGAAATTCCTTCCCTGTGAATTGGGTCACAATGGTGGTTTTTTTCGGGAATATGAGGGAGATCAAATCCATTTGGCGTCCGATCAATTCTTCCACATTGTGGAAATTTTTCTGGCAAACCACCTCACGATTTAATTCGAGTATGCGCCGAACCATTTGCTGAGAATCCAGAGAACAACTCCGAATCATTTCCATTCCCCTGTAAAGCCGGTCATTCTTGTCCAGAGACGAGCTATAAAGTTCGCTCAACGAATGGATACCCGAAATTAAATTGTTGAAATCGTGCACGAGACCCACGGTCAGGGTCGAGATATTCTCCTTCCAACCGGCATTGGCCAGCCGCTTTTCTGCGATTACCTGCCGGGTTAGGTCCAGCCAAACGCCATCGTAACCCAACAGGATGCCCGAGGGGGATAATTGCGGGGTTCGCACCTCTAACAGGTAAAGAATATTGCCGCTCTCCGGGTGGTGAATCTGGACCAGGCTGGAAAATGTTTTTCCACCTTCTGAACGCGATTTTAGCTCCCCAATGTAGGCTTCACCGTCTTTTTTGCGAATCATTTCGAGAAACCGGTTTCCACTGCTATATAAAGGATCCGGCGAACTGCCCAACAGTCTCTCGAAACCGGCGCCTATGAAGCTGAAAGAAAGGTCGGCCCTTTGGTTGAAAAATATTCCAGGAAAATTATGCGTATAGCTTTCAATACGACTCTCCGCAGTTTGAAGTCGCAGAAAAAGCTGCTCGATCAGAACGGCATTCCAGGAAATATCTCTGATCGAGGAATTCTTTAATTCCTCATAGGGTGCGAGTGAGGGAATTAAGGTAATATAGGTCCCATGCGCGGTCGGCAGGGCATGGACGGTGAGACCGGTTGCCAAGCTATTCCCCCGCGTCGTCCATGGAAGATAGAGAGGCGGGAACGGATCACTGAAATCCTCAGGTAGTATATCCGCCCAATCGGCATTCAAGTTGACTAAAACATCACGCAGGCAGCCGCCTTTAAACTCACTGGACTGTCCATTGATTAATTGAGAACATTGCGAAGAGTATTCTTTGATGATTCCTTCGTCGTTAATCAGAAACTGGTAAGTATCCAAAACTGATCCCGGATCAGCGGCATCCGCTGAACTCTGTGGAAGAGGAACAACTGTGGTTGGCGAAGAAATATTAATAATCTTTAGGTTCTGATTCGCTAATTAGATAATGCCTGCGGCACTCGCAAATACGGCATGGAGTAGCAGTATAATGGTTATCGGTTTCATTGCGCGCCTGTTGGTATTTCGGAAGGAAATCAAATTTTTTCATCAAAATTATTTTCCTTATTGAAGAGGGAAAATATTTCCTTCGATACCCCTGCGCACATATTTGCCGGTTTATTTCGGACCACTGAAAAAAGGGGAATATATTTCCATAAAACGATCTATTGGAATTAATATTCATTGATAAACATATTTATATCCTCCTGAGTATTAACTGTATGTAAGATTTATCCTCTGCTTGGCACAGGCATTGCTAATGCCGAGATATGATCGAAGGAATCTTCGCCTCTGAAAAGTATGTTGCCTCAAAGAAGCTGCTCGATGCCGCCGCTTTGCGTCATAAAGCGCTGGCTGGCAATCTGGCCAATATCGAAACACCCGGCTACAAAAGGGTCGATATTGCTCCTTCCTTTAAATCGCAACTGACGGGTTACCTGAAAAAGGGGGACCTCCAAAGCATTTCCAGCCTCGATCCCTCTCTTCAGGTGGACACCGATACCGGCGCTGTAAGACCTGACGGCAATAATGTAGAGCTTGATCGCGAGCTTCTCAAAGTAAATCAAAATTCCCTTGAATACGAGGTGCTTACCCAATTTGTCAGCAGTTCTATCAAACACCTGAAAACCGCGATCACTGGCCGGATCAATTAACCTCTATCATGCATCGCATCAATAATTTCACCTGTTTTCTACCATGAATCTTATACCGGCAGTTAATATTTCCGCTGATGCCCTCAGCGCCGAAAAAATTCGTATGAACATTGTGGCTCAAAATATTGCCAATGCCCATACGACCAAAGACAGCAATGGTGATGTTTATCAGCGAAAGATAGTTTCCTTCGAGTCGATCATGGATAGTAAATCCACCTCCGCAGAATCACCGGATATGGCAAAAACCGTTCGCATCGGAAGCATCTCGAAAGACACCACTCCGGGCAAAAAAATCTACCACCCCCAGCACCCCGATGCCGATGAAGATGGTATGGTCGAGATGCCCAACGTCGAAATTTCGCGTGAAATGGTGGATTTGATCGCTGCCTCACGGGCCTATGAGGCCAACCTTTCTGTCATCAAGACCGCCCGCCAAATGGCGCAACAGGCTCTCTCTATTGGCCGATGAACCCTCTGAAAAAAAAGAAAGTTAGCTAACCCAATACCATGTCTTTTATCAATTCCATATCAGGTTTTGGCAGTTCAATGCTAAAAAATCTGCAACCCGATGCAGACCAAGGCAACCAGGGCGATAAAGTCAGCGCCAACGACCTGAGTAATCTGCAGAATGTCGACATATCCAAGGCAAAAGCTGCCATCGAACAATTGAAGAAGACAGACTTCTCTAAAGCCCCCGATTTACTAGACAGACTGGCCTCTCACATAGAAGGGCAATTCCAATTTGGCGCCTCAGACTCCATTCAGCCCGGTAATTTCTCGTCCCCGATTAGATCGGGAGGAAGCGGTGCCCCAACCCTCCCGGACATGTTTTCCAAACTCGTTGACGGGGTAAACGCAAAAGGCGCCGCCGCCCGCGATGAAACCGTTAAATTGATGTCGGGTGAAACCGATAATATCCACCAGAGCATCATAGCCCTGCAGGAAGCGGGAGTCGCTTTTACACTATTGGTCGAAGTTCGCAATAAACTGGTCGAATCCTACCAGGAACTAATGCGAATGCAGGTATAGAGGGGCTCCGCTAGGTCTTTAAATCTTCAAATATGAATATGTATTTCAAACAGTTGCTCAAATTATGGTCCGAATTGGGCGTTAATCAAAAGGTTTCCATAACCTTATCCTTTGCTGGTGTCATAGCCGGTATGGTAGCGCTGCTGGTCTGGACTAGCCAACCAAGCATGAGGATGCTCTACGGAAAACTGGAATCCCAGGATATTTCCGAAGTATTGGCAATAATCGAGGATCAAAGTATTCCCTACCGAATTGGTGAAGGGGGCACATCCATCTACGTTCCCGGAGATATGGTTTACAAATTGCGCATGGATTTGGCCGCCAAAGGCATACCCAATGGCGGGGGAGTCGGATTCGAGATTTTTGACCAAGGTAATTTCGGCATCAGTGATTTCGTCCAACGCACAAACTACCTGCGCGCCGTGCAGGGAGAGCTCTCGCGCACCATTTCCCAATTGCAGGGGATTCGCAGCGCGCGGGTGATGGTAGTTGTGCCGGAAAACAAGCTCCTCGTCACCAACCAAAAAGGCCGAGCGACTGCCTCCGTATTTGTTGATACCGGGGGCGGTGTCTTGCCACAGGACGCCGTAAATTCCATCCGCTTCATCGTATCCAACTCCGTGGAAGGACTGCTGCTCGATGATGTGGCCGTAGTCGACAACCACGGAAAAGTGCTATCCGAAGATCTTCGTCAGGATGGCATCGCGGGAATAGGCACGGGTCAGTTCAAGTACCGTAAAAGTATGGAAGATTACTTTGTCCGAAAAATTGAAAGTATGTTGGGCAAAGTCGTGGGACCGGGAAACGTGGTCGCCAGGGTGTCAGTGGATGTCGATTCCGAAGCCTCGACCATCGTTAGAGAGACGTTTGACCCCGATGGGCAGGTCGCCAGGTCGGAAACCAATACCGAAGATACCGTAACTACCTCCGAAGCGCGGCCCAATCAATCGATCGGGGTTGCCGCCAATTCACCGCAGGAAGGCGGGCAGGAATCTGCCACAACGAATAACACGCGGGAAAGCCACAAAAACAAAACCACCTCCTATGAAATTAATCGATCCACCAAAGAAACGGTAAAGGCGCCGGGAACCATAAAGGAAATCACCGCTGCGGTATTTATTGCCATGCGGACGGAAGGGGAGGGCGAGGACTCGAAAACACTACCCCGTTCGGCGGAAGAAATCGGCACTTTGCAAAGAATGGTGCACAATGCCCTTGGGTTGGATGTATCCACTCAACAAGGTTTGGTTACGCTCGAGGAAACAGTGTTTCACACGGTGGAAAAGGCTCCTGAAGACAGTTTGGTTCAGTTGCAGGATCAATTCATGAGATGGTATGATGTTGCGCGTAATTTCTTCGCAGTGGGCATAGCCGTGGTCATGTTCATAATTTTTCTTCGCATGGTAAAACGGCATAAGCCAGGGTTCGTAGATACCGAAATTATTACTGAAGCCGGCCCCAGAGGAATACGACAGGCATCGGATGTGAGTACCTTTTTAACACCGGAACTACTCAATGATTTAATCCGTGAAAAACCGGAAAATGTAAGCACAGCGCTTAAAAATTGGGCCACTAATGGACCTGCCGGAAAATAATATTTTGAAGGACTTTAGGAAGCACTACCAATGAGCAATTCCAATCTACAGCATATCGATTACACACAGTTGGGGAAATTGCAAAAGCTGGCTCTTTTCATGATCGTGATTGGTCCCGAGGCGGCCGCCGATTTGCTAAAACACTTTGAAGATCCCGATATCGAAATGATATGCCGGGAAATCACTACTTTCAAAATAATCCAAAAATCCATCCAGGATAAAACAATTGATGAATTTGCCGATATAATCGGTGAAAGTCTCAACGCCATTTTAGGCGGCCCGCATTTTGCCCAGAGGGCTCTCGAACTGGCTAAAGGTGATTACCAGGCCATTAACATGCTCGGGCGGATTGCACCCATTGGCAACACATCGGAGGTCATTCGCGAAGTCAGCGAGATGGAACCTCGGCAGATTTATAACCTCATACGCAACGAGCAATCTCAGACCATCGCCTTTGTTATCTCCCATCTCAGTTTGGAAAAAGCCGCCGAAATGCTCTCCATGCTCACCCCCGATGTGCGTGAGGAAGTAGTCGAGCGGATTGGGTGCATGGAGGATACATCGCTGGAACATGTCAATAAGGTCGTGCAATGCTTGAAGACACACTTCAGCCACAAACAAAAACCCACCATGCACCACAGCGGTGGTGTTCGCTCGGTTGCCGACCTTATGAACCTTATGGATAAGGATGTCAGCAAAGGCTTGCTCGGCAAGATCGAAGAGCGGAACCCGGCTTTGGGCGCAAAAATACGCCGGAAAATGTTCAGCTTCGAAGATCTTGTTCGCCTGGAAACTATGGACCTGCAGCGCATTGCCCGCGAAATAGAAATGTCAGACCTCGTGGTGGCCATGAAATCCGCCAATGCCACCCTCCAATCAGCCATCTTTTCTTCGGTATCGAAAAGGGCTGCCGAAACCCTCAAAGAGGAAATCGGAATGCTTGGCCCGGTTCGCCTCAAAGATGTCGAGGCCGCGCAGGATCGAATTATTCAAGTTGTCCGCCGCCTCGAGGAAGACGGAGAAATTACAATCGATATGGGAAGTGGTGATCGTGTATTGGTTTGAACGCATAAATTTGGCTGAACCCCTCAAAGGAGTTCGAGTTGCCTACGCCGGTCCCGCCCCCATTTCGGGCCTTCAGGCCGACGAATTGCGGCGGGAATCTCACAGTGTGGGCTATGATGAAGCCAGCGGTTTTTACAACCAGCAAATACTCGAACTTAGAAACGATGCCTCTTACTTGCAGGAATCTGTTTTGCAAAAAATTCAGGAACAATTTGATCGGGCAATGGAGGAAATTAATTCCAGTTTACCCAAATTACTTCTGTCGATGGTAAGAGGAATTTGGGGTGAATTAGCGCTGGATCAAAATTCGGTTAAAAAAATTGTCGAGGAAGTGCTCAGCGATCTCTCACCGGAGGAGGAAGCGCTTGAAATTTCGCTCTGCCCAGCGGATTTAGCCCTCCTGGGTAACGGCCCCCAAGCTCCTCAAAATCGTTATCCGGCCATTGTTGTAAAAGAAAACCCCAACCTTCAATCGGGAGACTGCATGGTTCGAAGCCGCTTTGGCGCTATCGATGCCACAGTGGCCACCAAAATCAAGAAAATTGAAAAGGAGTTGCTGGAGGTATGATTAAGAGCCTAACCGACAATTTAGACTGGATGCATAAACGCATCGAGAGTGCTGGGCAGATGGAAAAAATCGGTAAAGTAACTCAGGTTACCGGATTGATTATACAATCCGAAGGCCCCGAAGTTTCTCTCGGTGAAATGTGTGATATTTACTCGACCCGCCGTAATTTGTCGATCGCCGCCGAGGTTGTTGGATTCAAGGAAAACCGCATCCTTCTCATGCCCCTTGGCCCCATGCAGGAGATTCATCCCGGTTGCAGAGTGGTGGCATCTGCGCAAACGGCCAGCGTTCCAACCGGAGAAGGGTTGGTGGGCCGTATCATTGATGGCTTGGGTAAACCCATTGATGGCAAAGGGCCGCTCCGGGTCCACTATTCTGGCGGATTAAACAGACAGGCTCCAAACCCCATGGCGAGGCAGCCCATCAACCAACCATTCCAGACAGGCATTCGTTCAATCGACGCCTTTGCGCCGATGGGTAAGGGGCAGAGAATGGGTATTTTTGCTGGCAGTGGAGTCGGAAAATCTACCGTCATCGGTATGATTTCAAGGGGATCCGAGGCGGACATAAATGTGATCGCGCTCGTTGGGGAACGGGGTCGCGAGTTGCGTGAATTTATTGAAAACGATCTCGGCCCGGAAGGCATGGCCAAGTCAATCGTTGTGGTATCCACCTCCGATCAACCTGCCCCCCTGAGATTGCGAGCCGCCTTGCTCGCCACCGCTATCGCCGAGTCTTTTCGGGATGATGGCCGTCATGTCCTCCTCCTCATGGATTCGGTTACACGCTTTGCGATGGCCCAACGGGAGATCGGACTTGCAGTTGGCGAGCCCCCGACTTCTCGAGGTTACACACCCTCGGTTTTCTCGGTTTTGCCGCGCCTTTTGGAACGCTCAGGTATGGGCGAAAAGGGATCCATCACCGCCCTTTATACAATTTTGGTAGACGGGGATGATCTAAATGAACCGGTGGCCGATTCCGTAAGGGGAATTCTCGATGGACACATTGTATTGAGTCGCGCCCTTGCCACGGCCAACCATTATCCACCAGTCGATGTCCTCGAAAGCGTCAGTCGCCTGGTCCGCAATGTTTGCACGCCGGAGGATGTCGAGTATGTTTCGCAGGCTCGGGATTTGTTGGCCTTATATAGGAAAAACGAGGATCTTATAAATATTGGAGCCTATGTTAAAAACAGCAATCCGAGAATCGATATGGCCATTGCCAAACACCCCCTACTGACGGAGTTTTTGCGTCAGACTCCCGATCTACTTTCCCCTCGAGAGGAAACTCTCGCCAAGCTCAAGGAGTTGCTGCGATGAAAAAATTTACCTTTCCCCTGGAGGCCGTTCTCATTGTGCGTAGATCCGAAAGATCCAAGGCGCAAAAAGATTACTTGGAGGCGCTTGGCAAACACAGGAAACTGCGTTTATCCGAAAATGAAGCCAGAATTCAAATAGAAAAAATGATGGAGAAGATGAACGAAAATCGCCTTCACACTTTCTCTGTTCAAAGCCAAAATTTCGACCTCGATATGCTGAGTAACTCATTTTCAAATTTGCGGACACTTAATGATAAACTCTTAGAATCAGAGCATAATTTGAATAAGTATCTGGAGCAATTCCTTCTATCCAAACAAAAAGAGAAGCTGTTGAACAAATTACGAAAAAAACGCTTGGACTCTTTTAATAAAGAAATGGAGAGAAATGAGGAAAAACAGATTGAAGAGCTGGTCAACACACGCCAGACAGCGAACGCCTTTTTTCAATAAGCAATGAAGTTTCTACAATCAATTTGGGTATTGGCTCTCGTCGGTATGGTTTTGAATATCCTTACTACGGGTTTCGTTATATACCGGCATAAAGAGGAGTTTTTGGCAGCGGGTCTCAACAATAATGAGGCCGCTTTGGATGGGCGAACCTATTTTTGGGACTTCAGGACCAGGGAAATTGAAACGCTGGTCGCGCATTTAAAAACCGAAGATGCCAATTTGCGTAAGCGCAAAGCCACTCTGCTCGAAATTGAGGCGCGGGCCAAAGCCGAAACGGAAGAACTGAATATTTTGAGAAAAGAAATCATAGCTTACCGGGATGAGCTATCTGATTTAATTGTTCAGATTGAAGATAGTGAGGCAAAAAATTTAAAATCTCTCGCAACGACTTACACAAACATATCTCCACAGGCCGCTGTATCCATCCTATCACGTATGGACGACACGTTAGTTGTAAAAATTCTTTCCCTCATGAAACCCGATGGAGTCGGTCCGATTTTTGAACAAATGGCGTCCACGGAAGGGGAATCAGGCCCCATGGCCGAAAGGGCTGCTCTCCTCTCTGAAAAACTTCGTTTGCATCTCTCTGCCAAGAATTGAACTTGATCTGAGCGATAATTATTAAGATGAACCAAATTCCAACTCTCGCATCAGGACTAGCATCGCCATCAGGCGAAACCCCTCTAACTAATATCCCTAAAGCCGTAAATTCAGAAAATACGGCAGTTTTTCAAATACCGAGCTCCCCAGGAAGTCCTCAGGGGAGTAGTCCAAAAGGGAAAATAGCCGGTTCGTTGGTGGCATTGCAGTCTTTACTAACCTCTTCAATAAAGGGGGGCAATGCGCAAAAACTTGTTCCTGTCCTTACATCAAATGTTAGAAACGATTTGACTCAACTAACGACTGCAAATCCAAATACGTCAACTGCGATAACTACCACTCTTGTTTCCACCGGAATAATTGCATCAATCCCCCAAGGTGATATAAGCGTATTACCAAGCGCGAAACCGTCACTAATTCCCGCGAGTAATTCTACCGGTAATCAAAAATCTGGCGCTGAAAAAAGTATACCACAGGTAGTTACAGCGATGCCAGGCACATCCACTACTGCCAAAAAAACAGTAACCAAGCCAAGTGTTGTTCCAACGAGCAAAGAAGGGGCATCAAATCTGGTCAGTAAAGAACAATCGAAGAGTACAACATCGGATAAATCCGAATTGCCTGGAAAAAGTAGCCAGCAGACAAAGAGGTCAAGCGCTCAACCCCAATCTCATGAGAATTCAACGGCTAAATCCCCGGTTATCCGTGTAAACAACGGGAATTTTGTCAGAATGCGGTCTTCCTCCGGCGGTCTTACTCAATTGCATCCTGCTTCCGCAAAATCGATTGATGCACAATCGATAAAAGCGCCTAATACTACCCCTTTGCATACGCAGCCTAATGCAAAAAACAATGTAGCCATCAAATTGCCGACAAGTGAAATTACTGTTCCGAAAAAAGCGTCAGTATCCTCTATTATCGTACCCGTTCTCCCTACTAATAAAAATCTATCGGCCTTACCAACGAAACTGGTTGATTTTACCTCAGCGGAGAAAACGATAAGCCTCACGGATGCTCATAAAAACAACACCGGCGAAAATAAGGAGGGCTCCGGAGCTAGGGCAAATAGCGGATCCACAAGCCCAAATCTTCCCAAAATCTCTACCCCGAGTATTCCAACGACTAAAACTATCAACGCCCAACAACCAAATACAGCGACAAAAAGCGACGACATATCAACCACACAAAGCAAAACATTAAAAAGCAATATCGGCTCGAATAAGAATGGGAAGTTACAATTACCGGAATCGTCTGCACACGCTGTGAAAAGCCCAAGGGCAGCTCAATCGCATCCAAACCTCAATATTACCACTGACAAATTATTACCGTTAACCAAAATAGTAATCCCATCAAGCGACAGTGTTAGCGCTCAACCCAATACAAAACCCATATCGAGCACGAGAGCGACCGATAACAAGGAGGTGTCGGATACAATAAATAGTATTGTCAAACAGGGGCCAACAGTGGCCTCGACGATACCACAAGCATCAACTACTAAAGATAGTAGTAAGCACGCGGCAACACCAGCTAATTCACCGTTGAATAAGGAATCGGCATTGGGTAGTACCCCAGGAAATAATCAGAAACCTGTATTAACTCCGTTAAATAAAGCATCAATTAAAGATAATTTAATCAATGAGGCAGTAGCCACATTAAAACCTATAAATCCTGGTAAGACTGTAACAGATAAAAATGTTAGTATCAATGTTGCTTCCAATATCCCTACATCTACTAATAACAACGCACTTAATACCGACGTTGCTCCTTCAGATAGTTCAAATCAAAATATTTCGATTCATAATACTCAAGCCACTGACAGTAGCGTAATTCAATATAAATCTTCATCAAATAAATCACAAAAGACATCCACTGAAAAGACAAGCAATACTGATACACAAATATCCCAATCTAAAACGGTAGTAACTCCAACTGGAACGCCTGAATCAGCGGTAAATACGATCGCAGGCGCAGCCACGCAAACCGAAAAGGGAATTCACCGCGTTGGTGACACTAAAAATGCAAGAGAAGTTGAGCAAAAACCACCATCAACTATTTCTAACAGATCAATTCCTACTGGGAATAGAGAAAACACAGGCTCTCCTGCAAGTCCGACAATTGAATCTGAAAAAATTGCCAGTAATGATGAAAATCAATCAACCGTTCTACCGCGGATAAAAGATTCGTCCATTACTATCGCAGTCACCCCTACCAAAAGCGCTACTTTGTCGAACCTCAAAAAAGTGAAGAGTGAGGCGAATAGTATTCTGAAGACTGATATTGATGTCAACACCGCTAAAATTCAAAAATCTAAGACATCTTTAAATTCCAATGATAGCCAAACTTCAGAGAAATTACCTTCAAAACATCATACTAAAGTTGCCAATATATCACCTGTCGAAGTGACTAATGATCTCAAGCCAAGCGTTGAAGCGGTTCACGTTGCTAAACCAGAGCCGATAACCGAATTAGTCAGAACAAGTACCAAGAAAGTTGGCTCTTTACGTCTGAAACCAGACGTAGATAGCAACGCAGTTACCATCGATAATGGAGCAAGGACTTCGATAAACCCGAATACGGGTTCAAACTTAAAGAGTGCCAATCCAACCGAACACCATAGTAGCAATCGTGTAGTACACAATCAGTTGCCAAGCGTATCAGTCGTTCAAAATGACAAAAACACCGATACTGAACATTCCAAGACGAATATTGAGAAAGTTCATACTTCTACTCCCGTCGCTAAAACTGCATTAATAGCCAATCAAGTGGCTCCTCTTGGAAAGCCAGAGACCAATTCTACGGATAATGCGGATAAATCTATATTTCACAAAATTTTGAAAGCTGTCCAGGGCAAGGGTTCAAAATCTAAAAACACAGACCAAGTATTGTCCAAATCAAGGGCTAGCACGCGTCTGCCATTACAAATTGAGAATAGTCCTAAACCGATCCATAACGAACCTATTCCGGAAGCAGCGAAAGTACTTCAAAGTAAGCCCTTACTAAGGACCGATACAACAACTGAGATTTCAACCCCAAGCGGAAATACTGTCAAATTGAGCGGAGGACAGATTTTTCTAAACAGTAGTCAAAGTCCACAAGCAAAATTGACGACAGTAAAAAATAGCAGCAACGCTAATGCCGCGAGTCTTGATTCAACAAGTAACGTAAACACTAAAGATTCTGGTTTGCATTCAAAAATTTCAAGTAACCCTGAATCTGTCTCAGACAAATTTAAGTCAAATCCTTTATTAAACCCCGCACAGTCACAAGCAAATAGTATCATTCGGGGTGAAAAAGCAAATAGTTCTCTTCCTGCAAATACTGAGCAAAAGATCGTAAAATCAACAGCAGTTTCTCGTCCACAAAATCCGGTAATCGATCGAATTACGACTGAATCACAATCTCGTAAAGGCAAACCAGCGCTTAAAAAGGCATCTGCAAGATTGGATATTCTAACTACTAAAGGCAGAAATATTAAACCGACCGGCAATACACCAGCTCAAAACAGCAGCACAATTCCGCAGCAGAATGTATCGACTGGTAAAGCTAGCGATACCATTCTTAACACAATTCCGACAACCGAAGGTAAAGCAGATTCAACAGTTAACCGTTTGAATGAAAACTCAAAGGTTTCTCTTCAGCCTAACACCAAGTTAAATCCTGTGAAAACCAATCTTCCTATTCGTCCGGAACTACAAAATGTAACAAACGTAAAACCTGTGAGTAATAAAAGTATTGCTGCGGTGGAACATTCCCTTAAAGCCAAAAATATCGTCGATATTCCAAGTGCTCATGGATCAAAACCTGTGATTAATAAAGGTGCTACCTCGGTGGAACAGTCTCTTAAAGCCAAGAATACCGTCGAAATACAAAGTGCCCCTGGATTAAGACTTCCAACTCGCACAAAAAACCAACCTATTGCTAATCAGAATCCAACTAATACTGGTGAAAAACCACAATCAGTTACTACCTACTCTGAAAATAGCGTTAAACCGAGCATATTAATCTCCGAAACTCCAACAAAACTTAATTTAATCGCACCCGAATCAAATGCGGTTGGTAAAAGCAAAAAGGTGACAGTTCAGATAGATCCCAAGCACCAAACTATTCGTATAGTAGATAGGCAAAAACCTACCAGTCCATTAAAGGGGGTAAATACGGGAACCACACAACTACTAAATAGCGAACAAAAACCAGAAATTATTTCTCCTGCTCATCCCCGCATGACGAAACCTGTTGCTATCAATCCCGATCAAGCCCGTTCGGAGCGATTTATCAGCGCTTCGCAATCAACTAACGTTAAAAATATTTCTGATAGTAACGCTAGTCTTGGGCTGAATAATTCAAAAGATCGAACGACTGTGGCAAATACTGTAAATGTAGTGGAAGGTAAGCCCATTATTCCTTTCCAAAAAAGCAACACCCCAATCGGACCACAAGATATGTCGCTTCCCCAACGGAAACCTTCAATAGTGGCTGAGGCGGATAAAACTGCTATTTCCCGTGTAGCTGATGACAAATCCACAGAAGGAGTAGTGAAAAACGTCGAAAACCCAGGTTCTGATCAAAAACGCACTGCAAGATCGGTAGCTTCGACAAAGCAAATAGCCGATATTTCTCCAACAGTTTTTGATAATACAGTTAAGCAACGGGAAATTATTTCCGGTGAACATTCTTCCGCATTTAAGCTTCAGAAGGAAGAAACTACGATTCCTGGCTTTCTTAAAAATCTATTATCCATTGAAGTAGAGAAACTTATCAAGGCGCAAAACACAACTGGCACGGCAGATGCTAATAAACAAAATATCATGCCAGGAACGCAGCAGAAGTCTCTCCCAAGGGGAAAAATCAGACGACTCGGATCTCAAGACAACCGAGCAGCTAACCCTGTTTCGGCAAGGCCAGTCGGCGAGTTAAATTATGGCGCCAGACAGAACTCAAGTAGTAACAATATGCCTGATAGTGGAAAATTTGTGAAAAATAGTTTTGGATTTAACCATGGTGAGGAATCTGCAATTGCAGGCGCTATTTCCTCCACTGAAATTGGCCTGACAAGTAGTACTAACGTGGCTAAATATTCCGACGGTGCAGACAGTTCACAAAACTCAACAACTAATCTTTCGGAGCCTATTTTGAAAATGATTGAACGTCTGCGCCAAAGCAGAAATTCCTCACTAAAAATATCATTATCACTATCACAAGGCCGTAGCATGACAATGAAGCTACAGGTTCGCCCGGGGCGAGTTCACGCGCAATTTTTAACCGATTCAGTTGAAATCAAGCAAGGTCTTACCGATGGTTGGGAGAAAATTACCAAAGCCGCTGCGGAGCAGGGCATACAGCTTGCATCGCCAAAAATTGAATACCGCCCAAAATTCTCTCGTACGCAGATTTCTGTTAACCGACTGAAGCATGCGATGGAAAATACCGAGGATACTAGCGACATGCAGGTCGCCTTTACAGATAGCTCACTGGATGACCATAATTCTCAACAAAACAATCGAGAAAATGCCCACGGTAAAAACGAAACGACTCTATGGGCTTAAAAATACTTTTAATCTTACGAAATCATGAATATCGATACTGCTACACTGCTTAATACCAATCCCGATGGTTCATCCCTGCGGTCAATTTCTTCGCAAGTCCTAGGTGCTGAAGACTTTCTGAAACTACTAACTGTCCAGCTTTCGAATCAGGATCCTCTGGAACCTGTTACGGACACAGCGTTTATTTCTCAAATGGCAAGCTTCACTTCCTTGGAACAGATGGGTGATCTTACAAAAACCATGGAGCAATTTACCGGGCAGCAACAAGAGATCGCCTCGCAGGCATATCTTGGTAAAAAAGTCACTCTTAATATTTCAGATAACACTGGCTTACCGATACAGGGAAAAGTCACAGCGGTTTCTACACAAGACGGAGAGGTATTTTTGACCATCGGACAAAACAGTTATCCGGTAGGTGAGGTTAACAGAGTCGAACTCAATTGATAACTCAAAAAGCGCCTACACAAATTTATCACTATAACAAACTTACAATAATCAACCCTATTCACCAAAAAATAATCGAAAAATGGCCATACTAAGTTCATTAACCAGCGGCGTCAGCGCCCTCAAGAGTTTCACCCGCGGCATCGAGGTAATCGGTGACAATATCGCTAATGTCAATACGACCGCCTTTAAAGCATCAAGGGTCGACTACAATGATAGTTTCAGTAATCTCCTGCAGCAGTCAACCTCTTCAGGAGGAGGTAATTCTGTAGGCTCCAACCAGGCTTCAAGTCAGGTGGGAACCGGAGTTCAAATCGGATCCGTTTCCTCGAAATTTACGCAAGGCCAGTTAGTTACTACCGGAGTTACAACTGATTTAGCCATCATTGGCGAAGGCTTCTTTGTCATTAAAGATACCGTTAACAACACGGAGCTAGCCTCACGAAGCGGAAACTTCCGCCTCGATGATCGCGGTTATGTAGTGAATAACCAAGGGTTTCGCCTTCAGGGATTAACCGGAGGAAGCCTCAGTTACGATGTCACGGCAGTGCCTTCCTCTCCGGATACTTTTGCTGGACTCGCGACAGCTTTAACCGACGGAGACCTAACCGTCACTGTCGGCGCAGCAGCGCCCGTTACAGTTAGTTATACCGCGGGTGAAACTCGGGATTCGATTTTCGCCAAAATATCTACTGCAACCACGACAGATCTAACGGTATCCTATGATGCAACTGCTGATCAGGTAAATTTTAAAAATAATCATGCCACTGACTCCATAGCTCTTGCCGATGCATCGGGAGGAAATCTCCTCGTTGCGCTCGGTTTGGCATCGCCAATCGCTGCCACCGCCACAGGTTCTTCCACTGCGGGTCTTGGGTTATCTACAAGTCCCAAGGAGCTCACCTATACTTTGCAGACCCCTGTGACCGCTTCGACTGTCGGTGACGTTCGAGTGGATTTCAATTTGGCTGTTGGAAACGGACTAACAAATTCCACTAGTGGTGCATTTACAGATGCGCAAGTAGCAGCTTCTTCACCTAGCCTCGTCGGGATGGACATCAATACGCTTGGCAACGTATCACTATCGCTGAGCAATGGAGATTCCTTTATTATCGGTCGGGTTCTCTTGACTGATTTTAACGATCCACAAAGTTTGGTGCGCGAAGGCAATGGCCTCTTTTCAGGATTCGATGCAGCAGGCGTGCTTTCGGGAGGTGTTCTTGGAGTTACCACTAACGCGCCGGGCGGTAATGGCCTTGGTGTGATACAATCAGAAGCGCTGGAGCAGTCCAATGTCGATCTAACTGAGGAATTTGCCAATATGATAACCACACAACGTAGTTTTCAGGCTGGCGCTCGATTAGTTACTGTTTCCGATGATATCCTTCAGGAAATTGTCAATTTGAAACGGTAATCGGTAAATCATAGTCACCATCTTTTAACATAGGAGGTCGATATGGCTGATGACGCCATCGAAGAACTTCCCGCCGTTGGGGCGGGAGGTAAAGGAGGTTCGCGGGGCAACCCATGGATGCCTGTTATAGCAATCGTTGTATTGCTCCCATTAACCACTTTTGTCATGAGTGAGTATCTGCTGATACCCCGCATGAAAAGTGCGCTTAACATTAGCGATACGCACGCCACCGGAGACGACAAAGATCAATCTGGAGATAAGGATGGTGGGGGTGCCCACGGCGCGGCATATACCTATGAGTTCAAAAATGTAGTAGCGAATTTGTCAGGTGCTCTCAAAAGCCGTTACCTGAAGGTTAGCTTCATTCTTGAGGGAAGCAATACGGAATTCGAGAATATTATTTCGGTGAACGAAGTAAGGCTTATCGACACGACATTAGGAATACTGTCTTCGCTGACCCTTGCCGACCTTGAGGAACCGGGAGTAAAAAATATTCTGCGAAATGATCTGATAGCCGCTTTCTCTACGACCTTGGATGCAGATATTATTGAACAGCTTTATTTTTCGGAGCTTGTTGTACAATAATGAGCGAGCGACCTGAAGACCAGCAAGAGCGAGTTGAACTTCTCGACCAGTCGGAAATCGACCGGTTGATGAATGAATCGCAAAAGGGACCCGAAGTAAGTGTTTATCGACATGATGGCAGCCGTTTCGAGTCTTCGGAAAGTGTTTTTGTTGATATATTTGATTTTCGCAATCCAGTATTTTTGACCGAAATTGAATTAAGGCAAGTTCGCATCAGGCACGAAAAATTTATTCATTACCTTGCTGCGAGGCTATCCATGTTTTTACGCATGGATTTCGGGCTCAAGATGTCGAAGCTCTACACGACACCCTACCGCAAATTCACAGAAAATATTCCTAGCCCGACCTATATATCCTTATTTCGCATAGAGCAATTAAGCGGGGTAGGGATACTCGACATAAACCCACGCCTTGCCATGACGATGGTGGATCGTATGCTTGGCGGACCAGGCCATAGCGTTAGGGACGAACGCTATTTGACTGAAATTGAGATAGCACTTCTGGAAGAGGCTATATTGACAATGCTGGAAGAATGGTGCCGCCAGTGGGAGGATATCCAGGAAATGCACGCTGCCATAACGGGACGTGAAAACAGTGGACGATTTCTGCAAACATCTCCCCATGATGCCATCGTCCTGGTTCTAACCATGGAAGCTACCTTGGGTGATTGCTCCGAGCCGCTGCAAATAGGTATTCCCTATTATACGATTGAGCCCGTTATCAAGCACATGCAGGAAAATGCGAGAAAGCACAATGAGCCAAATCCGAATGCGGAAAAACCAAGATGGCGGAATCCTTTCGATAATATTAATGTACCCATTTACGCCGTTTGGGATGCTTTCGACATTCCGATGAGAGACTTAGTAAGTTTAAGGGCCGGTGATGTTCTGGAGCTGCCTCAGGATGTAATCGGAGAGACACGTTTACTTTTGGAAAATACACCACGTTTTATAGGTGAAGCGGGACTTGATGGCACCCATGTGGCCATCAAAGTTACTCAGTCATTGGATGATGATAATCTTAATTAAGGAGATAAAATGGAAACAAAAAATCTTGATGTTGTTCTGGATGTTAAAGTAAAAGTTACGGTTAGGTTGGGTTCCTGTGAATTACCCATGCGGGAAATATTTGAACTGAGCAGTGGTTCGGTTCTACAGTTAAAGGAACAAGCTAAAGATCCTGTAGGGCTCTATGTAAACGGTAAATTGGTCGCATTTGGCGAAGTTGTTGTGGTCGAAGATAATTTTGGTATAAAAATTACCGAAATGGTTGGAGGCGGAAATGATTAAGGGACCGTCAGTTCTATTATTGCTGTCTGCCCTTACAATCCTTGTCACTTTTTCATTCGGAGAGGAGGAAACAATCCTCTACCCCGCTGATAATACGAGCCCAGCATATTTTCAGGGAGATGCGAGCAAGCCCGGGGACCATCTCTTTGAGCGATTTGTACTCGCAGCATTCCTGGCGTTAGTCGGAGTAGGGGGGATATCGTTTTACCTGTGGCGCAAAGGCAAATTCCCCCTTTCACCCATGCACAAGAGCGGCCGCTTAAACCTTAGTGAAACCAAAATGCTGGGCAACAAACAATTTCTCGTCGTTGTAGAATACGAGAACCAGAAATTATTGCTCGGTGTGGGTCCAGGATTGATCACACACCTTTGCTATTTAGAACCTCCCGAGGCCGGTGAGGAATTTATTTCCCCCAAACTTGCGAGAAACCAATGAATTTTCGCCCCACAATTTTCAAAACTGTTCTCGTTCTTCTGATCGGGTTCATTTTGGTTTATCCGGTAACTCTTAACGGACAGGCGGCCGCTACAACGACTGCCGGGGCTCCCGTTACGGTGAAAGTCGATTTAAACGGTGGTGATAAACCAGCCGATGTGGGCATGGCCATCCAAATTCTGTTTTTGATGACTCTGCTCACCCTTGCGCCTTCCATAATGATGCTGATGACGAGTTTTACCAGAATTGTTATAGTACTAGGTTTTGTGCGTAACGCTCTTGGAGTTTCGGGGGCGCCCTCCAACCAGATATTGATCGGTTTGGCCTTGTTTTTAACATTTTTTATTATGAGCCCTGTTTGGAACCGAATATATTCGGGGGCGTTGGATCCATATATGAAAGAGGAAATCACCTCGAAAGTAGCCCTCGATAGATCGGCGGATCAACTCAAGGGGTTCATGCTCAAGCAGACACGAACGAGCGATATAGAATTTTTTCTCAGTCTGGCGGGGCAGGGCCCTACCTCCCTATCCGACCTGCCCCTGCGTATCGTGTTGCCCTCCTTTGTGTTGAGTGAGCTACGGACCGCTTTTCAAATGGGTTTTTTGATATTTATACCGTTTATCGTAGTCGATTTTCTCGTAGCATCAACCCTCATGGCGATGGGTATGATGATGATGCCTCCCGTAATTATTTCACTTCCATTTAAGCTTCTTCTGTTCGTGCTAGTGGATGGTTGGTACCTGGTTATACACTCTTTGGTGGAAAGTTTCAGCGTATGAATCTTGAAATGGCAATCGAGTTATTACGCTCACTTATTATGACCTCCCTTCTGTTGATCAGCCCTTTAATGGGCGTGGCTATCGGTGTGGGATTGTTGGTTAGTTTGATTCAAACCGTGACCAGCATTCAAGATCAAACGCTCACTTTTGTTCCTAAACTAGCCGCCGTAGGTTTTATGATAATGGTGTCCGCCAATTGGCTATTACGTACTTTGATGGAGTTCACCGTGTCCTTAATCCAGCGATTGCCGGAGATGGTGCGATGAGCCTGTATCAAGGAGATCTTCTGATAGGCATGTTGGTATTTGTGAGGGCCGGCGCATTGCTTTCCGCAGTGCCGGTTTTCGCCGGGCGTGCGGTACCGGTTCAGTTACGAGTAGCGCTATCGCTTATGATTGCCTATCTGGTGACTCCGCTATTGCCAAAACTGGGGGCTTTGCCCACGCATCTGACGATGCTGGTGATTTGGGCGGTTAGCGAATTGCTGGTTGGTATTTTAATGGGACTGGCTGTGCGGATCGTATTTTCAACTATCGATTTTGCCTCACACATCATATCTCAGGAAAGCGGTCTCATGCGGGCAGATAGCATCAGCCCTTTGGGTGGCAGCAGCACTAGTACTATCGGATCGCTGCTTTTTTATTTCGGCACACTGATTTTCATGATAACCGGCCTGCATTACCAGGTAATTATGGCTTTTGTGAAAAGTTTTCAATATTTATCTCCGGGGCAATTTCTATATACCGGTTTTGCCATAGATTTGCTAATTCGAGATACAACCCGCATATTTATGGTCGGTTTACAGATGGGAGCGCCCGTTATTGCCGTAAATTTCATAGTAAACCTGACCTTCGCTGTGCTGGGTAAGGCTGCCCCCAAAGTCAATGTTTTCCTGACCAGTTTTGCGGTTAGGATCGTTACCGGATTGGTAATTTTTCTAAGCACGGTTGGGTTGATAACACATTACATTACGATGCAAGGTCAAAGGGCTCCCGAAAACATGCTTCGCTTCCTTGCTTTCTGAGTAAAACGCTCATTATTACCTATGCCTGAAAACGATAAATCCTCCAAGACGGAGCTGCCGACTGGAAAAAAGCTGCAGGAGGCCTACAAGCAGGGAAATTTTGCCAAAAGCCCCGAAATCAGTGTGGCTTTTGTTATGATAGGAGCTTTTATCACGTTGGCATTCACGGCTAAACAAAAGGCCGCGGAACTAAGCCTGTTCAGCAAGGAGATACTGGCTCATTTGGGGGAGTTTGAAATAAACCATAAGCTGGCCGCCGAAGGCATTGCCAACGGGTTGCAGGCTACAATGTTTCTCTTATCACCGATGCTGATGTCGGTTATGTTGGCCGCAGTAATCGCGGGTGGGCTTCAAACCGGTTTCAGATTATCGCCCAAAGCCCTCGAAGCTCGATTGTCCAAACTAAACCCGATTCAGGGATTTAAAAAATTGTTGAGCGTCGGAAGTTTAGTTCAATTGGGAGTTGATTTACTAAAATTTGCCGCTATCGGGGTGATTCTATTCGGACTGATCAAAGAGATCATGAAAGATCCAATCTTCGCCATGCCCGTTCCAGCGGCATATCTCGGTGAATTTTTGTACGAAACCGCGATGATTATTTTTGTCAGACTAATGATAGCTCTGGCCATAATCGCGATACTCAATTATCTCTACCAGCTACGTAAACGGCGAAGCGACTTGATGATGACCAAGCAGGAAGTCAAAGAGGAAAACAAAAGCGCCGAAGTCGATCCCAAGGTTAAAAATGCGCAGAAGCAGATGGCCCGACGCCTCATGCAAAAGCAAATGCTGCGCTCGGTGCCCACCGCCGATGTCGTTGTAACCAATCCCACACACTATGCGATCGCGCTGAAATATGAACGGGAAAAAGATGAGGCTCCCATGATCTTGGCCAAGGGCGTAAATCTCTTCGCTAAACGAATCATACAATTGGCCGACAAACATGGTGTGCCCCGTGTCGAAAACAAGCCAGTGGCTCGTATGCTCTACCAATTGGGCAATGTCGGGGAGTCTATCCCAACCGGATTATACCAGGTTGTGGCGAAAATTCTCGGCCATGTCTATCGAACCCACCGCTACTATTTTCATTCGTTAAAATCCCGACGTCAAAGATTCCAAGGTAATGGATAAATTATTTGGCAGTAAAAAAGGGTCCGTTTTCCACACACTGGTCCAGAATACAGACCTGATATTCACTTTCGGGCTATTCGGCGCGATCATCTTGCTCGTATTACCGGTGCCACCGGCAATACTGGATTTACTATTGGCAATGAGCATAGGGATATCCCTGCTGGTTCTCGTTGTTGTCATTTATGTTAAAAACCCCCCTGAATTTTCTGTATTCCCGACAATACTCCTAGCGGTAACTCTTTTTCGATTGGGTCTCAATGTGGCCTCCACCAGATTGATTTTGCTCGATGGCTATGCCGGACACGTAATCGACTCCTTCGGCCAATTCGTTGTGCGCGGAAATTTTGTCGTTGGGGCGGTAGTATTCTTGATTTTGGTTATAATTAACTTCATCGTTATTACCAAAGGTGCGGGACGAATCGCGGAGGTGGCTGCCCGATTTACATTGGATGCCATGCCCGGTAAGCAAATGGCGATTGATGCCGAATTGAATGCCGGAATAATCGACGAGCGCGCCGCTACAACACGACGCCTGGAAATCCAGGAGGAAGCCGATTTTTACGGCTCTATGGATGGCGCCAGCAAGTTCGTCCGAGGAGATGCCGTGGCGGGTATATTGATCACTCTGATCAATATAGTGGGAGGTATTGCCATCGGCGTATTTCAAAAGGGATTGACCCTGTTTGCCGCGTTGACCAAATACACCCTTCTCTCCATCGGAGACGGTCTCGTATCGCAGATCCCCTCATTAATCGTCTCCGTCGCAGCGGGTATTCTGGTAACTCGTTCATCGAGTGGATCGAACCTCGGCGCATTCATTGGCAAGCAATTAACCGTATATCCCAGGGCCATTGCCGTAACCGGGGGGATGCTGGGGATTTTCGCCTTTCTGCCCGGAATGCCCGTTGTCCCCTTCCTTTCTCTCGCTATTGGGGCAGGAGTTCTCGCCCTTATGACAAAGCGCAACCGACCGTTTGAGGAGTTGCAGGAATTGCAGGATGATTCACTTCCCGGGGCTGAATCGGAACCCGGTTTGCCTGGCGATAGTCCCCCCGGACTGCCTCCCGGTTCTCCTGATTTCGAGAAAATAATCTCGGTCGATGTGCTATCTCTGGAATTGGGATTCGGCATTCTCTCGATGGCGGATAAATCTCAAAACGGTGATCTTCTCGAAAGAATTACCGGGGTGCGCAAAAGCCTTGCCAAGGAGATGGGTGTGATCACTCCCTCCATTGCCGTGAGAGACAACAGCGATCTGGAGGCAAACCAATATCGAATCTTGCTCCGCAGCGAGGAGATCGCCCACGGGCTAATTGTTCCCAACCGGTGGATGGCCATGAATGTGGCCAACAGCGGAATAACCTTGCAGGGAATACCAACGGTCGAGCCGGTCTTCGGTTTGGAGGCCGTGTGGATCACCGACGAGGAAAAGAAAACGGCCGAAATTCACGGATATACCGTAGTCGATGGACCCTCGGTGCTAATCACCCATCTTGCGGAAATATTACGCGAGTCAGCCCACTTGATCCTGGAACGAGAAGATACGCAAAAGTTGATCGATTTGGTGAAGGAAAAAAATCCCACCTTGGTCAACGAGCTGTTGCCCGATTTAGCCACCGTCGGCCTGATCCAGCGGGTGTTGCAAAATTTACTTAAGGAAAAGGTCCCCGTCAAAAATCTAACTATAATTATGGAGACGATTGCCGATTACGCTTCTGTGACTAAAAACCCGGATGACCTCGCCGAGCAAGCGCGCAAACGCATAGGAGTTTACTTCGTGCCCGAATACGAATCGGAGCCCGGATTTATCAAGGCGCTGACCCTCGAACCCAAACTCGAACAGCTATTGGCAGCACGGGTAAAACGCAGCCAATTCGAGGTCGGGTTAATGATGGACCCCGCATTGGCCCAGCATTTCTTAAACGAATTGGCCCCGAGAGTCGAAGATATGATGGAGCAAGGCCTGCGTCCGGTCCTGGTAACCTCCACCGAATTGCGGCTCCCGTTCAAACGATTTTTTGAGCCTAGTTTTCCAAAACTGGCGGTTCTGGCCTATCAGGAAATGCCCAACAGATTTCAGATACAAAATGTTGGAATCATCGGCCTGCCGTCCAGCATCCTTTCTCCGCCCACAGAGGTTAAGGAAGAGTCGCCACAGCTAGTGCCCGTATAAATCCAAAAAAATTTCAGCAATAAAATTATGAAACCAGACGCTAATACTAACCTGCAAATCGAAGAAGGCAAAAAGTATCGATTCGAAGTGGGATCCGCCGAAGAGGCAGTCCGCATTTTGCGGGAGCGAATTGGCGAGCGGGCCAAAGTGCTCTCGGTTAAGCAAACGGGCGGCCAGGGGTTGGCGCGCTTCCTGAGTTCTCCCCGCCTTGAAATTATCGCAACCTTGCCCCCTCGGGAAAATCCCCCGCAACTCCTGCCCCAAAGTATTCAATTACCTATCGTGCCTGAATTGGAAAAAGAGGAAATCAGGAGCAACGATATTGTTTTGCCCAAGGCCAGGAATACCCTCAAACTTGACCATGAGGAAAATCTTTGGCGAATTTTGCGAAAGGCTGGCTTTGGAGATGCCATATTATCCAGCCTGGAGTATTCCCCCGAATGGAGCCATCTGAAGAATTTATCCTTGCCTCATGCTCTGGCGGAAATCTCCCAATGGCTGCGTAAGCAATTCCTGTCTCGAAGCCCCCGGCCGGTAACCAGACGGATTGCCTTTTTCGGCACTCCCGGAGTGGGCAAAACTACCGCTCTTTGCAAGCGCCTGGCGAACGAAGTCTTTTTGCGTGGAAAGACGGTCCAGGTGTTGAAATTGCAAAACGATATGCCAAATCCAGACGATGCTCTCACGATTTTTTGCGATGTCCTCAATGTCCCTCTATTAAGGGATCCTATTGATATCGAATCAATTACCGAAGATCATTGCCTTTATATCGATATACCGGGCCTGGGCTCTTATCAAGACGAAGAATACCTCGGCATACTCGAAAGGCTGAATACTCTCGAAGTAGAGAGTCGCGTGCTTGTCGTAAATGCCGCCTATGACACCGATCTCATAAACGACGCTTTTAATCTTGGGCAGCGGCTGCGGGCAACCCATGTCGCATTTACTCATATGGATGAGTTGACCAACGTATCCAAGCTTTGGCCCTATATCGTAAATGGCGGACTTACGCCTTTGTTTTTCAGCCACGGCCAGAATGTTACGAGCGATTATTCTGAAAACATTCTGGATTACCTCGCCGAGCGAACATTTCCCAACGATTTTTCGGCGCTAGTTTAACCTGTCAACCTTATTTATAATTAGTTAGAATTTATCTCAAATCCAATGAATCAGTCCCTATTTAATCCAAAATTTTATTTATCAATCGGTGGTTTCCTCGGATTTTCCATTGCCTTGGCCAGCGGGCTGTTGGCTGGAAACGAGGTCGTGATCGTCCTTAGAGACTCCTCCATAGGATGTCTTATTGGGGCGGTTTTGCTCAGGCGATTTCTAAGTGTCATCCAATCCAGCATTTCTTCAGCGAAGCTGGAAAAGGGTAAAGATACCGATTCAATTGACGATAACCCAGAAGGCGCCAAGGGCCCGGCTGCCGTTTCCAGCTAAACTATTCGAATACAATTACGCACGCATAATGTTCAATTCGCCTCCGGCAGTCCAACCGGGCAAAAAATCGAAGGAAATTCCTCCGAAAAAAGCCCGTTTAGCGACCAAAGCTTATAGTCGATCGGTTCCACCACTGGAACCTGATTGGTCTTTGGTGGAAAGTTACCTCCCATTGGTCAAATCGATCGTGGGAAAAATGCGCATGTACTTCCCCCCTCAGGTGGATGTGGAAGATATTTACAGTGTAGGCGTTTCAGGTCTCATATCGGCCACTCAGCGGCTCGATCCTGCCAAGGCAAAATCTTTCGGCAGTTTTGCCACTCTGAGAGTGCGAGGCGCCATTCTCGATGAATTGAGGCGCCTGGACTGGATGCCACGGGCAAGCCGTATCAAAGCCAAACAATATCGAAAGGTCGTCGATCAACTCGAGCAGACGCTGCGCAGACCTGCCACGGAGGAGGAAATCAGGAAAGAACTGGGCATCAGCCTGAAGGAATATCGCATTCTATTGGATCGCCTGCGGCCAATCAGCATGATTCCTCTCGATCGATCCGTAAATCCCGACGGCAATGACCAGGCGACAGTGCATGATATTATCGCGGACGATACCGAACTGAATGCGCGCGAAAGTTGCGAGAATCGGGAGGTTATTCAACTCTTGCGTGAACGCATCGAGCAGCTACCGGAAGCACCGCGCAAAGTGCTCATCCTCTATTATTTCGAAGGTCTCCGCCTGGCGGAAATCGCCACTGTTTTTAATCTGACCGAATCGCGTATTTGTCAAATTCACGCCCAGGCGGTTATCGGTCTTCGCACCTATCTGGCACGCGCCCTGGTCAAATAACCAGCCTACTTTAATAGCCTTATGTTGCTTGTTATTGGATATGTAGTGGTAATGGCCTCCATTTTGGGGGGCTTCATTATTGCGGGGGGGCAGCCCATTTTGCTTTTGCACGTGTCAGAATTTGTGGTCATTGGCGGGGTCACGTTGGGAGTTTTGATAGTGGCCAGCCCCAAATCCGTTTTACTGTCTCTATTGGCCGATGTGAAAGAAAGCTTCGTCAATTCGGGGGTGAGCAAAGAAGAGATCCTGGATGTTTTGAAGCTGCTCTACGAGATGTTCATGCTTGGTCGGCGTAATGGCTTGATTGCTCTTGACGAGCATGTGTCCGATCCACCGGAGAGTAGCATTCTAAAAAAGTATCCGAGCTTTATAGACGATCCCGACAGGCTTGCCTTTCTTTGTAACGCCCTGAGGCCGATCATCGACGGAAAGATTAAGCCCAATCAGCTACAGCATTTGCTCGAAGCCGAAATCGAGGCCAAGGAGGAGGCAGCCCACGCACCATTGAGTGTGCTTGCGTTGGTGGGAGATTCACTGCCGGGCATCGGTATCATTGCCGCCGTTCTCGGTATCATCAACACGATGGCGGCGATATCCGAAGGGCCCGAAATGGTGGGACAAAAAGTTGCCGCTGCATTGACAGGCACCTTTTTGGGGATTCTCGGCGCCTATGGCTTCGTCAATCCATTAATGAAGCGCATCGATTTCATGCACTCATCCAATTTCATGTACTACACCACGATGGCCAATGCGATCACCGGATTCGCCAATGGGTTGGCCCCGATTATGGCCATAGAGACCGTTCGCCGATCCCTCGATAAAGCAATTCAGCCCGGTGCAGATGAACTGGAAACAATGCTTAAGGAACTTGGGCCAAATAATTAGTATCTGGAGAATTTACCACTTACTATGAGCAAAAAAAAAGGAGGACATCACGGAGGAGCCTGGAAGGTTGCCTACGCGGATTTTGTTACCGCCATGATGGCGCTTTTCATGGTGCTATGGATATCTTCGCAGGATGAAGAAATTTTGATCTCCACTTCTGAGTTTTTCCAAAATCCCTATAATTCGCCGCAGGATCAGTCCCTCGGGGTTATGCCGAACACCTCCAATTCGATCGGCAGTGGCGATACCGATGAAATTGAAAAAAATAACGTGACCGATATGGCATTTCTCTATGCATTGGCCAAGGAGTTTTACCGTTTACTCGATCTTGACGAAAACGATGATACCAGTCCGCTGGAAATAAAAGTCACTTCGGACGGGCTGCGAATAACGGTTTTTGACCGCACCGGACAGCCCCTCTTCGTTAATAATTCAGATGAATTCACTGCCTGGGGCGATTTCGCCATAAGAAACCTTTCCTGGATCATGGACCGCTATAATCACAAGATACGTATCGATGCCCATGCGAGCAAAAAAACAAGCCCCGAAGCGGCTGACTATGGATCCTGGGAATTGAGCGTCGATCGCGCAAACGCCACTCGCAGAAAGCTGGTCCACTATGCATTGGAACCCTCCAAGGTAGAGCGTGTAACTGGTTATGGCGATTCCCTTCCCCTACCGGGGCTTGCTGCGGATGATGAATCTAACCAACGAATCGAGATAAGTCTCGTAATGAACTGATGAATTTTTTTTACCGAGGCTAAAAATCGTTAACGCCTCCAAAAACACAATGATGGATAATTTTTTAAAAGGGCGCCGAAGCGAGGTGAATCCCAATTCCTCCATGAAAAAAGGAAATCAGCCAAAGCTTCTTGAGGCGCTTTTGGGCGCTAAAGAGGGAGATAACGGACTCGATATGAGAGTGATCTCCGAGGCAGGGGAGGGGGAGCATGCCCCTCGTGTTCAGGTGGTTATGGAAAACAATGTGGTCAGCAGCATACTGGTTACCTGCGCCTGCGGGCAGCATGTGGAATTGGTTTGCGATTACCGTCGTTAAAAGGGGAAAAAACAGCCGAATTGACGGCAGGGAAACTGCCAAAACATTCATCTTTAGCGGCAAAAATTTCCCTTACAAGATAATAGCCTAGTTAAGTTATTCAATATCAATATAATATGAACTTGGCATTACTAATGCTAGTCGTATTGATATGAATATTGGACTTTACCAGGGGGCAGCCGCCCTAAGTGGTCTTGAGGAATGGCAGCAGTCGATCTCGCATAACATTGCAGCCAGTTCCGTGGCGGGCTACAAAAAAACCGATGTTAGCTTCGAGAGCATGGCGGCTGGCATAATCGGAGGTCCCGCAGCCAGCACATTGCCGGTTGCCCTCGAGGGGGAAACTCCACAGGCGACGGGGCGCGTTAATTTTCAACAAGGGCAGGTTGCCCAAACCGGCAACCCGATGGACCTTGCGATCGAAGGTGAGGGTTTTTTTGAATTGGAATCCTTTGATGGAAAAACCGTTTACTCGCGCAACGGTCAATTTCATCTAAATAGCGACAATGTTCTGACAAATGCCCTCGGCCATCTCGTGCAGGGATCGGGAGGATCCATCCAGTTGGTGCCGGGTCGAGGTGAGGTGGGAATCGATAAAACTGGCAGCATTTTTCAGGGCGGTGTTTCGGTCGGAAAGCTCTCCATCACACGATTCGATAGTCCTGAGAATCTGGAGCGCACCAGTGGGGGATTTACCCCCGGTGAAAAATCCGCCGGCCCCGAACAGATGGACGAGCCCCATGTACTCCAGGGATTTATCGAAGGGAGCAATGTTTCCCCCATCCGCGAAATGGTAAACCTCGTCACCGTCTCCAGAGCCTACGAGGCCGGGCAAAAGATTATCCAGCAATTCGATCAACAGATGCAAAGCGCGGTGCGAATTCTTGGCGACACCAGATAAACAACCTTAAATAACAAAAAAAAGCCTACTATGAACCTCTCTCTCTATTCTGCTGCCACGGGCATGGAAGCCCAGCAGCTAAATCTCAACAACATTTCCAATAATATTGCCAATGTTAACACCACCGGTTTCAAACGGAGTAAAATTGAGTTCCAGGATCTCCTTTACCAGAATCCCAAACCGCAGGGTGGAGATGTCGGCGCTGGAAACACAGTGCCAACAGGGATTGAACTTGGCAACGGGACCAAAGTTGTGGCCACCTCGAAAGTATTTACCCAAGGGCAGATGACACAGACCGGAGAGCGACTCGATTTGGCGATCGAAGGGGGCGGGTTCCTGGAAGTTACCAAACCCGACGGCACCAGCGCCTATACCCGCGATGGCGCTTTGAAAGTATCCTCCGATGGACGTGTTACGACCAGCGATGGGCTACCCCTGGCGAGTGGTTTTCAAACTTTCCCCATCAACATCACCGGGGTATTTATGGCATCTACCGGTGAAGTGACCGTGCAGACACCAAACGGTGACCAAAACTTTCGCATTCAATTGACACGCTTTGCCAACCCTTCCGGTTTAAAAAGCTTGGGCGGCAATCTTTACAATGAAACCGAAGCCAGCGGCAATCCCGAAACCGGGAATCCCGGCGAGGATGGTTTCGGGGCCATCAGGCAGGGTTTTCTGGAAATGTCCAACGTCAATGTGGTCGAGGAAATGATCAACATGATCATCGCCCAGAGAGCCTACGAAATTAATTCCAAATCCATACAAACATCCGATGAAATGCTCAGCCGCATCAACCAGTTGAAACGATGATAATACGAATAATCAGACTATTCATAATAATTTCATTGGCCGTAATTTCGGAAACCTTTTGCTACGCGGGACTGGATAGCCTGCTGATTCCCGTGAACGTCGAGGACTTAGTTGAAAAACAACCGACCGCTCCGGTTATTGATACCGCAAAAGATGCTGAGGTAGAGGAGATTCCAGAAAAATATACCCTCACCATTCAGGATTTATTGCCGGCGCTCAAAAACAGCTTGGTGACCCGGTATCAGGTGGATGGGAATTTGCGCATCTACCCATTGCGATCCTGGCGCGGTCGCACACTCAATTCTCCGGTTTGGGATCTGGAAATTACCAATGCTCCATCCCCCACACTCACTTCAAAAATTCTCATTGGTTTTCAAATCCTGAGCGAAGGTGAAATCGTCGGGGAATGGCAGATGCCTCTGCGTTGCGAAGTGTGGCGCGAAGTCTTTGTAACCCGGCAGCGAATGAACCGTGGCAGCCCCTTGGCAAGAACCGATTTGGATATACTAAACATGAATACTTTACGAGTCCCCAATGCGATAGTTTCCCCCGATGTTGAACTGTCGGAATACGAACTGGCGCAAACGGTTTCCGAAGGGCAGCCCCTGCTTTTGCGTGATATAGCTCCCAAGCCACTCATCCGCAAAGGGCAGGTAGTCGAAGTCGTCGCCGCCGAAGGGGGCATGCGCATCAGCATGAAGGGTCAGGCATTGGAAGATGGCATCCGTGAAGCGTTTATTTCAATTCGCAATCTTAACTCCAGAAAAAACATACAGGCACAGGTGATCGATGATAATAAAGTTAAAGTTTATTTCTAGGTATTTCCTCACGGGAATAATTTTTCTCGGTATTGTATCGGGAAATTTGGCATTTGGGGAATCGTTGTGGACCAAAAAAAACAATCGCCAGAAGGGCATGTTTGCCGACCGTAAAGCTTCCGATGTCGGAGATATATTGACGGTTGTGATCGATGAAACTTCGACCATGGCCAATACCCAACGCACCACCACGAGCAAGAAAAGCTCCATAAACAATGAGATCAAACAATTTTTCTTCACCCCTGCCGCTAGCGGATTTGGCTCCCACAATGGCGAACTTCCAAAAACCGATCTAACGGGTGAAAATTCCTATGAAGGTGGGGGTAATATCTCGAACCAGCAATCGTTCTCGGGCCGGGCAAGTATTATGGTAATCGACAAGCTGCCAAATGGAAATCTCGTGCTCGAAGGAGTTCGTATTGTTTCTTTTTCCGGAGAGACCCACTATATGGTTCTTCATGGGATGGTTCGACCCGATGATGTTGCCCCCGGCAATACCGTTTTCTCAAGCGCAATAGCCGATGCCCGCATAGAGACAGTCACCGAAGGGAGCCTGACGGCTACTCAGAAAAAAGGTTGGCTCAATAAAATAAACGATTTGGTCAATCCATTTTAGCATCAAGCGTACCATGTTTTATAAATTCAGGTTGTCTATTTTTATTATTATTCTGGGCCTTATTGCGGCTCAGGATAGTGTTGCTTCGCGTATTAAAGATATAACCGTTGTCGAAGGGAGCCGCGACAACCAGCTCGTTGGTTATGGCCTCGTGGTAGGTCTGTCTGGAAATGGCGATAGCACGCTGACCTATACTATTCAAAGCATCGCCAATTCACTCGAACGATTCGGCATTCAAGTTCCCGCAGAATCCATTAAGGCAGATAATGTGGCTGCCGTTATGGTAACGGCGGACATCGGGCCGTTTGCCAAGGAGGGATCGAGGATCGATGTCACAGTCTCCTCCATCGGTGATGCCGATACCTTGCAGGGTGGGGTGCTTTTGCAAACACCTATTTTGGGAGCGGACGACAAGGTTTACGCGGTTTCCCAAGGCCCCATCGCGGTAGGTGGTTTCATCGGAGGTTCGGGTGGACCCGGAGGAGCAACCGTCCAACAAAATCACCCCACCGTTGGCATTATCACGGGAGGAGCGATTGTTGAACGTGAAATACGGACGGAAATCGTGGAAAATGGCGCCCTCAATCTGTTGCTGCTGAACCCGGATTTTACCACCGCTGTGCGGGTTGCCGATGCCATCAACGAAACCTTTGCCGACGCCGCCATGGCAATCGATTCAGGTTCCATCAATGTCAAAATTCCTGAAACCTTTTTGAGACAAGAGGTTAATTTTCTCGCCCATTTGGGGGCATTGGAAGCGGTGCCCGATCTGGCTGCCCGCGTCATAATCAATGAAAGAACCGGGACGATAGTAGCCACACATAATGTGCGTATCGCAAGTGTCGCCGTCAGTAATGGCTCGCTCACCATTACGATTTCCTCGAATCTCGAGGCGAGTCAGCCGCCGCCTCTGAACGAAGGGGGCGAAACGGTGGTCCTACCGAGCACTCAGACATCGGTCAAGGAGGTCAAGGGCGGTTTCAAGATCATTGAGGATTTACCCACCATCGAGCGCCTGACAACTGCTTTAAACGCCCTCGGAGTTTCTTCCAGAGAAATGATCTCGATTTTACAAACCATGAAAAAGGCCGGCGCTCTCCAGGCTGAGCTCATCATCAATTGATTCCAATGGAAACGGCTTCCCTATCATCAACAATTTTGGATACCTCTGGCATCGAGAGGATTGCCAACTCGAAGCATATCAGCGAAGAGCAAAAATTGGGCGAGGCCTCCGCGCGTTTTGAAAGTCTTCTCGTCCGTCAATTTCTCAAGGACTCCCTGAAACCGGTTTTTAAAGGATTTTTGGAAGAATCCGGAAGCCGCCAGGAAATTTACCGCTACTTGCTAACGGATGTTCTGGCGGATAAAATCGGTCGTAGCGGAGCAATGGGTATCTCCCATTTATTACAAGCGCAACTATCCCCCCAACAAAAGATAGAGTCCAAATAATATTATGAATATAAAATCCCACACTTTGCAATGGGAACGCCTTGTCGATGCCCTGCGCCTGGAACTTCAGGAATACGGAGGTCTGCTGAATTTGCTGGAGGAGCAGCAAGGCGGCATCCTTGGGCGCGACCCCGAGAGTCTTCTCAATCTGAATAGCACGATCGAGGAACAGGTGGAAAAAACCAATCAATTACGCAAGGAACGCGAGAGTCTCGCGGCGGATTCCGCGTTGGATCACGAATTGGACAAGGAAGCCAGCCTGAGTGAATTGGTGCCATATTTTCCCGAGGCGGCTCGCCCACTCCTGCAAGCCCTCATCGAGCGAATCAACGCTGTGCTGGACCGGATTAAACAAAAATCACGCCAAAACCGCATGCTGCTGGCACGAGCCTATGATTTGGTCGAGCAAATCCTGCGCACCCTGCAACCGCAATCCGTAACGAAAACCTATAACCGCGATGGAAACCTTACACTGGAGGCAACCTCTGTCCTCAGCAATGTGCGGTTTACTGCCTGATAAAAAAGGAGATAATTTATCATGTCGGGACTTATCGGAAATCTTCTCACCAATACCAGAGCGCTGAACGCTCACTCAGTAGGGGCCGATTTGGCGGGGCGGAACCTTGCCAATGTCAATAACCCCGATTACGCCCGCCAGCGAGTGATATTGGGGGACCGGGGCACCATGCAGACCAACCTGGGAGCCCAAAGTCTGGGCCTGGAGGCTCTTGGCATCGAGCAAATTCGCGATAACCTCCTCGATCTCCAAATCGTTAAGGAAATAACGACCCGCGGTTCGCTGGAGGCTCAAAACTCAGTCCAAACCAGACTACAGAGCGCGTTGGGTGAATTTATCGACCGCCAGGGCGATGTCGCCACCCTGGATGGCGCCGCCGGTGGGAGTCTAGGCTCGACCGGAATTACGGGGTCACTTGACGGTTTTTTTAACGCGTTTCACGAGTTGGCGGCTTCGCCCGATGATCCCGCTGTCAAGCAGGTGCTTTTTCAGAAAGCGGAAATTCTGGTCGAAAAAATCAATGGCATGGATCAGCGCCTGTCCAGCATCGGGGCCGACATCAATACTCAGGTAAGCCAGGATATAGATGAGATCAATGCCCTTCTTGTCAATGTGGCCGAATTGAATTCTCAGATAGGCCGTTTCGAAATCGGTAATCCCGGTAGCGCCGTAGATCTACGGGACCAGCGTCAAGCATCTCTCCAGAAGTTGGCCGAGCTCACCAGTTTTGAGGTAAGGAAGGCAACAAGTAACCCCAGCCTTGTCCAGCTAGTCGTTAAAGATGCCTCCGGCAACGACGTAGTAATGGTGGACGGAGGCAAGGTGAAAGGGAGCATGAATTTTAACGGCACCGATATCACCTTCGGTGCGTCAACCAGTGCGATCCAGTTGACCGGCGGTTCTGTCTATGGGGCTTTGCAGGTTAAAAACAACGTCCTTACCAGTGTGCAAACCGATTTGGACTCCCTCGCCACCCAAATGACGACAGCGGTAAATCAGGCCTATAACCCCGGGGGCGCAGGAAATGATTTCTTCGACCCAGCAGGTCTCGCCGCGGGTACTCTGGCGCTTGATGCCACCCTCAGTTCCACAAATATTACCGCAACGGCAACCGCTTCCTCGGGCGCCAACGAGTTGGCCCTCGCCGTGGCGGAACTTGGAACAAAAAACTTTTCCATTGCCGGTGGTGACGTTATTAATGGCACTGCCACCGGATTTGTGACCGGAATCGCCACCAGCGTCGGCAGAGAAATATCGGGCGTCACAGAAAAACTCGGAAATCAAAAGCTGGTGGAAAATCTCCTCAAGGAGCAGCGAAATTCCATTAGCGCAGTCTCAATCGACGAGGAAATGACAGATCTCATTCGTTTCCAGAGGGCATTTCAGGCTTCCGCCAGAGTCATTAACGTGATCGACAGTATGCTGGAAATCGTTGTCAACAGGCTAGGCTAAAAGTTCCTTTTCTTAAAAATCTACCACCGTTTACACCATGAGAGTAACCAACAGCACAATTACCGAATCCCTTGTAAGTCAGATTCAGAGATTGAGTTCGCAGCAAGTTGATTTGCAAAAACAGATATCTTCGGGCCAGCGCGTAACCAAACCCGAAGATGATCCCGCGGCTGCGGATCGAATCATGCAAATGCAGTCGGAAAAACGGTTGATGGTGCAATATCGCCGAAATCATGTTCAGGCCGAGGCGGTTACCAATATCAGCCAGGGTGCCCTGCAAAGTTTGAGTGACCTTTCGACCCGTATTTTGGAAATTGCCACAAGGGCGGGTGAGTTAACCCAAGATTCCGATCTTTCACTCTATGCCAGCGAGATCAACGAACTGCTCGAGCAGGTATTGCAGGCCTCGAACACCACCTACAAGGGTGAGTTTATCTTTGCGGGCAATGATCGCGATACCCCTCCCCTCAGTGAAGTCCGCGACGTCAATGGCCAAATAACCTCAGCCTCTTACGTCGGTTCAAACTCCAACTCCGAATTTTATGTCGCCAAAGGAACCCGCATTTCGGTAAATCTCGATCCCTCGCATAACGCCAAGTTTGCCGATTTGATCAATAAAGTAGTGGCATTGAGGGATGCCCTGAATACTGCGGATAAAGCCGCTGTGCAAACCACCCGCACAAATTTACTGGGGTCGGAAGACGATATCTTGCTGGCTATCAGTGACCTCGGAGCCACACAGCTCCGCCTCGAGGTAGCCAAGGCACAGGATAACCAAAGTTTTTCACAATTGGAGTCACAGATCAGCGCCGAGGCAGATGGGGACCTATCCAGGCTTCTCGTGGATCTCAATCAGGTGCAGCTTGCCCTCCAGGCAACTATGCAAAGTGGCTCCCAATTATTGAGACAAACAATTTTAGACTTTATTTAACCAACTAAAAACGTAATATAGAATAATCTGACCAATGAAATTTGAAACTGAAATAACCAATGTGCAGGATTTTAGCTCCAGCAGGAATAAGATTCTTTTGACCGAGGGTCTCGTGGGATTTCCCGGATTGAAAGAATTGGAAATTTTTTACAAGGCCGATCAAAGTCCGTTTCTATGGCTGCAATCGACGGGTGAAATCGATATTGCATTTTTAGTCATACAGCCTTACGGTCTGATACCCGAATACAATGTGGAACTGAGCGCCCATGATGCTGAAATTCTCGGAATCGAACACCATGCGGATGCCACATTATTCAATATCGTCACCATACAAGATGTCCCAGTGCAAAAAGTAACTGTAAATTTACCCGGCCCGATCGTTGTCAACAAATTCACCGGCCAGGGCAAACAGGTGATTATCGAAAATTATGATGACTACTCCTCACGCTACACTCTTTTTGAAAGTGCGACCTGAGCGAGATAAATAGGTAAGGAAATTTGATGCTAGTTCTTTCCAGAAAAGTTAACGAATCGATCATCATTGGTGGCAATATCGAGGTACGCGTCACCAGAGTAGATGGGGAGACAATCAAGATTGGTATCAATGCGCCTCGAGACATTTCCATTTATCGCAAGGAAATCCTAGATTCTATCAGCGAAGCCAATGAGGCAGCAGTCATTCGAGATACCGCCGCTTCTCCCACACCCGGATCCGGACTTAATAAAGAGGCTTTGCCTTCGCTGGCTAAAGAAGCCCTCCAACGCCTCGCGAAAGATAAGAAGCAGTAACCTGTCCACAGAAATTGATTGCGAAATTGCGCCGCTGCCCGGCGTGCGAAGTCAATGTCCTCGAATAGACAAGTCTTAACCTCTGGCACGCGGTCCTATCTTGGAGTGCATTTCATCCAATGCAGTGTTTATGGCAGGCTCTATTTGAATGAAAAGCGAAAAGCCTATTTCGGATTTTGCCCACGATGTGGCAAATCGATTCAAGTAAAAGTTGAAAGCGGTGGCTCTCGCAGCCGTTTTTTCAAAGCTTTTTGTCGATGACCAGCGCGTTCGAGAATTTGGTCGGGGCTAGAAACGTGTGTTGAAACCTATTTGCCGTCAGCTATTAAACAAGTCCCTTTAGAATCGTAGGCAACCGGTTTACCGTGTTGCGCAAGGTCGCCGCACTCAACTCCTGCTCGGTTTTATTGGCTCCAAACAGGATTTTCCAGCCGGATAATTCCAGCCAATCGTCCTCATTTGGCCTATCGGTATTTTCTACGCCCGATAGCCCCGCCGTACGCACCATATAATCGGCAATCTGGACCGCCGCGCTGGTCTTTTTAAATTTTGGAGCATTCTCCGGGTTGTTGTGAAATTGGGTGGCTTCCACAATTTCCGGTGACATGCGATGTCTTTTCAAATAATAGGCGCCAATTTTCGCATGGTCCCAGCCGATGATTTCCTTTTCAATGAGGCAAAAATTTTCGGTGTTTTTGGCTGTGCAGTTGAAAATTTCTTTTGATTCTTCGGGAAAACAAAAAGTCATCACAATTTTTCCGACATTGTGCACCAAGCCGACAATGTAGTCGGTTTCATCTTCGTAGGTGACATTGGCAACCGATAAAATTTCGCGCGTGCAAATCGCCGTGCCTATACTATGCTGCCAAAGGTCCCGCCAATTTATCTCAACCGAATCTTCGGACAAATTTTCAAAATCCTCGATCACCGGGGTTGCCAGGGCTAGCTCGCGGATTTGTCTCAACCCGAGATAAAAAATAGCCTCTTCGATGTTGTTGACCCGGCGGGATAAGCCGAAAAATACCGAGTTGACCAGCTTGAGCAATCGGGAGGTGAGAGAGGGGTCACGGCGGATGATTTCCGCGATCTGTGAGGTGAAGCTGTTTTCCGCGTGAATCAGCTCTCCGAGCGCAGTATTGATGCTTCTCAAGGAAGCCAGTTGCGGAGAATCGTTAATTCTATTGGTAATCTCTGCGTCGCTTAGTTTTGTCAATTTTTCCATTTCGATTACGTGTCATGTGCTTCCGTCAAATATTTATCATTTATATCCGATGGTATATCGGAAATTTGGTTGATAGTTTAACCCATAAGTGAGCTTCAAACAGGCTTGAACAGGAAAAAATATTGAACATTCAGGGCGTTTCGCAATACGGCTCGCCAAGCTCTGCGCCCAGTTTGTCAAGTTCCCTCGTCGCAGCGGATATATCCTCCTGGATATTGCTTCTATTCAGCTTCAATTCATCCATATGGATATGCAGTTGCCTTTTTTTCTCGCGCACTCTGGCAAAGTCATCCCATCCGAAATTATCGTTGTTTGGAACATATTGGGGGCTTGTTTCCGGCTCGGTCTCTTTGTGGGGCCAGTAAATTCCCAGGACTATCAATGCTATTCCGACGGTGACATATTCGGCCGCAAATTTATTAAAATACAAAATTCCCAAATAAAGCATCGCTGTTCCCAGAGCTTCGAAGAGAAGTGAAACAAAAAATCTGCTTTGCCTGGAATTAGATCCAACATTGGGAACTTGATTTTTTTTCGTTTGGAGTGATGTTTCAACGAATTTGATTTTTTTCGATGCAGACCTAAGTCTTTCGCTCAGGTCGCCCACCATTTGATTGTAAAGATGCCTCCTTTGTTTGCATCTCTGAATATCCCTCAGTATGAGTTTTTGCTTTTTTCTCCAAAATCCTTCGATCCTGTTCACCAAATTATCTTCCCATAATGCTTTAGTAAGATTTCGATAGGCGTTTATCATTTTGCGAAACTCTGGCTTCAGGCGGTAATTGCTCGTTGTTTTATCGAAGTAACCAGAATTGTTTTGCACGAAAAAAAGGATTTTATCCGACTGATTATGGAATAACTTTTTTACTGCTTCAGCATTAAAATAGTCGAAAGCAGACAGCAATACCAACATCTCGCGATGTTCGCTACGGGGAATTGATTGCACGATTTCTTTGTACAAATTTGCCGGAATCATGTATTCATTGAAAGCCTTCTCATTTTGTATCCGCAGATATTTTAGCAAAATATGAGCATAATTTTTGTCCAAAATCAGACTATCATTTGTCTTTTCAAAATCCAATTCCCGATTTTTACCTAACCATAAAAAGACATCAGCAGCCTCTTTTCCTTCACAAAATATTCGCAAATTATCCATGCTCACATTTTCGAGAAATGATGCCCACATTACCCATCTCGTTTCTTTTTCATCCAAACTATCGAGAAGTTTTTTTGCCTTGGCTCCCCAGGTAATTTCGGCCTCTGATTCCGCTAGAATGCCAATCTTTTTCAGAATCTTTCCAGGATTGCCATTGGCTGATTTTTCAATTTCCTTGGCCTGTTCACCTTTAATTTCGTGGTGATCCAGTAGTTCGTCTAACTCATCTTTAGATAGCGGTGGTATATCAATCTCCAGTATTTTATTACGAAAAGGAGCCCAGTATTTATCTATATCCTCTTCAGCCCTGAAACTTTTTCGACCGGTAAGTAGGAACCTGCATTCGATATTCGTGGAGTGGGTTGCCAACGGTAATACGATATAGCGGGCTAGCCATTCTTTTTTTTTCTGACTCAACCTATCGTAATCGTCAAATTCAAAAAATACCCTGCGAGTTTTCAACCTGGTCTTGGAACTATTGCCCTCATGTGCAATATACTCGCGAAAGATATTTTCCCAGTCCTGAAGAGGTGTAGATTCCTTATTGTCAACCAAATATGCGGAATTTACATGCTGCTGGTGTTTTTTCTTTGCTAAAGCAGATCTCAAAGGATCGCCAGCATTTCTTGAATTCAGTGACCTGATCAGCAAATCAGGGAGATTCTCTGTGCTCGGGGTGTTGTGGAATTCCGCGCCTGCCCTGAACCATAGGCTGGTTTCCAAAGATAGACCGATCTTGCTCGGGAAATGTCTCAGAAATGCGGTTTTTCCGATTCCCTCCTCACCTTTAAAGTAATAAATTTTGACAGAGTCCTCAGTATCATCACTGCGGTTCAAATCATCTGAAAGAAATTTACACTCCTTGAGCCTACCTATAAATACATTACCGTTCATCACTATGAGAGTTGACCTCTTGAAAGTCGGCCTATGTTTAAATAACTGAAATAGCGAAGGAATAAACGCTCGCTTCAGCATACAATAATTCCTTTTTCAAATCGAAAAGGAAGAAAATATTATTCGCTATCCAAGCTTTTGAAAAGCGAATCCCGGTAGCGTAAAAGTAGTAATTGATCCTGCCAGTCTTCTTCGCGGATTTTCAATGTTTCTCCCATGCTTTCGAGCAAAAGCCATTCTGTAAACCTCCCGCCCGCCGCGTGTGCCAATGGGTAGCCGCCTCCGAATCGTGGGTTTATATCGGTCACCCAAATACTGCCGATGTCAGACTCATAGAATACCTGTAAGTTAATGGGGCCGTAGGCGCCGGGGAGAGCTTCGGTGATTTTTTTACCAAGCAGCATCAAGGGTGGGAGTTTTTCAGTAACTGCTCGGTCAACCTCACCGTCGACGACCTGTAACCGGCGATGTGGAATGAGGCAACGGCATTTCCCGTTTCGATCGATATAGGCGTTGAGGGTGTATTCGATACCTTTTAAAGACGGTTGAACGATCCAATGATCCGGAAGGTTGGCGATTTCTTCGATGTGATTTATAAAATGAACTCCACGGGAACCTTGTCCAAAGGGATCCTTTACCACTAGGGGCAATCGATTGTTAAAAGTAGTATTCCGCAGCTCGCCTACCGTGCCAATTTCCGGTGACGGAAAATCATTTTCTAATAACCAGGTATGAGTTTGGGTTTTATCGGCACAAACCTGTAGGCATTGTTGGGAGGATAGGGCTAACTGACAAAATTGATTGCCGGTTTTTTGGCGCCAATCACTCCACGCCGATAACTCCGCTTCACGGGTAGGCACGGCCAGACCTATTTTTTCCGATCGGCATATCTCTTCAATTTGCTCCCAATAACCCGGAGAATCCTGTGCTTTGACACAATGGAAGGCGTCGCAAAATTCACCCGCGGGAGCAAATCGGTCTGAGTCGATTCCGATGACCCGGCCTTGACCCCCGATTCGATCGATGGCATCGCGAAATGCTTTAACCAGGCCCACTTTGGCCCCAATTGAGCTGATAAGAATATTCACACTTTTTATGTGCTACCACCGATGCATCAAAATATAAAGCAATATCAAACCCGAATTCCGTGCGTACTTCCCGTCCAGTTATTCGGAAACTTCAATTTACCAAAAAAATAGGGACTCCCACCGATGGGAGCCCCTATTAAGTTTAGTTGGACTATTACCGGAAAAATTATCCGATTAGCCGGAGCGCAATCTGCGAAGATGCGTTGGCCTGAGCCAACATGGCCGCACCTGATTGCACAAGAATATTGAACTTGGCAAACTGGGTGGACTCCTGCGCTATATCCGTATCAATAATACGGCTATTGGCAGCTTCGAGGTTGGTCCGATTGATGGTGAGGGTTTCTGAGGCGAATTGCAGCCTGCTGGTTTGCGCACCATTGGTCGCACGCAAAGTAGCCACATTCTGAATGGCGGTCGTAACGACGCCGATCGAGATAGCAGAAACATCCGCTGCACCGGTGACGCTTGTGACGGCGGTGCCCAAGTCGGATTTGGTGATGGAAACACTGGTGGCTCCATCTTCCGTGGTCTGCACACTTACGGTGCCGCCGCCGAAGAGGCTGACTCCGTTGAACTTTTCATTCGAGAGGTCAGTCAACTGAGCCTTCAACTGATCAAACTCAACTTCGTAGTTGGCTTTGTCACTGGTGCTCTTGGTCACGTCCGAGGCGAGTGTTTTCAGCTCTGAGATACGATCCAGGATCTTACCAGCCGTTTGGTTGGCGCCATCCTGAGTCTGTAAAAACGAAACGGCATTAGCCACATTCGCATTGACAGCATCCGTCCTGCGGATCTGAGCGCTCATTTTGACAGATACAGCCAAACCGCCAGCATCGTCTGCCGGTGAACCGATTTTAACACCGCTCGAAAGGCGGTTGAGGCTTTTTTGCAACATGCTGCTACTGGTATTCAAGTTAACAGAAGCGCTTGTGGCGGAGGGATTGGTATTGATTACAATAGACATTGATTTTCTTCCTTGATTTTCCTTGGCAGCGTCCTTGCTACCGATGACCGATTATCTAAAGGATCGGGAACCTTGTTAAAACTTTCGTGTTGTAACTCCCTGAAAGTCGCCAGCCAAAGTCCCATCTTTAGCCCAAGATCGAGATATTTACACAAAATCTCGAAGCATCCACATTATTACAGGGGCCAGGTCAATTCTGAGCATCTCTACGTGGCGCCCATAACACGCATCCTGCATCCTCCTGGATGTTACCTTGTGGTGACAAAAATCACCTTGTAATCCCGCTTATTTGGCCGCTGCTGCCTCCTTCTGTCCCAAATAACGTCCTTTTTGTCAATGAAAGGTGAAACACGTTGACAGCCTTCTGACACAGCGGAAATATTTTGAAATTCCATGAGGCGGAAAATGAAAATAGCAATCGGTGGCGATCACGGCGGGTTTGAATTAAAACAGGATCTACTGGCCTACGCCCTGACCAAAGGCCATCAGGTGCGGGATTGCGGAACCCACGGCAAAAACCCCGTGGATTATCCAAAAATCGCCCTCGAAGTTGCCCGTTTCGTTGCTTCTGGAGACTGCCAAATTGGCATAGTTATCGACGGCGCGGGCATCGGTTCTGCGATGGCTGCCAACAAAGTCCCCGGCATTTTGGCCGCCGCCTGTTACAATGAAGCTCTCGCCAGAAATTCCCGTGAGCACAACGGAGCCAACGTCCTCTCCCTCGGATCCGGCCAAACCAGCCTCTACGAAGCCAAGAAAATCGTCGATGCCTTTTTACAGAACGATTGCACTGTCGAGAGGCATCAGCGGCGTGTGCAGATGATCCGGGATATCGAAAAAGGAAACCTCGCAGCCAGCCGAATCAGCGCGCAGGCAGGACAGGACATCCATCCGCAGGACTTGGAGCGAATTTATAGAAGGGCTCGAGAATTGACCAGTGGCAGGGCAGGGGGGAATTTTCCCTCGGCCAACGGAGGAGGTTTCAATATCGGGCCAAACGAGATCGCCCAGATGATCGATCACACCATTTTAAAACCGGAGGCCTCATTGGGAGATGTCCAAAAACTGTGCGAAGAAGCCAGGGAGCATAATTTCTATTCCGTTTGTGTAAACCCAACCTACGCCCGCCAGGCCAAAGCAGCTTTAGTCGGCACCAATGTTAAAATCTGCTGTGTGGTCGGCTTTCCCCTCGGGGCCAATCCACCCGAAAGCAAAGCCATGGAAGCCCGCCGGGCCATCCGCGAAGGGGCCAAGGAAATCGACATGGTGATAAATGTCGGGGCCATGAAAAGCGGAAATGAAGACCTCGTTTTAAAAGACATACGGGCCGTCTCCGAAGCCTGCCGCGATGGCAGCGCTATCCTCAAAGTGATTCTGGAAACCAGCCTTTTGACAGATCTCGAAAAAGTCAGAGTCTGCGAGCTAGCCATGAAAGCGGGTGCCAATTTTGTAAAAACCTCGACTGGTTTCGGTTCCGCCGGAGCGACAACCGAGGATATTTCCCTAATGGCCCGGACCGTCGCCACCAAAAAGCTCGGCGTGAAAGCTTCCGGCGGCGTGCGAACCTACGAGGATGCCGTCAAAATGATTCAGGCCGGAGCCACCCGAATCGGCGCCAGCAGCGGCATAAATATCGTCAAAAAAGCCAAGGAATTGGCATCAAACTAGATCAAACAATAGATAAAGGAACAGACACGACATGGTTGAATTAAGAACCTACACATTTCTGGATAGCCTGCAGCCGCAGTTTGCCTCGTTTATTGGCACCATTGCCGGAGGATACCTGCCGGTTCCGGGGCAGGCATCCCTCTTCATCGAAATTTCCCCCGGCATGGAGATCAACCGGGTCACCGATATTGCCCTCAAGGCAACCAACGTCAGGCCCGGCATGATGATTGTCGAAAGGGTTTTCGGAATGCTCGAAGTTCATTCCCATTCCCAGGCCGATGTCCGCCAGGCCGGGGCCGCCATTCTCGAAGCCCTCGGCCTCAAACCCGAGGATCGCCTGAAACCCCATATCTCGACCAGTCAGTTGATTCGTAATATGTCTGATTACCACACCCAATTGATCAACAAAACCCGGCACGGAAATATGATTCTCCCCGGTCAAACCCTTTACATTATGGAGGTGGCCCCGGCTGGCTATGCCGCAATCGCCGCCAACGAAGCCGAAAAAGCGGCCGACATCAATATCCTCGAAGTGCGCACCTTCGGCTCGTTCGGGCGTTTTTACCTCGGTGGTGACGAGGCGGATATGGAGGTCGGTTTCAGGGCCGCCGAGCAGGCCATTAATGACATCGAAGGCCGCGAAATGAAGCGCTGATTTTTCCAATTTTAATTAACCTTAGACAAAACAGTAACCAACAAACACATTGGAGTATTAAGAATATGGCAGAAGCATTAGGAATGGTTGAAACAAGATCGTTTGCCGCAGCTGTGGAAGCTGGCGACGCGATGGTAAAAGCCGCGAAAGTGGAACTCGTTTCCTACGAGAAAACCGGAGGCGGTTACACAACAGTGATTGTCAGGGGCGACGTCGCCTCAGTCAAAGCATCCTGTGATGCCGGGCAAGTAGCCGGTTCACGAGTAGGTGAAGTGGTCGCGGTCCATGTGATTCCGCGCCCCCACGCCAATATCGATCTCGTCCTCCCGCTTGGCCGCGCGCCACGCGCCGGGTCCAAGAAATAAGTCTCAACCCCATAGCCTCCTGAGGTGGAAACCGACCTGTGAAATGAAATAGGGTTCGGCCTTCCGACGACGGTTTAAATAATCATGAATCTTGGCAAAGTTGTTGGCACGCTGGTTTCAAGCCAAAAAGTTTCCAGCATGGATGGGCTCAAGCTCCTCCTCGTGAAATACGTCGATACCTCCGGCAAGGAAACCGGGGGGCAGGTTGTGGCTGCGGATGCCGTCGGGGCAGGTGTCGAGGAATTCGTCCTCATCGCCACCGGAAGTTCCGCTCGTCAAACCGAGTCAACCGATAATCGCCCCTGTGACGCCGTGATTTTAGCCATCGTGGATAGCTGGGAAGTCGGCGGAGACATCGTCTACAAAAAGTAATTTCTTCTTCAAAAATGCGTTTAACAGATAACGAAATCGAAGCCATCGCACAAAAAATCGCCTCCAAATCTCCCTCTTCCGGGCGCAGGCCCATTGTTGTTGGAAACTGGAAATTGCACAAGACTCCTACCGAGGCTGCTAATCTCGTGCGCGAGCTTGTTCCATTGGTGGAAGGCGCCACCTGTGAAATCGGCGTGGCCCCGGCCTATCCCTGTCTGGAGCGGGTAGCAGGCATTTTGGCCGGTTCAAAAGTCCATCTCTGTGCTCAAAATGCCTACTGGGAATCGTCGGGAGCATTTACCGGAGAGGTATCCACCGCCATGTTGAAAGACCTCGGAGTTTCCCATGTTATTGTCGGCCACAGTGAGCGGCGGCAGTTTTTCGGGGAAACCGATGAAACCGTCAACCGGCGCGCAAAAGCGGTTCTTGCGGCTGATTTAACTCCCATACTCTGTGTTGGGGAATCTCTGGAGGAGCGCGACGGAGGCTCAACCCAAGCCGTCGTGGATCGCCAAATCAGAGGAGGTTTGGTCGGTTTAACCGAGCTACAGGTAGACGATATGGTCCTCGCTTATGAACCGGTTTGGGCGATCGGCACCGGAAAGGTGGCAACCGTCGAGCAGGCTCAGGAAGTGCATTCCTTCATCCGAAATATCATAGCCGAGCTTTACAACCCACAGACAGCCGCCGCCGTCCGCATCCAATACGGCGGAAGTGTCAAACCCGACAACGCCGCCCAATTGCTGGCCCAATCCGACATCGATGGCGCCCTCGTTGGAGGCGCCGCCCTCAAGGCAGCCGATTTTGCCGCCATTTGTCTGGCGACATAATTTTTACAATTTAATTTTCAGCGAAAACGCCATAAAATGATACGATTGACCGAACAGGAAATTGAAGCAATCGCCGAGAAAATCGCCCGGAGCCAACACTCGCAATCATCGGCTCGCTTCCAATCGGCAGCGCCTCAATTTTCAGAGCAAAACCTCGGGGTTTTCCCAGATGTCAATGCAGCGGTGGCCGCTGCGAAACTGGCCCAAATAGCCTGGGTGGCCCTCCCACTGGATAAAAGACGCCGGATTATCGCCGCGATCCGTGAGGTCATGCTCGAAAATGCCGAATCCCTGGCCAAATCAGCCCATGACGAAACGGGTCTCGGGCGATATGAGGATAAAGTGGTCAAAAATCGTCTCGTAACGGAGAAAACACCGGGCATCGAGGAACTCCACCCCATCTCATATACCGGTGATCACGGCCTCACCCTGCAGGAATCAGCCCCTTTTGGCGTGGTCGGCTCGATCACCCCGACAACCAACCCGACCTCCACAATTATTTGCAACTCGATCGGTATGATAGCCGCTGGCAACAGTGTCGCTTTCAACGTGCATCCCAATGCCAAAACCTGCTCCGCCCAGACAATCGTTCTGCTCAACAAAACCATTATCAAAGAGGGTGGGCCGGAAAACCTCGTCACCACCGTTGCCACCCCAACCATTCAAAGTGCGCAGGATCTCATGGTGCACCCCGATGTTCGCCTGGTCGTGGTTACGGGAGGTCCGGGTGTTGTCAAGGCCGCCCAGAAAAGCGGAAAAAGAGCTATTTGCGCCGGTCCCGGCAATCCCCCGGTGGTCGTTGATGAAACGGCCGATATCGCCAGGGCCGCCGAGTGCATCGTTTTGGGAGCTTCCACCGACAACAACATTATTTGCACCGATGAAAAAGAGGTAATCGTTGTCTCAAGCGTAGCGGATCAGTTGATGGACGCCTTTAGAAATCGTCACGACGCTTTTGTAATTTCTCCCGAACAGCTACCGCTCATCGAGAAGGTTATTTTTACCGAAATGCGCGGTCCCCGGCAGAAAGCCAAAGTAAATCCCGCCTATATTGGTAAAAACGCCAATGTCATTTTGCGTCAGATCGGCCTCGACCTGCCCGATTCCGTCCGCCTCGGCATCGTCGAGGTCAATGAGGATCATCCACTTCTCTGGACCGAGCAAATGATGCCCATCATGCCCGTAACGAGGGTTCCCAACGCCGATTACGCCATCGATTTGGCAATCAAAATGGAAGGCGGCTGCCGACACACTGCTATCATGCACTCCAAAAATATCGACAACCTCAGCCGCATGGCCCGCGAATGCAATTGCAGCATTTTCGTTAAAAACGGCCGCTCGCAGGCCGGTCTCGGCTTGGGCGGCGAGGGCTTCAGCTCTTTCACCATTGCCAGCCCCACCGGTGAAGGTCTCACCGGCCCGCGCTCTTTCTCCCGCTGGCGCAGGTGCACTCTCGTGGACGCTTTCAGGATCACCTGAACCTGCCCTATAGGTTCTAAATGAAAAAGCATCCCGCCATTGCCGTAGTCGAGTTTCGCGATATCGCCGTGGGGCTTCATACCACCGATGCCATGCTGAAAAAGGCTCCCATCGACTTGATTAAATCAGGTACTGTGAGCCGGGGTCGTTTTCTCACCTTGATCTCGGGAACTACCGCTTCCGTCGATGAATCCTATTATGAGGGACTCACTCTCGGTGGCGGAAACGTCGTCGACAGCGTGCTTTTGGTGGACGTCCACCCGGAGGTCCATGACGCCGTATTCGGCCATCGGAATCCCTGCCTCCCAATGGCCATCGGCATCATCGAAACCAATACCGTATCAAGCAATATTCGAGCGGCGGAAATGGCCCTCAAAGGCACCGGGGTGAGATTGGTGGAAATCCGGCTGGCCGACAGTCTTTTATCGGGAAAAGGACTCAGCATTTACCAAGGCGAACTCCATGAAATCGAATCGGCCCTCGAAATCGCCACAAACATTTTGGAAGCCAGAAGGATCGAGTTTACCAAAAAAATCATTGCCTCTCCCCACGAGGGCCTTGTCGAGCAAATCAATTTCACTACCTCTTTCAGTGAGGCAAAACTCCTCGAGCTCGAAGGCGAAGGAGATCTATTACCCGGACTGGTCTTTCCATAAAAACAATCTGCGAAAATCCGAGTAATACGTGGTTAAAAATATTCGAAAACAATGAAAATGGGCCGAGTCATAGGAACCGTAGTTTGCGCAGTCGCTTACGAAGGACTGGAGGGCGTGCCCATGCTTTGGGTGCAGCCTTTGGACAAAGGGCAAAAAGACAAAGGGACTCCGCTCGTCGCCGCCGACCAAACCCGCTCTGCCGGGCCGAATGAACTGGTTTACTACGAGGGTGGGCGCGAGGCGGCAATGGCTCTCGACACCACTTTTGTGCCCGTTGACCACACCATCATCGGCATCATCGATGGCGTAAATTCGATCTCTCAATAAAAACAGAAAAAATGATCATCGGAAAAGTCATCGGAGAGATTTACTCGACCATTAACCATCCCTTTTACGATGGCAAAAAACTTCTCATGGTCGAAACAACGAAATTCTCGGGCAAATCCGACGGCGGTTATGTAATCGCCATTGACAGTGCTCAAGCCGGGGTGGGGGACTGCGTTCTTATTCTCGACGAAGGCAATGGCGCCCGTCAGGTAGTCAACGACCCCACCGCCCCGCTTCGTTCGGTAATAGTTGGCGTAGTGGACCAAGTTTCTACGTAAAGTCAGTCAACCGTCTTTCACACCAAATGAAAATGCGGTTTGCTTGGCAGCTTCCTTGCCATAATTTGCACCCTCCAGCTTCAAAAGCGCCTCCTTGATGGGCAGTCCACCACCAAACCCCGTTAGAGAACCGTCGCTCCCGATAACCCGATGGCAGGGCACAATTACGGGAATCGGATTCTTCCCATTGGCTCCCCCAACAGCTCGAACCGCCTTGGGATTCCCAATTCGGTCTGCCAATTCCCCATAGGATATGGTTTCTCCGTAGGGAATCGCTCTCAACGCCTCCCAAACGGCAACTTGAAACTCCGTCCCTTTCAACCCAATTTGCAGATCAAATTCTTTCAACTCCCCTGCAAAGTAACCATTAAGTTGCGCGATAACCTCCGCAAAAGGCCGATCATCCGCAATCCAGTCCTTTTCCGCCTCAATGGAGTCTGGCCCCCTTTGAAAATTAATTCCGATAAGCCCACCGCCATCGGCAGTCAATAAAAGCTCCCCAATGGGGCTTTCAATCTCGGTGTAAAAAATTTTCTGATTATGTGATTTCTTTTTCATTTTAACTTATTCACTTCGTGTTCTTGGTGTCTTTGTGAGATTATTTTTAAATTTCATCAACCGAGGCTCTTCCAGAGATACATTGTGGCATAGGCGCGCCAGGGTCGCCAGGTTTCGGCCATTTTTATCAGTTCTTTCTCTTTGACGGATTTTCCCTCGATGGCCTCCATGGCCTTCAATAAACCAAGATCGCCGGAGGGGAAAGCGTCGGTTTCACCAAGAGCCCGCATGGCGATATATTGCGCAGTCCACGAGCCGATTCCGGGAAGGGCGCACAATGCTGAAATAGTTTCCACATAATCGAAGGAAGGCCCGAGAGAAACCGTGCCTTCACTGACTGCTTTTGCCAAATTTCTAATCGCCTCGGCGCGGCTGCCGACCAAACCCATCCCCGACATATCGGCCTCCGCAAGATCCTCAGGGTAAGGAAATAAAAACTGTATATCGCCCTCAGTGGAAGATTCCAGAGGTTTTCCAAATCGTTCAACCAAGCGTCCGCACAAAGTTCGAGCAGCTTTTACGCTAACCTGCTGACCGAGAATCGCACGGACGCCAATCTCGAATCCATCCCAAGCCCCCGGCACTCTCAGTCCAGGATATTTTGCGACCAACCGAGCCATCTTTTTATCTTTGAGCAACTCTGATTTGATTGCCGCAGGGTCTGCTTTTAAATCGAATAGTTGACGCACTTTTTCGACAATTTGAATCAAGCTTCGCGAAAATTCCTGCGGAATCGTGATCTCCAAATAATTTTTTCCCTTGCCAAATGACACCTCCAAAATACCCGCATCTTCAGCAATAACAATCGAACGCCGATAGGTAGAACCCTCCACGGATTCCACCCCGGGAATTGCCCGAAATGCCAAAAATTGCAAAATCGAATCATAATCGAACGGAGGCCGGTAAAACAATTTGAGGTGAAGATTCGACGGTTTATCCTTTGCCGATTCCATTGGTTTTCCTTTTCGACGCAGGGCCGTCGGGGGTTTTCCATACATCTTTTGAAAGGCATCATTGAACCGGCGAATACTCCCGAAACCCGAGCAATAGGCGATCTCCGACATCGGGAGTCCAGTTTCGTCGATCAGTTTCTTGGCAAATCCGATTCTGCGATTCTGCGCCACAGCCATCGGCGGCGCGCCCACATACTCTACAAAAAGCCTCCGCAAATGCCGCCTCCCCACATGGAGCCGCTCGGTCAGACCATTGATTCCGTAATCATCCAGCACCCCTTCCGAAATTAGCCGCAAAGCCCGTGAAACAATCGAAGAAGAGCCCATCCACTCGGGGGTTCCCGGCGATGATTCCGGGCGGCACCGCAGGCAAGGGCGAAACCCCGCCTCCTCAGCCGCAGCCGCGCTCGGGTAAAATTTGGTGTTCTCTGAACGCGGTGTTGTTGCCGGGCAAATCGGTCGGCAGTAAATCCCGGTAGTCAGCACACCCGTAAAAAAACGCCCGTCAAACCGCTCATCACGGCTCTTCAGGGCGGTGTAACACCAATTATGTTCGAGTTTCATGGGCTGCATTATACCGGATTTTATTCAAAATTACTAGCCATTTTCGGACTTTATGGTGTATTTCTCGTGGTTAAATAAGAGTGCCCAATTTATAGGTTATGCCAAAAACGACACTTTCAGGAAATAGGAACGCAATTGCTGAGAACCCGATGCAGTTCCTCTTTTTGAAAGGGCTTGGAAATATAGTCATCCATGCCCGAATCAAGACACCGTTCCCGGTCGCCCTGTATGGCCAGCGCGGTTAACCCGATAATCTTCGGTTGAGATAAAAGGTGCCCCATCGCCCGGATGCACCGGGTAGCCTCGAAGCCATCCATAACCGGCATTTGCACATCCATGAATATCACTTCATAAGCCGCCTCTCCGGCCATGTCCACAGCCACCTTCCCGTTTTTGGCTATATCGGGATTGATCCCCATTTTTTTGAGGTGATAAACAGCCACCTTTTGGTTAGCCACATTATCTTCCACCAGCAATACCCTGAGCCCGCCGCCATTGGAACCGTTCCCGTTTCCATTTCCATTCGATTCGGCGCTTGTATTTAACAATTTGATCTTCGCCCTTTTTCTACCAAAATCCTCCAAAATTTTGGAAAGAGAAGATACCTTCAATGGTTTTTGCACCACCGCCGAAATACCATATTTTTCCCTTTCTTCCGGCTTCATCATTTGATCTACGGACGAGAAAATAATCTGGATCGGCGGCTCCGTAAGATCAAGCGAGTGAATTTTTCCCGCTAATTCCACCCCATTCATTCCCGGCATCACCCAATCGAGTAAACAGAAGTCTATTTTCGATCCATTCACTTCCAAAATATCCAATGCCTCTTGACCACTATCGGCAACCAGACTTTTCATTTTCCAACGTTCGACGTAGTATTGCAGCACTTTTTGATTAGTCTGGTTATCGTCAACGATAAGTGCGGTGCGGCCCTGTAAATTCGATTCAACCCCACTGGATATTTTTTCTATTTCCGCAACACGATCCAAGGAAAGAGTAAAATAAAACGTGGTCCCTTCGCCTTCTTTGCTTTTCAACCAGATGTGACCATCCATCAACTCGACCAACCGTTGGGAAATGGCCAAACCAAGACCAGTCCCCCCATATTGTTTGGTGGTGGAAACATCCGCCTGAGAAAACTCATCAAATATTTGTTTTTGGCGATTTTCGGGAATCCCGATACCGCTATCTTGAATCGAAAATAGCAAATCACATTTGGAAGGATCTGATTCTCTTCCGTTAGCCTCCGGGGGCAAATTGCGGTGATCGTCCCAAAGGCCGTTAGTGGCTTTTTTACCTTCACCTTGCATGCTCACTTTTAGCAATATTTCGCCGTCGCTGGTAAACTTGATCGCATTTCCGATTAGGTTAATTAGAATTTGCTGAATCCTCGCCGAATCTCCCATAAGATTTCTCGGAATGCTTCCTGAAACCAGCGAATTCAGGGTGATATTCTTTTTCGATATGGTTGATGCGAATATATCCAGAGCTTCCTCAATGGAACCTCCCAGCGAAAATTTCTCCTCCGCGAATTCAAGTTTACCCGACTCGATTTTTGAAAAATCCAGAATGTCATTCAGTAATTTAAGCAGAGCCTGTCCGCTCGACGAGATAGTTTCCGCACAATCCTTTTGAAATGGATCGAGGTCGGAGTCCAAAAGAATATCCGTCATGCCCAGAACACCATTCATGGGTGTCCGCAATTCATGGCTCATATTGGCAAGAAAACTGCCCTTCGCATTACTGGCGGTTTCAGCCTCCTTTTTGGCCTGTTTTAGGGCCTTTTCAGCAATTTTCCGGTCTGTAATATCAATTGATGATAGGTAAATCTTCGACCACGTACTTTCGTAACCGGCAGCAAAAGAAATAGTTACGAATGTGTGTAGAGACTCGCCTGCCAGAGTCTGTGTCTCAAACTCTGATTCAAAATGGCTCTTTCCCTCCAGAAAGGTAATCAATTCTTCCGCGAATAGATCCAACATTTTTTCATTAAAAATTTTGTCCAAATTTCCATACAATTCCGCTTTACTCTCAGCCTTGTGCAGATTCAGTGTCGCTTCGTTAACATCGACTATTTTTACTAATTCAGCGCATTGTGTGATTACTTCGGGGTGCTTCTTAAAATAGGACCGGAAATCGGTCACACCCTCATTCCAAAGCTCATCCAGATATACCTTAACTTTTGAAAAATCCTCCTCCCACAAAGCTACGGGCGATTTTTCAAACAAAAGTCGGTAGCGGGACTCACTCTGCTCCAATACTTTCTGCGCTTTCTTGCGTTCGGTTATATCTCGAATGGTGCTCGAGACGAGTTTTCCGTCCTTCGTAATCATTGGGCTCAGGCTGATTTCTACCGAAAATTCGGCGTTGTCTTTGCGCAATCCCTTAAGACTTTTCCCGATTCCCATCGGCCGTATTTTGGGATTGTCAAAATACTTCTCCATCTGGCCAGGATGCTTGGCGCGATATCGTTTGGGTAAGAGTTTTTCGATAGGCTCGTTGATCAGCGCATCGCGTGAGTAACCAAACAGTTGTTCTGTCTGTGAATTGACCAGTACAATTCGACCCTTCTCATTTACGATAACCATCGCCTCGGGTGCAGACTCAAGAAGCATTTTGAATAATTCCTCCGCTTGACGCCTTTCGGCAATTTCCTCCTCCAATTCAGCCGTTCGCTCTCGCACTCGTTCTTCCAGTTCGTCGTGCGCTTTTCGCAGGGCTTCTTGCGCCTGTTTCTGCATTGTGATATCACGACCGACACCCAGGTAGCTGGTAACACTTCCATCCAAATTAAAAAGGGCTTTTTCTTTCCAATGTATTACTTGGATACTTCCATCGAATTTCCTGTTTTCCTCTACATGCTCAAATATCGGATTTTCGGGCGTCAACCTATCATAGTTTTTCCTTTTAAAATCACCTACCGCTAATATTTCCTCTCCAAATATATTGATGCCTAAAAAATCCTCCGGATTTTTCGGGTTTTCTCTGAGACCATTCATGAAGTTGACATAAGATTTGTTCACAAAAGTCACCTCTCCCGAAGGTGTGAACTGGTTGATCAGCTCCGACTGAAGATCAACCACTAGCCTATAATGTTCTTCGCTTTGCTTGAGGGCATCCTGGGTGCGAGTATTTTCTTCCTCAGCCTGTTTTCTTTTCGAAATATCAAGCACGATTCCTTCCCAGATGATCGTCCCGTCTTTTCTCACCTCGCTGGGGCGATAATGTCCCTCAACCCACTTGGTGTGGCCATTCACTATTTTCCGCCAGGCAAATTGAAATGGCGCAGGGTTCCGAATCGCAGTTGCGATTATCTCTTTCATCATTTCCCTGTCATCAGGATGGGTTGAAGCCAATAACGGCCCCGGGTCTGATTGAATCGCCTCCGGTTCAAAGCCAAATAGTTCCCGTGCGCCCGGACTGGCATAGGGAAAAGTGAGGGACCCATCTGGCGCGGATTTGGCTTGTAGAATCGCTCCGGGAATGTTTTCGGCCAGATCTTGAAACCGCTTTAGGGCTGCTTCAAGATCCCGAATAAGCGGGTTTCGGATTCGCAGGAAAAGAAAAATACCAACGAGGATAAGAAGAAATCCGATGCCTCCCGCCCATAACCCGGCTCGAATAAACGGACCTCGAATCTCCGAAATATCCTTCTTGGCGACTAACCCCAACCCCAATCCGAACACTTCGATGTACTCATAGGCGGCCAGAACCTGGATCCCATCATAATCCCGCCCCACCATGGCGCCGGATTGCCCTGTAAGCGCCCGATGCATCGGCTCTGCAAAATCTGAGTCAAAGTCGACAGGCGCTAAAGCGGCGTTGGTTTCGAAGTGTTTGAGCAGGAAAACAATTTTATCTCCTTTTTGCTCACCGATGACAATTTCTCCGGTTTCCCGAAATCCCCGAATATAGATATAAGCGTCCTTGATTTGCGCCAAAGTTGCTCGGCGGGCCTCCTCCTTTCCATCTCCTTTGTTCAGACGGCCACTAAAACGGGCCATCGCCTCTATCAAACGAGCCTGCGATCGCACATTTTCTCGAAGAAATGCTGTTTGTTGCCGAAATGCCGTCTTGTAGAGGATCGTGCAAGCGATCAAAATTGTGGCCACGGGGACAAGCAACAAGAGGATTATTCTTCGACGTTCACCAGTTATACGTTTTGCCATTCTACACAGTTTATTGGTTTCTACCTCCGATTCGCTCGTCGGTCATATTGAGAAAGGTTACCTCGTTTGATTATCGAACAAAATGTCGGGCAGTTAATCGAAATATTTGCCTAAGTGATTTGCACAAGCCTACGTGTCCGTACTATTCAGTGTGGCTTGCTTTTTTTGTTTAAGTGAGAACCTCGTCATTGCGCGGTTTTTAAATATTTCTCTGAATAGACTGAGGGTCGCTTGAATTCGCTTTCAGACGGTAAAATTTTCCCAGTGAGCAAATTCCCTTTACTAGCACCTCGACCGGCCCATACTAATTTTTCTATTTTTTAAAGGCGCTAACATTTTTAATAATAAAAAAGATACAGATAATCCATGAGTAGAAATAAACCCATAATTCCACTGGAAACCCTTGTTAACGAATATGATCGGATGGATAAAGTCCGGCTTTTTATCGATCAATTTATCGATATCATGCTGAACCACCGGCAGAGTGGACACCCCGGAGGCCCCCGCGCCAAGGTCCATCAATTGGTCACCATGATGGTCACTGGCGTCATGCGCTGGGATGTCAGAAACCCGGTGGCGCCCCTGGCCGATCGCTATGTCCTCGTCGCGGGGCACTGTATTCCCCTCGTTTATGCCGGTTTAGCGGTGGTCAATCATGCCATGAAACTGCGCCACGAATGGACCGGGGACGACCGTTTTCAAATTCAAGGTGGCCCTGATCGCATTTTGCTTCCCGACGATTTGCTAACTCTGCGAAATAACAAAGGATTGCCCGGACACGCGGAGTTCGAGGGCAAATCTCTTTTCGTAAAATTCAATACCGGCCCCTCGGGACACGGTGCCCCCGCCGCCGCAGGTGAGGCCGTCGCTCTCAAATTGGCGGGTTGCGAGGAGGTCAATGTTTTTGCCATCGAAGGGGAGGGCGGCCACAGCGCCGGCACCCACCATGAAACAAAAAATTCCGCCTACGGCCTCGGATTATCCAACCTCATCTACGTTTTCGACTGGAACGATTACGGGATTGATGCCCACGCCCATTCCTCGGTCGTGCACGGCGACCCCGAAAGCTGGTTCACGCCCTACGGTTTCAAGGTCGATGGAACGGAAAGCGGAAACGATTTTTCCGGTGTCGTACCAGCGTTTTATGAAAACATGTTCGGTGAAAATCCTCAAAACGCCCCCCGCTGTGCCTGGTTCAAGACCACCAAAGGCCGGGGTTACGGCGTCACCGGCTACAAATCACACGGGGCTGCCCACAAGCGTAACAGCGAACTTTATTGGAAAACCAGAGAGGAATTCCAGGAGACATACGGTGTCACCTTCGATGGATTCGGACAGGGCGATCCCGGCCCGGAAAAATTCACCGATCAGGCGCAAAGCCATATCGATACCGTCTGCCAAGCGATGGCGGGTGACCGCGATTTCGTCGAATGGTTAACCGATCGATTGGTGAAAATCGGCGATGCCGTTCCGGAAAAAATCGAGGGTATGCACGTCGATATGGGCAGAGACCTCATTGCCGACGACAAGACCTTTACCGATTACGAAAACTACCCGGCAGAAATGTTTGCCCAACCCGGCGCAAAGGCTCCCAACCGTCTCGGATTTGAAAAATTCGGCGCTTGGTTCAATTCCTATTCCCTTAAAAATTATGGCAGACCCATGGTCATCGCCATGTCCGCAGACCTCGCGGAATCCACCAATATCGCCGGTTTTATGAAGGATTTCGGAGGTGACAAAGGAACCGGTTGGTATCATCGCGACAATAACCCAACCGGAGCCCTCCTGCCGCAGCAAATCACCGAATTTACCAATTCAGGCATCTGTGCTGGATTGGCCTCGGTCAATTTCGCCAACGATGGGGAAGACAAATATGCCGGGTACATCGGCGCCTGTTCCACCTATGGATCCTTTTCCTACCTGAAATACGGGCTCATGCGGCTTTTTTCTCAACTCGCTCAGGACTGTAACCTGAAAACCGGGCGCGTAATCTGGGTGGCGGGTCACTCCGGGCCGGAAACCGCCGAGGATTCCCGCACCCACTTCGGCATCTTTTCGCCCGGCGTTACCCAACTATTTCCTGATGGCCATGTCATCAATCTCCATCCTTGGGAACATAACGAAGTCGCCCCCGCCCTCGGTGCAGCCCTTGCCACCGATGTCCCCATCATCGCCTTGCACCTGACCCGCCCGCCGGTTGATATACCCGACCGCGAAGCTCTCGGTATGGACTCCCACATGATGGCAGGCAAGGGCGCCTACGTCCTGCGGCAATACGATGACCGCCACAGCAGGGCGGGTGTCATGCTCGTTCAGGGCACAAGCACCGTTGCCAGCACTGTAAAACTACTTCCCTGGCTCGCTGAGGAAGGTCCCAATGTGAAAATTGTCTGCTGTGTCTCCTACGAACTATTTGCGCGGCAATCGGATGAGTACATGAATAGGGTGCTCCCCCTTGAAGAATGGAAGAATTCATTCATCGCCGCAACGCAGGCCCGTAGAACTGTTCGAGACTGGATTCTCGACCGCGATATGGAACGCTACGCCATCACCCCCGACTACGACAACCGCTGGCGCACCGGCGGAAGCCTCGACGAAATTGTGGCAGAATCGCACCTCGATCCCGAAAATTTAAAAGAGGGCATCCTGCGTTACGCCAACAGGTAAACGCGGCGTAGCACACACGATTTTTCCCTAAATCCAGTCTCTAGGCTGAAGAAAGTCCCTGTACAATCGCGATTCTGGACTGCCTTCTTCCGGTTTCCAATCGTATTTCCAGTGAACCACCGGGGGGAGCGACATGAGAATGGACTCAGTGCGGCCACCCGATTGGAGCCCAAACAAAGTGCCCCGATCATAAACCAGATTGAACTCCACATAACGCCCCCGCCGATACAACTGGAAATCTTTCTCCCGTGCGGTAAAATCCATATCCTTGCGTCGCTTCACAATGGGAAGATAGGCCTCCAGAAAATGATCGCCCACACTCTGCATAAACCCAAAGGAATTCTCAAAACCCAGCTCATTGAAATCATCGAAAAACAGCCCTCCTATTCCCCGGCATTCCTTCCGATGCTTGAGATAAAAATACCGGTCGCACCACTGCTTAAACCGTGCATATAGCTCCTCTCCGAAAGGTTGACAGGCCTCGCGCGCAACCGTGTGCCAATGAATCGCATCCTGCTCGAATGGGTAATACGGTGTCAGGTCGAAACCACCACCAAACCACCATACATTCTCATTTTCCCTTCCGGTTGTGGTAAAAAACCGGACATTCATATGCGTCGTGGGCACATACGGATTTAGTGGATGAAATACCAGTGACACGCCCAAAGCCCGAAACCCCGCCCCCGCCAATTCCGGGCGACCCGCCGTCGCCGATGCCGGTATTTGCTTTCCGCTCACATCCGAAAAATTGACGCCGCCTTTTTCAAATATCCGCCCATTTTCTAGAACCACCGAACGCCCGCCGCCACCCTCGGGTCGCTCCCAACGGTCCTTTGTTAAAACCACATCGCCATCAAGCTCTGTCACAGCAGACAAAATACTTTTCTGCAGTTGTATTAAGTAGCTCGATACTTCTGCGATATTTAATGAGTCAAAGGCCATCAGTCTTTCCAATAATTGACAAAATAGTATCCAGAATGCGCAATCAGACAACGGCCAATTCCCGAAATTACTCTGCAAGCCGAGCACAATGAATTTCCTGAAAAATCATCTATTTTCAGAACGTCGGCTTTGCTGTTTGGAATATCATCTTTTTAAGCGCTACTTTCACAGTATTCGCCTCTGGGCTCCCGACGCTTTTTTGCAGAATTCCGGTCGCAGATCCCTCCTTTTCTTCAGTAATCACGTTTCCTCATGGGACAGTTTTTTGGACGCCCCAATAATTGAACGTTATCGACTCCAAACGGTGTTTTTTATTCGAAACGAAAAACATTTGCGGAAATCTCACGGCGAAATTGGGGAAAATAACACGAAGGGTGGGGCGGCTGGCGCGAACCCCTCCTATTTTGTCTACCCGCATGGGCAAACTTGCTCAAATAATGGGGACTGGCCTGCCTATAGCCGGCAATTGGCTGCATTTCTTGAAAATTCTCCGTTTCCGGCCTTTCCCATGGTAAAAACGATTGTTCATGGTCGTTATACCCGACCAGAGGCGTTTATCGAAATCGGCCAACCTCTGCAGCCCGAAACAATCGGGAAGGACGGCGAAGCCAACTCCAACCGCTTCGAGAAAGCTCACCAGCGGCTTTACAATAAAAACCTCAGACGGATTGCCAAGCGGGATTACGCAGGAGCCATTTTGTTGCTTGCCCCAAGGAAGGAATCAGCAAAAGTTAATTGAACTGACTCTCGATCTGCCTAAATTTGCCAAAAATGACCCCTTCTTTTGAGAAATTGCAAAAAACCCTCAAAAAACTGCCCGGTCTCGGTTACCGGTCGGCGGAGCGCATAGCCCTGCATTTGACGGTCGAAAAACCCGCGCTTTTGCCGGAACTCACCCTTGCCTTGGAAGATGCCGCCGGAAAAATAAAACGATGCGACCAATGTGGCAACCTCTGCGAAGACGATCTCTGCATCATCTGCCTTCATCCAAACCGATCCCATGATGTAATCTGTGTGGTGGAGCAGGTTCCAGACCTTGCCGCCATCGAGCGATCGGGCGCTTACGAGGGCCTCTATCATATTTTGCACGGAAAACTTGCGCCAATTCACGGTATTGGCCCCGAAGACCTCAATTTAAAAAAACTGGGCCACCGATTGGCCAAAGGAGATATTTCCGAAATCATATTGGCGCTATCCAACGACATCGAAGGGGAGGCCACCTGCCATTATATCCAGGAAACTCTCATCGGAAACCTCCCCATAAAAGTTTCCCGTATCGGATTCGGTCTACCCAGCGGAGGCGGCATAGTTTACGCCGATTCCGTAACCCTGAAAAGCGCCCTCGAAGGCCGCCGCGATTTCCAATAAATCAATCAAATGCTAAACATGGTGCGGGCCGGAGGGAATCGATCCCCCACCTACATCTGATGGATTTTGTAAGCATTGAAGCGGTCGGGACGGCCAGCTTATAGTTGAAACTCGACATGATCGGCGCCTACTTAGGCATACCACCCATATTCTCAATTCAGGATATAAGGTAAATTTTCAATGAAAATACGCAATCCTACCGATTGTCCCTTCAACTGACTATCCGTATATTTAGAGCATGAATACCTCCCGAAATAATATGCTCCTTAATCAACTTAATCAAATCTTCCTCCGCCGGATACTGTACCTGCACAAATATGGCCATTTGATTGGGCAGAAGAGAATCGATTTTAGAAAAGTAGGATTACACCACCTTCGCCAAGTTGAAGGCCAACGGCTGTTCACGGCAAAAATATCCTCCGATTGATACGGTGGGCAATCTCCGAAAGAAACATCGGATCGACGGGTGTCCGGCTCTTTTCCCATCAGACTCAACCTTAATCGCGAGCTCGCGAAAAATGCTCAAAATTTATTTGGTGTCCAAAAGGTCAACATGGTGCGGGCGGGGGGAATCGAACCCCCACCTCAAGCTTGGGAAGCTCACGTTCTGCCACTAAACTACGCCCGCTTGTGCTGTTGTCCGTATTTTGGCTCTTGGTAGAACTCAGGTTGAGATGACAATCGATTTTCGCCGTCGATTTGGCAACCTCAAAAAATATCCCGTGATAGGCGACCATCGTTTAACATTTACCAAATTCTATCTGTGCTAATGGAGGGAAGTATTATCAACTGCGTAACACAATAATCCCGATTCTAATTATTAGACATAATATATATTGTGCGTTTTATTTGAACCCTAAATTTAACTGATGATCAACGGGTTGCGGCTGTGAGTTTACGGTAGGTAGCTCGATTTGAAATGTGCTACCGATTCCGATTTTACTTTTTGCGGTAACCGTGCCCCCGTGAAGTTGTATGATATGTTTGACGATTGACAGCCCGAGCCCTGTGCCGCCCATTTCGCGTGATCGCGATTTATCGACCCGGAAAAATCGCTCAAATAGCCTCGGAATATCCTTTTCGGGTATCCCTATGCCCGAATCGGAAATATTTATGTACACTTTCCCCATTAAATTATTCGCGGCAATGGTCAAGGTTCCGCCTCTCGGTGTGTATTTGACCGCATTATCGATCAGATTTTTAAAAACCCGGTCCAGCAGTTCAGCATCACCACGAATGGGTGCGAGTTCTTTTTGAAAATCATAGACAACCCTCTGATCCTTTTTCTTCACCAGTGACTCCAAATCACCAAGCGCGCTGTAAATGAGTGGCTTTATGTCCAAATTGGCCATCTCAGGGTGTTCGGACTCCGATTCCAGGCGGGATAATACCAGAAGGTCATCCACCAAATTGGTCAATTGGCGCAGGTTACGATCAGTTGTTTCGATAAATTTCCTCGCTTCCCTTGGCTCATCGATTGCTCCTTCGAGAAGCGTCTCTATGTATCCGATAGCGATACTCAAAGGCGTCCTCAATTCGTGGGAAACATTACCGACAAACTCTCGACGCAGGGATTCATAACGAGCCGCCTCCGTAATATCCCGAATCACCACCAATACCTCCTCTTCCTGGTCGAGGGGCGTTACCCTGAACTCCAGCGTTTTTGAATTCAGCTCCACATCAAATTTCTGGGTCGTTTTTGTATGGCGGACTTTCTCAAAAACCACCGGCCATTCCGGGCGTCGGCCATTTGTCGATAAAATGGATCCACGATGCGTATCTTCCAGATTGAGCAACATTGCCGCCGCTCGGTTGCATTCGCGTATTCTATTGTCCGAATCCAGAGCAATGACGCCTTCCTGCATACCTTTCAAAACGGTTTCGATTTTCTCTTTCTGGTGAGTAAGCGCCTGTAAACGCAGGGAAAGTTCCTCAATCATCTGGTTAAAAGTGCGCGCTAGATGCCCTATTTCACCCTTAATATTGGCCGGGGCTTTCAGTGACCAGTTTCCCTTAGAAACAGCCTCCGCAACCTCGCATATTTCATTTACGGGTCGAAGTGTTCGCCGCAAAAAGTAAAAACCGGCTACGCCCGCCAGTAGCAAAGTAATGGATAGGATGGTGAATACACTGCGGTAGATGACATTCAACGTCTCCTGAATTTTGGCCAAAGGAAGCGCTTGTCGGAGGATATACCCTTCTCGATTTGACTCGTTCAGTGGAACCGCCACATAGAGCATCTCCTCGCTCAAGGTATTGCTGTAGCGAATATTTTCACCCAAGCCTTGCTGCCTCGCCAACACCACCTCGGGCCGCAAATTGTGGTTGTTCATCGTTCTGGAATCCCGCTCCGAATCGGCGATTACACGGCCATCGGGGGCGATTATTGTCAGGCGCGCCTGTATTCCGAGGGCCAGTTTTTGAACCTGCACGGCCAACTCATCTTCCGGCGAATCCACTTTTTCATCAAAAATCGGTTGCAGCAATACGAGATCGGATTTCAGCCGCTCCTTGATCTCCAGAAGCATCTGACCCTGGATGAAATTTGAAATAATATACCCGGATGACAAAAATCCGACCAACAATATCGCAATGTAAACAATCAAAATTCGTTTGATCATCTCATACCTTTGATACGATACCCTACCCCGCGCACAGTTTCAACGACGCTCCCATTTTCGCCCAGCTTTTTTCGCAGAGCGGCTATGTGGACATCAATGGTCCGATCCACCACAACCATATCCCTTCCTCTGGCTTCATCGATGAGATCCTCGCGGGTCATCACCCTACCCTTGCGGCTCGTTAATGCCCGCAGGATGTCAAATTCCGTGCTGGTAAGCTGATATTCTATATCGCCCGCGAAAACTCGTCTTTGGCCAGTATCGATCCGAAGATTCCCTATTACCATAATCTCTTGATGATCAGCGGCATAAGACTTTCTACGTAAAAGCGCTTTGACCCGCGCAAGGAGCTCTCTGACCCCAAAGGGTTTCACCATATAATCGTCTGCCCCCATCTCCAAACCGATTACCTTGTCCATTTCCTCGGCCTTTGCCGTCAGAATTAGAACTAGCACTCCGGTTGTTTTAGGATTTTTACGAAGGTTTTTGCAAACCTCCAACCCATCCAATCCGGGCATCATAATATCGAGAACGATAAGGTCCGGCAACATGGCCTGAGCCATCCGTAGCCCCATTTCACCATCTTTGGCGCATATGACCTTATAGTTCTCTTTTTTTAGATTGTATTCGAGAAGTTCTGTCAGGTCCTTCTCGTCGTCTATTATGAGGATAGTTTTACTCATTTATTAAATTGGAAACGCATATTCCTTGCAGGCTTCGAGTTTAAAAAGCTCTGCGAAAGTTATATTAATAAATTTGATTTCGTTGATATGTTCCGTACGCCTATTTAAGCTATCCTAACCTTAAAATGTTAAGTTTAAATTAAGAACTCATAAAGTATTTATTAAGGAATATGAGCCCTTTGGCAACCCTGCCTACTTTCTCTGCCAAAAAATTTCAAAATACAGTCGATTGCAATTCAGTTTTTGCTTCGAAAATTGCTCGTTCTGCATCTTAACCAAAATTTAGCAATCCTCTAATACAGAGTTAATGCTATCCGGTTATGATGCTGCAACTAACCCCCACAGTCTTCCGAATTTCACACCTATGAACACTACTCGTGGTCCATTCAGATACACCGCAGCACTATTATTTTTAACTGCTCTTTTCCTGCTCGAAAATAGTTATGCACAGGAAACCTCAAACCAGGACGATGCCAATCTCCCCAGCGAGGATGGCGAGCCAATCGAGGAGCTCGAAGAATTTTCCGTTGAAGAAAAAGCCGCTGCTAACTCACGCCTCGCCATAATGGATGAGCGACGGGAATCCTCGGGGATTGTCGATACTATAAGCTCAGAGGATTTTACTCGAACGGGGGCTGGAAATGCCGCCGACTCGATGTCCAAAGTGGTAGGGGCAAACATTGTCGATGGAAAATATGTGGTAATTCGTGGCCTCGGTGACCGCTATAGCAACACTTTGCTCAACGGCTCAGTCCTTCCCAGTGCAGATCCAGATAAAAAAGCCGTCCAACTCGACATGGTCCCGACCGGTCTGCTCGACAGCATCGAAACCACAAAATCATTCACACCGGATAAACCCGGAGACTTCACCGGAGGCAGTGTCGATGTAGCGACCAAGTCCTTTCCCGAGGAGCGCACTTTTACCATGAGCGGAGCCGTTGTTTTCGAACAGGGAACCACCGCAAACAGCGAATTCCTGTCCAACCCTGAAAGGAAATTGGATTTTTGGGGAAGATCCGGCGATCAACTCCCATCCACAGTTCCGAATACCGAAGATTTTCCGGCTCGCCGGGATCGACGCGAAGAAGAAAATGGCGCCATAAGAAACGAGGCCTCCTCGGGGTTGTCGGAATTCGCGCTATTCCCGGTAAAGGGCGCTCCCGGGCCAGGAAGTAGTTTTTCTATCGCCTATGGTGACAGTCATAACTTTAGGGACAAACGACTCGGCTATATTTTCAGCTTCACAAGGAGTCATGATTTTTCACACAAAGACGATATTCGAGATGAAATCTGGACCTTTGCAGAGGGTGATGCATTCGTCCCTCGCCGTGGATATGACAAAATCGAATCCAGCGAAGAAATATCCTGGGGTGCCCTCAGTAATATCGCGTTTGCAGTCTCACCGGAGCATGAAATCTCCTTCACGGCGATTTTCAATGAGAATTCCGAGGACAAAATCGGTTATCGTTTCAATGGTTTTGACAGAAATCGCGGTGTCGAACTCGATGATCTCAATGAAACCAGCCTGACCAATTATGACATTGGCTACAGCAACCGCTCCTTGAGATCTTTCCAGATCAAAGGAAAGCATAAATTCAAAAATTGGAACAACTTTGCCGTGGATTGGCTGGCCAGCTCCTCGAATTCAGAGGAAGACCGCCCCGGCAATCGCGGGATTATCGCACAGGTTTCTTCAGACGGTGAACTCGGTTACCTGCTTAACCAGGCTGACCAGAACCTCCCCCAGGTTTTCTTCCGTAATATCGAAGCGGATCGTCACCTGTTTCAAGTAAATGCCGTCCTCCCTTTTAACAATCTGTTCCAGGGTACCGATTTTAAAGCTGGTTACCTGTTCACCAAGTCGGATCGGCTGGCTCAACAGCGTCTTTTTAAGTTTTTCCGAGGCCGCAGCCCGATACTGGATTTTTCAAGTTTTTCTGACCTCCCAGCGGCCATCGACCAAAACTCCGATGTCAGCCGCACCCAGCAAAATCAGGCCCAATGGGAAGACCTCACCTTTCGGGATCCCAATAATATCGCCAATTACGATGGGAATGAAGAAATCGAGAGCTATTACTTGATGGCCGATACCAAACTGACCCAACGCCTGCGCTTCACAGCAGGAGCCAGGTATGAGTCAACTGCCTTGGGTGTGAATGCAATCGGTTCCACCGGCCAGTTGAATTCACTAAGCCAAGATACCGGAACACTCGAAGAGGCAGATATACTTCCCGCTGCCCATCTTGTTTACCATATGGGCAAAGAAAAAAACATGAACCTCAGGTTTAGCTACGGACGCACACTCGCACGGCCTACCTACCGGGAAATCGCCCCCTTTCGCACCACGGACTTCGTGACTATCGAGGTTTTCGAGGGAAACCCGAATCTGGAACGAACCCTCGTCGATAATTTCGATTTGCGCTGGGAATGGTATTTGAGCCGTAGTGAAGTTATAGCGGTAACCTATTTCACAAAAAATATGGAAAACCCGATCGTTCCAACAGTCCGATTTAGCAACCAACTATTTTTCAGTTGGTCAAATGCGCAAAAGGGCACGGTGAGCGGCATCGAATTTGAATTCCGCAAACGAATCAAAAATCTGACTTTTACGGGAAATTTTGCCCTCATCGACTCTTCAATCGAGGCGGAAATTTCCGGGGCAAATTTCACTTCCGCCTTCGAGGGACAGCCGAACTATATCGTCAACTTCGACATCGGCTACGACAACCAATTCTGGGGCACTTCAATGAATCTGCTTTTCAACGCGGTTGGAGAATCCCTTTCCTTTCTCAGTCTCGAAGTTGATCCCGACATCTATCAAGACGCCTCATATTCCCTCGATTTCAATCTGACACAAAGAGTCTGGGGAAAATGGAAACTAAGATTCGCCGTCAACAATCTCCTCCAAAGCCAATGGCGCCAGTCCTATCTGGGCCAAGACCAAACATTCCGGTCCTATTCAGAAAACCGGGCGTTTAAATTAGGGATCAGCCGGGATTTTTAAATCTCATTCCCCGAAATTTTTCTTTAATCCCCTTCACCAAAAAGAAGTACTATGTCCAGGCTATCTAAATATATAAGTGTTTTCGCCTTCATTTGTTTCGCTGTCACTGCCAACGGCGCTGATGTTGTAGTTAGTTCTAACATCACAACCGACACTACGTGGACTGCGATAAATGACTACATTATTCTCAAGCCGATATTTGTGGAAGCTCCCGCAGTGCTGACCATCGAGCCGGGCACCACCATGCGCGGCGGTGAGGATTTCACCAACGGCACGGTGGGCTCGCTGATCATTACACGGGGAGCCAAGATCATGGCCAACGGGACCAAAGCGGCCCCCATCGTATTTACCGCGGAGGACGATGATGGCACCCTCACTCTGGCCGATAATCAGTTTTGGGGAGGACTTATTATTCTCGGAAATGCCATCCTCAACGATGCCGACAACCCCATCATCAATCCCGGCGCCGGCATCGTGCCGGAGCGCGAGATCGAAGGCATTCCGACCGGCAATAATCTGGCCAAATACGGGGGCGCTGACGATGCCGATAACTCCGGTGTTTTACGCTACGTCTCGATCCGCTACGGCGGGTTCGAGTTGAGCGCCAACAACGAAATCAACGGCCTGACCCTCGGGGCGGTCGGCAGCGGCACCACTATAGAATATGTCGAAATCTTCAACAACAGTGATGATGGAATCGAGTTTTTTGGAGGCACGGTAAATCTCAAATACATCGTCTCGGCCTTCAATGAAGATGAGTCCTTCGACTGGGACCAGGGCTATCGCGGCAAGGGCCAATTCTGGTTCGCAGTGCAAAAAGGCAGTGGCGTGGGCTCGAACTACGGCGGAGAGCACGATGGCGGAGACGATCCACAGAAGGACTTCCTTCCGCTGGCTCAACCCACCATCTACAATGCCACCTATATCGGCTCGGGAGTGGGCGCAACCCACGGCCAGACCAATGCCACCTTTCGGCTCAAGGACAACACGGGCGGTTTTTACAACAACAGCATTTTCACCGATTACAAAGACTACGCGGTGCGTATCGACGACCAGTTGACCAAGGACCGCTTCAATGCCGGTGACCTCTCCTTCGACAATAACATCTGGTTTGGCTTTGGCGCCTCGACCGGCACGATAGGCTCGCTCACAAAGAACAACACGGCCGAGGAACTCGGAGTGCTCGATGCCGCCCGCGGCAATACGATTGACCAAAATCCGCAGTTGGGAGGAATTTCTCGCACAACCGACGAAGGACTTGACCCGCGCCCGGCCTCTGATGGCCCCGCCTACACCCTCGCCCTGTCCGACCTGCCTGCCAACGATACCTTTTTCACGGCAACCACCTACCGGGGAGCCTTTTCCTCAGGAAACAACTGGATGGAAGGCTGGACACACCTCGATCAACAAGGCTACTTAACTGCCATATTGCAAGGCACACAGATAGTCGTTGATACTAACATCACCACCGATACTACCTGGACCGCGAATAACGAGTATATTTTCCGCAAACCCATCTTTGTGGAAGCTCCCGCAGTGCTGACCATCGAGCCGGGCACCACCATGCGCGGTGGCGAGGATTTTACCAACAGCACGGTTGGCTCTCTAATTGTGACCAGAGGCGCTAAGATCATGGCCGCAGGCACCAAGGCCGACCCCATTGTTTTTACCGCCGAATCCGACGATGGCACCCTCACCCTGGCCGATAATCAGTTTTGGGGAGGACTTATTATTCTCGGAAATGCCATCCTCAACGATGCCGACAACCCCATCATCAATCCCGGCGCCGGCATCGTGCCGGAGCGTGAAATCGAAGGCATTCCGACCGGCAACAATCTGGCCAAATACGGGGGCGCTGACGATTCTGATAACTCCGGGGTGCTGCGTTACGTCTCGATCCGCCACGGTGGGTTCGAGTTGAGCGCCAACAACGAAATCAACGGCCTGACCCTCGGTGCGGTCGGCAGCGGCACGACCATCGAATATGTCGAGATCTTCAACAACAGTGATGATGGAATCGAGTTTTTCGGAGGCACCGTAAACCTCAAATACATCGTCTCGGCCTTCAATGAAGATGAGTCCTTCGACTGGGACCAGGGCTATCGTGGCAAAGGCCAATTCTGGTTCGCAGTGCAAAAAGACAGTGGCGTGGGCTCGAACTACGGCGGAGAGCACGATGGCGGCGACGATCCACAGAAGAACTTCCTTCCCCTGGCACAACCCACCATCTACAATGCCACCTATATCGGCTCGGGAGTCGGTGCCACCCACGGGCAGACCAATGCCACCTTTCGGCTCAAGGACAATACGGGCGGTTTTTACAACAACAGCATCTTTACCGACTACAAGGACTACGCGGTGCGTATCGACGACCAGTTGACCAAGGACCGCTTCAATGCCGGTGACCTCTCCTTCGACAACAATATCTGGTTTGGCTTTGGCGCCTCGACCGGCACGATAGGCTCGCTCACAAAGAACAACTCGGCCGAGGAGCTCGGAGTGCTCGATGCCGCCCGTGGCAATACCATCGACCAGAACCCGCAGTTGGGAGGCATCTCCCGCACGAGCGATGCGGGGCTCGACCCGCGCCCGGCCTCTGATGGCCCCGCCTACACCCTGGGGCGCACCGCCCTGCCCGCCAACGACACCTTTTTCGAGCCGGTCTCCTACCGGGGCGCCTTCTCATCGAGCCATAACTGGATGGAGGGCTGGACCCATCTCGACCAACAGGGCTACCTCACAGCCGTGACCCCAATAAACGATCCCTTCAGCGGTGTGCCCATAGAGGGTCGTTCTGGTTGGTATTTCTCCTCTTGGTATAAAACCTATAACGTCGATTTCTGGCCCTGGATTTACCATGAAGAACATGGCTGGCAGTATGTTTTTGAAAACAACAATAGAGATGCGATCATCATTTGGGATCTCGGTCTGGGCGAGAGTTTGTTTCTGAACGAAAACACCTACCGATGGATGTTTTTGTTTGGACAAAATTCAGGTTGGATTTTGACCTTTGAATCAAACACACCGGACAGCCGTTCTTTCCAAAGATTTGACGATGGGAGCTTTTTCAGTATCCCTTCCGAATGACAAAATTTCTATTGGTCGAGAGCTTCGATTTTTTCTTCGATTTTTTCGATCAATTCCTGAAAAGAACCGTTATTCAATATCTCGTCAAACTGGGTCCGGTAAATTTTTACCATGCTGGCGCCTTCAATCACGATATCGATGATCTCCCATTCTGTGGTATCGGACTTTGATTTCATGCGGTAAAAAATGGGCGTTTCCAGGTCGTCCTTGGTAACTAATTGGATTTTCACAAGGGCATATTTACCATCCTGGCTTTCACTCTGATATTTGATTTCCTTCAAATCCCCGAAATTCTCGATAATGATATCCGTGTAATTAGTTTTTAGAAAACGTGTCAAAGTAGTGACGAATATCTTTTTTTCCTCGGGCGTCCTTTGCCTCCAATGCCTGCCTAAACATCTTTGACAAAGACCATACCAATCGATGCGTTTATCCGCTATTTCTTCGATCAATGCCCTTTTCCTGGAAAGATTTTTCGGTCCATGAAGCTCCGGATCCTTCAGAACAGCCACCAATTGATCCGTAGTGCTTCTAATTTGGTTTCTCGGTATTCCTGCAACCAATGCACCTGAAAAAACTATCGCTGCCAGACAAACGGCTGCGATTGTTTTCAAAGGATGCCGGGTGGCAAACGGTTTAGGTTGATTTGAGGGCATCGGGATAACTCGCTAAAACTTTCCATGCACGAATTTAGATATAAGTCCCTCAAAATCCATTGCAGGTTCCGTTTCGAGAATTTTTCCTCCCGATTTTATTAATTCCTCTTCTCCCCCCGGCACGATTTCAACAAATTTTTCACCAAAAAGACCCTTGGTCTTGATCGAGGCGATAACGTCTTCCTGTAACACCACTCCCTCATCCATAATCATTGATACCCGCGCGTAATAATCCTCTAAAGTGATGTCTTTCACACGACCAATCTGCACACCGGCAATTTCGACCGGAGCCCCCGAGGTCAATCCTCCTACATTTGTGAACAGCGCGTAAACCGGATAACCATCGGTTTCAAAAAAATCCTTCTTGGCCAGTTTGACGCTCAAATAGCCCACCGCAACGAGCCCCAAAAGCATGAATAGGCCCACCGTAAATTCCAGATATATTTCTTTCGTCTTCATTTTTTAGACTCTCCTCTTTTTTAGTTCAAAATTCGACTGCCGACACCCTTTTCTATTGATAAACCACCGGACCTTCGACGGTGCCCTCCACAAATTGCCTCAAAATTTGGTTATCGGTTTTAATGGATCCGTTTTCGCAGAGGGCGGCTATAATCTCACCGTCATGCAGCATGGCGACTTTCTGTGAGACCGAAAATATTTGCGGGATGCGATGGGAGACGATGATACCGGTCAAGTTCAGACGCTTGCGGCAGGCGTCGAACAACCTTAGCATGGAATCCGCGATTATCGGATCCAATCCGGTTGTCGGTTCATCAAAAAAAATAATTTCCGGATCCATGACCAAAGCCCTTGCCAACGCGGTTCTCTTGACCATGCCGCCGCTTAGTTGCGAGGGGTATTTCGATTCGACTCCTCCCAATTCGACCTGTTCCAGCCCTTGGGTTATTTTTTTCCGAATTTCCTGCTCACCCAACGAGGTTTTTTCCCGGAGAGGAAAAGCTAGATTATCGTAAACTGTCATCGAATCGAAAAGAGCGCCGCTTTGAAAAACAAAACCATATCGCCTGCGGATAGTTTCAAGTTTTTTCCCACGAGCAGCGCAAAGATTTTGCCCATCTAGCATTATGCGCCCCGCGTCGGGTGCCATAAGACCCGCAATATGCTTCAGCAAAACGCTTTTGCCGCTGCCGCTCCTCCCGATCAAGGCCACAAATTGGCCTTTTTCAACATGCAGCGTGACATTTCGCAAAACATCTCTGCCAGCCAGTTTTTTTTGTAAATTTTCGATGCGAATCATTGTCTTAAAGGTCTTAAAAAACCACTGATGTTACGAAAAAATCCCAAATGAGTATGAAAACCGAGGAGGTCACCACCGCCTGGGTAGTGGCCTTGCTCGCTCCCTCCGCCCCGAGTCCTGTAAAGTAGCCTTTGTAGCAGCAAATCCATGCCATAATCAGCCCGAAACTCAAAGATTTGTAAATTCCGCCAACGATATCATCCATCTCCAGATAGCGGCTGATTTCGCCAAAATAAGTGCCTGCGGGAAGGGCCAATAGCTTTACCCCAATCAGGTAACCCCCCAAAATTCCGACAACATCGAAAATCCAGGTTAATAAAGTCAGAGAGATCACCCCCGCCACCATGGTTGGCAGCACGAGATATCGCAATGGGTTTAGCCCCATCAATTCCATAGCGTCGATCTGTTCGTTGTTTCGCATAATGGCGATTTCAGCCGTCAGGGCCGACCCCGCGCGCCCCGTCACCAGCAAAGCCGCCAAAACCGGCCCCAATTCACGTATCAGTGACAGCGCTACCAAAGGCCCCAAAAGAGCCTCTGAGCCAACCCTTTTCAGCGTATTGTAGCCCTGTAAAGATAGAACCATGCCGGTAAATGCGCCCGTCAGGCATATTAACCCCGTGGATTGCCAGCCGATGAACTGGATGCGCTTAACGATCCGCCCCCATTTAATTGGTGGAAAAACAAGGCAGGACAGGCTTTCTACCAAAAAAATACCCGATCGCCCTAATCGCCGCAGATGGGTAGTCCCGGTCCTGCCAAGCAAAAGTATGAATTTAACGAACATATTACTTCCATTTACCCCAATAAAATCTTGGAGTCATAAACAGCCTCGTTTATTCTATCGCGTCAAGAGTACATTATTATTATAAACCGCGCCATTTTCAAATAGTTGAATCGGCGAAAAGTATAAAAATCCCTGTGGTTTTCTAAATTTTTATTGCAGTAGTTGAGAGATTCAAATAGCCCGTATTATAAGCCTTGGAAATTGTTTCCATCCCCCCCAAAAAAACATGAAAAGGGTTGTCATTGTCGAAGACCAAACCGCGATCCGCGAAATGATCGCGCAGATTGTCGCATCCGAACCTGGGTTCGAGGTGATCGCTGAAACCGGAGATGGGCAGATCGCCTATAATCTCTGTCTGGAATTGAAGCCCGATTTTGTCATCCTGGATGTCATGCTTCCCGGCCTCAATGGAACTGAAGTTTTGCGAAGGTTTGCCAAATCCCTCACGAAAACGAGAGTGCTGGTATTCTCCGGTTATCAAAACTCCACCTTGGTGCGCGAATTATTACAGGCTGGAGCCCACGGCTTTGTGGAAAAATCGGCGGCCCTCTCCGAACTCAAAAAGGGTATAAAAACAGTGGCCGAGGGGGGCAGCTATTTCGGCCCGGAAGTGGCAAGATTGCTGCGGGAAGCGGTTGCCAATCCAAGCTCTCAAAACCCTGCGCTCGACCTACTCACTACCCGCGAAAGGGAAATCCTCCAACTCATCGCCGAAAGCCACAGCACAAAAGAAGTGGCCAGCAAGTTGAGCATCAGTGTCAAAACAGCCGAAAACCATCGCACCAACCTGATGAAAAAACTGAAACTTCACGATGTCGCCGGCCTTACCCGATTTGCCATCGAGCATGGTCTCATTGACACAACCAGCCGCCCCTGACGGAGCTATTTTTTATCACATCAAAAAGATTCACACCGAAATATCGCTTTTATATCATGTTTAAATCAGGACGAAAACTTTTTCTTTTTATTGCCCTTCCCTCTCTCCTTTTGCTTGTCGGGTGCCCAAAAACTCCTCCTCCGCCAACGCCACAGGACACCATATTGGGGCCGGGCGGTGAAAGGCTGACCTACAGGGTTGTCTCCGACGCCTACACCGGAGAACATGAAATGCTCGAAGTAAGGCCCCCTGATCCCGGTTTCATGTCGACCGAAAACCAGATTCGGGATTTGCTGCCAACGGTATATTTCGATTACGATCTCGCTTCCATTTTTCCCGAAGAACGCCAAAAATTGCAGGAAGCCGCCAGCCATATGCTTGAAAATTCCTCCGACAGACTCCTCATCGAAGGGCATTGCGACTGGCGGGGCACCACTGAGTATAATCTGGCGCTCGGTGATCGCAGGGCCAATAGCGTAAAAGATTACCTCGAATCACTCGGTGTGGACGGAAGCCGCATGGAAATCAATTCCAAAGGCGATTTTGACGCCATCGAAGAAGGCTCGGTCGAGCAAATGGCAAACGACCGCCGTGCAGTTCTCATTATCGTCAGGTAAAAGGCCAATTCACGATTGGTCCTTTACCTTGATGCGGGAATATTATTGTCAATTCGATTCGGCTACCGTAGAAATAACTTCTTCAAGCCCCTGGACTACTCGGGCCATAGAAGCGAAATCGAGAGAATTTACCAGATCCGATTCCCGATGATAATTCGGATTTCGAAAAGGGGCGGTATCCGTAATCATTATTGCAGGAAAACCGAATTGCCAAAACGACCAGTGGTCGGACCAGCCTATACCGGGTATTGTCGACAACGCAGCAACGCCCTCTGATGGAAACTGGCAATTATCCCGGAAAATCCTCAGAGACTGACGAACAAGGCTCCGAGAACCAAGGTTCCCCACAAATCCAATAAAATCGCCCCGATCTGGATAGAATAAGCTGAAGGGGAATGGATAATTCTGCGATTTGGCTTCGCTGGAATAGTATCCGATGGTTTCCAGAGAGAACATCGCGATTATATTTTCTCCCCGAATATGGAGTTCGGAGGCGTAAACAAAGCTGCCCATGATCGGTGTTTGAAAAAATGGCGGCTCCTCATTGACAAAGAATACGAAACGAAGGGTATTTTCCGGAGTTATTCCGAAAAAGATCCGAGCCAGCTCGATTACCGCCGCGACTCCTGTGGCGTTGTCGTCCGCGCCGGGGCAACCAAGAACCGAATCATAGTGCGCGCCGACCACAACAATCTCTTCCGGTCGAACCCTCCCTTTCACTTCTACTTCGAGGTTTCTAATTTCGCCTTGAGCAATACTAAATTCCTGCGACCGAACCTCATATCCAAAGCCAGTCAGGGTGGTTTCAAGGTATCCGGCGGCCTCTTGAAGGTTCTGTAAATTTAAAAAGTTCCGTTCCCCAATTTCCTGGGCCAGCTCGTAAACATGGTGTTCCAGACGTTCTGCTGTATCTTTTTCTTCATCGGTCAACGGAGACAATTCGCCAGAATAGGAGTTACCCGGCATTGCTATCATCCAGAAAAAGAAAAAAGCAATGGCGAAAAATACCGCACCGAACAATAATCCCATTCGCATCCACCCTTTAAAATTGTGCGGAAATACCGAGATTTTCATTGTTCCAAAATTTAATCGATGGAATTTACAGCCAGTCCATTTAATTATCCTAAAGCCGCCACTCCTGGAAGTAGTTTACCTTCCAAAAATTCCAGACTGGCTCCGCCGCCGGTGCTGATAAAGCTAACCTTGTCGGCAAATCCCCCGAGGTTGATCGCTTTGACCGAATCCCCTCCCCCGATAATAGAAACCGATTCCACATTATCGCCAATCGCCCGGGCAATCGAGAATGTGCCATCGCGGCAGGCCTCCATCTCAAAAATTCCCATTGGCCCATTCCAGAGAATGGTTCGCGCCCGTGAGATTTCCTGTTTGTAAAGTTCGATCGTTTTCGGGCCAATATCGACCCCCGACCACCCTTCCGGAAAATTGCCTTCAACAACCCTCATTTCTCCCGTTGACCCGGCTCCAAAATCCAGTTTTTCGGCAATCAGATGATCAACGGGAAGTAGAAAACGGATTCCCTTTGCCTTGGCCGAATCCAAAGCCTTTTGGGCAATTTCCACCTTATCGGATTCACACAAGCTACTGCCGACCTCAAACCCTTGAGCTAGATGAAAAGTGTAGGCCATTGCGCCGCCAATCATAATAGAATCGGCTTTATCAAGTAGCGCATCGATGACACCGATTTTGTCGCTTACCTTGGCGCCGCCCAGAATTACCACGAAGGGTCGCTCAGGTTTTTCGGTTTTTCCACCCAGATAATCCAACTCTCGTTCCATCAGGAAACCGGCCACCTTTTCTTCCATCAAAACGGGCAAACCAGACACTGAAGCATGTGCCCTATGGGCAGCTCCAAAAGCGTCATTTGCATAGATTTCGGGTATTTGGGCCAATGATCTGCAAAATTCGGGATCGTTTTTTTCTTCCCCTGAATGAAATCGCAAATTCTCCAGAAGGACAACCGAACCATTGTGAATCCCTCGGACTGCGGATTCTACCTCTGGACCGATGCAACCTTCGAGAAAAATCACCGGAAGGCCCAATTTCCTGGCCAATTCAGCGGCCACTGGTTTGAGACTGAACTTCTGGTTTTTCTCCCCTCTCGGACGCCCAAGGTGGCTGGCAAGAATCACTTTCGCGCCCTGCTCCACCAAATGCCGGATAGTTGGCAAAGCCGCCTCGATCCGAGTGCTATCTGAAATGTTTCCCTCAGAATCGAAGGGCACATTGAAATCAACCCGCACAAAAACTCGTTTACCACAGGCAGATATCTGGCGAAGTGTTTTCAAGGCGACAGGTTCAACAGCGTCGGATTACCCCGATCAAGGCAAAATCAACTGAGGATTCAGGATTTCTTTCTGTCCTAAAGTAGCCCGTTGACGATTTTCAGCAAATCGATGCATCGGTTACTGTAACCCCATTCATTGTCATACCAACTCACCAATTTGAAAAATTTGCTGTTTAGTCCAATCCCAGAATCGGCATCAAAAATGGACGAGGCGGGATCGTGGATGAAATCGGTTGAAACTACCTGATCCTCGGTATAAACGAGAATTCCTTTCATCGGGCCATCGGCAGCCTCCTTGATTTTTTCGCAAATTTCCTCATATGAGGTTTCCTCGTTGGTTTTCACCGTAAGGTCCACGACCGAGACATCCGCCGTGGGAACCCGGAAGGACATACCCGTCAGTTTGCCATTGAGATGCGGCAAAACCAGACCGACCGCCTTGGCTGCGCCTGTTGTTGACGGAATGATATTGAATCCCGCCGCTCGGCCACCTTTCCAATCTTTTTGGGAAGGCCCATCGTTCGTTTTTTGCGTTGCCGTATAACTATGGACCGTGGTCATCAAGCCTTCCTCAATGCCAAAATTATCATCGATCACCTTGACTACCGGGGCCAGGCAATTGGTCGTGCAGGAGGCGTTCGAGATAATGTCGTCCGCAGCCGTAAGGGTATCTTCATTCACCCCAATAACCACCGTTTTCAAGTCTCCCTTGCCGGGCGCCGAAAGAATCACCTTTTTTGCCCCCGCTTCAAGGTGCCCTCGCGCTTTTTCATCCTGCGTAAAAAGGCCGGTCGATTCAATTACGATTTGCACTCCAAGCTCACCCCACGGCATTGCGCCTGGTCCCTCTCGAATGGCAAGGCATTGGATTTGATGTCCGTTGACGATAAGCAGGTCATCGTCGTCGAGGTAGGAATTCGATTTCCCCGTGGAAACTGTTCCTTGAAAACGCCCGTGGACGGAATCATATTTAAGTAAATAGGCAAGGTTGTCGGCGGGAACCAGATCGTTGATTGCGACGATTTCAAATTCGTCGCCGTGGAGCCCCTGTTCAACTAATGCCCGAAAAACGAGTCGCCCGATGCGCCCAAACCCGTTGATAGCGATTTTTGTGGTCATAATTTATGTTTTAATTTGCCGGTTAAGGTTTATTGAAAAGCGTCCGTTCCCTAGCGATGGGAGCTCTTCAATCAAGGAAATGGCTATGAAAACGACCCGCTAACCTTTTGCAAGTGTTATGTGCCCGCCAGCGTATTTTACCAAAAAAATTCACTCGACCCACAGCCCACAACTCATCGCAGGTATTTTCAACGTTTTCCCATCAATGTGATAAAGGGCGGTTTCAAGTCCCCTTTCATCAAAACGCTCAGAATCGGCAATCTGCGTCCAGAGAGCCAGATCGATTTCCGCTACTTCAATCGAAACCTCCTTTTCATGAGGATTAACGGCAAACAAAAGCTGCCCGGACCCTTTACCCGCACCGCCATCGGCATTAAAAAGGGCTGCCACGGCGCTCGAATCGTCTAACTGAAAAAACCGAAAATAGTCGGATGATGCCGCTTTGGAGAGCCGAAACGCCCTCCCCTTCTCGGAAAGCCGAAACTGTATCCACCGGCGGAAATACTCATGCGTGCCAGAATAGCGATGGGTTCTGCCGTAATCGATGGCATTGAGTTCCCCCCGCAAATAGGTATTCCGAACCCCCTGCTTCGAGCGAAGCATATCCTGCCCGGCGGAAATCATGGGTATCCCGAGCGAACTCATCAGCACGGCGATCATTAAATGAGTCCTTCGTCGATCCAGAAGAGTCGGATTTGCGCCATTGTGGTCCTTGTTTTCGGTAATGTCGTCCAGCCAGCATCGGTCGTCGTGGGATTCGACATAATTCACGGTTTGGGCAGGCCATTCGGTCCAGTGATCAGGAGAGCCAGCAAGATAATATTGCAGTCCTTTGGCATCGCCGCGCCCCGTCAAGTATTGGCGCATAAAATCCCGATAACCGTCGTTCCAGGATGAATAACCTGTCGATTTGAGCCGTGGGCCAATGTGACCACGGAAACTCCACGGTTCGGCGATCAAAATTACCGAGGGCCGCACTTTTTTGAGAGCTGTCTCAATTTCCCGGAGGGCATCCAGGCCAATTAATTCAGCCAAATCGAAGCGAAATCCGTCAACTCCATAAATCTCCATGAAGTGTGTCAGGCTTTCGACAATAAGCCGCCGGGCCATCGGGCTGTCGGCCCGAAGGGTGTTTCCGGTGCCGCTCCAATTGAAAAACTCCCCTTTCGTATCGATTTCAAAAAAATATTGTTTATCGATATGCCCCAAATGATTGGGTTCGCCCGTGTGGTTGTAAACGACATCCAGAATGACCGCCAAACCACGCCGATGGCAGGCCGCAACAAGGTCTTGAAACTCCCGAATCTGCGATCCTCTCTCAGAATTCAGCGAATACCCGGCATGGGGTGCGAAATAATTGACCGGCATATAACCCCATTGATAGACCGACGGATCGCCGACATCGTATTGCTGCACCGGTTGAAGCTCCAACGCATTTACCCCGAGCGATTTTACATAAAAGTCTTCACTCTCGACCCATTTCCGAAGTCCGCTGAAACCGAGACGCTCCCGTTCATCAATGTCCACCGAGGCGTAAGTAGTCAAATCTCGAACATGCGCTTCCATGATTACGATATCTTCCCTCGCGGGTGGGTTGAAGGTTTCAATTGGGTGTTCGATCAATGAGCGATCCCAAACGATTCCCGGTCCCGACGGGCCAACCGCTGCCAACGCATAGGGATCGAGAATATCAATCCCGGCATCGATTCCCGTGAACTTTTGCCCATGCGTATCCGCTATATTGAAATGATAGCGCCAACCATGCAAATTTAGAGGAGCAACCGCCTCCCAAGTAGTGGCATCCACGCGATTCATCTCAAGGATTTCCCGGTCGCCGGTATTTCCAGAATCTTTGTAATAAGAAACCTGAGCCCTCGTGGCGCGGGGCGCGAATAGCCGAAATATCGTCTGGTTTCCCTCTGCAATCGATCCGAGTGCCAGCTTCGTCCCCGCTTTTAAAAAATAGCCTCCCTGAACCAACGGCTCCATTTCTTCGTAACCTTCCTCCGACCACAGGACGCCACCACCGCCATCGAATCCCTCCAATCGGGTTCGCGTAAAGCTGAAAATATGCTGCCCTGTCTGATGTGGAAGAATGCGAAAATTACGATGCCCGTGACTGTCATAGGCGGCATTGGGAGCATCGGCGGGCGTATCCAGCCACTGCCCATCACTTGTAATGAACTTAAACTGAACCCATTTTCGGTCAAAACACAGGTGGCTCGGGATTTGCAGCTCAAAGCACACCTGCCCTTTCCAATCCGAGGGTGACAATTCCCACTTGTTTTGACCGATGGCATCCCCCCAATTACTAAAGTCTCCCGCCACATAAAGGTTTCGTTCTCCAAGCTCGAAATTCGGAAATCGCGAGGGAAACACCATAAAGTGGATCAGCCCGTTTTCAATGAAGTAACCGCTCCTCCGGGCATAGATATAGGGCGAGGCGCGCTCCAAACCGGTCAAAAGCTTATTGTCCACAGTCGAGAAAAGCGGTGGAACATCAGGCTTCTTCCAATCGCGGCCCAATTCGACGAGTCCCGTGGTTGCGGATATCCATCGGGCTCCCGCAATTTTTTTTGTCGGCTTTTTCATGGAAATCGTATGATCAATGGTTCTTATTAATGGAAAAGGTTATACGGGTCTTTATCTTGTTGAAATAACAAATCTCTATGAAAAATATTCTGGTTGCCTTGTCCGGAGGGGTGGACAGCGCCGTATCCGCTTTGCTCCTGAAGGAGCAGGGACACCGGGTGACGGGCGCCTATATTCGGACCTGGAAAAGCGAAGAGGAAGTCTTCTCCGACTGTCCTTGGCAACAGGAAATTGATGATGCCCGCGCCGTGGCAGAGAAAATCGGCATCGAATTCAGGCTGCTCAATTTTATCGATGAGTATCGAAATCGGGTCGTCAAATACATGGTGGATGGCTACCGCAGTGGAGTCACACCCAACCCCGATACCATGTGCAACCGCGAGATGAAATTCGGCGTCTTCCTCGACTACGCGCTGAGTAATGGTTTTGATTGGGTCGCAACCGGGCATTATTGCAGGATCGAGAGAAATGCCGGAGACGGTTTTGAACTGCTCGAAGGGATCGATAAAAACAAGGATCAATCGTATTTTCTGGCCTTGGTTAAAAAGGATCAGTTGAAACACGCCCTTTTTCCCATCGGAGGTCTGACCAAACCCCAGGTAAGAGGCATCGCCCAAAAGGCGGATCTCCCTAACGCCGATAAAAAGGACAGTCAGGGCATCTGCTTCCTCGGCAAGGTGCGTATTGCCGATTTTCTCGCAGGATACATCGAAGATAGTCCGGGAGAAATTGTTTCAAGCAATGGAAAGGTGTTGGGCAATCACACGGGGTTGCATAAATTTACCATCGGGCAGCGCCGGGGCATCGGAATTCCCTCCAATACAGACCACGAAGCCTATGTCGTGGTGGCCAAAAATTCCGCCAACAATCAACTGGTTGTCGATTTTGACAAACCTTCCACGCCCCACCTCTACACAGACACCTGGACGCTGACGGATCTCAATTTCCTCCATTCCCCACCCGAAAACGGTTCCATCCTATTGGCCCGACCCCGCTACCGCGACCCGGCAACCCCAATCACCTTGACCTTTCAAAAAGAACCCCTCGCCACAGTCAATTTCCACAAGCCCCAACGAGCCATCGCTCCCGGCCAAGTCTGCGCTCTCTACCAAAAAGAAAAACTCCTCGGCGGAGGCATTTTTGCGGAAATTATCTCCTCCTGAAAATCACGCATTGATCTTGATTCCGCCCATGTCGCAGATTTTCTGAAAATGTTCCTTGTTGACCGGTTGGATGGATAGCCGCTGAAATCGTTGCACCACCCGCATATCGGACAGTTCGGGGGTGGCTTTAATATCTCTCAAGCTCACGTAGTTCTTGAATTTCTTCTTCCATTTAACATCGACTGAGTACCACTGTGGTTTTTCGGGCGATGATTTGGGATCATAGTAAGGATTTTTCTCATCGAAAGCGGAAGGGTCCGGGTAGCCCTCGCGAGCGATTACTGCCAAACCCGGAACGCCGGGGGTGTCACAACTGGATTGGTAAAATAATACCCAATCGCCCTTTCGCATTTCGTCCCGCATAAAGTTACGCGCCTGATAATTGCGAACCCCCCGCCATTTACCAGTGCTATCCGGCCTGTCGCTCTTTAATTCATCAAAAGAGCAAGCTGCCAACTCGCATTTCATCAACCAATACTTTCGCACCATAATCTCTAATTCTTTCTATTTGCGTTGTAAATACCCTTGGGTTCTTGCACGAGCACTTCTGCGGGGATTCCGAGGCCCCGGTGTAGTGACCGGATCATGCTCAGGCTCAAGGGGCGTTTGTAGTTGAGCACTTCCGAAACCTTGCTTTTGTTAGGGATAAACTTGCAAAGATCAACCGCGCGAAGGCCTTCTTGCTCCATTCGAAATTTGATGGCTTCGATGGGGTCCGGAGTATCAATGGGATAGTGCTCGTCTTCGTAATTTTCCACCAGCAGAGCCCACAAATCGAGCTCTTCGGCCTGTGCAGAATCCGTAGGAGCATCCATCAGCGTCTCAATATGCGCCAAAGCATCTTCGTGATCCTTTTTCGTTTTGATTATTTTGAGTTTCATGATGAAAGCGGGTTTGGGTAAGTGGCGCTAAATTGTTTCTGCATGGACCTTATCGTATTCGGCATGCGTTCCCACAAACCGGATAAAAATTATGCCGTTATTGTAATGAATATGAACTATCAGTCGGTAACGGTTTTTCTTGATATTAAATACTACGCGATTTCCCGGTAAAAAATCGGCGGACCGATATAATGCCTTGATATCCTGTGGAGTTTTCCAGACCGCTTTCTTTGCTTCGTGATACCAGGATTCCAGTGGGCCCTTGGCGTTTGCATGTTTGGTGTAATACTCTTTGAGGGTTTTTCGCGCTATGATCCTCATAAATATTCGTATTTTTTTTCAGTTTGTAAAGCATAAAGTTCCTAAAAAGGGAACTTTTCTTAAAACAAAAACAAAATGCCCAACAAAAGGACGGCCAGGCAGGCGGTTAACCCGATGGGAAATGCTCCCAGTCGTGCTTTTTCGTATAAATCTTGTTTTTTCTGCTCTATTTCATTCCTGCTTTTGCTTTGAATCATCCAAATCGGCATCAGGACACCAGCGACGATATGGCTGGGGGCTTCCCGAAAAAATCGCCTCAATGTGCCAACTAGAACAGGCAAAAAGACTTCAAATATAGCGGAATTAAAGGTGTTGAGAATTAAATCTGAACCCCGGTAGATCAGGCGGCCTCCCATGCGGTAAAACCAGTCGAAATCGAGATTCGTCGAGCGTAACTCCGGCGGGTATATGCGAAGCAGCATGAGGGACGTAAAGGCCAGCGCGGAGAAAAACAGTAATTGGGTTTGGGCCACCACATGCGTCAGCGTATAGGGAACGTAATCAACCGGAAATGGCATGAGGCTGTAAAGAAAAGCCGGAAAACTACCATTAAATACGCAAATAAATGCTGCCAGGCCCATCGCCACCAACATACTTTTCGGGGCTTCCTTCGTCCGAATTCCCGAATCGTGGGCGAAAAATGCGAAAAAGGGTATCTTGATGCCCGCATGGTGAAAAACACCTGCAGAGGCAAACAGGAGAAAAAGCCAAACCCATTGATGCCCTTCCAACCCGGCGGCGGCCATGACCATAGATTTGCTGACAAATCCGCTGAACAACGGAAATGCCGAAATTGAAGCAGCCCCCACCATGCAAAATCCGGCCGTTATGGGCATCGATTTGTAAAGCCCACCCAATTCCGTGCCTTTAATTCGTCCCGTTCGCAGAAGAACCGCCCCCATTGTCATAAAAAGCAGCCCCTTGAAAATAACATCGTTAAAAGCGTGGGCCACCGCTCCATTGATCGCCAATGGAGTCCCAATCCCGATGCCCACCACCATGAATCCAATCTGGTTGATCATGCTATAGCCAAGAACCTTACGGAGGTCGTTTTCGATGACGGCAAAAAAGATCGGAAACATCGCCATAATGGTCCCGATCACCACGAGTTCATCGGTTCCGGGAAACCCTCTGGCCAATGCGTAAACCGCCGCCTTTGTGGTAAAGGAACTGAGGAACACCGTTCCCGCAGGAGTGGCCTCGGGGTAGGAGTCAACCAGCCAGGTGTGCAACAGCGGAAAGGCGCATTTTATTCCGAATCCTAGAAAAATCAACCAGGCACCCAGCCCCTCCAAAGTCATTTGCTCAAAAGCGAGGGTGCCCGTCTGCTCGTATTGGAGGGCCGCTCCGGCCAGGACCAGCAGCCCCGATGATACATGCATGAGCAAATATCGGATCCCCGAGGCCAACGAAGTTTCACTCCGGCGGGCCCAAATGAGAAATACCGATGTCAGAGCCAGCAATTCCCAAAATGCAAAAAGCGTCAGAAGGTCGCCCGCGAAAACCACCCCCACAGCGCTTCCCGCATACAACAAAGCCGCCACAAGCTGCACCCTGTCTTTGACTTGCATCGCATAAATTGCGCCCAAAAACGCCGCGATATGAAAAAGGTATCCGAATAACAGGCTGAGTTTATCAACCCGCAGAAATTCCAGTTCAAATCCCATATATGCCAGCGGCATTCCCGCCCCCGGTTCCAGAAACAGCAAGTTGATAAATCCCAAAACAGGCGCCAGGACCAGCGCCGCCTTGCGGATATTGCCCCTCAGCAGCGGAAGTATCAACGCTCCCGCGAAGAGGATCAATGAGGGATGCAGGCTATTGATCATAATAGTCTTCCTTCCTCATTAACAGGGTTCTCATGACATGCTTGGCCAACAGGACGAGCAACACGCAGGCGACAAATCCATAAACCCCGTAAAAACCAAACCACCCTTCGATCGGGAATTCTCCCTCCGCAAAACTCAAATGCTTGTGTTCAAAAATAAATACTATGTCGAAAAGAAATAAAAACGCGCAGCTAAGAAAGAGGATGCGTATGATCTTGCGGACGTTTTTCCGATGGTCAAAAAAATGCTTCTTTCCATCGTCCGGCAATAGAACAAGGCCGTCATCATAATCATGCCACTGCTGAGGTTCTTTGTTTTTCATCATGAGGGTTCTCCCATTAACCGGGCTAAAGACAACAGGATTTCAGGAAACAGAAAAAGAGCCAGACACCCAAAGGCGGTCAGGGTCAGCGGGATCACGCAGGCTGTCGGTGCCTCATGCAGATCAATCTTCGTGTTCCCCTTCCCCGGCGGCACATAAAACGCCCTTACCGCAACCGGCAGCAGGTAGGCGATATTGAGAAGAGAGCTAATTGCCAGAACCAAAGTGAGGTAAATATTATGGGTTTCCACCGATCCCAAAAATAGAAACCATTTGCTCCAGGCACCCCCGAAGGGCGGCAGCCCAATTATGCTCAACGCCCCCAGCAGATAGGCAAACATCGTAAATGGCATACGCCACCCGATGCCGTCCATTTCGCTGACATACTTTTTGCCCGTCGCCACGAATATTGCCCCCGCACAGAAAAAGAGGGTGATTTTACCCATCGCATGCATGGCAATGTGCATGATACTTCCGGTGAGTGCGCTCTCGGAAAGCATCGCGGCGCCCAGGACAATATACGATAATTGGCTGATGGTTGAGAAGGCCAGTCGGCGCTTCAGGTTATCCTGAGTGAGGGCGAGCAAAGACGCCGCCAAAACCGTTATGGAGGCCAACCACACAATAACCGTTGCAGCCCCCAGCGAGGCCAGAAAATCAACCCCGAAAACACCGGTTATTACCCGTAATACGCAAAAGACCCCGACCTTTACCACCGCCACCGCATGGAGCAGGGCGCTGACCGGTGTCGGGGCGACCATCGCGGCGGGCAGCCACGAGTGAAAGGGCATCACCCCGGCCTTTGCGAAGCCAAACACGAATAGAATGAGCAAGACCGTGGCTTCTCCTCCAGAAACCGAACCGGCCAAAAATCCGCCCGAAACAAACTCCATCGACCCCCCGGATTTCATATAGGTATAAATCATGGCGGGCAGCGCAAATGCCACCGATGTGCCCAGCAAATAAGTCAAATAGGTGCGCCCACCCGCACGGGCTTCCCTATCCTGATGGTGGGTAACCAGCGGATAGGTCGAAAGGGAGAGCATCTCGTAAAAAAGATACATAGTCAGCAGATTGGCCGAAAACGCCACCCCCAGAGTGGCCGACAGGGCGACCGCGAAAAAGGCGAAAAAACGGGTCTGCGAATGTTCCTTCATACGCCTCATGTAACCGATCGAATACAAAGAAGTGACGATCCAGAGGGTTGAGGCTACCAGGGCAAAGAGCATTCCCAATCCATCCACCCGAAAAGCCAGCGCCAGCCCCGGAAGAATTTCCCAAAGAGTCCATTCGATCACCCCACCCTCCAAAATGATTGGCAGCATCGAAAGGACGATCCCAAGTTTTATGAAACCCGCCAAAAAGGTCCAGCTTTCGCGCAAATTGGGGCGCCGCCGTGAAAGGATAATCGGCCCCACAACCAGGAGGGAGACCAGGGTTGCAAGGAGGGGTTTGCTGCTGACAACGGTTTCCATTTTAGCCAATAAAACCGAGGGGTCCAAAAGAGCTGACCGCCTGCCGGATGAGAATTACGATTTCCTGGTTAAAAATACCGATGAGCAGCAAACAAACCGCCGTCACCAGCAAGGGCCCAAGCATGGTAAGAGGGGGTTCCCCCACTCCACTTGATCCGCTTACAGTTTCCTCCTTATCGCTATCGGTTGATTCTTTTTTGAAATAGGCTACCTCGATGACTCGGAAAAATAGTATCGCGTTGATCAGGCTGGAAATGAGCAGGGCCGCCACATAGCCCCAATTGCCCGCTTCGATTCCTCCATTTATCAAATACCATTTGCTAAAAAACCCGCAGGTGGGCGGAATCCCTATCATCGACAGGGCGGCAATGACAAAACCGACCATGGTCCAGGGCATTTTGCGGAACAAGCCTTCCATATCCTTGATGCAGTATTTTCCGGTTTTGGTAATAATGGCACCAGCCGCCAAAAACAGGCAGAGGGTCATAAAAGCATCGCTGATGACATGATAGATTGCGCCGACAAGGGCGGTTTCATTAGCCAGCCAGACACCGCCCACCATATAGCCAACTTCGGCCACGATCAGGTAGGAAAGCATTTTTTTAAGGTCGGTCTGTGCCAGGGCCAATATCGACCCGGCCAAAATGGCCACAATCGCCATCCAGACCACCACATCACTCCACCCAAGGTAAACGAAGACGTACTCCGGGCCAAAAACCGTAAACATCATGCGAATCATGACATAAACCGTCACTTTGGTCACCAATGGCGCCAAGACACAACTCGCGGTCGAGGGGGCGTAGGAATACGCATTGGGCAGCCATCCATGCAAAGGGAAAAAGGCCATTTTGATCCACACCCCCACCATAATCATCATAAATGCCACCAGAATGGTTTCCGAAGTATAAAGACCTGATTCCAGTAAAACCTCCCGGATATCCACCATGTTGAGGGAGCCCGTTTTCATATACAGGTAGCCCACCCCGAGCAGATAAAAAGAAGCTCCGATTGTGCCCATGATTATGTAATTGAAACTGGCCAGCACGGCCCGCTTCGAGCGCATCGCTATCAAGGCGTAACTGGTCAGTGAAGCCACCTCGACTAATACGTAGAGGTTGAAGGCATCGCCGGTCATACTCATTCCCAAAAGCCCTGTTACCAATAGCAGATACAGGGTGTAGAATTGAGGGCATTTGTCCGGGGTCTCCACGGCAGCGGCCCGGATCGAATATATCGACGAAAGTAGTGCAATGGTGCAGATAACGACCAGTAGCAGCCCATTCAATGGATCGACCCGAAACTCAATCCCATAGGGCCGGGGCCAGCCTCCCAACAGATAAACCACCTCACCCGATTCTGCCACTTGGCCGAGAAGGGCAATCGAGGACATCAACGAAATAACCAGCGATAGAACCGTCAGCGGCAGACAAAAACCGGACTTCCAGTTTCCCAAAAGGCTCACCGCTATAGCCGCAAAAAAAGGAGCCAATAGCACTATGGCAGGATATTGGTCAACCATCGTCAGAATCGATTTTAGCTAATATTTCCGGTTCTTCAATCGAGCCAAACTCCTGATGCAGCTTTTGCACAACCGCCAGGCCCACACCCAAAGTGGCCACTCCCACAACGATGGCCGTCAGCATGAGCACATGGGGCAAAGGGTTGGCATAATCCTCCGCCCTAAGAGCGTCCCTTCCCTTCCCGTTTTGAATATGGCCCTCGCCCTTCTCCGTCAAAGGCGCTGCTTGTTGATGAGCGGGATCATGGGCTGCTTCGTGGGCCAGAATGGGAATGGTGGATCCCTCCTTCACCCCGATGGAAACAAAAAACAATATGATCGCGGTTTGAAAAATCGACATCCCGATGAGTTTCTTGATCAGGTTTTTTTTCGCGATCATGGCGAACAAACCCATCATCATCAGGATGATGTAAATCCAGTAATTAAAGCGCGAAACAATGAAATCGACCAGGATCATGGCTCACAGCCCTCCCTTCATTCTGCCGTGCGAGGATAGATTGGCGTAAATGGCGAACATGATCGCGGTGACAGTGAAAGCCACCCCCGTCTCGACACCCAATATTCCGTAGGAACGCGCTTCTATGGCCGATAACGGCAGCACCTTGCTCAGCACCGAATAATCCAGAAAATTGCTCCCCAACAAAACGCAGGTTAGGCCGATCCCCGAGTAGATTAACACGCCGATACCGGCCAGGATCATGGCCCTTTTTTCAGAAATCCGATCCAATGCGGTTTGCAGTTGAAAGGATAAAGCCACCAAAATGAGGCTGGCCCCAAAGATGACCCCTCCCTGGAATCCGCCACCGGGGCTATGATGCCCATGAGCGATCACATAAAGTGCGAACATCTGTATTACCGGAACCAGTAAGCGACAGGTTTGCGCCAAGATGAGATTCGATTGCCGGAGACTTTTTTCAGAAGCTCTTCGCAGCCGGACTCTTTTATCCACAGGCCCCCTCAATATCGAAATAATAGCGATGCCTGCGGTAAAGATTACCACCGTTTCAAAAAGCGTGTCATAACTCCGATAATCCGCCAATACTGCCGTAACCATGTTGGGAACGGAGGTTTCTTCGAATGATTTCAGAATATAGTGCCGGGAGACCCGAGAATCATTGGCGGGCGAATAAGGTTCCCCCCATGCGGGAAAATCCCCCGAAGCATACAGCAGCAAGGCTCCCGTCAAAATTACCGCTATGGTTCCCAGCGCCCTCAATCCGATGATTTCCTTTTGGTGCTATAGACTGTGGCGACAAGAAAAACCGTGCTGGCCCCGGCACCCACTGCCGCCTCTGTAAAGGCTACATCAACCGCCCCCATTGCCGCCCACAGAAGGCACATGAGGAAACTGTAAATCCCGAATATCATTGAGGCGCTGAGTAGGTCCGTAACCTTCAGCGACATGATCGCGGCCATGATTAAAAACCCCAGAATGATCAAGTTGAATTGCCAGATCATTCGCTCCCCTCCTTCGCTTTTGAATCCCGGATGGGAGGCCGGTTTCTCCTTTGATAGCCTGCGTGAATAAGAGCGTGGGTACTTGTCGGGCCGGTAAGAGAAATAAAGGCCACGATAAAAAAGATTTTTCCCACTACGAGGAGATTTGGCAGAGAAAGGTCGTGCATCTGATACAGGGCAAGCCCCATCAAAAGGCAAATGGTGGACATGGTGTCGCAGAGACCGGCGGCGTGCATACGGGAATAAAAATCAGGGAATCGCAGCACACCGATTGCTGCTCCGAAGAAAATAATTATCCCTATCGTGAGCAATCCGAGGCAGGCGATATTGAGGATCATATTCATCCCCTTTCAACCTCCACTACCGTAATTTTCGTATCCCTGAGGGGCTTGGTTCTCAATAAATAACGCGCCGCCGCAAGGGAACCAATAAAGTTCAACAAAGCATAGGTAAGGGCGAAATCGACAAACATATCCACCCGGCTGAACAAAATCCCCATCAAGATCAACAGCACCGTGGTCTGCGTCCCCACCATGTTTACAGCCACGATGCGGTCAATTGCCGTCGGTCCAATGATCACTCGCAAAAGTACCAGCAAGGCCAGTAAAAACAGAAGGATTCCGCAGGTTAGAAATACCATTTCCATCGCTTTACTTCGTTGGACTCTCAAAAACAGCGGCTATCCGCCTTTCCATTTCCCCGTCCAGTGATTCCGCCGCCTTGCGACTTATGGCGTGGACAAACAGGATGTCTTCCTCGATTTTCATGGTAATTGTCCCCGGTGTTAAAGTGATCGAATTGGCCAGAACGTAGCGGGCGTAATTGGAGCGCAAATACGTCTTGATGCGCACTATCCGGGGATCGATTTCGGACATGCCATTGGGCCAGAGAGCCAATCGAAGCACATACAAATTAGCCAGGAATATCTGATAGGTAAGCCAGACTAGATAGCGGCTAAACCGGACCAATTGCCCCAGCCGCTCCACGATGCCAATTTTTCGGTCCGTGAAATACATGTCGGCGGAAAAATAGGTGACAAAGGCCGCAGAAAACACACCCAGAGTGAGGTGAAACCAATCAAATTTGCCTGAAAATATTACCCATACGAGCAGAAGCAAACTGAAGCTAATTAGTGGATACATGGAATTCCTGCTCAGTTCACAGAGGGATCATCGGGGGCTTCGGCGAGAAATTTCATATCGGGCAGAACCTTGAGCAAAATAAGCTTCCAAAGCTCTTTCTCCTTCGAGTTTTGAATGGCCCCGCCATCAATCGGGCTTACCACCCAGGCATCTTGCTTCAATTCACTTTCGATCTGCCCCTGAGTCCAACCCGCATACCCGAGAAAACCGCGAATATCGAGATCGGGTTCATTTGCCAGCATTACCTGAGCCTTGTCGGTCGAGAGGCCAAAATATAGTTTGAAAACGCCTGTCTCCTCCACCCACTTCCAGGCCGCCAATATCAAGTTTTTCTGGTTTACCGGCCCCCCTGAATATACTGGCACATCGGAAAGCGGGCTGAATGCAAATTCCCCTTTCAACTCACCCAAAGATTTTCCCAGAGGGCGATTGATAACCACACCGAGGGCGCCTTCATCATCGGAATGGGCGGAAATCAGCACCACCGTACGCCTGAAATTGGGATCAACCAAACCAGGATGGGAGACCAGCAGCGAACCGGAGAGGTTTTCATGGGTATCACTTTCGTCTCTCATAGGAGCAGAATCATTTTACTTTTTAGAATGAATAACTTCGCCATATTTCCCTCCGTCGGGGCTTAAAGATTATAGCTGTTTGATTTCAATTTCCGATTCCCCCAAAATGTCATTTACAAGTGGGTCGTTTCTATAGTCGAGATGGTAAATAATTTTCCGAATTCCCGCAGAGGCGAGGATTTTCGCACAATTTATGCAGGGGAAATGGGTCAAATAAGCGGTCGCTCCCTCCAGGCTGATTCCCCTTCGGGCGGCATCTGCCACCGCGTTTTGCTCGGCGTGGACGGTGGCCTGCTCATGCCCGTCTCTCACTCGGGAATGATGGGGTGCGCCGGGCAAAAACCCATTGTAGCCCGCCGCAGTGATCCGGTTTCGATGATCCCCACCGCTGACCAGCACACAGCCCACATGCAGCCGCTCGCAACTGGAGCGGGAGGAAATGAGCAGGGCAGTAGCCATAAAATACTCATTCCAGGACGGCCTTTCCCCCCAGCTTTCCACTAAATTGCACAGCTGCTCGATGGGATTGGGCTCGGATGAAATTCCCGTCGGCGTGGTCAATGTCCGTTCACTCATAACAACTGGCAACCTACAGGGATTTATTTTACCGGCAATAAAGAAATAGAATACGGTTATTGAATGATAGTAAAAAAAGAACGATTTCGAGCTCAAGTTATTGTAAATCAAAAGGTTTTTGTTTACTTTCAAGGCAATCACAGTTAATTAACCACTCATTCAGTGGGAAAATTTTAACGGGTCACCGGAAATGATTTTATCGTTTTCCATTTACCACACATCAAGACACACATGCCATCCTTTTCCGTTCGAGATATGGAATGACATCTGGCACACCGATTATCGGGATTGATTATATCGCCCTAAACCCATCCACTCAGTGCACGAGGAATCCAATATTGCAGAACTTGTTATCGGGATCATATCCCTTCTTTTGATCGCTGCTGCCGTTCACGCCGTAACCAAAAGATTAAAACTGCCCTTTTCGGTTTTTCTGGTCCTCGTGGGCATGGGCCTGGCATGGCTGGCCGGTTTCCACGAGGGGGCCAAACAGTTAATTGAAGAACTGGAGCTTTCCCCCGGCCTCATTCTGTATGTTTTTCTTCCCACCCTTATTTTTGAATCGGCCTACAACCTGGACGCCCGCCAATTGCGGCAAAACCTTCGCCCCATTCTCACCCTGGCTATTCCCGGTCTCCTGCTCTCGACTGTTATCATCGGCCTGCTTGTCGTTTTTGCGTCCGATGTCCCCCTCCCCGCCGCCCTGCTCCTCGGCGCCATACTCAGCGCCACCGATCCGGTTGCTGTCATCGCTCTATTCAAGCGGCTTGGCGCACCCGCGCGGTTAACCGTTCTGGTCGAGGGAGAAAGCCTTTTCAACGATGCCACCTCCATCGTGCTGTCAAAAATCATGATAGGCATCGTTTTGGCCGGGACTGTTACCTCGGCCACGGTCATTAAAGGTATCGGGGGATTTTTCGTGGTATTTTTCGGCGGATTGGTAGTTGGCTGGTTGCTTGGGCTTTTAACCGGCTATGTACTCGGTAAAGTGGAATCCGATCACGATATCGAGATTACGCTGACCACTATTCTGGCCTATGTTTCGTTTATCTTTGCAGAGGAAATTTTACATGTCAGCGGAGTCATGGCAACCGTCGCGGCGGGGCTGACCCTCGGCGGTTGGGGCAGAATCCGAATATCCCACACCGTTCGCAGTTACCTCGAGCATTATTGGGAATACCTCGTCTTTGTGGCTACCGCTCTTATCTTTCTCATGGTGGGGCTCAGGGTTGAACTCCTGGCCTTCTGGGAACATGCCGACATGCTGGCAGTGGTGATTCTGGCCATGCTGTTTTCACGTGCAGTGGTCATTTATGGCTTTATGCCCCTGCTGGGTAAATTACCGGGCGAGGAACCTGTCAGCACCGGTTATCAAACCGTCATGTACTGGGGCGGTCTGCGCGGCGCTATCGCCGTGGCCATCGTGCTGAGTCTGCCCGCATTTGAACAGGCGGAGATGTTTGTCGTCCTCGTCATGGGAGCCGTTATTTTTACCCTCATGGTTCAGGGGCTGTCAATGGACTTTTTGGTGAAAAAACTGGGGTTGGACCGACCACCGTTGGCAGATCGAGTTGCCCGAATGGAAGGAGAGCTTGCCGGTAAAAAAAGGGCCTTGCACCGCATACCGGAGCTACGGGAAGGCGGACTCTACTCGGGCCCTATCGCCGAGCGTTTGCAGCAGGTTTGCGAAGAAGAAATCAGCAAGGTAACCAATGCTCTGGAGGAACTTCGGAGAAGCGAATTGAACCAAAACGAGGAGTTGATTTTACTCTACTTACGCTCATTCGCGGAGGAAAAAACACTTTATACCAATATGTTCAACAAGGGCCACCTGAGCGAAAGAGCGCTCCGGCAAATCCTTCTGGTCCTCGTTTTGCAAATTGATGCCGTCCGTTTTACTGGAAGTTACCAACCCATTCAGGCCCATAGTTTGCGCGGCAGGCGTGTTCAGTTATCTTTCTTCCGATTTCTGCAAAAAATTCCCGGCCTCTCTCAAACCGTGGAGGGTCTCCGTCTGGCCTCCATTTCGGAAGCCTATGAGCAAGCTTGGGGCCATTACCAGGGAAGTGGACGGGTTCTCGAATACCTTCAGGAGCAATCCAGGATTGAAACCGCAATTCAATCGAATATCGAGCAGGTTCGCCCCCAATATCAGCAAAAACTCGAAGCTGCGCGCCAGGAAATCGATGAAGTTGCCGAGCAGTTTCCGGAGTTTGTCCATGCCATGCAGGAGCGTTTAGGGCGGAGACTGATTTTGCTCAGTGAAGAGGAAACTGTCGAGGAACAGAAAGAACATGGCTTGCTCTCCAATTCCGTGGCCGAGGAGATGAAAGAGCATATCGCAATTCAATTGCGTAACCTCAGAGGTCAGGAAGTGGATCAGTTGAGGGTGGGCCCGGAGGAGTTGTTACGCAAAGTTCCCTTCTTTCGGGATATTCCCGCCGAGGAATTTGGCGCCATCGCAAAACGAATGAAATCGCGCTCTTATGGTGGTCGAGAAATAATTATGCGCCAGGGCGATCCCGGAACCGCATTGTTTTTAATTGCTCGTGGTGTCGTCCGCGTTTCAAGGGAAGACCATGGGGAGTCGCGCGATCTGGCATCTCTCATGGCCGGAGATTTTTTTGGAGAAATGGCTCTGCTCCACGAGGAACCCCGGACGGCCACCGTGCGCGCCGTCACCCCTTGCTCCCTCTACGAACTCCATCGAAATGACCTCAATGCCACCATCGAGGCCTACCCAGCCATCCGCAAGACCCTCGAGGAAAGTGATCGCGAGCGTAAAGCCGAACATTCGCGGGAATAGACCCGGCGCGGAATTTTTGTATTTTCCGTAAAATTCTTATCTTACTCGTGATACGCACAGTAGAGCCGGAAATTCTAGACACTTTGGCCGAGGACGATCCCGATGCGCTGCACAACCGGCGGGACATTACGAAATTCAACACCCTGATGGGTAATTTCCGTTGGTTTCGGCAAAAATTGAATAGCCGAATCTCCTCTGGCGACCACATCCTCGAAATCGGCGCCGGGGGTGGTGAATTGGGTTCTTTCCTCGATAAAAATTTGCATCAATCGTTTCCTCTCAACATCGACGGTCTCGATCTCTGGACTCGGCCTGTCGACTGGCCTCATGATTGGGGTTGGACACAGGCGGACCTGACCACTTATGACAATTACTCCCCCTATTCAATTGTCATGGCCAACATGATATTGCACCAATTTAAAGAGTCAGATTTGAAGTGTTTAGGCCAAAAAATCAGCCACAATGCCCGTCTCATCCTCGCCAGCGAACCCGCCCGTAGCGCGGCGGGCATATTTCTCTTTCGCGCCTGTAGTCCTTTTTTGGGAATTAATTGGGTGACCAAAAATGACGCGCTGCTCAGCATCAAGGCCGGTTTTAAGGGCCAGGAACTACCCCAATTGCTTGGGCTAAAACAGGATGAATGGAAGTGGACTTGTCGGACCGGATTGCTCGGTCAATATCGTATGGTCGCAGCCCGGCGAGATTAGTTGATACCTATTGGCATGAAGAATATCACCATCATTGGGGGCGGTTTAGCGGGCCTTTCTTTGGGCATTTCTCTTTTGAAACGATCCGTGCCGGTAACCCTCATTGAGGCCGGAAAATTTCCAAGGCATAAAGTTTGCGGCGAATTCATGGCCGGTGTCACCCAAGACACCCTTCGAGAGTTGGGCATCGCCGAGCATATGAAAGATGCCGGAATGCTGCGGACTACCGCCTGGTTTTACAAAAACCGGCTCGACCGAAAAGAGGCCCTCCCCCGACCGGCCATCGCAATGTCCCGATATACCCTGGACAACAGAATGGCCGGGGAATTCCGTCAATTGGGAGGCGATTTGCGCACCGGCACTCGTTTTCCGGTAGAGGATAATGGTCCCGGAAAAGTATGGGCCTCGGGGCGGAAAAAGGGGAAACCCATTTGGCTGGGGCTGAAAGTGCATTGTCAGAACTTCCCCCTTCAAAGCGACCTCGAATTGCACCTTGGCAACTATGCCTATGCGGGCGCATCACCGGTTGATAGAGGGAGAGTCAATGTTTGCGGTTTATTTCGCAGACGGCCCGAGATAAAAGGAGAAAAAGCCAACCTCTTCCGGCTCTACCTCGAAGCCTGTAACATGACCTCTCTGGCCGAGCGTCTGGACCGCGCGACCATCGACCCCGAAAGCATTTCCGCAGTTGCCGGAATCGACTTCACCCCGCTTCATTTGTCGGATGATCGCCTCTGCCTCGGTGACCAAATTGGCATGATCCCTCCTTTTACCGGCAACGGCATGTCAATCGCCCTCGAATCCGCTGCGATTGCCACCGATCCAGTAACGGCCTACGCCAATGGAAAAGAATGCTGGACGGTCACGATTAAAACCATCAACATGCGCATTCGAAAGAGATTTCGTTTACGGCTGAACCTGTCCCGGGCAATCCATCCCATGCTTTATCATCCTGGCTGCCAGAAAATTCTTGTGATGGCAAACCGGGCAAGGTTACTGCCTTTTCAGACTTTGTATAATTACCTGCATTGATTTAAATTCTCATATGTTTCTACAATCCATCTCCCATGCTGTTCCCAAACAAGCGCTGACCCAAAAAGACTGTTGGGAGGTGTTTCAGGACTCTCCCACCGCAAGACGCCTGAAATCGCGCTCGGTCAACCTCATTCGAAAAATCTTAACCGGTGACAATGGTATCGAAAAACGCCATTTCGCCATGAATGATCTGGAAAACCTTTTTGAACTCGATGCCGGAGCGCTCAATCAAGGTTTTGAAAAAGAGGCTCCTCTTCTTGCCGCCAAGGCCCTCTCAAAAGCCCTTGATAAGGCGAAGTTGAAGCCTGAGGAAATCGATGCCCTTTTCGTTTGCACCTGCACCGGTTATATTTGCCCCGGCGTGACCAGCTATGTGGCCGAACAAACCGGTATGCGGCGCAATACCTACCTGCAGGATCTCGTGGGCTTGGGTTGCGGCGCGGCCCTCCCCACTCTGCGAAGCGCGAGCAACTTCCTGAGCGCCTACCCCGAGGCAAAGGTCGCCGTCATCGCGGTCGAAATTTGCTCGGCAGCATTTTATCTGGACGACGATCCCGGAGTCTTGATCAGCGCCTGTCTTTTCGGTGACGGCGCATCCGCCACTATTTGGTCCAATAACAGCGAAAAAACGGGATTGCATTGCAATGATTTCGATCTCATCCACCTGCCGGAGGACCGCGACCTGTTGCGCTTCGTGAACCGGTTGGGAAAGCTTTGCAACATGCTCCACAAAACCGTCCCCCAAAAGGCGGCACAGGCGGTCAACGCCTTGTACGAGAAGCTTAATAATCAAAATATTGGGGAGATAATAAGCCATGCGGGCGGGCGAGATGTCCTCGATGCCATAAAGGAATCCATCCCCGAGTTTAAATTAAATGAGAGCACCAAAATACTCAAAAATTTTGGAAATATGAGCAGTCCATCGGTATTATTTGCATTGGAGGAATATCTTGAAAACAATCGAGTTGAAAAAGATCTTTGGCTGACCACATTCGGGGCGGGATTTTCCTGCCATTCCTGCTTGATCACTCCACGGTAAGCTGAAAAAGGGAATGGCTGAGGCCGAAACTCCAGAACCTCCCACCAATGGGAATGAAGCTCGTCGATGGCGGTTGCGGCTGGATTACAATTCTCCGGTCATTTTAACTTTTACCCTCATCGGCGGGTGTATATATTTGCTCGACCGGTTTAGCGGCGGTTGGTTCAGCCTCAATCTTTTCTCCATCTCACCCGGCTTTTCCTTTGCGGACCCTCTTGGTTATTTCACACTGGTTTCCCATGTTTTTGGCCATATTAACGCCCAACACCTGACATTCAATCTTTCGATAATTCTGCTGGTCGGCCCCATACTCGAGGAGAAATATGGTTCGCGGTCGCTTTTGATTATGGTGTTCATCACCGCCCTTGCCACCGGTTTGCTCCATGTGCTGATTTTTTCTCAGGGTTTGCTCGGCGCCAGCGGAATCGCATTTATGCTGATCCTTCTCAGCTCCTTCGCCAACGCCAAGGCAAAGACCATTCCATTAACCTTCTTACTAATCCTGACACTCTATCTCGGAAACGAATTCACCCGCTCTGGAAGCGCCGATAATATTTCCCATTTTGCCCATATTCTGGGTGGAATCTGCGGGAGTCTCTTCGGATTTTTTACATCGGGGAATCTTCAGCCGAAACCGGAGGAGTAAACGACAAATCGGGTAACTTCGATTCGCCATTGCGAAATTTCTCCAGAACCTCTTTTAGGGAGTCGAAAACACCGTAGGCCAAACTCCGAAGTTCATAGCTCGGCTGAATTAAATCCGGAATCATAATGACTTTCATCCCTGCTGCGGAGGCACCCCGTATGCCCATTGCGGAATCTTCCAACACCAAACATTCATCCGGGTTTACTCCCAACATTTGCGCCGTCCGCAGAAAAATATCGGGCGCCGGTTTACCATTATCCACCTCATCCCCGGTCACGATACAATCAAACCGGCCCGAAAGGTCTGCTGATTCCAATTTCAGCTCGGCCAAATCTCTGCTCGTGGAGGTAGCCACTCCTTTTGGAATTCCCTGGTTTTCTAAATAATCCAGAAGATCAATCAGTCCGGTTTTTACCGGAATCGGCTTTTCCCGAAGAAGCCTATGGTAATGAATATTGGCGTTGTTGATAAAGGATTCGACGGGAAATTCATCCCCCATTCGAGATCTGAACAGGGCTTTAATATCCTTTGAGGCCAACCCAATCATCTGCAATGATAAGGAAGTGGGGATGTCCACACTCAATTCCCGACCCGCCGTTTGCCATGCCAATTGGCTGATCGTCTCGGTGTCGAGCATCAGCCCGTCCATATCAAAAATAACCGCTTTGAACGCATTCATCATGCCCCCGTTCTGAAGGGTTAAAAAAGAACTGTCAAAGCATCAAAACACGAGACTCATGTCACAAAACTAATGGCGGAAGGGGGGGGATTCGAACCCCCGGTACCCTCTCGGGCACTCTGGTTTTCAAGACCAGCGCATTCGGCCACTCTGCCACCCTTCCCTTTTCAATCGCACTATCGCTTTTAATTATCGAATAGCAAAAACCTCGGCCTCATTACTCCATTCATCATCTAAAATTTTAAACTGATGACGAGGCTAAAATTTCAGTACAGCTGGAGATTTTGAAGAATCGATTGTTGCAGGTATTGGCCGAACGGGAGAAGTATTTTTCTGCTCGACCTGCCGAAACGGATACTTTTAGATTATTTCAGGAATATGGAAATTTCAGAACATCCTTTTTTCAATAAAGTTAACAAGGAGCAAGTCGATCCCCTCGTATCGGCGGCCACAATTGAAAAATATCCACCCGACTCGATGATTTTCGAGCAGGGCAGCCCATCTGAGGGTCTCGATTTGGTTTTGGACGGGGAGGTAGCCTTTTGTAAATTATTGGGAGATGGTAAATCCAGGGTGGTAGGCTACTCCAAGGCAGGCACGTTTTTTGGCGAAATCGGACTTTTTACGGAGCAGCCACGGGCCTTGCGGGCCGAATCAAGAGGTAATGTCGTAATCGCCAATATTCCCCGTGAGGCGCTGTTGAAGTTTATCAAGCAAACGGATGGCCCCTTCGACAATATTCTCCAAAGCATCATCAACCACCTCCATGAAACCACCCGCCATTACATGGATGATATGCTGCGCCAGGAGAAACTCTCCATGGTCGGCACGATGATGAACACCATCATTCACGATTTTAAAAACCCGTTCTGCCTGATCAGCCTTGGCGCCCAATTGATGGCCCAGATGCACACCGATGAAAGGTCGCAAAAACTCTGCCGCAATATCGACAGCCAGATCACCCGCATGGTCAATATGGCCGAGGAATTGAATGCATTTTCACGTGGGGATCAAAATTTGGTGATCTCAAAGATACGCCTGACCGAAATGATTGATCGGTTCGAGGAGTTGAATTTTCCCTTTTTCCAGAACGAAAAGATAAAAATCGAAATTTCGGTGCCTGATATAGAAATCGAAGGAGAGGAAAATAAACTCCACCGGGTGTTCCAGAATCTGGTCGGTAATGCCATTGACGCATTCGAGGATGAATTCGGGCTTATTACGATTACCGGTGAAGCCGGGGCTGATGGCATGTTACGCCTGAAAGTAACCGATAACGGCAAGGGCATCCCGGAGGAGATCCAAACCCGTTTTTTCGAGCCATTCGTGACTTTTGGAAAAAGTAAGGGCACGGGCTTGGGCTCGGCCATCGCGAAATCGGTGGTGGAATCCCACGGCGGCAAGATTCATTTTGAAACAGAAGCCGACAAAGGAACCACTTTTTTTATCACAATTCCCGTTAAACAACCGGTTATTGCAGTAGTATAGCGCTACCCGGAAAAATCATTGGGATTTTGCCCAGCCCCGAGACCGTTCGACGGCCCTCGCCCAATTCGCCATAAGTTCCTCTCTTTCATCTTGAGAAATTGTGGGTTCAAATGTTTTCTCCCTTTCCCATTGCGGCGCAATTTCATTGGTGCTTCTCCAAATTTGAGCGCCAAGGCCCGCCAGATAAGCTACCCCCAAGGCCGTGGCTTCGGTCGTTTTTGCTCTCGCTACCGGAATCCCCAGTAAATCGGCCTGAATTTGCATCAGCAAATCATTCTTCGATGCACCGCCGTCAACCCGTAATTCTTTAAGCTCGATATTTGAATCGGCTTTCATGGCGGAAACCACTTCGGCCACCTGAAAAGCGATTCCCTCCAACGCCGCGCGGGCAATATGCGCCTTGTTGGTATCGCGGGTCATTCCGACCATAGCGCCCCGCGCATAGGGATCCCAGTAGGGAGCGCCCAGACCCGTAAATGCGGGCACCAAAAATATGCCTCCGCTGTCTTTCACCGATGTCGCCAAGGTTTCGACATCCTCGGAATTTTCGATAATGCCCAAACCATCACGCAGCCATTGAACCACCGCCCCTCCCATGAAAACGCTCCCTTCCTGCGCATAATTCAAGCCATCACCCAGATCCCACGCCGCCGTCGTCAGGAGGTTGTTATCGGAAATGGCAATTTTTCTGCCGGTATTCAGAAGTATAAAACAACCGGTGCCATAGGTGCATTTTATCATTCCGGGATCGAAACAACATTGGCCGAATAAGGCGGCCTGTTGATCTCCTCCAATGCCCATAATCGGAATTGGAGCGCTAAAATTATCGATATTTGTGTCTCTGAAAAAACCGCTTGAAGGGCGTATTTCTGGCAAAATTTCGGCGGGGATATCAAATATTCTCAGTAGTTCAACATCCCAGGTTTCTTCTTTCAAATTGTAGAGTTGAGTACGCGAAGCATTCGACGGATCGGTGACATGGCATTTGCCCCCCGTGAGGTTCCAAACCAGCCAGGAATCAATCGTCCCAAAGGCCAATTCTCCCCTCTCTGCCCGTTTTCTGGCCCCGGGAACATGTTCGAGCAGCCATCTTAATTTTGTTCCAGAAAAATAGGAATCCACCACCAAACCGGTTTTCTCCTGTATGACCGGCTCCAGCCCCCGCTCTCTTAATTCATCGCAAAAACCGGCTGTCCGCCTGTCCTGCCAAACAATAGCCGGAGCAATCGGTTTACCCGAAAACCGGTCCCAAACCACCGTAGTTTCCCGCTGGTTGGTTATGCCGATGGCGGCAATTGAAGAGGCTGCCAAACCCGCCGATTCGAGGGCCTCCACCGCGACGCCCAACTGGGTTTCCCAAATTTCCTCGGCATCGTGCTCGACCCAGCCGGATTGCGGAAAATATTGCTTAAACTCCCTCTGGGCGGAAACCACTACAGTTCCCGCTTCATCAAAAACAATCGCCCGAGAACTCGAAGTGCCCTGATCCAAAGATAAAATAAATGACACCTATATTAGCCTTTGGATGGTTTTTGCAGCTTGTATTCGACGGAGTCCTTGAGGGCTTCCCAACTGGCTTCTATGATATTGTCGCTGGCACCCACCGTTCCCCAAATTTCTTCTCCATCCGTGGTTTCGATGATTACCCTGATTCGTGCGTCAGCACCCAGTCCACTATCGAGAATTCGCACTTTGAAATCGCTCAGGGAAACTTCGTCAATTTCCGGATACGCCTTAATCAAGGCCTTGCGCAGAGCATGGTCGAGCGCCCCCACAGGGCCGGTCGCCTCGGCCACTTCATGCCGAAGTTCGCCGCCAACTTTCAGCTTAACGGTGGCCTCGGATACCATTTCCTTACGAATTTCATCCCGCTCCACGATCACACGATAGCCGATGAGCTCAAAATACTCTTTATTCTCCTTTAGGCATTTGGATAGGAGGAGTTTGAAAGAGGCGTCGGCAGCCTCATATTCGTAACCCTGAAATTCCAGCCGTTTGAGTTCCTCCAGAAAAGCTTTCAAGGATTCCTCTTTTTCCTCCATCTTTACCCCTATTTCGTGGGCTTTCATGAGGATACTGCTACGCCCCGACATGTCGGAAATTAACACCCGCTGGCGATTGCCCACGAGACCCGGCTCGATATGCTCGTAGCTTCGAGCTACTTTGGCGGCGGCATTCGCATGCACCCCGCCCTTGTGAGCAAATGCGCTCGATCCCACAAATGGCGCTTTGTTATCGGGCCGCAAGTTGGCAAGATCGTCGGTAAAAAGGGAGAGATCCCGCAGCTTATCCAGATTATCCCCGCAGTTGAGGGAGAGATTCATTTTCAACAAAAGATTCGGAATTATTGAGGTCAGGTTGGCATTTCCGTTTCTCTCGCCATATCCGTTAAAAGTTCCCTGGATCATGGCCGCCCCGGCTTCGACACCGGCCAATGATACCGCAACTCCTACCCCGGAATCGTTATGGCAATGCACTCCGACTCTAGTTCCGGGAAATCTTTGGACCATTTTTTCCGTAATTGCTCTAATTTCGCCCACCATTTTTCCGCCATTGGTATCGCAGAGGGCGATGCAGGTTGCGCCCCCTCTCAAGGCCGCCTCCAAGGTTTTTATGGCGTAGTCCGCATTATCGGAATATCCATCATAAAAATGTTCCGCGTCATAAATGACCTCCCTTCCGTTCTCGGCGAGGTGGCGCACGGAGTCCTCGATCATACGAAGATTCTCGTCGGGCGTGGTTCGTAAAACTTCCTCGACATGCAGGAGCCAGCTTTTCCCAAAAATAGTTACAACGGGGGTCTCGGCATCGAGGAGAAGCTTCAATTGGGGATCGTCATCAGCCTTGACGTTTGCCCGGCGGGTGGAGCCAAAAGCGGCCACTTTTGCGTGGTTCAAATGCAAATTTTTGACCTTGTCGAAATAGGCCATATCTCTGGGGTTTGAGCCCGGCCATCCTCCCTCGATGTAATCGATGCCGAATTGATCCAGTTTCTCGGTCAATCTCAGTTTTGAGGATACGGAAAAAGAAATCCCCTCCCCCTGTGTGCCATCGCGCAGGGTGGTGTCGTAGATGATGATATGCCGCTTTTCATTCATGGCGTTAGGGATTTTCTCCGATCAAATCCAATTGGGCGATGGCATGATGCCTGATAAAATTCTGGATGTCCACTTTATCGGCTGAAATCGGGTATTTGACAATTTTCATCGCCTTCAATTTTTCCAGGGAATCCGATTGGGACTCAATCCCCGTGGCCGCACGAATAGTTTCAGGAAATTTGGCCGGGTGGGCAGTGGCCAGTAAAATGCTTGTTTTTCCTTCGTCGATCTCCTTGAAAGCACAGGCGGTATGGGGGTCCACCAAATAACCGTAGTCGCGGTAAACCCGTCCGATGATATCCTGGATTTCACCATCGGTTGCCCTTGAACTGCTAAAATTGTGGCGTTTGAAATCCTTGAAAACGTGGAGTCCCGTGGTTTTAAACTCCTCCATAATTCGCCTCACCTCGCCGGTGTCGCCGTTTTCCGCGTAGTAGATAAAACGTTCGAAGTTTGAGGCCACCTGAATATCCATGGATGGGGCGCAACTTGGTTGAAGTTCACCGATTTCATAACGTCCCGAGCTGAAAAGCCGGTGTAAAATGTCGTTCTGGTTGGTGGCTGCCTTGAAACCGGTTACCGGCAAACCCATCTTTTGGGTCAGCCAACCCGCCAACACATTGCCGAAATTACCGGTCGGCACGACAAACTCCACCCTGTCGCGCTTCTCAACCGGTAGCTGAAACCAGGCATAGAGATAATACACGCATTGGGCAATGACACGGGCCAGATTGATTGAATTGACCGCCGAAAGCCCCAAGTCCTGTTTGAATGATTCGTCTTCAAATATTTCCTTGAGAATTTTCTGGGCATCGTCGAATGAGCCCTCGATGGCCAATGGAAACACGTTTTCCGCTCCCGTGCAGGTCATTTGCCTCTCCTGTAATGAGGAAATACGCCCCTCGGGATAGAGGATAAAAATGTTCACCCCCTTCTTGCCCAAGAGCCCGTGGATGGCTGCCGCTCCGGTGTCTCCCGACGTAGCCGCCAGGATATTCAGCACTTTTCCACTGGCCCGAATTTGCTCCTCATACAAATTCCCGAGTAATTGCAGCGCGATATCCTTGAAGGCGAGTGTCGGGCCATGAAAAAGCTCCAAAATGTAAAGATTTTCCTCCAGGCATCGCAGTGGAACGATCTTTTCGTGGTCAAATTTTCCGTACGATTTTTGGATGACCGAACGCAAAACTGCCTCGTTCATATCAGTCGCGAATAATCTGAAAAACGCGAATGTCAGGTCGGTATAAGAAAGATTCTCCCATTCCGGTAAGTGGGGAGCAATATCGGGCAGAGTTTCAGGTAAAAACAACCCCCCATCCGGCGCCAGACCAATGGCCATCGCTTCAGAAAATGTGACCGGTCGGGTCTTTCCCCGTGTGCTAATGTATCTCATTGTCCGCTAGAGGACGGTCTCCTCTTTTTCCAATTCGAAAGCCTCATGGACCAAGCGAAGCGCAGCGTCTGCCTTGTCCACATCGATGGCCACAGATATTTTAATTTCCGAAGTGCTTATTAGCTGAATATTGATTCCCGCCTCGGCCAGGGCTGTAAATAATTTGGCCGCCACTCCCGAATGGGTGCGCATCCCCACTCCGACCACCGATAGCTTGGCAATGCGGTCAACTCCCTCCACTTTTCCGCCTCCCATGAGGTCCAATATTTCCCCGACCGCCTTTTCCGCCCGGAAAGCATCCTCCAGGGGGGCCGAGAATGTTAGGTTTGCGATACCGCCGTGGCCGATATTTTGCACGATCATATCGACATTGACTTCGGCATCAGCGAGAGCCTGAAAGACCTTGGCGGCAGTTCCCGGCTGATCATGCACCTGGCTGACGACAATCTTTACCTGATCCTTATCCACTGCCGCGCCACGCACGACAACTTCCTCCATTGAGGCTGCTTCTTTTTTCACGATGGTTCCCGGTTTATTGTTAAAACTCGAACACACTTCGAATTCCACATCAAATTTTTTGGCAAATTCCACGGCCCGCGATTGCATGACTTTTGAGCCCAGGCTTGCCAGCTCCAGCATCTCATCGTAGCTGATTTGAGAAATCTTGCGGGCTGTGCTGACGATTCGGGGATCGGCGGTGAAAACCCCGTCCACATCGGTGCAAATCTGGCATTGGTCGGCATTGAGGGATGAAGCCAGGGCGATCGCGCTGAGATCCGAGCCTCCACGGCCAAAGGTAGTGATCTGGTTATGCTGATTAATTCCCTGAAACCCGGCCACGATGACCACATTGCCCTCGGAAAGCTGCTCGCGTATGTCACCGGCGGTCACTTTGACAATTCGGGCGCGGGTATGGGCAAAATCAGTCTTGATGCCCGCCTGACCGCCTGTTCTGGAAACTGCGGGAACCCCCAGCCGGTGCAGAGCAATCGCCATCAGGGCAATGGTTTCCTGCTCACCGACGGCGAGTAGCATATCCATCTCGCGCTCATTGGGGTTGGGGTGCAAGGAACGAGCGTCTGCCACAAGCCGGTTGGTCACACCGGAACGAGCCGAAACAACCACAACGATTTCATTGCCCGCTTCGTGGTTTTTTTTAACCCTTGAGGCGACATTTCGAATCCGTTCCAAGTCGCCAACGGAGGTTCCGCCATATTTCTGTACAATGAGTGCCATCGGTCACAAATTTATGATCAATCCTTGAAATCCGCAATCCGCAAGAGAAAAGGGGCATTGAGAACACTCTTCAGTCTTTTCAGATTCCGGCAGGTTTCCTGAATGATTTTTTCGTTGCTGCTGTGGGTCGTAAGTATGAGCGTGGCCTTTTTACCAAGGGTTGCCTTGGGCTGGATAACGCTGGCAATACTCACACCCAATTTAGCCATGACTGCGGACACCTCGGCCAGCACACCGGGTTTATCGACCACACTCAGGCGAATGTAATAATGCCCCGAAATATCCGATAGGTCGGCCAGTTCCGCCCCTGGAATAACTGAGGTTTTACCGCCAAAATCTCCTTCTGCCGGCGGGGGCGAAGTTTTACCCAACAAAGTCGAAACGGCATCGGTAATATCGCTGATTACCGCGCTGGCAGTGGCGTCCTGCCCTGCCCCACGGCCTATATGCACGGTGGTCCCGACAATATCACCGGTCACGCTGATGCCATTGAAAACATCGTCCACATGCGAAAGTATTTTGGTTTTTGATATCAAGGTGGGCTGCACACGAACAAATACTTTTCCGTTTTTTGCATCTCGTGAGACAATTCCGAGAAGTTTGATTTTGTAACCAAGATCACGCGCCCATCCAATATCCTCGAGCGTAATTCGGCGAATTCCCTCCACCGGCACCTGCCGCAATTTAACCCATTTGCCGTGGGCAAGGTAGCCTAGAATTACAGCCTTATGGGCGGTATCCCAGCCATCCAGATCGAGCGATTCGTCCGCCTCGACATAACCCAGCCGACGGGCCTCCTTGATGGTTTCGTCGAAGGTGAGGCCCTCGCAATCCATTCTGGTGAGGATGTAGTTACAGGTGCCGTTGAGGATGCCGTAAATCAAATCGAACCGGTTGGCCACCAAACCTTCGCGAATCACTTTGATGATAGGGATTCCACCGGCCACACTGGCCTCGAAAAAAAAGTGCCCTCCCCCTTTTTTGGCGGCCTGAAAAATCTTTTCCCCGCTCTGGCAAAGGAGAGCCTTGTTGGCCGACACCACGATTTTTCCACAACGGAGGGCCGCCAGGGTCGCCTTTTTAGCGAGAGTGGTTCCCCCCATCAATTCACAGACGATATCCAGCTTGGGGTCGGTGGCGACAGCCAGGGGGTCGGAGCAAAGCCTCGACCGCGAAATGCGCACCGGGCGTTTTTTTGCGGGATCACGCACTGCCGCACTATGCAGGACCAGACGCGCGCCCAACCGGTGCTCGAGTTCGGCACGGTTGCGCTGGATATGCTTCCAGACACCTTGGCCGACTATGCCGAGGCCGATAAATCCGATATTGATGGTTCTTGGTTTTGCCATTTTGCAAAAGGGGGAATAAGAAAAAAAGGAGCGCACAGGCAAGCGCATAGAGCGCCGGCGCTACTTTTTCCTCTCGACGCGGCTTTCAGTGCCGGCCAGCAGTCGGCTGATATTTGACCGGTGGCGGACAACAATGAGACCCGCCAAAAAAGCCGAAAAGAGCAGACCTTCCGGCGGTCGGCCCAAAATCAGACTGCTCAACGGTAAACTCAGGCCCAACACCATTGAGGCAAGCGAAACATAGCGAAACATTTGAAATACGGCCACCCAAAGAACCAGCCCGATCAGAAGCACCCAAGGCATCAGCACCAACAGACCTCCAACGGTTGTGGCGACGCCCTTGCCACCCCGGAATTTGAGGAAAACCGAAAAACTATGTCCCAATATCGCAGCCAGCAGACCAATGATGGCGAGCGCGAAGGGGTTTGACGCATCTAGCGCACTCAGTTGGGGCCAACCGGCGGCGGCGGCGCCTTTCAGGGCATCGCAGAGGAAACAAAGATTTCCCGCTCCCCTGCCGACGGCTCGCCTGACATTGGTTGCCCCGGGGTTACCGCTGCCCACCTTGAGGATGTCCACGCCCTTGAACCGCGCAATTATCACGGCAAAAGGAATCGACCCCAAGAGGTATCCCGCCCCCGCGACGGCAATTATTTCGAATACAGTCATAAAATTTCCTGCGTTTTGTTCTTTCTTCTGTAAAGAAGAGCAGTTGGAATGAATTTGCCCTAAATGGTAAAACCGGCAATCAATAAATTTGGCGGAGTCCGGTGTGGTCTCCCCGAGTAGCTGATAACACGCAATTTCGAGTAAAATAGGTTGGAACAGGAAAATACATATTCAGATCCTTCGAATATGAGTGCGGCGGAACATTACCGCCTCGGATTAGAAGCCTTTAAAAAGGGATACCTCAATGTGGCCTTCACGCATTTTTCAGCCACGGTGGAGAAAAACCCCAACTCCGCCGATGCCCTTTACCACACGGGACTTATTTATACGAAAATGGAAAACTTTGATCTGGCCGAAAGGTATTACAATATGGCATTGGGGGCTGACACAAGCCATGTTGGAGCAAAAAAAGCACTCGGTCTTGATGATGATGAATCCAGTAACAGTCCCAAGAATATCACCGAAACGGATTTTTTCAAGAAACTGAAGGCAGAAGGCTCAGCCGAGTCGGCAGAATTCCTGCAAACTCTTGAAAAAATGGATTTCAAGTTAGACCTGGAGGCTCAATCTCACCGTTTGGAATACGCCCTCCAGTTTATCGTAGCGACACTGAAAATGCTCATCCCGGCAGCCCTCGCGGGGTTTTTCGTCGGCATGGGCCTCAGCGCAATGGGATTCGGTTCTTTTCTCTGGAGTGCGCTTATTTCTGGTTCCATAATTTTCCTGGTCCAGATAATCGAAAAATTCAAATAAAAAGAAAGCCGCTGAATACCAGCGGCTTTCCCTTCCCAAATAACTAATATCCTAAATTGTTTCTTTCTTTACGGATTCAAATAACTATCAAAATCGACCTGATCGGTGTTTTGCACAAGTTCCCGCCAGGTTTTCATCCCGTAGGTTGTGGATGCGGAATCACTAAAAAAATTGGCTAATTGTTCATCGTAGTGAAAATCATTGTCGCCCGACATTGATATAATATTGCCCACAATCGATCCAAAATATTCGGAACTGCCGCCAATTTCGAGTAAAGATTTTGGGGCGTAAATCGCAATATGCATGTCGGCTGAACCCTCGATCTTGATCTTGTTAGAGGTAAGCGTAGATGTGCTGTAGAACACAAATTTAGAGGGATCCAGTGAATCGTTAACAAAACCTGCTCCTTTGATTTCGGTCTCGCCACCAACATAGAGTGCTGCCGACGCAGATGCGTTGGAGTTTACGCGAATTTCGGTGAGATCATTTGTCTTCAACTGGCCATCGATCACCAATACGATGGGGCCATCGATCACCAAAGAGTTGCCATCACTCAATTCAAGCGATTCCAGGTGGTATTCTTCCGGGGTTCCAGGTAATGCGCCGGTTCCAATAGTAATCACTCCCGATTCATCCGGCTCCGGCAAAGAGGTGCTTGGGGAAGAGAGACTTGGTGGAGGAATATCGGGAAAATCGGAAGTGAAATCCGATGCCACACGGTTCGGATCGACATCGGTTCCGGGAGGGGTGTCAGCACCTTGCACCTTGGCCGACGAGCCCATAGCTGGAGCGCCTCCACCGGTGGCCACATATCCATAAACTTCGGCATTACTGATATCTACACTCCCCGCCGCAGCAGAGGGACTTGCCACCGAAATATTATCACTGCGATTTAAAAACGAATCGTAGGCGCCCGCTGATGAATCATAGCTGTCCAGTTTCATATTCGAGCTACCTCCACTGGCCGCCGCCTCTGCACAACCACTCTGGATGCCGCTTTCTCCACTGTCGTCATCATCATCCTTATCTTTATCGCCGTCATTATCGTCATCATCGTCGAATTCATCGTCGATGCCGTCATTATCGTCATCTTTATCCATGCTATCTACGCAGCCGTCATTGTCTGAATCATTTTCGTCATTATCAGGGATTCCGTTGCCATCATCATCGTCATCGTCGCTATCAGCAATACCGTCATTATCGTCGTCATCGTCGTCGAAATCCATCATGCCGTCACCGTCTGAATCGGTTTCCAAATCGTCGTTAATTCCGTTGCCATCATCATCGTCATCGGCGGCATCGGAAAACCCATCGCTGTCGCTATCTTTCTCAACATCGTCCGGGATTCCGTCTCCATCATCATCATTATCATCTTTATCATCAATGCCGTCACCATCCTTGTCTTTATCTAAAGAGTCTTCAATGCCATCCCCATCCGTATCTCCACCATTGCCACCGAGGGTCAATTGAGTGATGGCAACCATGCCGTTGGGAAAGAGGGAGCGCCCTGTCAGTTCAATTTTCAACTGCCGGTAGGACTCGATTCCGGTTGGTGTTTGCACACGCCCTTCTACATAGACACTGGGAGTGGTGGCGTAATCCTCTACAACGACTGAAAAATTTCCGCTTCTTCCAGAACCAAGATCAAAATTGGAGACTTTCTTTGAAACATAGTTGCCCGCCTCCGTCCAGGTGGACCAATCATTATTGTTGAGAGCCCATAGAGCCTCTTCTGCTCCGGCTTCAGCCAGGTTGAGTGAAGAGTTCGAGAGCAATGCCCGGGTGGACATCTTATATTCGGAGTTGGTGAGAAGCAAAAAACTCGATACCATCAGGCCGATGGCGGCGGCGAAGAAAATCGCAACGATAATGGAAGCCCCCGCTTCTGACCTTCTTTCCGGAATAGTTGTAGTGGTAGTATTCATTTTTATATATTTAGTAGTAGACTTATTAAATGCTCACCCGGCGGTTCCGCAGCATGAATTTGGCCGATACCAGATTGGAGGTATTTTCAATATCGAAAACGGTATTCGACATCAACGCTTCGAGCTGAACTCTTTTAACTTCCAAAGGATTTACCGTTTGGTTACCCAGGATATTGTAGTAGCGCAGTGTGAAGGCTTCCACATTATCGATCAAAACGAGTGTCCAGGTGCCTTCGACCCTAACCAATTGTTTGTTTTCGGCATCATAGATATATTCTACGGTGCGTGTTCCGCCGTCGTCCTGGATTTCAACTGAAATCTGTGAGTCAGTGGCATTTGTGATATCGACTGCCATTCTCATTTCACGTCCAAAACGATCCATTCCCGACCGGCTTTGTGTATTCATTTCAACGTATTGGCTCACACCCATTGAGCTTTTCACAATGAACATGTAGCTCGAAGTGATGCCCGACATGATGACACTGCCAATCGATGTCGCGATGAGAATCTCGGTGAGGGTAAACCCCCGGCTACGCCGACGAATGCCCGGTGTTTTATTAGAAAGTGCGTGTGTAGAAGTCATTGAGTCCATCCTTTGTGAAGTAAGATACGTAGTTATTGGTATGAGAAATTCCCCGGCTATCGGTCCAGGTTACATTGAGGACGACCTCCAACTGACCCACTTTGGTGGATGTAATTACGCGTTGGCTGGTGTAGCTCTCGTCTTGACCGGAAAGAATATCAGAATCAGGCGCGAAATCCGACGTGCCCTTTAATGCATCAATAGTGTCCCAATTAGTGGTGCGGAGGTTTTCCATTTCCCCCTGCATTACCTGAGACGCCAGAGTGTTGTCGCGTGCACTTTCGAGAAGGTAGAAGCCTTGCTTCATTCCCGTGAAAGCGGTTGCCAGGACAATGCCCAAAATCATTATCCCAACCATCAGTTCGATGAGTGTATAACCGGACTTCCGATTCTGGCTGGAAGTTGTATTGGGATATATGCTTGAAGTATTCACTTGAGTTGTTATCGGATTACTGCCCAGAACTTATTAGGGAAAAACCCCTAGTAGCAACACATAAATGCTTGATAATCAGACTTTAACAACTTTTTACCAAATTCTTGATAAAATATTTACAACTGCCGTCAAAAAAGGACGAATTTGCGTCAAAACCGGGGTTTTTGAGGTCTCGGATTTAACCCCAAAAGGCCATTTAAACTCCACCCAGGTATCCCCGGCAGTAAAGAATCGACCAAATCAACACTATTGTTGATAAACCTGCGTCCTAAAAAAATAGTTTTCAGAGTTTAAGCATCACACCCCAAAAGGCATCGCTGAGCGCCTTTATGGAATATGCCATAAGTTGGCCGATGCCATTAGAGACCTGTCCGGCTACTGCAACCGGCGGTTAATCGACTTCCGCAGCAATCTATGCTCAATTATTCGCCGAGATAGCTGGCGAAATCGACCTGCTCGCTATTTTGCACCAACTCGCGCCAGCTGGTCATTCCATACGTGGTCGATATCTCTTCGGTGCTGAATGAAGACAGTTGCTCATCGTAATGGAAATCTGCGTTACCCGACACCGAAATCGTGTTTCCTATCAAAGATCCGAATACATCGGTATTTCCGGTCAATTTAATTGACGCACTGGGAGCGTAAATAGCGGCAAAGAGGTCGGAATTACCTCTCAACCGTATCTCGGTTGAAGTATCGGTAGAGGTGCTGTAGAGGATAAAAGTTGAGGGAATTTGTGTAGCATTTACGATTCCTCCACCTCCAAAGTCGGCATCGCCCTCGAAAAAGATGGAGGCTGAGCCGGTGTTTCCTATGCGGATTTCCGATTTTCCCGAAGTCTCGACGTTATTGTCGATCCTCAAGGTTACAGGGCCATCAATGAGCAAAATATCGTTCCCACCAAGGCTCAATTCAGTGAGATGGTATTCCTCCGGAGCCCAGGAAGTTCCACCGGTACCGATGGTTATGATTCCGGATTCATCGGGGGCCGGAAGCGCTGTATACGGGGAGGACATGCTGGGCGCATCTACGTCGGGATAATCCGCTGCAAAATCGGCCGTCACCCGGTTGGGATCGACCTGAATTTCCGAGGGCGTATCGGTGCCATGAACCTGGGCACCGTCGTCCATATCGGGGTCTCCGCCACCGGTTCCGACATAACCATAAACCTCGGCGTTATTGATATTCACACTCCCTTCCTCAGTGGAGGGACTGGCCACTGAAATATTGTCGGTCCTGTTTAAAAATACATCGTAAGCCCCCTCGGCGGAATCATAACTGTCTACCATTATGCCCGAGCTACCAGAATCGTCCGAATCCTTGTCTTTATCATCTCCCTCGTCCTTGTCATCATCTTCGTCTTCAGCGTCGGGATCATCGACTTCGTCTCCGAGATCTCCGTCAACATCATCAATTTCATCAACTTCGTCTTTGTCTTCATCACCCTCCGAATCTTTGTCCTTATCATCAGTGTCCTTATCACCATCCCCACCCAGGGTCAGTTGGGTTATCGCCACCATACCGTTTGAGAATAGAGAGCGTCCGCTTAATTCAATCTTCAATTGACGAAAGGACTCCATGCCTGTCGATGTTTGCACACGGCCCTCAACATACACGGTGGGGGCGGTTTTATAGTCCTCCACAACTACTGAATAGGTGCCTGATTTATTAGAACCGAGGTCAAAATCTGAAACGGTTTTAGCCGCAAAATCGCCTGACTCCTCCCATGTCGACCAATCATCTTTGTTGAGAGCCCATATTGCTTCATCGGCGCCGGCTTCTGCCAGATTCAAGGCCGCATTGGAAAGGAGCGCCCGAGTCGAAAGATTATACCCGGTGTTGGCCAATCGAAAAAAACTGGCAACCATAAGCCCGATGGCTGTCGCTAAAAATAATACTACAATGATGGAGGCGCCAGAATCTGCTCTGCTGCCATGGAAGGTTTTGGTTTTGGTTTTCATAAATAGGTATTGATCGTTCACGTGCTGACTTTTCGATTCCGAAGCATAAATTTCGCCGAAACGAGATCGGTGGTGTTCTCGACATCAAATACGGTTTTCTTCATAAGGGCTTCGATTTTGATTTTTTTTATTTCTATTGGGTTTATCGTCTCGTTTCCCAATAGGTTAAAATAGCTGATTTTTAGAGATTCGATGTTTTCGATCACAGTCAGTTCCCATGTGCCCTCGACTCGAACTAGACTCTTGGTGGCCTCGTCCAAAGTATAAGTCACGGTGCGTGTGCCCGATTCAGACTGAACTTCGAGTGACAAATTGGTCGCCGAAGCCGACCAAATATCCACTGCCATACGCATATCACGGCCAAAACGTTCCAGACCGATTTGGCTTTGGGTGTTCATTTCGATGTATTGGCTCATCCCAAGAGAGCTTTTGAAAATGAACATATAGCTCGAAGTGATCCCGGAAATGAGAACACTGGATATGGAGGTCGCTATGAGAAGCTCTGTGAGGGTAAACCCGCGTTTTTTGCGGCGGTTGATTTCGCAGTTGTCCATATCAGTAAGTGCGGCTGTAAAAATCGTTGAGCCCTTCTTTGGTGAAGTTGGAGATATAGTTGCTCAAATGCTCAATACCCCGGGTATCCGTCCACGAAACACTGAGAACCACCTGCAACTGGTCTTCCTTGAGGGTGCTGATCGCGCGCTGGCCCATATAACCATCATAAGACTCAAAAAATTCGGATTCACCGGATAGGGCTTCTATTGACGACCAATTCATGGCCCGCAGGTTTTCCATTTCATCTTGCAGCACTTGCGCAACCTGTGTGTTGGCCCGAGTATTTTCCAAAAGAAAAAAGCCCTGCTTCATCCCTGCGAAGGTGCTCGCCAGAACAATTCCCAAAATCATGATCCCCACCATCAACTCAACGAGGCTATACCCTCCCCGATCAGCCGATCGTGCCGCAGTCGAATATGGTGTGATTTCGATATTTTTCGTTGGTGTGCTCATTTGATTCACTATAAATATATCGATTCTTAAGTAAATATATCAAGGTGTAAATTGTTGATTATCATCGTTTAGTAGATTATTGATAGATAATTTACAGGTGTTTTACATAGGTAGGGGCAACACCTTATTGGACCTCCGGGAGAGTCCCCTAACCCCGATTTTCAAAAGCCCCAGCGGCCTTTCAGACGTTACGTAGGAGATTTAAATAACTCCTCAAAAGGATGAATTTTTGACATTGGGGGAAGCTACAATACTCCGATTTTGCCAAGAAAACGCTTCGTCAAATCGCTGTCTTTGTTGGCAAATTCCTCAAGCATATTGAAATGGTGCCGGTTTTGCAGAATCAGCATTTCGACATCTTGCCATTTCAGGGCAAAGGCGGTGCTTTGTCTCAAATATTCCTCGGTTTCAAGTTCTCCGACGGCAATTATAGCGGAGCACGTTTCACTAAATGACTGCCGACAGGGGCTGTATTTTTTCACCGAAAACTCATCCAGAGCCAAAACCGAGTTCAAGTAACTGAGCCGAACGGGTTCCAAATCGTAAATCCCGCTCAGAAGGCAGCAGCTTTTAATCAAATCATTGGGATATTGCCCCCCCAGCGAGGGCCAATCCGTCAAAGCAATCATGGCCGCCAAATGCGCTCCAGCCGAATGGCCTGACACATGAATGCGTCCAGGATCGACTCCATACTCTTCGGCCCGGTGAAAAATCCAGAGTATCGCCCGGCGTAATTGATCAACGATTTCTTCCATCCCGACTTCTGGGGCGAGCGGGTAATTGAGGTTCGCGAAGGCAACTCCCGCACTGACAAATGGCTCTGCCAGAAATAGAAAATCCCGCTTGTCCATCAAATGCCAGTAGCCGCCATGAATGAAAATATTCAGAGGAACGCCCCCGCTATCCTTTCTTGAAACCGGAAAAAAATCGAGACGGGTTTCCTCACTTTGCCCATACGCTATATCTGCCTTGTAGGTAAGAGAGGCGGCAACCCGTTCACTTTCACTGGAACGCCGGTCCATGCATTCCTGAAATTCGGGGACCCTTGGCCGCAGGTTAAATTGGGCATCCAGACCGCTCTGGTCGTATTTCAAAAAAATCTTACTCATGATTCTACTGGAACCAGCAAAAATGCGCTTCCGCCGTCACAATCATCATTCCAAGGAGTATAAGAGGCTTCGGTCTGTAATTTCCAGTGTCCCTTTTCAATGTGCAAAAATTTATCCACAACTCCCCTGTTTTCCTCCTCTTCAATACTGCAAGTGCTATACAATATTCGCCCATTTGGCGTCACAAATGACACGGCCCGACAGAGCATTTTGAGCTGTTTGGCGGCTGCCGATGCAATATCTTCTGGTCTCAAACGCCATCGCGCATCCGGCCTTCGCCTGAGAACACCGGTATTCGAGCAGGGAGCATCAAGCAGAACCGCATCGTATTTGCGGGGCAAATTCCTGGCCCCTAAATCATCGGAGGTGGTCTTTAACAAATCAGCTTCCACAATAACTGATGTTGATTTTGAAAACCTATTCAGATTTTCGTGCAGTAAGGACATCCTCGGCCCCGAAAGATCAAGGGAAACTAAAAATCCGTCCTCCTTTTCCAATTGATTGGCGATAAGCGAACTTTTTCCCCCGGGCGCAGCGCATAAATCGAGGACTTTCTCATAGGGTTCGACCGCCAGCAGTTTAACCGGATTGGCGCTGGCGGGATCCATAACCGTGGCCCCAAATTTATTTACGATTTCACCAATATTTACTTTCTCGCCGGTTGAGATGCGCAAGAAACCAGGCCATTTCGTAGATTCCAGGCCGTCAAGCCCTCCCGGTTCGGTATTTGCTGGGAAATTGAGATAAATCGGAGGAGGTTTCTGATTCCAGCGCAAAATCTTCTCGACCACATCGAGACCAAAGGCCCTTTCCCAGCGGCGGACGAGCCACTCGGGGTGACTGTATTCGAGCGATAAAAACGCCAATTTTCCACCTCCTGACACCATCTGACGCGGATTTTTTAATAAATCGACCGCCTTTCGCAGCACTGCATTAACGAATTTGACCTCGGCGGGGCTGAGTAGGTTTTTGGCCTGCTCGACCGCGTGATTGATAATCTTGGCCGTTTTATCTTCTCCTGAGCTTAGTAATTCCGCCGACGCAACAAATAATATTGACTTCAAACGGGGCCGAGGTTCTTTTTTGATCAGTATAGCGGTCGCAGATGCGATTCGCGACAAATTGCGTATGACGCCCAAAAACAGGAATTGGCATCGCCGTCTATCGGACGGCGAAATCGACAAAGGTAATTTCCCCAAAAGGGAATCTGCCTTGCTAGGGCTTTTGATATAAGCTTCGCACAATTGCGTAGCCAATATCCAGCCATCAATATGTTTCAAATGCCTGAAATTTCTGGCAGCAGGATTATGTTGACCTGAGAGGGTAAATTCAGTCATTTTTTCAATTGTTAGGGAAAGACCAAATTCAGGAATTATAGCGGCATGAATAAAGAAGCAATCGATTTGCTCATCAGGCAACGGCCAAATTTAAAGAACTCCCGTTCAAAACTCGAGGCTATGCAGCCGGGATTCTATTGTTTTCACAGGAGTTTTGGCCTCGGGCTAATTAAAGATTTTGATGAGAAGGAAAACAAGCTAATCATCGATTTTGAGGATGGTAGAACTGGCCACGCAATGGACCCGGGGTTCTGCGTTCAAAAGCTGGAAATACTTCAGCCGGGCAATATTATTGTGCAACATCGGGAAAATCCCGAAAAAGTCGAAGAGGCCATCAAAAAGAGCCCCACTGACATAATTGTGAGTATTCTCGGCCATTGTGATGGGCATGCCGCGGCGACCTCGGAAATCGAGAAGACGCTTCTCCTTCTGATCGGGGCCGATCGCTATAAAAAATGGTGGACGGCTACAAAAAAACTTCTCGTTAAGGATCCACGGGTGGCCGTGCCTGCCAAAAAGACCGACCCCTACGTGTTGAGGGACGAACCGGTGAAAGCGGAGGAGGAAATTCTGGAAGAATTTTTCTCGATCCAGGCGCCCAAAAAGCAGATCTTGCTGGCTGAAAAACTCCTCGCGCTTTCCATTTCTCACGATGAGTTACAGGATCATTTACCGGATATTCTGCAAACTCTTACCAAGGGACTACAGGAGTCAAAAATCTTAAACCCCGGTGAAAGATTGCAGGGATTGTGGGTGCGTAACGATTTAGCGCGTTTTATCCATGAGGATGTGGAAACCCTGACACCCACCTCATCCTCCATACTCGAGGATATTCGCGATTTTTCCAAACTGGCCGCACAAATACCCCCCACCTATTATAAAAGGTTTCTAGACCTGATTTTCAGAACTTATCCCGAAAATTGGGAAAAAATTGTTTTTGATCTTCTGAGGGGCAGCAGCGGAAAGTTCACCACCGAATGTATCAATTTTCTGATCGAAAACGATCTTGAGGAAGAACTCGACGACACCTTACATCGCTGGCTTGAAGAGCAAATTATCAAGGGGCCGCTTCTTTTGTGGATTTTGAAAAACCGCCATTCGCGAAAATTTGCCACCCTGTTGAGTAAATTGATTTCCCCGCGACTATTCAATGCCATCTTTTATGCGATCGATCACGAGGCTTTGCAAAATGCCAGCGCAAGACGCATTCCACTGGCAGACATTTTGAGCGAAGATGCGGAACTGATCTCGGAATTACTCTCCCAGGCCAGCCAGGAAACGGCCAAGGATCTCGCCACAACTCTCATACTCAATCAGGGATTTGAGGATCTCACAAAGAAATCCCTTTTGGCTCGTTTTATCCGGCTATTTCCGGGAGTCCAAAATCTCGTGAGCGGCTCTCGTGATGGTTCCGAGGAATATAGCAAGAGCGAGGGTCTGGTCGTTTCCAAAGAAAGCCTTGAAGCCCGCAAAAAGGAATACGAAACACTGTTGACCGAAAAGATTCCTGAAAACAAAAAGGCCATCGCCACTGCCCGTGAGCATGGAGACTTGAAGGAGAATTCCGAATATAAGATGGCCCGGCAGGATCAGGATATGTTGTTGGCTCGAAAATCTCAGTTGGAGATTGATTTGACATTGGCGAGGGTAAGCGATTTTTCCGATGCTCCCGCAGAAATTGTTGGGATTGGTAATGTGGTTGAACTGACAGAAGGCTCCACCGGCAACAAGGTCACCTATTCGATTTTGGGGGCATGGGACAGCCTGCCGGAGAAAAACATACTTTCCTATAAAACTCCACTCGGGCAAAGCCTCATTTCGAAAAAGGAAGGGGACGCGGTGAAAACGGTTATCGATGACACAGAGGAAGTCTGGACTATCAATCGCATTTCCCGCTGGGTCGATTTACAGAAATAGCAGTTCAAGTGGCGGGAGTCCGCTACTGCATCCTTGCTCCTTAATTTCAATGAGGTTCCAAAATCGATGATGGACCCATTGGATACGCTTAAGCTCCTCGCCGATTCGACGCGGCTAAGGCTTATTTCCCTGCTTATAGCCGAGGAGCTTTCGGTGGTGGAATTACAGGAAATCCTGGGCATGGGGCAGTCCCGGATATCCTCACATCTGGCATTACTCCGGCAATCCGGCATGGTCGTCGATAGACGAGAGGGTAAACGCATTTTTTATTCACTCCGCCCGCTGGATGCCGATGACGAAGGCGATCTCATCCATAGCGCCTGCAAAGCGGTTTCGAGGAAAAACGAAATCCTGGAAGATGCGGACAATTTGACGCGCATTTTGGAAAAACGCCGCAAAAGCGCAGAGACATATTTCAATGAGATAGCCGGGAGTCTGGGCAAAAAATACTGCCCGGGTCGCTCCTGGAAAGCGATCGGTCACTTCCTGCTCAACCTGACATCTCCACTAATAATAGCCGATTTGGGTTCCGGTGAGGGAGAACTCGCCCAACTGCTGGCCCGGCGCGCAAAAAAGGTTTACTGTATCGATAATTCTCCTCAAATGATCAAAGCCGGAGTGGAATTGGCACGCTCTCACGGCATCAAGAATCTGCACTATAAATTGGGTGATATCGAAAACGTCCCACTACCGGCCAATAGTTGCGATGTGGCCCTCCTCAGTCAGTCAATTCATCATGCCCCCAATCCGCAACGTGCGGTAAATGAGGCGTTTCGAATATTGAAGCCCGGCAGTCAAATCACGATTTTGGACTTGAAAAATCATAAATTTGAGAAGGCGCGGGAATTATATGCCGATTATTGGCTAGGGTTCAGTGAAAATCAGATTTATCAATTTCTTCTCAAAGCCGGTTTTAGTGACCCTGAGGTTAATATCGTTATGAGCGAAAAAAAAGAGCCTCATTTTGAAATTATCATGGGCTCTGGCGTAAAGCCAAATTAAGAAAATTAGTAATTCTCCCAATTGTCAGGAAAGGGAGATCCAACCCTGTTCTTAGGGTGTCTCGCCTATAAATAATTCGGGATATCAGGCATCCCCTTGAATTTATTGTAAATAAGAGGGCATTTTTTAATAAACATTTAATCCAGTCGAATTTTAACGTGTGCCCATGAACTTATATACCAGCGAAAATCGTCTCAATAAGAGCTTTTATTGCCAAATAAACGTTAGTTCAGATTGCATCCATTACAATGAATAACATATTGGAAATACCGCCAGGACAGGTCATCATCAAGCAGGAGGAACCCGGCAACGGATTTTATGTGCTTCTCTCCGGAAATCTGGATGTTTACAGAGATAATGTTCTTCTCACTTCGTTTCATGACCGGGGCACAATTTTCGGAGAAATGAGCGGAATTTTAAACGAACCCAGAACCTCCACGATTATCGCAAGGTCCTTTGCCAAAGTGGTATTCGTCTCCAGTCGGGACATGTTTGAGTTTATTCACGATACACCCGATATCGGAGTAAAAGTCATAAAAACCCTCGCCAAACGGTTAGTGAGAACTTCCAAAAAATTTGTGAGCCGCTCGGATACTTTGTCACCAGAGATCATTGAAATGCGCGGTCGTCGTATCAAGGAGAATATGTTGGATAACATCAAAGGTCTTGGACCGGCTCGCAGAAGAGCTCTCGACCTCCAGTTTGAAACAATCGACAACCTGAAAAACGCCAGCCTCGACGAACTTAAAAGCGTCGAAGGCATCGGCGGTAATATGGCCGAGCATTTACATAGTATTCTTCATAAACTTTGATCAATAAGGGCCTCTACTTTTCGGCTGACGGCGGATACGGATTGTATACCGAGCATTTCCGGGCCGTGATTTTTCCCTTTGCAGCCAGACTCACTTACGTTCAAGAATTGTTGAGCACAGGTGATGAGTGAAAAGGAAACAGCCAGAGTATTGATTCTAGGCGCTGGGCCATCGGGCTTGGCAATGGCCTGGCAGCTTCAAAACAAGGGTATTTTCTACGAAATTCTGGAAAAAGGGGGTAACCCTGCCCAGTCATGGCACGATCATTACGACCGGCTTCGGCTGCACACTGTGAAGAAATATTCCGCCCTGCCCGGTATGCCATTCCCGAAGGATTATCCCCGCTATGTTCCACGATTAAAATTACTCGAATATTTCAAGGCTTATGCAGAGACCTTCAAGATTCATCCCCATTATCATCAAAACGTAACCTCAGTTCGTAAAAACGATAATGGTCTCTGGACAATTCAAACCGACAAGGATATTTTTTGCGCATCCTGTGTGGTCCTTGCCACGGGCTATAATCGCCTTCCCCGTTTTCCCGAATGGGCAGATCATATCGACTTTACCGGCCAAGTAATTCACAGCGATTCCTATCAAAACGGATCCCCTTATTCGGGCCAAAAAGTTCTGGTCGTCGGCATGGGCAATACTGGCGCTGAAATTGCCCTCGATCTCTGTGAGCATGGCGCATCCCCCACCCTTTCGGTCAGGAATCCCGTGAATATCGTGCCATTGGAGGTGATGGGCAGACCGATCCAAACCACCGCCATCCTGTTGAGCAAATTACCTAATTGGTTAACAGATTTCATCGGAAAACAGGTGCAAAAGCGAACCATCGGAGACCTCTCCTCCTATGGATTAATCACACCCGAATATGCCCCCACCGAACAAGTCAGAAGAACCGGCAAAATCCCCGTTATCGATATTGGAACGGTTGAGAAAATAAAATCGGGTAAAATAAAAGTTCAACCCGGTATAAAGGCATTCAGACAAGGGACTGTATTATTTGAAAACGGTAGCGAAAAATCCTTCGACTCAATTATCCTAGCCACAGGCTATCGGTCTGGAGTGCAGGAGCTCTTGCGAGGCCATGAAAAAATATTTAATGCCCAGGGGAACCCCAAAAGCCTCTTTTTCAAGCAAATTCCAGGATTGTATTTTCTAGGATTTACGACAACATCATCAGGTATTCTCAGGAGCATCAGTCATGATTCCGCGATTATTGCCGACCACATTGCCAACAAAATGGCAGGAAATTGAAATGGATCACTGGACTGAATCATTTCATAACCTCAAACATAAATACCAATGATGAGATCAGGAAACCCGACCTTGACAGCCAAAACATTCACTCTTCAGGAAAGAGTGAGTTCCGCCGACCAAATGACGATCCAGGGAACCGTTAATAAAACAGGTTTTCTGCTTTTTCTCGTGATGATTCCAGCCATCTGGACCTGGGATCGCTTCATGGCAGTTGGCAATCCGGCGGCGGTTACTCCATTTATCGCCGGAGGTGCCATCGGTGGGTTTGTAATTGCAATTATTACCGTATTTAAGAAAACATGGGCTCCGGTTACGGCCCCGATTTACGCCCTGGCGGAAGGTTTTGTACTCGGTGGTATTTCGGCCATCTTTGAATACAGTTATCCCGGTATCGCGTTCCAGGCGATTGGCCTTACCATGGGCACTCTGTTTAGTCTTCTATTTGCCTACAAAAGCGGCCTCATCAAGGCTACGGAAAATTTCAAGCTAGGGATCGTTGCGGCCACAGGAGGAATTTTCATGGTCTATATGGTCAGTATGGTTCTTGGGTTTTTCGGCATGAGCGTCCCTTTTATCCATGAAAGCGGTCTTATTGGAATCGGGTTCAGCGCTTTTGTGGTCGTTATCGCCGCTTTGAACCTGGTTTTGGACTTTGATTTTATTGAAAGCGGAGCAGAAAACGGAGCCCCCAAGTATATGGAGTGGTACGGAGCCTTCGGGCTTTTGGTAACGCTTATCTGGCTTTACCTGGAAATTCTCCGCTTACTGGCTAAGCTGCGAAGTCGCTGATACGATCTTATGACCAATAAAAAGACCCCTGGATAAGTGGGGCCTCTTTTATTGAAATAACTACATCAGTTCGGCGATGAGTTTGTCGGATTGTTCCTTGCTGACTCCGAGCTTCCGATAAGCCAGCGGACCCCCTTCTTCGAGGACGGGTTCGAGTTGATCGAGCGAGGCCAATTTGTCATTTTTCCAGAAAAGTCCGATGGGTATTTCGTCGCCCCATTTGTAACCCTTTTCCATGGAACCGTAAAAGTCGGTAGTGTCATGGTTCTCGTCCTCAAGCATTTTCACCCTCGGTGCAAACCACTTGTAGGTATTGTCTTTATTATAGGTGACGCAGGGGCTGAAAATATCCACAAAAGAAAAACCTTTGTGCATTATCGCTCCTTTGATCAACTCGACGAGGTGCTTCTGTTTGCCACTGTAACCACGGGCAATATAGGTGGCGCCGCCCACCAAAGCCAAAGGAATCGGGTTGATCGGATTTTCCACATTTCCATGCGGGGTGCTTTTGGTCTTCATGCCCACCGGACTGGTAGGTGAAGTCTGGCCCGTAGTCAGGCCATAAATTTGGTTGTCCATTACAAGGTAGGTCAAATCCAAGTTACGCCTCATGGTGTGCATGAAATGATTGCCGCCGATCCCAAAGCCATCCCCATCACCGCCGGTAACAATAATTTTTAACTCATGATTGCCGAGGGCAGCCCCGGAGGCTACTGCGAGGGAACGCCCGTGCAAAGTGTGCATTCCGTAGGTGTTGATGAATCCTGGAAGATTGGAAGAACATCCGATCCCACTGATGGTCATTACCTGATGGGGCTGTAGTTCCAGTTCGATTAACGCTTTTTGCAAAGCGGCCAAAACGGAAAAATCTCCACAGCCAGGACACCAGTCCGGGTGGACTTTGCCCTTGTAGGAATCTTTTTCAGGTTTTTTCGCGGATAATGGAAGAGTTGGCGCGGCGGTTGTCATAGGTTACTGGTATCAGGTATCAATCGTTATACGGAAATTTCGTGGACGGGCACAGAGAGTGTTTCCTTCCCGGCGAGTTGGTCTTTGACTGCTTGGGTAATATGATGCGGCATAAATGGCTCACCATCATATTTTCGGATAAATCCATCTGCCGTAAAGCCGGTTTCAGAACGCAAATATCGGGCGAATTGTCCGGAATAGTTAATTTCCGTGATTATCACTTTTTTGCATTGCGCGAGTAGTTCAGTCACTACATCGGCATGAAAGGGCACAATCCATTTTATGTTCAATTGGTTGGCCGTAATGCCCTCCTCTGCCAATTGTTCAATGGCTTCCAGAATAACCCCCCTGGTCGAACCCCAACTCACCAGAGTCACTTCGGCGTTTTCGGCCCCTTCGAGTTTTGGAGCCTCTAAATCATCAAGGACAGCCAGCATTTTCCGGGCGCGTTTTTCCACCATCATGACCCGTATTTTTGGATTGGTGTCCACATCGCTGATCAGCGTGCTGTCTTCATCATGCTCATCGGTCGAGGCAACATAAATATGGCCCGGGACCCCCGGCACAGCCCTGGGCGAAATACCACTTGGCGTATTTTTATATCGAAGATAAGTGGAGTCGTTGTAACCCCCGTAGGGATTGTCGCAATCACCATTGGGGAAAATCATTTCACCGCGGTCAATTTCGGTTTGAAAATTGATATCCGCCGGATCCACACTGGCCGTTCCTTCCCCGATAAGCAAATCGGAGAGCACCAGGCCGGGGCATTGATATTTATCAGTCAAATTAAACAGTTCAGGCATCGTCGTGAAGAGATCGAGCTGATCGGTGGGAGCGACAATTATTTTGGGATAATCCCCCTGTCCTGCGCCCAGCATTTGCCATAGGTCGCCCTGCTCGGTTTTGGTCGGTAGACCGGTGGCTGGGCCTCCCCGCTGCACATCCACGCAAACAATGGGAGTTTCGATCATGCCGGACATTCCAAGAGCCTCCGTCATCAGCGCCAAACCTCCCCCGGAGGTGGCCGTCATGGCCCGGCAACCGGTATGGGCAGCCCCGATAATCATGTTCATAACCCCGATTTCATCTTCCACCTGGCGAACCATGATACCGAGATCACGGGCATGGGATGCCATGTACATGAGCACTCCGGTCGAGGGACTCATGGGATAGGCGGCATAAAAATTTACCCCGGCGGCAATTCCTCCCATGGCGGTGGCCTCGTTACCCGTCCAAACCGCCAAATGTTTGTCACCTTTCGGGACTACAAAGTGAAATGGGCCGAAATGTTCAGCCGCATAATCATAGCCGTTTCGAGCGATTTCCACATTTTGGGCCACGACCTCCTCGCCCTTCCGGGCAAATATCCGCGTCAGGGCATCCTCGATCGCCTGGAACTCAACCCCAAGCATTTGCAATGCCGCAGCGATGGAGACCGTGTTGGCGGCCAGCTTTTTACCTTTTGAAAGCTCCTTCATTGGCAGGGGAGATACCTGCACGCCCTCTGCAACGTCACCAAGCTCGATTGAGCCCTCGTCGAAGAGAACGCAGGCCCCGGGGCCGAGAAGGCGCAGATGGCGGTCCATGGTGTCCTGATTGAGCGGGATGAGCAGGTCGATCCGATCTCCCATGCTATGGACGGGGCCGTCACTGGCACGAATTGTAAGGAAAGTATGCCCTCCCCGAATCAGGGATTGATAGGCGTTATAGGCGTTTAGGTGGAGTCCTCGACGAGCGAAAATATGCGCTAAAATATTGCCGGGTGTGGCAATTCCTTGCCCAGCGGCTCCACCGATGCCAATTGCAAAATCTACTGTTCTCATAAAATATCGAAAATAATAAGCCTTTTGATAAAACAACCCGTGTGCAAGTTAATTTCCAGAGAAATTTGCCGGAATTGCTTTTCGACTCTTTGTTATCTATCGGAATTAGGGAGTTTAATCGTGTTATGTTTTGTTGAAAACCTCGGGCTGGTCAATACATGGTCCGGTTGTTTTCCTTGTATTCTATCAGGATTGCTCGGGCCTCCTCCAGCATGACATCCTGCACGACCTGAATTTTCCGATTCTCTAATTCTTCAACCCAATTATCCGCTTTTGGGCCTTCGTCGAAACCGATTTCCTCTGCCACACTGGCCGGAGCGCCGCAAACCAATCGCCGCAATCCCGACCAGGGAATGGCCCCATAGCATTGGGCGCAGGGCTCGGAACTGCTTACCAATTCATATTTTCCGGAGCCGGCGGAGGTTAAATCGTGGGTGCCGAGAATTTTCTGGGCAATCATTATGGCCATCATTTCGGCATGGGCTACGGAGCAGGAGCAGGGCACCACAAGATTCACTCCGGGGGCCAGCAGTTGTCCCGTATCCATATCGAATATAGCCGCTCCGAAAGGCCCGCCGCCTCTTTTCACGTTTTCCTTGGCCAAATGGATGGCCAGGCCCATTTTTTGCTCAAGGCTTACGAAATGGCTGCTTCTTCCGGAAAAAATTCCATTCAGCCAGGCAGGCAGTTCCAGGTTAATAGCCGGATATTTCATTGAAAAATTAGAAAGGTAAAAAAAGTAATCGGCAGTTATCTCAAAAAAATCAGATGCCTGTGTAGGAGGTTTTTCTCTTTCCTACAATAATTAAAAATTCAGAGGACAAATATGATCCCACTAGCAATTTTAGAAATTCTGTGACAAATTCACTGATTTTTTGGCGATTTTTTGTTCGAGATGAGCCGGATAGGGCTGCAAGCCCGGCTTGATATTATCCGGCAGGCCCTCGAACATCCACGTGATACCCAGCAGCATGACCGCCGTAAAATGATCGAATAAATCGTTTCCTTGAGGGGGAAACCCAGAGGCCAGATTCAACAGGCTGCCCCGGCATAGTAAATATACATGCGTGCCTCCCAATTCGAAGCGGTCGATATATTGCTTCATGGATTTATGAGGTTGCCCGAATAGCCATTCCACATCGATCTCCTGATCCGAATGCCCTGCATTGAGAAAAATAGTTCCGGGACGGGCACTCTTTAAGTCCTCACTGCCAATAACTCCATCCCTTCCCGTAGCCGTGACAACGATTTCACAGCGGGCGAGTCCTTTCGATAGTTTAACTGCTTCAATTCCATGAAAACGGGCCTCAAGCTGCCGAACAGGATCAACTTCTGCCACCAGAACATTGGCTCCGAGCTTGCGGGCTCTTTCCGCGATGCCCTTCCCAACGGGTCCGTAGCCCACGACTAGAATACGTTTTCCAAAAAGCGATAAACCCGTGATCTGTGAAAATACCGGCCAGAGCCCATCGGCCACCTCGAATCGGTTTTCAATTTTATCTTTCAGCGGAATGCTGTTCCAATCGAACACGGGAAAGGGCAAATTGCAGTTTTTCAAACGATGTAAACCGGTTGTAGTCGCCTCCAAAGCACCGATCACCGGAGGGTTTTTGTCCATATAGGCTTCGGAAAGTTCACCTCCGCCGTCACAGAGGTAATTGGCCTCAAAACTGCGCATTTCTTTCAAATTTTCCACATAGTCCGCGCTGGTCATACCCCTCCAGCCGAAAACAGTGACCCCATTTTTAGCCAGGCAAGCCGCCACTGTGTCATCGGTGCTGTTGACATTACAGGCCCCGACAGCGATTTCAGCCCCGGTCTCCTTCAACGCCAACAGCATGGGCAGAATGTTTGGGGTTATGTGCATCCAGTAGGCCAGTTTTTTTCCGCTGAAATCCCTCCCCTTCAGATTTTCGCAAAAATGCGATGTTACCGGTATGGTATGCTTCAGCCAGGCGATTTCATCTTCACCAAAGGCCGAGGCAAAGGTAGGATCCTTGATTTTTGAAATCATGAAATCTTTAATCGACGATGGATTGGTAGGTCAGAACCCGGAATTTCGAGTAAACATCGAGGTGCAGGTTGGGGAAAACCTGCGACATCAGAATGCCGATAACCTCCTCCTCGGGGTCCACCCAAAAAAAGGTATGGTAATACCCAGCCCACCGGAATTCACCCACCGATCCAATCCGACCGGAATACGCTGATCCTTGATGAAGGGCAAACCCGAGTCCCCAGCGGTGGCCTTTTAGAAAATCCCAGTAGAGAGGTAGGTCGCCGATTTGGTTGGTGGTCATCAATTCGACGGTTTTACGCCCAAGGATACGCGCACCCTCCAGTTCGCCGCCATTGAGAAGCATTTGTGTGAACCTCAGGTAATCGGGGGCGCTCGATATCAAGCCGCCTCCACCTGAAAAATACGTTCCTCCTTCCACGCGATTCTCTACGGTGCTCAGTTTTACCAGGCCGCCACCACTCTCTCCCGGAGTATAGATAGTCGCCAGTCGGTTCATTTTTTCTTCCGGCAGGTAAAAATAGGTGTCTTCCATTTCAAGAGGCTGAAAAATCCGTTCTCGAACGAATTCGTCTAATTTTTTCCCCGAAACCAATTCAACGAGATATCCAAGGACATCGGTGCTCAACCCATAGGCCCAGGCCTCTCCCGGATGGTTCCTCAGCGGAAGCCTCCCAAGACGCCGCATAGCTTCCCCGACAGTGCCTTTTTGGGATTCGATCCCATCGGAAACACCGGCTTCGGCATAGAGGGTTGCAAACGGCTCTTCCTGAAAAAATCTATAGGTGATCCCCGAAGTATGGGTGAGAAGATGGCGAATCGTGATTTCATTACGGGCAGGAACCGTCTCGTAGGTAAAGGGATCGCCATCGTCGTCCTGCACGATCACTTGTGGGTTCTCGAATTCGGGAATGTATTTGGAAATCTTTTCATCCAGAAGAAAGTGGCCCTCTTCGTAGAGCATCATAACGGCCACACTGGTCACTGCCTTGGTCATGGACATAATGCGGAAAAGGGCATCTTTTGGCATGGCCTGACCGGTCTCCAAATTAGTTTCCCCAAAGGATTCAAAATAGACCGCCCGTCCTTTGCGAGCCACCAATACTACGGCTCCCGGTAAGGTATCATCATCCACATAGCCCTGGATGAGGTCGGTCAGCTTATCAAGTCGCTCCGAGGAAAGGCCCACCTCTTCCGGCGAGGCCGTCGGCAGCCCTTGTCCCGAAAGGACAACGGAGGTGAGAAAAAAGATAAACAGCAGGAAGGAAAAGCGGATGGAGCTAAATTTCATAGACCGCTTTTAGGAGAGAATATCGGTGAATGCAAGCATACCGCCGATCGGGCTTCAGAGCCTCCGCTTTGAATTTCAGGATTCAGGCTCCGAATCTTTATCCTCATCCTTGCCGTAGATTATCATCTGCTGCAAGGCCATAGCCTCCTCGCGGGTAAGATCGACTTCCCGTTCCCAACCCTTCTCGACGGCTCCTTTTAGCCCAATAATTCCGAAATGTTTGATATTGCGAAATTCGGAAACCCGTAGAATCCGAAACCGATTATTCCGCGCATCCATGTCACCGATATCGCGGCTTTCTACCATGCTCTTGAATCGGTCAATATACTTTTCGCCAATTTTCAAAGACCGTGGAAAATTCGCACTGGCCTTGACCAGATAAATCCGGGCCGCCTCTTTCTTTTTTTTATCCCATACGACCAAATCGAGGGTACCGGCTTTTTTACCGTCTAAATCCTTGTAGTCGATGCCGCTCAAAATTTCGTATGCTGGCTCTTTGAACTCCTCTTTCAATTCGAGAAAAGCAACCGCGGCAAAAATGTTACTCAATTTACCAAAATCAAATTTCAGATCGTGAATCTGCTCGTAATACTCATCCACAAGATCCTCTCGAAATGTATCCTCTGCTTCTTCCTTGTCATATGGCGGCTGGGCAATCTCACTTTCGCTTTCAGCCTGTTGAGAATATCCAATAACCATCGGGATGGATAATGATAAAATCAAAATAAGTTTATTGAGTCGGCAAATCATTCTAAAACTCTAATTTTCCTGGCGAGCTTCTCTTCTGGGGCGTTCCTTCAGTTCACCGCCGCAGTTGGGGCAGCGATTTTCCATTGAAGCCGCACAATCCGGGCAAAAAGTGCATTCGTAACTGCAAATGAAGGCGTGCGACTCAAAATCCAGAGGTGAGTCACATTTTTCGCAGGCATTTTTCATTTCAAGTGTCATGATTAACCCCCCACAATCTCTTTGACGAGCTTTTCGAGCCAGATCATTTAAAATAAAGATGGGAATTTTGCCTCAACGCAAGGCAATGTGGATAACTGAATGGAGGAATAGAGAATGGGTAGGTTGCTGGTATTGGTTTATGGTTTGGTCTCTTATGTGGTTTTTTTCGTGTCGTTTCTGTATGCGATCGGGTTTATGTGGAATTTTCAGGTTCCCAAGGGAATTGATGACGGGAATGCGGAATCATTGGTAATTTCCCTGGCAGTCAACCTGGCTCTTTTGGGGTTATTCGCCATTCAACATACAATTATGGCCCGCCCCGGTTTCAAGAAAAAGTGGACCAAAATCGTGCCCGCAGCTACCGAGAGAAGCACCTACGTTTTATTGACTAGCCTCATATTGTTACTGCTTTACTGGCAATGGAGGCCCATGCCCGACTTGATCTGGAGCGTCGAGAACACATTGGTGGCAAATTGTTTATGGGGGTTCTCCGCCTTGGGATTTCTCCTCGTATTGCTGTCCACTTTTGCAATTAACCACTTCGATCTATTTGGACTTCGTCACGTATTTCTGCATTTTCAGAAAAAGGATTATACCGATGTTAAGTTTACCACCTCCCTTTTTTACAAATATGTCAGGCATCCGCTTTTGCTGGGATTTCTAATTGCTTTCTGGGCAACGCCACAGATGTCTGTCGGGCACCTGCTCTTCGCCATCGGAACCACCGGATATATGTTTATGGGCATATTTTTTGAGGAACGTGACCTGTTGAATCATCTTGGCGAAGATTACCGGCAATACCGTGAGCAGACTCCCATGATTCTGCCGATTCCCGGAAAAAAATAAAAAAAGTTCAAAATTGTACCTAATAATTGGGCGCTATCCGCGTTTAAGGTTCTAGGCAAGGATCTGAATTCTCCGAATCCGATCTTTACAATCTTTCAGTCAGTTTTTAAAAGATCGGCATTTCGCCCTTCATACTTTCAACTTTATATAAACCCACGCTCATAACCATGCGATTTTCAACCAGAGCCATACACGTCGGACAGGATGTCGAAGAAATCACCGGAGCCACCATTCCGCCCCTCTTCATCTCGTCCACCTACACGCAGGAAGCGCCCAATGTTCACAAGGGCTACGATTATTCACGGGCATTTAACCCAACCCGGGAAAACCTCGAGGCCTGCCTGGCTTCACTCGAGGGCGGGGCAGATTGCGCTGCTTTTTCCTCGGGCTTGGCTGCCACCACGGCGGTATTTCAGACACTTCGTCCGGGTGACGGTGTGGTCGCAGGGCATGATCTTTACGGCGGCACGTTTCGTTTGCTCAACAAGCATTTTGTGCCGTGGGGCCTGGAGGTCGTTTATGCCGATGGTGAGAGTCTGGAGGATTTTGAAAAAGCCATCGGGCAGCTTTCCCGACCCAAAATGATGTGGCTGGAAACACCCACCAACCCACTCCTCGACATCAGCGACCTGGAAGGGCTGTCAAATTTGGCGAAAAAACATGATATGACGGTCGCGGTGGACAACACATTTGCCACCCCCTGCCTGCAAACCCCCATCGCCCTCGGGGCCGATATCGTGGTCCACAGCACGACGAAATACCTGGGCGGGCATTCGGACGTGATCGGCGGGGCCGCAATCACCCGAACCGCCGAGCAGATGGAGCCGATCCGCTTTCTGCAATTCGCCGCCGGAGCTGTCCCAAGCCCATTTGATTGCTACCTCGTCCAAAGGGGCTTAAAAACTCTTGCCCTGCGAATGGAAAAGCATTGCCAGAATGCTCACATAATTGCCGAAAAATTGCTCGATTTTCCACAGATCAAAGAAGTGATCTTCCCCGGACTCGCCTCCCACCCCGGACACGAATTGGCCAAAAAGCAGATGTGCGGATTTGGCGGAATGGTATCTTTTAACATGAAGGGGGACCTTGAAAAAACAAAGAGGTTTTGCTCGGACTTGAAGGTATTTTCATTGGCCGAAAGCCTCGGCGGTGTCGAATCCCTCGCCAATCACCCCGCCCTCATGACCCACGCCAGCATCCCCAAGGAAATCCGCGAAGAAAGGGGCGTGGGAGACACCCTGGTCCGCCTAAGCGTAGGAATCGAAGACGTGGAGGACCTCCTGGAAGACATCGAACAGGCTTTGGGGAATGCCTGATAAGTAGGGGCGTCCTTTCACCTGCTAGCCGCCACGGCGACTTTCAATAATAATTATTTGGCCTGGCTTAATATAGTCCAGAGCGAATAGACATGAAGGTATTAAGGGTTAGAGGTCGTCATACCGATTTGTTGCAGAAACTAGAACAAGGATACCGATTCCAGTGTCAGACAGGTTCTGCTGATACCGGAGATTTTGATCAACGGTTATAAATACATCAAAATTTCCTTCGATTGCCTCAAGTAACTTCCCGTTATCCAAGCCCGAAAGTTTTAATTTTCCGACGGAATATACATCGTGCGGGATGTCCCTGGCAAGTCGTAGCGGAACACATTCGTCCAAAATGATTTTTACATTGCCAACTGCGTTTCCAGCAAACTTTTCTTTGCCGTTTCCAGCATTGTGATAACCTGTTCACGGGAAACAGTTGGAAAATCATCCAAAAAAGTATCGATGGAATCACCCGCTTCCAGATAATCCATCAAAGCCTGGAAGGGAACACGAGTTCCCGCAAAAACAGGCGTTCCCCCCATGATTTCTTTTGAAGAGGTAATCAAATTACTCATAAATTTTAAGTTAAGCTGATATTGTTGCCAATTCAATCAGAAAATCGATCCAGCTTTTTTTGATGACAAAATCCCTGATGTCAGTTTAAATAAAGGTATGGATAAAAGGACGTTGATCAAAGAAGCCAATACGCTCATTTCGGATCTTCCTGAAGAAACTTCATGGGACGAGTTGATGTATAAAATTTATGTTCGCCAGAAAATTGAAAATGGATTGAAGGACATCGAGGAAAATCGTATTCACTCTACCCAAGAAGTGGAAAAACACTTTGAATTAAAATAATGGAAGTCGTTTGGACGGCTGAGTGCTTCAAAGATCTCAGTGGCATATACGAGTATTATTCTCGGGATAATGAGTTTTATGCCAAACAAGTCGTTGCGAGAATTATTGATAAAGGAAAACAAGTGGCTGCATTCCCAAAATCGGGCCGAAAAGTGCCTGAAATTGACAATCCCAATATTCGAGAAGTTTTCCGGGGAAATTACCGAATAATTTACGTAATTACGGATCAGGACATTAGAATACTCACGGTTGTCCATGGAGCGATGGATATTCGTAGCAAGTTTTTGTGATTGGTTTCCAACAACGTCGGTTGCTTGACTTTGTTTTGGTGGTTTAAATAGCCTCTTTTGGTATGTCTGTAATTGCTATTATTGGAGCCTTGGATACCAAGGGAACAGAGTTTGAATTTTTAAAGAATCAGATTGAGGGGCGGGGCCACAAAACGCTCCTCATCGATGTGGGTATCAAAGGGGCAAGTGGCTTAATGCCAGATATTCCGGCGAGTGCGGTTGCCTCGGCTGCGGGAGAAAATTTGGGGGACTTGGCAGCAGCAAATGATCGGGGACGGGCTGTCGCCGCAATGGCCAGGGGAGTTTGCGAGATCGTCACCGGGTTATGGCGGGAGAAAAAATTCGACGGGCTTATCAGCATGGGAGGGAGCGCGGGCACCTCGGTGGGCACGGCTGCCATGCGGGCGCTGCCATTGGGAGTTCCCAAAGTAATGGTTTCCACTGTGGCGGGCACTGATGTTTCGGACTATGTCGGCGTCAAAGATGTGGTTATGATTCCATCGATTGTCGATGTCAGCGGGATCAACCGGATATCCCGGCAGGTGATTTCTCAGGCCGCAGGATGTGTTTGCGGCATGGTGGAAACCGAAGTCCCCGAGGGCGAAGACCGCCCTCTCATCGCCGCCTCGATGTTTGGAAATACCACCGATTGCGTGCAAGCAGCCAGTAAAAATCTGGAAGCGGCAGGTTACGAAGTACTCGTTTTTCATGCCACGGGTGTTGGGGGTAAAACCATGGAAAGCCTGATCGAAGACGGCTTTATTACGGGTGTTCTCGATCTCACAACTACAGAATGGGCGGACGAATTGGTGGAGGGTGTCTTGGCAGCGGGGCCGAAGCGAATGGAGGCGGCTGCACGTAACGGAATTCCGGCTGTGGTCGCGCCGGGGTGCCTGGATATGGTCAATTTTTGGGCTCCCAACACGATTCCAGCCAAGTTCGAAGGCCGCCTGTTTTACGAGCATAACCCGAATATTACCTTGATGCGGACAACCCCTGAGGAATGTGCGGAATTGGGCCGTATTTTTGCCGAAAAGGTAAATCTATCGACTGGTCCGGTGACGGTTTTTCTGCCGCTGAAAGGGATTTCCGTAATTGCCATGGAGGGTCAGCCTTTCCACTGGCCCGAGGCCGATGAAGCCCTCTTTTCCGCTATAAGGGAAAACCTCCGTCCCGACATTTCCGTTCGTGAAATGGAGGTGGATATCAATCATCCTTCCTTCTCCGAGGCTGCCTGGAAGGAGCTTCTGAATTTGATCAACAAATAATAGTTCTGAGAGCAATAATATGAGTGCAAATCCAGTTTCTAAATCGCGTTCGGAAATCCTTGCAAACCTCAGGGCTCAAGTGGCGGTGGGGTGCCCCATCATCGGAGCGGGCGCAGGCACCGGGCTCTCCGGCAAATGCGCGCAGGCGGGAGGAGCGGATCTCATCGTCATTTACAACTCCGGGCGTTTTCGGATGGCTGGGCACGGCTCTCTCTCCGGCTGTATGCCCTACGGGGACGCCAATGCCATCGTCGTGGAAATGGCGGCAGAGGTTCTCCCTGTTGTGCGGAAGACTCCGGTGTTGGCGGGGGTTTGTGGCACCGATCCGTTTCGCCTTATGCCGATTTTTTTGCGCCAGATAAAGGAGATCGGGTTTTCGGGAGTGCAAAACTTTCCCACCGTGGGATTATGCGATGGAGTCTTTCGTCAAAACCTTGAGGAGACCGGAATGGGATTCGATAAGGAGGTCGAAATGATTGCTGAGGCTCATAAACTCGATTTGCTGACCACGCCTTATGTTTTTACCGTCGAGGAAGCACGGGCCATGGTTCGGGCGGGCGCCGATGTGCTGGTGGCGCACATGGGGTTGACTACCAAGGGAACCATCGGCGCCCACACGGCCAAAACCCTCGATCAATGCGCCCTGGAGATTCAGGCCATTCACGATGCCGCCAAATCCGAACGGGAGGACATCCTGGTCATCTGCCACGGAGGGCCGATCAGCGAGCCGGAGGATGCCCAATACATATTGGACCACACCGAGGGGGTGGCCGGTTTTTTCGGGGCCAGCAGCGTCGAGCGTTTGCCGACCGAACTTGCCATCACAAAACAGGTTGAACATTTCAAATCGATGAAATGGACCTGATTGTCAAAAACGCCTTTTTACGCGATGGAACCGTCGCGGACATCGGTATTTTGGGTGATCGAATTGTCCAAATCGGTCCGAACCTGGACTCCGAAAGCGCTCAGGAAATCGATGCCTCGGGGAAATTGGCGTTACCGGCCTTTGTCAACGGGCATTTGCATGTGGCCAAGTCTTTCTGGCGGCGTGCCCTCGCCCTGCAGCCCTTGGAGGTGCAGAAATTGCCCCGCTTCGAGGCCGCTAACCATGTTAAACGCGCCTATACGGTAGAGGAGGTTTTCGAGCGGGTTGAGGATACGATAAAATTGGCCATTCTGCACGGCACCGGCGCCATACGGCTTTTTGTCGATGTCGACGAAGCGGCGGGAACCCGTGCCCTCGAAGCCGTTCTGCTGGTGCGTCAAAAATACTCTGAAGCGATCCATATCCAGGTGGCTGCTTTTCCCCAAGACGGGGTTTTCAATGGACGAGGCACGGAAGATTTGATGCACGAGGCGATAAAAATGGGGGCCGATCTGGTTGGCGGAATTCCCTGGATTGAGCAGTCTGAAAAGGCGAAAAAGGATCATGTCGAAATGTGTTTCCGGCTGGCCAGCGAATATGGAACCGATGTTCACTTCGTTTGCGATGATACTGAGGATCCAAACTCCCGCACCCTGGAAACCATCGCAGCCCGAACTATTGAACTCGGCTGGACAGGTCGAGTCTGCGCCACACAATGTAACGCTCTGGCCTTTTATGACGACGCCTACGCCTCCCATGTTATCTCTATGGTTAAGGAGGCAGGGATCACGGTTTTTCATAATGCCCATGTTTCGCTGGTTACCACCAGCGTGACAGGCCAACCGGCCCCCCGGGGCTGCACGCGGATCAAAGAGCTATTGGCAGCCGGGGTTCCCGTGGCCACTGCTCAGGACGATATCGACGATTGGTACTATCCTTTTGGCCGCAACGATATGCTGGAGGTAGCCCAATATATGGCATCGGTCGCACAATTGGCTTGGCCCGAGGATGTGAATCAAGTGCTCTCGATGGTGACAGATGTCCCGGCCCGGGCCTTGGGATTGAGCGATTACGGTTTATCGGTTGGAAAAAGAGCCGACATAGTAATTCTGGAGGCAGAGAATTGGCATGAGGTATTGCAGTTTCAAGCCGCAAAGTCACACGTTATCCACGGTGGAAAACCTGTCGCCAGGACCGACGTAAGCAGGAAATTGCTGTGAGCCTGCTCCAGAAGGCCGGGCATATTAGTGTCTTCGGTTTATCTCCTATCGCAGGGATTTTTTATTTTCAGAGACGAGTTTCTCAAAAAATATTTAGGAATACGGCACCTTTAGACGATATAGATAGAACTTTCTGAAATCAAAGGGAAATTGGAAAGGCGGAAAAATACAACTCCCTGAAGACATTGGCGGATTTATGGCGGCAGCAATGCTGTGCCCAAATATGTGGAGAACTAAGGCACAATTGATCGAATATGTAAAAAACTTTAAAGAGATTCCTCTTTGGCTTTGGACGGCAAATCTATTATCTGCTTTACTAGTCATGGGCATTGACCTCGCCTTGCCTTTGGGGGTTGCAGGTGGAGTGCCGTATGTGTTGGTGGTGCTTTCGGGGTTGTGGTCGTCGTGGCCCGGTTACCTGATTCTCATGGGCGGTTTGGGAACATTGTTCACGATAACCGGCTTCATCTTTTCACCGGAAGGCGGAGTTTTATGGATCGTTCTGGCAAATCGAGGGCTGGCATTATTTGCCATCTGGACTACAGCAATATTTGCCTGGGATCGGAAACGCCAGGAGCTATGCCTAAAAGAAAATGCCAAAGAACTTAAAAATTCCAGAGATGCCTTGGAAAATGAAATCGCCAAAAGTGGGAGTTATCAAAATGTGTTAATTGAAAGAGAAGACCGCATACGATCCATTTTGGAAACCGCAATCGACGGAATTATAATCATCAATGAGCGAGGAGCAGTGCAGTCGATGAACTATGCTGCAGAACGCCTTTTCCAATATAAGGAGAAAGATATCGTGGGTAAAAATGTCAATATGCTCATGCCTTCCCCTTATCAGGGAGAACATGATGGGTACCTCGCAAATTACCTCGAAACAGGAATCAAGAAAGTCATTGGAATTGGGCGTGAAGTTGTCGGTATGCGTAAAGACGGCAGCACCTTACCCATGCAATTGGGGGTGAGCGAAGTAGGTGTTAAAGGAGAACGGCTTTTCACCGGAATCGTCCACGACATTACAGACCAAAAACAGCTTGAAAAATCGATTCGGGAAGACGCAGAAGAGTCGAACACCCAGCTTGGAAAAGCTATTAAAGTAGCCGAGGAATGGGCTAAAAAATCCGAAAAATCCAATAGGGCGAAAAGTGAATTCCTGGCCAATATGAGCCACGAAATACGCACTCCGATGAATGGGATTATGGGTATGACGGGCCTCTTGCTCGATACCGAACTGCAACCCCATCAGCGCGAATATGGGGTTATCATCAGAAACAGCGCAGACTCACTGCTCACTATAATCAACGACATCCTCGATTATTCCAAAATCGAAGCCGGTAAAATCGATTTTGAAGTCCTCCATTTCGATTTGAACCATCTTGTTGAAGAATTATGCGATCCGCTCGCTTTGAAGGCGCATAGTCAAGGGCTCGAATTTCTTTATAACATCAAAAGCGATACCCCTTTCTTGCTACAGGGAGACACAGGGCGATTGCGCCAAATCCTCAATAATCTTATCTCAAACGCCATCAAATTTACTGCAAATGGAGAAGTTGTCCTTCAAGTCGAGGTTGAAAAGGAAACCGAATCAATAGTGAAGTTGGTATTCAACGTACGAGACACAGGTATCGGCATTCCCGAAAAGGACATCGGTAAACTCTTTACCAAATTCACACAGGTGGAGGCCTCTACTTCACGAAAATATGGAGGCACAGGACTGGGTTTAGCTATTTCCAAAAAACTGTGCGAACTCATGGGGGGGCAAATGGGAGTGACCAGCGAACCACAAAAGGGTTCACTTTTCTGGTTCACCTTATCTTTCAAAAAACAACCCCTCAAAAAGAAATACATTCCACAGAAAATAGAGGCTATTTGTGGGAAACGAGTTCTAGTCGTAGATGACAACGAAACCATTCGCACGGTTTTAACACAGCAATTGGGTATTTGGGATTGCGTGATTGGAGAGGCCTCAAATGGCCCGGAGGCACTGGAATTATTACAAAGAGAAAGCGCCGCTGGGAAACCCTATGATATTGCGATTCTCGATTTCGAGATGCCTGAAATGGACGGAATAGCATTGGGCAAAAAAATTAAGGCTGATCCGAAAACTCAAAATACCACTCTGATCATGCTTACTTTTCTCGGGAATAAAATCGATAAATCGGAGTTGGATGATATCGGATTTGTGGATTGCTTGAGCAAGCCAGTAAAAAAATCACATCTATATGACAGTTTGGTAAACGCCCTTAACCCAAAAACCAAAATACTTGATAACAGTAAGCAGGAATTATTGAGCACTCTAGATTTTGCTAAAAATCAAAAGCAGAAAATTCGCATTTTGGTGGCCGAGGATAATATAGTAAATCAAAAGGTGGCCTTGGGAATATTGGAGAAGCTTGGTTTCAGAGCCGACACAGTATCCAATGGATGTGAAGTGGTCAAGATTCTCGAATCTACTCCCTATGACTTAATCTTGATGGATGTGCAAATGCCGGAAATGGATGGACTTGAAGCAACCAGAATAATTCGCGATCGAACCTCCAAAGTTTACCGACCGGATTTACCAATTATCGCGATGACAGCGCGGGCCATGGAAAATGACAAAACGCAATGTATCGCAGCGGGAATGAATGATTATGTTTCCAAACCGGTGATGCCGAAAGCTCTGTTGAACGCCATTGAAAAACAGCTTTCCAAACAAATCGTAAATTTGGTTAAAAACCCATACAATGAGATAAACGAAGACGTGGATATCATATTCGACCGTGAATTATTTCTATCACGATTCGGGGGTGATATTGTTCTATGCGAACAAATCAAAGAATATTTTCTAAACGATACTCCTGAGCAGTTACTAGCAGTCAAAAAAGCCATCGAGAATAAGGATTCTGTGGCGCTTGGTGACTCATCACACACACTCAATGGATCCGTAGCCAATATAGAAGCCATCAAACTTCTGGGTTTGGTAAATAGATTGGAAATTATGGCAAAGGGAAAGCAATTTGAGCAGGCCGAGGTCATTGCCGGCGAGGCGGAGGCCGCCTTCGAGGAGTTTTGCCAACATCTTGATGAGTCGCCCATCCGGGTATAGAATACGTTCGTTGTCAGGACTTGATCGCAAGTGTGGCCGCCGTTTTCATCTCCTCCACCGGAGCCTCACGGCTGGTCCAAATTTCGAGGGATCGGACTCCTTGCCAAACAAGCATCGACAGCCCATTTGCCACCGCCATGCCCCTGCTTTTTGCTTCTCGCAGGAGGCTGGTTTCGGGCGGATTGTAAACCATGTCCAAAACTTTGAGGTCGGGGGAAATACTTTCAATCTGAATGGCTGATGGATCGCCAATTTTCAATCCAAGAGATGTGGCGTTGATGAGAATACCACTTTCGGGTAAATTTTGAGGTAGTTCCGTGAGGTCGAATCCCTCCACCGACGCATCCGAGGTAATGCCGTCTAAAAAGGTGAGAAGATTTCTCAAATGAACCTGGTTACGATTTCCGATCCAGAGTTTTTTGCAACCGCTTAACAAGCAGTGCACGGCGGCGGCACGGGCTGCCCCCCCCGCCCCCATAATAATAATTGTTTCGCCTGAAATACCGGCACCAAGGTCCAATTCGAGCGCTTTTTCCAGTCCGAACCCGTCGGTATTGAAACCTTGGTAGCCTTCCGTATCCCAAAGAAGTGTATTTACGGCACCCATGATTTCTACCGAATAATCAATATCCGAGAGTAGTTCGACCGCCGCCACTTTATGGGGAATGGTGAGGTTTACTCCGCGAAAACCGAGGGTATGCATCAATTTGAGGGCAGGGGCCAATTCCTCTGGTCCAATATCGAAGGCGTGATATTTCCAGGCTGCGAACCCTTTTTCCTGGGTCGCCATATTGGCGAGGGCCGCATTATGTACTTGCGGGCTTATGGAATGCGAAATGGGATGGCCGATTACGCCGAGGGAAACTCCCGTAGTCGGCCAATTCTGCAAATCGGCGAGGGAGTAAACGTGTGTCGAGCCGGATTCAGAAGCGGCTGGCATTGTTTAAGAATTCGCGTGACGCCTGTAGGTGGCCTCGAATTCGTGGACGAAGCCTGCAAACATTCTGGCGCGAGCCTGGTTTTTTTGGAGTCGATATTCCCGCTCCAGATATTGGCAGCAGCGGCATAACACTTCCCCAACGGGCGTTGGCGCCAAAAACGCATCCCCTGCGCCGATATTGCCAGATGAAAAAAGATTCCTGGCTTCCTGTGGAGAACGAAAAGCGCCTCTTTCATTCGCATCAATATAAAATATTTCGTCCTCATGGAAACAACCCACTAAAAATTGTCGGGATAAAAAAACCGGCTCCAATTGTAGCCCACACCTCTGGGCAGTGAGTATATAGAGGATCGATAATGTAAGTGGATTTCCCCTGCGCCGGTTGAGAACCTCGCCGAGAAAGCAATCCTGAGGATCATTGAGATCCTCTTTATTGGTGCGAAATCCGTATTCGTGGAAAACTACCCGGTTGATGACTTTGCATTTTTCAAGAGCGCTTCCGGGTAAAACAAAAAGTTCTCTGCATCGCGCGGCGACGGCATCGAGTATAAAACAGCTCTCGGCCGTGTCGATTTCGGGATGCACGGTCTTGTTTAACAGAAGGCAGCCGGTCTCCAGTTCATAATTGAGCGAACGGATGAATTGGATGAACTCCTTTATCGTGTTGGGGCCCTGCAATTCCTCGAGAAAAATTCGTGCCTGCGCCTCAAGAATTCGATTTCCACTGCAAAGAATATTCTTAAGAAACACGCTGCCAACTTCCCCAAGCCGCCCCAATTCCTGCAATATGGCCTTCTGCACCACAGGGGAAGGATCATCCAACAGTAGGGTTAGCGCCTCCTCTCTTTCTTTGCGTAAAATTTGCCCGGCCACAATTATTTTATTATCAGATATTCACAGTTGGGCAATACATTTAATTGCATTTTCCCCGAAAAATCGAATTTTTACTATTTTATTAAAAGTTAGCTATCGTTTTTTCATTTTTACTATCCAACTTGAACTTCGGCGCTATCTATTGACGCTTACCAAATAGAACCGTCCCCAATCTAAGGCAGGTGCTTCCGGCTCGAATGGCTTCCGCCATATCGCCGCTCATTCCCATTGAGAGTTCTTTTAGCGAAAGTCCACTGGATACGCTCAACTCATCACGCAATGAGCGGAGGCGATCGAAGGCAGCCAATGCTACGGATCGATCCTCATCCAGCGGCGCGATAGTCATCAAACCTTCTACGAGGATATTCGGGCACTGAAGAGCGGCCTCCATCAATTTTGGAGTCTCTCGACTGGAAACGCCGAATTTTTTAGGATCTTCACCGGTGTTTACTTGTAATAATACCGGAAGCTTCTTGCCAATTTCCCCTGCGTATCGATCCAAAGCCCTGACCAGCTTAATCCTGTCCACCGATTGAATCCGATCAAACAGCGAAACGGCCAACTTTGCTTTGTTGGACTGAAGATTCCCAATCAATTCCCAGCGAATCTGCTCCCCTGCCAGAGGTTTTTTACCGGCCGATTCCTGCACACGGTTTTCACCGATTGCCTCGAAACCGAATCGAGCGGCGAAGTCGACTGCTTCATGTGATTGGCTTTTTGTCACCGCAAGCACCTTCACGGATGAGGAATCACGCCCACAATTTTTACATATTTGGTCTATTTCATCCAAAACACCTTGGGCATTGCACGCAAATTGACTGTAATTCAGCTTCATATTAGAAAAAATTTGACTCTATTGAATATTAGCTAAACTGATGTATCTTGTAGCATAAGACAAATTTATACGCATTTCCCATGCATATTGAAAATTTTAAAATATTCTCCGACTTGGTGGAAAGTGAAAGTTTTTCCAGAGCCGCGAAGCTGAATGGAATCACCCAATCTGCAGTGAGCCAGCAATTGCGAGCCATGGAAAAGCATTTTAATGTAATCATTGTGGACCGCAGTCAAAAACAATTCAAGCTGACGCAGGAGGGGCAAAAGCTGTATACCAGCGCTCAGGATATACTGCATCGTTATGAAATTCTGCAAAGCGAATTGCAGGAAATGAAAAAAATCATCAGCGGCACCATACATCTCTCGACCATATACAGTATTGGTCTGCACGAGTTACCGCCCTACGTTAAAAAATTTCTTCAGGATTACCCGTCGGTTAATGTGCGGGTCGAGTACCGGCGTTCCAACCTTGTTTATGAGGACATCCTGCATAACTCGGTCGATATCGGTTTGGTGGCCTACCCTACTAAAATGCGACAATTGGAGATTATTCCATTCCTGGAGGATAAATTGATGCTCATTTGCAGTGACGATCACCCCGCCGCGAACTTTTCTGAAGTGGGTCTCGACGAGCTTTCCAAATTCAAATTCATCAGCTTCGATCCCGATATTCCGACTCGCAAAGCGCTTGATCAGATTTTTCGGGACGCTAAAATTTCAATCGATCCGGTGATGGAATTTGACAACATTGAAACGGTCAAAAGAGCCGTGGAAATCGGCGCCGGAGTAGCGATACTCCCGGAAATTACCGTTCAGCAGGAGGTGAAACAGGGGTTGATCAGGGCCATCCCGATCAAGGGCAAGCAGTTTAAGCGACCTTTGGCCATAATCCATCGAAAAGGCAAAGTGCTGACCCCGGCGATCAAAAAATTTATTAAAACACTTACGGGTAACGCATCGCCTCAGAAGGAACAGAAAGAAGGCTAGGCTGTCGAAAAATCTCAATTAAACCGTCCTCTGTATAGATAATTGTCGAATTCTCGTTTGATTTTTTCAAATATTAGCATATCCTTTCCTTAAATAACGATACTCATGAATTGGCGCTCCTGCATAACAACACTTTTGGCAACCTTTGTGGTTTACCCGAATTGTTGCTGCCTGCTCGGGGCGCACCCGGCGGAGTCGGATATGGGCGGCTGTGGCTTCGTCGAAGAAAAAGCGCTTCCCAAATGCTGCCAAAAAGTCGAAACATCCTCATCGGAAGAAAAAGGAGATGAGCCCTGTCCACACCAGCAGGGGAAATCGGTTCTCAAACAATCTACGCTTGTCGCGAAGGTGTTAAAACCCGTTGCCCAAAAACCTCTTTTTTCTCCCCTATTATCGACTTTGTCAAAAAATTGGCAGCATGGTGACTCTCCTCTTTTTGTGACTTTGGAGGAACAGGTTTTCCTACGAAGTCCACCCCCGACCGCATTGCGGAAATTGCACTGTCGTTATATCATTTGATCCTTTTTGTGGATCATTGACCGGGGTTTTCGCTGCCAGTCAAATCAACACCCCAAAACCTTGGCAGTGGCCTCGCGTGAATTCATGGAATCCACCGTGTACATTAATGTTAATGATGGCACACTCCATGATTCGCCCTAGTCAAAGAAGGCCTTTTGCGAAGCTACCTTTTAAAAGGTTGGCTCTTTAAAAGAGAAGAAGATAAACGACAGAAAGTTACATCCGTAATGCATATTTTAACATTCAGAAATAAAAATCTATCAATCCCAAAATTCGGTAGACGCCTGTTTATTCGATCAAGCAGCCATCATTGGAAACGGAAACTGCTGCCACGCTTGGGTCTCTGTGGTTTGGCTGTTATGCTCTCGTCAGCAACCGTTGAGGGCAAAAATAAGGCAATTGAACAAGGAGAGAAGTTTGAACCTGAAAGGACGCAGGTAACTTCCGCGCACCTGCCCGAACTCAACGATCAATCCTCGCTTTCCGATTATCTGGCGTATGCAGCTTTGAAAAATCCGGGTTTGGAGGCCTCCTACAACCTTTGGCAGGCCGCTTTGCAGAAGGTTCCTCAGGCGAAGTCATTGCCGAACCCGAAGTTGAGCTACGGAGTGTTCATACGCGAAGTTGAAACCCGCGTTGGCCCGCAGGAGCAAAAATTTGGACTGTCGCAAAGTTTTCCCTGGTTCGGCAAATTACGCTTGCGGGGAGATGTCGCCGCAGAGGCAGCCAATGCCGCCTACCAGAAATATCAATCCAAAAAATTGCGGCTCTTCTACGAGGTCAAAAACACCTATTACGAATACTATTACCTTGATCGGGCAATCGCGATTACGGATGACAATATTAATCTTCTCAAGCATCTTGAAAGTGTTGCCCAAGCCAAATCGAAAGCCGGCGCGCCACTTTCAGGAGTTATTCAGGCACAGGTCGAATTGGGCAAACTTGATGATCGTTCGCGCACCCTGAATGCTTTGCGTGGGCCGATTGTTTCGAGAATCAATGCCATACTCAACCGCCCGTTTGATGCCCCTCTACCCTGGCCGAGAACGGCGCCCTTTCGCGAGGTAGTTTTATCCGAGGCTCAGTTATTTAGCTGGCTGAGGGAACTAAGTCCGGAATTAAAAACCCTCGATCATGCCATAACGAAAGAGGAGAAAGCCATCGAACTGGCCAAGAAGGATTTTTATCCCGATTTTATGTTGGGCGTCGATTATGTGGATACCGGCAGCGCCTTGAACCCAACGACTCCGGGGAGTGGCAAAGATCCTGTATCGGCGGTTTTCGCGGTTAACCTTCCGATATGGCGAGGTAAATACAAAGCGGAACTTGAAGAGGCCAAACAACGCCACAACGCAGCCCTCAATTCGAGGATCAATCAGGAAAACCTGCTCGAAACGGACCTTAAAATGGCCCTCTATCGCTATAACGATGCCAAGAGGAAAATCGATCTGTTTCGCGATACATTGACCCCCGAAGCAGAACAGTCGCTGAATATCACGGAGGAGGCCTACCGCGCGGGCGATGTGGACTTCCTCAATCTAATCGATGCCCAGCGCCTCCTCCTCGAATTCCAGCTTTCCGCCGAGCGCGCGCTCACCAATCGCGAGCAGAGCCTGGCAGAAATTGAAATGCTGGTGGGCAGATCAGTTTCTCCCTAAATCCAAATTTTTATTTTACAGTAGTTAAATTTTAGAAAATAGAGCCATGAAAAATCACTTCATCAAGAGTTTTAAAAACCTGAAAATACTCCCAATTGTAATTATCGCAGTACTGGCATTTGGCGCCGGGTATATCCTAAAACCCGGTGGGCATTCTGCCACAATGCAGATGGGCCATAATGAGGCCGCTGCTACCGAGAAAGCGCCCGAGTTCTGGACCTGTTCCATGCATCCGCATATCCATCAATCGGAACCGGGGAGCTGCCCTCTTTGCGGGATGGATCTGATACCGGTTTATTCCGAAAGCGAGGATGTTTTGGGGCCACGGGAGTTGAAGTTGTCTGCTGCGGCGCAAAAACTGGCTGCTGTGGAAGTGGCTCCGGTCGAGCGCAAGTTCGTGGAAAACGAAATCCGCATGGTCGGAAAGGTGGAGTATAGTGAGACAAGATTGTCCTATATCACGGCATGGGTTCCGGGTAGATTGGATCGCCTCTATGTAGACTACACGGGAATCGCTGTAAATAAGGGCGATCATTTGGCCTATCTCTATAGCCCCGAATTATTGGCGGCCCAAGAGGAACTGATTCAAGCTCTTGCCACCGTTAAAAACCTCGAAAACAGCGATATCACCATGATTAAGGATCGCGCGTTCGAAACGGTGGAAACCATTCGCGAGAAACTCAGATTGTGGGGCCTGTCGCCGGAGCAAATTCAGGATATTGAGCAAAATGAAAAACCGGAGGATCATTTGACCATTTACGCCCCGGTCAGCGGAATCGTCATCCACAAAAACGCCCTCGAAGGCATGTATGTCGATTTCGGCACGCAGATATACACAATCGCCGATCTGAGCGAAGTTTGGGTGAAACTGGATGCCTACGAATCCGATCTGTCATGGATACGCTACGGGCAGGAGGTCGAATTCGAGACCGAGGCCTATCCGGGAGAGCCGTTTCACGGCACCATCGCCTTTATCGATCCCGTTTTAAGCGAAAAAACCCGCACTGTAAAAGTCCGCGTCAATGTGCAAAATCAGGACGGGCGGCTGAAACCCGGGATGTTCACACGGGCCATTGTGCGGTCGAAAACGACCTCATCGGGCAAAGTGGTGGACGCGAGCCTTGCCGGTAAATGGATCGGCCCCATGCACCCGGAAATTATCAAGGCAGAACCCGGCAATTGCGAAATCTGCGGTATGCCATTGGTCAGCACCAAGTCTTTGGGGTACGAGAGCCCGCAAACGGCGGCGGAACAGGCCCCGTTGGTCATCCCCGCCTCGTCGCCACTAATCACCGGCAAACGGGCCGTGGTTTACGTGCGGCTCGATGCCGAGGAAGGACGTTTCGAGGGGCGCGAAATCGTTCTCGGGCCGCGAACCGGCGATTATTATATCGTCAGAGAAGGGCTTGAGGAGGGTGAAATGGTGGTCGTCCAGGGCAATTTCAAAATCGACAGCGCAATGCAAATCCTGGCCAAGCCAAGCATGATGAACCCAAAGGGCGGCGGCCCCACCCCAGGGCATAATCACGGTGATGGCACGATGGCGCCACCTCCGAAAGCTCCGGTCATGGATCCCAAGGGCAGAGAACATTCCGGCCACTCAAACATGGTTGAACCGATGAAAATGGAAATTCCCGTGGAGTTTCAAAGTCAACTATTTCGGTTTTACGAGTCCTACCTGAAAATACCCGAGGCTCTGGCCAATGATGATTTGGAGTCCGCCAAAAATGTCTCAAGGGAGACCATGATCGCGCTCAATGCCGTGGCCATGAAACTGCTCAAGGGACAGGCCCATATCGAGTGGATGGGACACTTGATGAAATTGAAAGAGGCGGGCGAATTATTCGAGCGAGGCGACATCGAGAGCGTTCGCAAGGGGTTGGTCGAGTTTTCCGCCCAACTTCCTGAAACCGTGAAGCAGTTTGGTGCAGGTGGACTTGAAAACCTTTTTGTGTTGCGTTGCCCGATGGCCGAAAATGGCAAGGGCGCCATCTGGTTGCAGACGACCGAGCAAACCCGAAATCCTTTTTTTGGCAGCAAAATGCTAACCTGCGGTAGTGTAATCGAGACCTTGGTCGACGATTCGCAGGGAAACGGGGGAAATCCCATTGAATAGCAAAAATAGCGAACACTCCTCCGGTGAGGGACACGGGCGAATCGCGATGATCGACTGGCTCATAAAACTTTGCCTCCATAACAAAGTCATTGTTGCCCTCCTGGTCTTGGTGGGAGCGTCGTGGGGAGTCATGGTGGCCCCTTTCGATTGGGAAATTGCCGGAATTCCCCGCGATCCGATTCCGGTGGATGCCATTCCCGATATCGGTGAAAACCAGCAGATAGTCTTTACCGAGTGGATGGGCCGCTCGCCGCAAGATGTGGAAGACCAAATCGGCTATCCGTTGACCGTATCGCTACTCGGCGTGCCGGGTGTGAAAACAATCCGCAGCTATTCATTTTTCGGATTTTCGTCCATTTATATCATCTTTGAGGAGGACATTGAGTTTTACTGGTCCCGGTCCCGCGTCCTGGAAAAATTGAACAGCCTTCCGGCGGGAACACTGCCTGTTGGAGTTCAACCGACCCTTGGGCCTGACGCGACCTCTCTGGGGCAGATATTCTGGTATACCCTTGAGGGATTGGATGAGAAAGGCGAGCCGACCGGCGGATGGGATCTGGACGAATTACGCACCGCGCAGGATTGGTATGTACGCTACTACCTGCTTTCGGCTCCCGGAATTAGCGAGGTGGCCTCGATCGGAGGGTTTGTCCGCGAATATCAAATCGACGTCGATCCCGATGCTATGCGCGCCCATCGGGTGAAGCTCGAAGAGGTGTTTGCGGCCGTCAAAAGTTCCAATATCGACGTCGGCGCCCGCAGCATCGAAGTCAATAATGTCGAATATTTCATTCGCGGTCTGGGATTTATTGAGAATGTCAGGGATGTCGAATTGAGCGTGATCAAGGTCAATGAAAACATACCCATTTACGTTAAGGATGTCGCCAAAGTCTCTCTCGGTCCGGCCCTGCGGCGCGGGGCGTTGGACAAGGAGGGCTCCGAGGCTGTGGGTGGCGTGGTTGTGGTCCGCTACGGCGAAAACCCGCTCGCTGCCATCAAGAACGTCAAAAAGCAAATCGAGGTCATCGCCCCCGGTTTGCCGGAAAAAGCGATCATTGATTTCTCAAAAGCAACTCCACGGGAAATAAAACTTTTTGCGGCCTCACAGGGATTCGACGCCTATCAAGGGAGTGAGCTCAATCAGGAGAGTTGGATTGAGTGGCTGAAACAAACTTCGCTCGAAGACCGCCCCGATTGGGTTAAATTCAGCAAGATAAGAGTGGTGCCTTTTTATGACCGAACGGGTCTGATTTACGAAACACTGGGAACGCTGAATAATGCCCTGAGCGATGAAATAATGGTCACGCTGATCGTGGTTCTCCTCAGTGTGATGCACTTTGGCAGTTCGATGCTGATATCGGTGGTGCTTCCTCTGGCCGTTTTGCTCTGTTTTGTGGCCATGAAGCAATTTGGCGTCGATGCCAATGTGGTCGCTTTGTCGGGCATCGCCATCGCAATTGGTACGATGGTCGATATGGGCATCGTCATCTGTGAAAATATACTCCGTCATCTGGATGAATGGCATAAAGAGAAAAAGGCCAATGGCAGTCAGGAAAATCGGTCCTCTCTTCAGGTTATCTACGAAGCATCGACCGAAGTTGGGGGTGCAGTCGTCACGGCGGTTGCAACGACTCTGGTGGGTTTTCTCCCCGTCTTTGCCATGGTGGGGGCCGAGGGTAAATTATTCAAACCTCTGGCATTCACAAAAAGCTTTGCCCTTCTGGCATCGGTGATCTTGGCCCTGACATTGATTCCGGTTCTGGCCCAACTGTTTTTCGTTCCCGGCGGTGGTTCTGCGAAAACCAAAAAATATCTCAATGGCGGCATCGTTTTGGCCGGTATCGTGATTGCGTTTCTATTTCAGTGGTGGATGGGGGTCATAGTTTCCGCTATTGGAATTTATCAGTTTTTTAAAGGGCGAATTCCGAAAATTTTCATTAAAACAAGTTCGCAAATCGTCATTTGGAGTGCTTCAGCGGTAGTAATTTATTTCCTGACGGAGCATTGGATGCCATTGGGACCGCAAAAGGGCATGTTTCAGAATACAATTTTCGTTACGGTTCTCATTGGCGGTCTGCTCGGATTTTTTAATATCTTTCGTGTGTTTTATCCCCGTTTACTCGGATGGTGTCTCAAACACAAGTTCGCTCTAATCTGCGCTCCAGTTTTACTGACCTTGGCCGGTGGTTTGGTTTGGATGGGATTCGACAACTTCCTCGGCTGGTTGCCGGATCGGGTGAAGAATTCAGCAATCGCGTCCTCAATGTCCGAACGTTTCCCGGGCTTGGGCAAAGAATTCATGCCGCCGCTGGACGAAGGTTCCTATCTCTTCATGCCGACAACGATGCCCCATGCCTCCATTGGTGAGGCCATGGATGTTTTGCAAAAACAGGATCTGGCCATTCGTTCGATTCCCGAAATCGACTCCGTGGTGGGAAAACTTGGGCGGGTGGAAAGCCCCCTCGATCCCGCCCCCATTTCGATGTTTGAAACAACCATTAATTACAAGCCGGAGTATCTTGTGGACAGGGGCGGCAGCCGGGTGCGTTTCAAACACGATCACAGATCCACCGACCTTTTTCGGGATGAATCGGGCAAACCCCTGCTGGCTGCCGATGGCAAGCCTTACCAAGTTCAGGGGAAATACCTGCGCGATGGCGGCGGAAAACTCATCCCGGACAACGGTGGAGTGCCTTTCCGGCTTTGGCGTTTACCTCTGGATCCGCAATTAAATCCCGGACGAAAGGCCTGGACTGGCATTAAGAAACCGGGCGATATCTGGGACCAGATTGTGGTCGTAACGAAAATACCCGGCACCACATCGGCCCCCAAGCTTCAGCCCATCGCGGCGCGGATCGTTATGCTGCAAAGCGGAATGCGGGCACCCATGGGGGTCAAGGTCAAAGGGCCGGATTTGGAAACTATCGAGAAAGTTGGCTTGCAAATTGAAAAATTTTTGAAAGAAGTGCCACTGGTGAAATCGGAGGCTGTGGTGGCCGACCGCATCGTGGCAAAGCCCTACCTTGAAATCAAAATCGACCGCGAGGCCATCGCCCGATACGGGGTGCCTATTCGGCGGGTGCAGGACGTGATCGAGGTGGCCATTGGTGGAAAACCGTTAACCACCACAGTCGAAGGCCGCGAGCGCTACCCGGTCAGGGTGCGCTATCTCCGCGAGCTTCGGGACCAGATCGAATCGCTTGACCGCATACTCGTTTCGTCACCAAGCGGGGCGCAAATTCCACTAACTCAAATGGCGGAGATTCGCTATTTGTCGGGACCACAGGTCATCAAAAGCGAGGATACATTTCTGATTGGTTACGTGGTTTTTGACATGGAGGAAGGTTTTGCGGAGGTGAATGTCGTTGAAGCGGCACAGGCCTATCTCAAGGAAAAAATTGCGAGCGGTGAGTTCATCGTGCCAGCGGGGGTCAGTTATACCTTTGCGGGAAGCTATGAAAACCAGCTCAGAGCCTCGAAGAAATTGCAGGTGGTGGTGCCGGTGGCCCTGTTTGTGATTTTCATCATTCTCTATATGCAATTCCAGTCGTTTTTAACCACCCTGCTGGTTTTTTCGGGAATCTTTGTGGCTTGGGCGGGAGGATTTATCATGGTCTGGTTTTACGGGCAACCCTGGTTCCTGAATTTTGCTGTTTTCGGAACAGATATGCGTGAGCTATTTCAAATTCACCCCATCAATCTAAGCGTGGCGATTTGGGTGGGCTTTCTGGCATTGTTCGGAATTGCTGCTGACAACGGCGTGGTCATGGTAACATTTCTCGACCAGATATTTTCCAAACGAAAAATCCGAGGCATCGAAGACATCCACAAGGCCACAATCGAGGGCGCAACCAAGCGAATTCGCCCCGCCCTGATGACTTCAGCCACCACCATTCTGGCCCTCATTCCAGTTCTCACTTCGACTGGCCGGGGCGCGGACATCATGGTGCCGATGGCCATCCCCTCTTTTGGGGGAATGTTTGTCGCCCTCTTAACCGTGCTCATGGTTCCTGTTATTTACTGTCTGATCGAAGAGATTCGATTTCGTTTAAATCCTAAAAACTGAATAATATTATGAAAAAACATCCTGGAACTCGTATTAATACACTCCTTATCATCCTCGGAATGGTGATAGCCTTTCCGCTTATTGGATTCGGCCAAGACCATAAGGGACATAAAATGAAACCCATAATGGATGAAACTTCCGATGCCAAGATTCTCGGTGCCTATGCAAAAATCCAAAAAGCGCAGGCTTCGGATTCCGTCGAGGGCGTGTCTATGGTTGCAATGGAATTGGCCCATATGACCCATAAAAATCTGCCCGATGTTAGTAAAAGCGCTGAGACTCTGGCCCACACGGAAACCCTCGACGCGGCCCGTTTGGCTTTTGCGCCTTTGAGCCAATCTTTAATCGCTTCGATTAAAGAAGGTAAAATTGATGGCAAGGGGTTCAATGAAGCCTATTGCCCGATGACTGCTGCTCCCTGGATTCAAGCTGGCGCGGACTTGAAAAACCCCTATTACGGTTCCGCGATGCTAAATTGCGGAATGATTCGGGAAACCTACGGGGAATCAAAAATGGAAATGCCCGTCGGCGAAAATACAATGAAACAAGAGCATTCTCATTGAGCTTTATGCCACTATTATCTCCTCCTCCCCGGAAAATACGATTAATTCCAGGACGGTTGGTTCTGCCCGACCGGATAGACATCGGTGTTGACAAGGGTTTTTCAGCAACTTTGATGCCCGGCCTGGATGAATTTAAAAATGCCACCAATCAGCCGGGTAAAAGGGAGTTTTTTTCGGATAATAGCAGTTCGGCGCTCGTGCGCTTGATTAAACTTCAATCGGGCATTCCACAACAGGGATACCGATTGAAGATTCACCCCGGCGGTATCGAAATTGCCACCGGGGAAGAGGCCGGAGCCTTTTATGGGTTGCAGACCCTACGGCAAATCCTTCTGCATCATTCCGCCGCCCTGCCCTGCATGGAAATTGAAGACTGGCCTCAGTTTGCGAACCGGGGATACATGCTCGATATCAGCCGCTGCAAGGTGCCAAAAATGGAAACATTGCGGGAACTGATCCGCCTGTTGGCATTGTTTAAAATCAATCAGCTTCAACTCTATACCGAGCATACCTTCGCATTCATCAACCATGAGGTCGTCTGGGGTGATGCCTCTCCGATAACTCCCGAAGATGTGCGTCGAATCGATGAGCAATGTCGAAATCATTTCATTGAACTGGTTCCCAATTTGAACTCTTTCGGGCATTTCGAGCGTTGGCTCCGGCATCCCGAATACAAGCATTTGGCGGAGTGTCCCGATGGGTTTGCTCGAGCGGAGGGTGCTTTTTCTCCCTGGGGAACCACTCTGCGGCCCGATGCTGAATCGCTGCGATTTTTAAGCAAGCTCTATGAGGAATTTCTGCCCAACTTTTCCAGCCCGATGTTTAATATCGGCTGCGACGAAACCTGGGAGTTGGGCCAGGGATGGAGCAAAAGTCGGGCGGATGAAGTTGGTGTGGAAAAGGTTTATTTCGATTTTCTGCAGAAAATCTGTGATTTGGCCCGTAGAAATGGAAAACGGATTCAGTTCTGGGCCGACGGAGTTTTGCGGAGCCCTGATTTAATTGACCAATTGGGCGATGACGTTACCGGGTTGATATGGGGATATGAGGCGGATCACCCCTTTGAAAAACAATGTGAGATTTTTGCCAAAACGAGCCGGGATTTTTATGTGGCGCCGGGAACATCGAGTTGGAACAGCATCGGCGGTCGACTGGATAATGCGCTGGCAAACCTGGCCTCAGCAGCACGAAGCGGGGCCAAGTTTGGAGCGAGCGGCTATATTATCACGGATTGGGGAGACGGTGGTCACCACCAGTCTCTCCCCGTCAGCTATGCCCCTATTGTTTTCGGGGCCAGTCAAGCCTGGAATCCGCATGAGGACACCTCCGGCGATCTTTCCAGAATATTGGACCATTTTGTGTTCCGGGATACCAATGAGGTCATGGGGAAAATATGGGTTGGAATCGGTCAATCGGCTAGCAGGTTTCAAAAATCTACTCCTAACAAGAGCCCTCTAAATATACTATTATTCAGCGACAATAGTAATTTGGATAAAAACCTGGAAGAAATTACATTGGAGGAACTCGCCTCTGTTTGCAGTTATCTGCTGCGTCTTGAGGCGGAAATCCCGAATGCTCAACCCACTTGTCCTGACCGCGTCGAGGTCCTGGCCGAACTTCGCCTGACCATCAACTTTTTACTCCATGCGGCACGGCGCGGAATCGCCAGATTGAGCGCAAGCACGGTCGATTTCACTCAGCGACGACGTGAAATGATCCTGCTTATCCACGAATTCGAGAGATGCTGGCTGGCCCGAAATCGCCACGGTGGGCTGCACGAAAGTTCCGACCGATTACGGAAAGCATTGGAATATTACCTATGAGATATATGCACAAAAAAACCCGCGGGAAATCCCACGGGTTTTTTTGGTTTTCTATTAAAGAAATTGGGTTTTTAGGCCATGGCTTTAAGACCGGCTCCCGCTTTAAATTTCACGGATTTGGAAGCCTTGATCTTGATTTTTTCACCTGTCTGGGGATTCACGCCTTGGCGCGCAGCCCGCTTGACCACTGAAAATGTGCCAAAACCAATTATCTGGACGTTTTTGTCTTTTTTAACTCCCTTTTTGACGCTGTCGAGGACAGCTGCAACAGCTGCTTCAGCTGCCGCCTTGGAAGTATCACCGCCAAGATTTTTTTGTACCTGTGCGACTAATTCAGCCTTATTCATAGAGATTCCTTTTTGTGGTATGATTTCAGTTTTGAAGCTTACGGAGTAGAAAGAATTGGGTTGGTTTATTTCCGTCAATACAAAACGAAAAATCTATCACTTTTTTTTTAAATTGGCTCCAACTTCATGATAAACACGAGAAAACAGGGGTCTCAAAGCATTAAAAATCACGAGCAAGTAGTATTTCCATGTTGGATTTCTCTCCCGCGTAAAAACTTAAACTACCAGATTTTTCCAAAAAAGATGTCTTTATGAGGGCCAGACCTTGGAAACCGGATTCATATTTTACCGCGCTACGGAGTTGACCCACGGATTCCGATTCGTCGAATAATTCACAGGGAAGCGAGGGAATTTCCATGCTTTCTTTTACCCTCACACCAAAAAGTCGGCGTCTGGTTTTACCTCTGGTGTGCAGACGTGCCATAATTTCCTGGCCAAGGTAGCAACCTTTGTCAAAACAGACGGCATCCTTTTCCAATCCGCCCTCCTGTGGGAAATCCCGAGGTCCGATATCGAAGGGCACTGCCGGAATGTTAGACGAAATCCGCTCCTTTTGCAGGCCTTCATTCAAAACCCAGGAAAGAGTATGCTTTTGACCAAATTCCAGAACTTTTTCCTTAAAAACCTGGATTTCATCTTTGTCGGCGACGAAATCAAAGTTCTTCCCCGTCGAGCGTCGCCCAGAAATTAAATAACCCGTCTGGAACGTCTGATACCTGCTTTTTCGCGATTTCTCAAGCTCCAGAAAATGAAGGAAATTCTCTGCGCCCTCCCCCCACCAGCATATACAGGAAATCGATTCGGTCTCATCAATCAACTCGACGTCATCGGCAATGATGTTGGCCTGAAGTTTATTGATAATCGTCTCAGCAGTCGAAAAATAGCTGAAGAGGCGGAATTCCTCAGGACCCGTTTCCAGGACAAAACTATCGGCCTGCACCTTGCCCTTTCGGTCAAGCCAGAGTCCATAAGTAGCGAAATTCGGGGGCAGTTTGCCTAAATCGTTGCTGAATTGGCTTTGCAAAAAGCCTGGAGCATCCTCGCCGGTTACCCTTATCCAGGCCGCAGGTTTACCTTGGTTGAAATTCAAAATTCCCATGATTTTCCGTTTCGTGACTAAAATTTTTGCAGAAAAATTCCGCCAAGGACGTTGCGGATCGGTGGTGACCACGCCTTTTTAACCTTGCCCCCATTTCGGAAAAAATCAACTTTGAATCTTTTTCAGAACCTGGCAAACACTTCCACACACATGTCCCCAGTATCCGACATCAATATCGTTGAAAACGCTGTGCTTCCAGCGCCGGAATACCTGTGTCGCGAAGTTCCGTGTAGCGAAACCCAGAGCGATTTCGTTTCCCGATCAAGAAGAGAGATCGGCAATGTGCTCTCGGGGGCGGATCCGCGGTTGTTAGTCATAATCGGACCATGTTCAATCCACGATGTGGTAGCCGGACATGAATACGCCCAAAAACTGGCCGAGTTGGCGCGTAAAGTCGGCGATAAGATGCTCATTGTCATGCGCGTGTATTTTGAAAAGCCACGCACAACGGTTGGATGGAAGGGATTGATAATGGATCCTCATCTGGATGGAAGCTATGATATTCCCGCGGGCTTGAAGTTGGCGCGAAAATTTCTCCTCGATGTGATTGATCTAGGTCTTCCCACCGCGACAGAGTTACTCGACCCCATAACTCCGCAATATATTGCCGATTTAATATGCTGGAGCGCAATCGGAGCCCGAACCTCAGAATCGCAAACCCACCGGCAAATGGCCTCCGGTCTCTCCATGCCATTGGGCATTAAAAATGGCACAACGGGTGAAATTGTGCCCGCCATAAATGCGATCAGAGCGGCCCGTGAGCCACAAACTTTTCTCGGCGTGAGCCAGCAGGGTCTGGCCTCAGCGGTGACAACCAGGGGAAATCCCAACTGCCATATTATCCTGCGCGGGAGTGACGGTGGAACAAATTACCAACACGAGCACGTAGAGAATACTCGCAATATGCTGATTAACGCTGGCCTGAACCCCGTGATCATGGTTGATTGCAGCCACGGTAACAGCGGCAAGAACCCGACGGCGCAGCCGAATGTATTTCGCGAGGTCATGGAACAACGCACGGGCGATTCACGCTCCATATTTGGTCTGATGCTCGAAAGTAATCTCGTAGCAGGTAATCAATCTTTTCCGCAACCTCTGGAAAATCTGCGCTATGGCCAGTCGATCACTGATGCCTGCATCGGATGGGAAATGACCAAGGAATTGATCTCAAGTGAATACGAAAAAATAACCAGACACGAGGCTCAGTTAAAAACCTGAAAAATGCCTTTGCCGTTTGCTTTGAACCCGATTTCGGCCATCTTTTATATACAACAAGAAGAACAATTAATTTACTTTTAAATTTACTATGAAAGATCCAATTCGAGTCGCAATAACAGGGGCAGCCGGGCAAATTGGCTACGCCTTGGTTTTTCGTATCGCCTCCGGTGCCCTTTTTGGGCCTGACCAGCCGGTAAGCCTCAACCTGGTTGAGATACCACCGGCTTTAAATGCCCTCGACGGGGTTGTCATGGAGTTAAACGACTGCGCCTTTCCGCTGCTTCGAGAGGTGGTGCCGACGGCGGATCTCAACGAAGGATTCAAAGATGCCAATTGGTGTCTGTTGGTGGGCAGCGTTCCCCGAAAAGCCGGAATGGAGCGCGGCGATTTACTCGGCATCAATGGGAAGATATTTGTGGGGCAAGGCCAGGCAATTGCCAAAAACGCTGCCCCCGATGTCCGAACGCTGGTGGTGGGGAATCCCTGTAACACCAATTGTCTCATCGCGATGAATAATGCGGGTGATATTCCCAGAGATCGCTGGTTCGCCATGACCAGATTGGACGAAAATCGCGCCAAATTTCAACTCGCCCAAAAAGCAGGGCAAGAGATCACCTCGATCAGTAACATGACAATTTGGGGAAACCACTCTGCCACGCAGTATCCCGATTTTTACAATGCCAAAATCAACGGCAATCCAGCCCATGAAGTGATCGATGACGAACCGTGGTTGAAAGAGGAATTTATACCGAAAGTGCAAAAACGCGGCGCGGAAATAATCAAGGCACGCGGCCTCTCCTCGGCAGCCTCTGCGGCCAATGCGATAATCGATACGGTGCGTTCATTGACGAATCCTACTCCCGATGGCGACTGGCATAGTGTGGGAGTCTGCTCCGATGGGAGTTACGGAACACGGGAAGGGTTGATAACCTCATTTCCGGTAAGGAGTAATGGCGAAAACTGGAAAATTGTTCAGGGGCTCGAACTCAACGATTTCAGTCGTTCCAAAATTGACGCCTCGGTATCCGAATTGGCCGAGGAGCACTCGCTGGTTGAGAGTATGCTCTAAGAGGGCGTCAATCGAGTTTCACGCCTTGAAACCCCGAATGGATCTCAGGGTGCGGTGCGGGTTTTGGAATATTATCGATTTTTATGGTTTTTTTGAATCCAAATAGCCTCCGAAATGCGTTTTAGGAATGAACGAGGGAAAACATAAAAAATTCCTGTTCAAAATAATCGATAAATTGAGAGTTTCACAGATGCACAGAGTGAGGCTTGTCAATGAACCATAATTACCATACTAAAACCTAAAGGGCAAAAAACCATGCAGAGGACGAAAGCATTCATTTTCGGATTTATTCTAATGTTCGGGTTCACTTCGAGTACCCTACTGGCACAGGAGTCCACATCCGACGCCGAAGAAACCACTACACAGACCAAAGAGTCGGATGAAATAACCGCAGAGTTCTTTGGTGAGGAATATAATCGCGAAGAGTTGGCAATGCTTCAAAAACTCAGCCCCGAGCAGTTGAAGGAGTATTTAATGCACAAGGAACAGATGGACTTGGAGCGCCGTAGCAGCATCGATTGGGAGGACCTTGTTATTGCACCACTAATCGTAGCTACGGTGTTTATGACTCCTGTGCTGATAGTGGGTTTCCTGATGTATTTCTCCTATCAGGAGAAGAAATTGGTCCACGCCTCCATCGCTAAAATGGTTGAAAAAGGCATGGAAATTCCTACGCATCTATTGACTCAGCAGAAAAAAATTAAGGAATTCAATCCCAATGCCGACCTCAAGAAAGCCCTTATCCTCATGTCCATTGGACTGGGTGTGAGTCTGTTTTTCTTCACTATTCCTGATGCTAGAGAAGAAGGTGCTTGGGCCATCGGTATGGTTCCTTTCGTCGTCGGCCTTGGCTATCTTACTTTCTGGAGTCTGGATAAACCTCGGAGGGAAAGTTCCCTAACAAGCCTGTCGGAATAAATTAGTCAGAAGTGTCATTTACGGATGCAGATTTAATCGCAAGAGTCCTTCTCAATGACGACCATCATGCATTTGGAGAACTTTCCCGGCGGTATCAGTCGGCTGTGCGAAATATGTTACGAAAGCTTACGGGCGGCGATTTTGCCCTCGCCGACGACCTTGCACAGGAGACCTTTATACGAGCCTATCGATCACTTACTAAATACCGGGGAAAGGGTAAATTTTCATCTTGGCTATACCGAATCGCCTATAACCTTTTTATCAGTCATATACGGAAAAAGCGTGAATATACCACCAGCAATGAGGATAAGCCCATCGAGGGAGAAGTTCCTCCAGAAACGGAGAGGGTTCAGCTAAAACTCGACCTGAACCAAGCGATGAAGCAGTTGAAAGAACAGGAGCGAGCGGCAATCAACCTTTGCTACCAAAAGGGGCTTTCCCACGAGGAGGCAGCCGAGGTGCTCGATTGCCCCGTCGGCACCATCAAAACAAATATTTTAAGGGGTAAGAATAAGCTTCGACTTTTTTTGAAAGAATGGAATACTAGAGCCATCTAATAGGACCGATGGAAGATTTTGACATAGAGCGGCAACTGGACTCACTTTTGAGTGAAGAAGAGCCCTACATCAATGATGGAGGGTTTACTCGAAATATGCTGAACCAACTTCCGACTCCCGTGAGTCGGCCCGATTGGCTAAAACCCGCCGTGTTGATTACCTCCACGGTGCTGGCATCGAGTCTGGCGGTGGCATTTCTTCCCGATTCCAGGATAATTACCGATAGAATAGGGCAACTGTCTAGCATGAGCGATTTGTGGATGGGGTTGATTGTAACCGGCGCCATGCTGGGTTTAACCGCGCTTTCACTGGTTGTGGCCAAAAGCGAACTGTAGAAGGTAATTCGCGGAACTTGACACCGGCTACTTCGTTTCGATGATTTAGCTGAAGTGGATTGTGGGTTCTTGGATTAACCCCATTCCAAACCAAGCAATTTTCACCCCAACTATCGAATGAATTTAACCTCGGAGACGGCCTCGGCGCTGCTCTATGGGCCTGATAAACAAGGACTCGTTGCCCAGGTTTCAGGTTGGATTTTCAAGCATGGCGGTAATATTATCCACGCCGATCAGCATCGCGATGCCGAGGAAGGGATATTTTTCCAAAGGGTAGAATGGGCGCCGCCGCCAAGTGAAATTGAAACACAGATGGCGGAATTCACCGCTATGGCGCAGGAATTGGGAATGAAAGTGCGCGTTTCCCGATCATCGAAGAAACCCAATGTCGCTATCTTTGTTTCCCGTGCCGCACACTGTTTTCACGACATCATTCTCCGCTGGAAAACAGGGGAATTCAACGGAGAGATTGCCTGTGTGATTTCCAATCACGATTCGCTCAGAGAGGCGACAGAAGGATACAATCTGCCCTTTTTTCACATCCCAATCGATCCGAAAAACAAGCTTGAAGCCGAAAAGGAGCAGTTGGAAATTCTGAAAAACCACAAGGTGGATTTGGTTATCCTGGCGCGTTATATGCAGATTCTATCGGCTGGTATGCTCGAGAAAATGGGCTGTCCGGCGATCAATATTCATCATTCCTTTCTTCCCGCATTTGCCGGAGCGAGACCCTATCACCAAGCCTATCAGCGAGGGGTAAAAATCATCGGAGTTACCGCCCACTATGTCAGCGCCGAGCTTGATGGAGGCCCGATTATCCAGCAGGAGGTGACCCACGTGAATCATCGTCACGGTGTGAGTGATTTAATGCGAAAGGGAAGAGATCTGGAAAAGGCGGTGTTGGCTCAGGCGGTGCGTTGGCATCTCGAAAACCGAATATTGGTTTACAATAACAAAACGGTGGTCTTCGATTGACTGAAGAAGATTCAAACCGGCCCTACAAAAAGAGCGGTCAACGCAATCTGGCTGTTTTCCTTGTTCCGTTTATCGTATTCGCAGTTTTTGCCACGTTTTGGCCTACGCTTGAAAACGGTTTTGTAAATTGGGACGACAAGGCCGTTCTTCTGGAAAATCAGAATTACCGGGGTCTTTCGCAGACCCATCTCACCTGGATGTTTTCGACTTTCCATGCGGGTCACTATCATCCGCTGACATGGCTTTCGTTTGCCTTCGATTACATGATTTGGGGAATGAACCCAACCGGTTACCACCTGACCAATCTGATTCTGCACACTCTCAATGCGGTGGTCTTTTTTCTCCTTCTTCAAGCCCTTCTTGCCCGAAATAAGAAGTCCAATATTGAATTTATCCAAATTTGCTGCGCCGCAGGTGCCCTGTTGTTCGCCGTGCATCCCCTGAGGGTCGAGTCCGTTGCCTGGGCCACCGAAAGGCGGGATGTTTTATCAGGATTCTTTTTCCTGCTCACCCTCCTGGCCTATGTGAAAATGCAGGGGTTCGACCGGGGAAACTCTTGGCGAACCAAGTGGTATTTTATCGCAATAGGCGTTTTTTCACTATCCCTGCTATCAAAAGCTTGGGGCATCACCTTGCCGGTTGTTTTGCTGGTCATGGATGTGTATCCGCTGCGCCGATTTTCATTGAAGGACGGATTGGCTCTGGTTTGGGCGGTGATTGAAAAATTACCATTTTTCATTCTCGCGGGATTTTTCGCATATATGGGCTTTCTTGCCCAATTCCGCACGGCCATGCACATGGTGGCGGACCATGATCTCCTTGATCGATTGACGCAGGCGGCCTACGGAATTTGCTTTTATCCGCTGAAAACACTCTTACCTTTAAACCTGTCTCCACTTTATTTGTTGGAAAATACATTCAATCCGGGGGAGCCGAGATTTATCTTGAGTATTCTGGGCGCCGTCGGGATTTCGATTGGATTGGTCATGGGTTGGCGGCGGCTACCTTGGGCATTGAGCGCGTGGGTTTGCTACGGGATAATCGTCTCGCCGGTTCTTGGGTTGACTCAGAGTGGGGAGCAGATTGCCGCCGACCGCTATACTTATCTGTCCTGCCTTCCTTTCGCGATTCTCGCAACGGCTGGGCTCTTGCATTTTCAACTTCGCAGTCCCAAGCGGATGAAATGGACCGTCGGTATTGCCGTGTTCGTCATCTTACTGACACTCTCGAATCTCACGCACCGCCAAATCGGAATCTGGCACGATACGCTTTCACTCTGGAATAGGGCAATCGCAGTCGAACCCAACAACTATGTTGCCTACAACAATCGGGGAAATGCCCATTTCGAAGCTGGTGATTTCGATAATGCTATGGCCGACTTCGATGCTGCCATCGCGCTTGATCCTGCCTATGCGAAATCCTATTACAATCGGGGAAACGTTCGCAAAAAACTGCGTGACTTGCCGGGCGCTTTAGTCGATGCAAACAAGGCAATCGCTCTGCATCCCGCTTACTATCAGGCCTACAATAATAGGGGAATCATAAAACAAGTGCTGGACGATCCCGGTGGGGCATTGAGCGATTTCGATCAAGCCCTGGCATTGAAACCCGATTATGGTCTGGCCTATGCCAACCGGGGGGCATTGAGGGCAAGCGAGGGTGATTTGGCCAACGCCCTGAACGATTTGAACAAGGCCATCGAGTTAATACCGGATTACGCCCAAGCTTATTTTAATCGGGGTGCCTTAAAACAAACAATGGGCAACACCAAAGAGGCGTTGAGGGATTTCGATAAAACCCTGCAACTAAAACCGGATTACGGCCTGGCCTATGTCAACCGGGGGGCGTTGAGGGCAAGCGAGGGCGATTTGCCCAATGCCCTGAGCGATTTGAACAAGGCCATTGAGCTAAACCCTGAAAATGCCAATGCTTATTTTAGACGCGGCCTGTTACGCAGGGAGAAAGGCGATGTCGAGGGCGCGTTGGCAGACTACGACAAAGCCATCAATCTGAATCCATATCATTTGGATGCCTATGTGAAACGCGGGGGCCTGCGGGGAAACCTCGGTGATCTGGAGGGCGTCATAGCCGACTACTCGAAAGCCATCGAGATCGCACCCAACGATTGGCCGCCCAGAGTGCAATTGGAAAACTACATAGCCCAAGCCCGCCAATTGCTAAAAAACCAGAATTAGAGCCGAAACAAAATCGCAAAAAAAACGGCCGGATCGCTCCGGCCGTTTTATCTGCTATCAGGTAGTTTTGTTCAACAGCGGTTAAAATTTAAGCTTTATCCCAGTCTGCAATGACCAGCGGGAGTCGCGTACTTGATCCGAACTACCCGGAGCACTGCTGAATTCGTATTGGAATTGGCCGCTACCAGAAACTTCACCTCCACTGATGGTAGAAGTCTGGAAGGAAACTCGATCAATAATGCCAGCTTTGTCATTGAAAAAATTCATGAAATTGATAAAATCAATAAAAACTTCCGCTTTCAATCGACCACGAACGGGGATTTCTTGAGCAACATGCATGTCGAAACGATGTATCCACTTGCTATTAAATGCATTGCGCGGTGCATTAGTACCTGCGAATTTATTAAGCCCGCTACTGTCGAGGAAGGCGAAAAATGCAGTGGTTTCGGCATCCGTCATACGACTGAAGTCGGCCAAAGGATCAGTCATGCCTGTTGGCACATAAAGTAGATCGTTGGGAAAGGAATCATCATCGCCATTGACATCATCTCCAAAAAGATAACTGAATGGCCGCCCGGAGCGACCCTCGTAAACAATCTGTACGGTCGTCTTGTACTCTTTGAGCAGTTCGAAATCAATACCAGCTACAGCCAAAATGCGGTGTTTGATCTCATTCCTGGCGGTGGATGATTCAAAAGCATTTTGGTTAAATTTCACCGTATCTGCAAAATTGGATTTGGCTGTTGAGCTACCCTGGCGACTGACATCATTGGCATCTTGAAGGGTGTAGGATACATTAAAGAACCAGTGATCCTTGACAGGGCGGCGAAAAATAAAGTTCAGGTTGGTCGATTTTCCTACGCTTCCCGTATTGACCAGCATAAATACATTATCAAATCCAGCCACGTTACCTCGATCACGATCTGGGGCTCCGTTAAATACGGTTCGACCATCAGGGGCAGTTCCCACTTCCAGGAGGTTGAGGTCGATGGTTCCAAGACCCTGATTTATCCAGGTTTGCAGCCACTCGAATGTGAACTCCATACCGCCAAGCCAGGGGAGCTTACGATCGATGGCGAAATTCGCTTTCCAGGCAGAGGGCATTTCCAAATTGTCGGCTAGTAGGTCAAGCCTTTGATCTCCTGTGTCAGGAGCAGATGTAAGGTCGAGGAATACCACCGGATTATTAGGGTCAAAATTTTCTACAGGATTCCCCCCGGGCACATTTCCGGCAATGTAATCCTCCGAGGTATAGCTTGGGCTTCCATCAAAGAAACTCCTGGTTGTGACACCATTATTACTATATACATTGGAAAGCCACACACCTGGATTTCTACCCTGAAAGAGCCCAAACCCACCCCTGATTTGCGTCTTTCTGTCAGAATCCACAGCGTAATTGAAGGAGAAGCGTGGCGCGAAAAGGTCTGCCCCTTCCAGAGTGTTGGTGTTGGTAGCGGGAACTGCGAATCCCGAAACACTGCCAAGACTGCCAAACCCAGCCGCATAATCAGAATTTTCCGTCGGCGGAGTATCCGTGGAAAATGTATCGTAGCGAAGCCCAAAGTTAACGATTAGGCGATCACTCACATCCCAGCGGTCCTGAAGAAAAAATCCGAGGACGGTAAAATCTGACTCCGCCGCAATGGGAAGCCCCTGGATGCCAGTTTGGCGAACAATGAAATCAAGCTCGTCATTACGGAAGCCTTCAATTCCTTGAAATTCAAGTTCTCCGTAGGTTTCCTGGAGGAAGAGATTATTAAACTTGGTTTCTTCCCAGTCAAATCCCGTCGTAATTGTGTGACTGCCTCCAACGGTGATATCGACCGAAAAAGAGGCGTTTTTTACATCAGTATCCAAGAAATTGGATTGGCGGGAATCGTCCGCGCCCCAGAATAATTCCCCCCTTGTTGTAGGAGATCCATTTGGCTGGGTTCCAGGGAAATCGTCAATTCGAAACTCAGGAAAAACATTCGGGTTCTCCGGATCTGTTTGGAATCGACTGACACCGAACCTAAACTCAGAGCGGATATTGGGAGTCCAGCGGGCAAACCATTGCCCTACCCAGGCATCATTTATAAAAGTGGTGTCAAAAAACACCGAGGAAAAAGCGGTTTCTGGTGAGAAATTGCTGGAGTCATCAAAATCGGCAACACTGGGAGAAACGCCTTCAGTATTGTTCCAGCGCAAGCTTAGGCGATGCTTTTCATTAACATTCCAGTCAATTTTTACCGTAATTTTTTCATCACTATTCAGGGTTGAGGAAAGCCCCCCGAAAGTCCCAGGGTCAAATCCATATCTGGAATTAATTGTATTACGAACCTCCTCCAGCAAAACCGGATCTGGGAAAAATCCCGGATTCGACGGCTGCGAGATGCGCTCAAACTCTTCATAACTGACAAAGAAAAAGAGCTTATCCTTAATAATGGGACCGCTTAGGGTGAGCCCCCAAGTGGTTTCTTCAAATTGTGGTTCTACTCCGGTATTCACATTCTCACCGCGGTTGTCATCGTTTAGTTTAATGTAGAGGGCTGATCCGTGAAAGGTGTTGGTGCCACTCTTGGTTACAGCATTGATAGAACCACCGGTAAATCCTGATTGACGAACATCATAGGGGGCTACCTCGATAGAAATTTCTTCCAGAGCATCAATGCTTACGGGATTTCCCAGAGATGGAAGGCCGTCTGAACTTAAACCGAATTGGTCATTCATTTTTACACCGTCCACCTGGATGGAATTGTATTTCGCGTTCTGCCCAGCCACACTCAGGGCTCCAAATCCTGTTTCCGATGTGTTACCAACCAATACTGCGTTGGGGTCGAATCGGGCAAAATCATTCAGGGACCGGTTTATTTGTGGGCGAGTACTAAGAGCTTCTTGGTTGAGAATTGTTCCCACACCGGTTTTATCGGGATTGAAAAGTGGGTCATTGATGCCGATAACCTCAAATTCATCCAGTTCAACGACTTCACCGCTTGAATCGGGCATTTCAAAACTGACGTTGGCTGTTTTGGATAGCTCGATATAGATATTGTTTTGAACAGTGGTGCGGTAGAGATTGGAAGATACGGTTACGGAGTAAGGGCCGCCGATTCTTAATCCGCGCACATTGTATCGGCCTGTATTACCGGTGGTCACTCTGTCGATAGTGCCGGTGGGAACGTGGACGATGGTCACATTAGCTCCGCTGATGGCGCTTCCTGATGAATCCAGCACGGTGCCCGTAATGCCGGAGGTGGTTAAGCCCTGCCCAAACAGGGATGTTTGCAGCCCGAACAAGCATGTTATTGCGAAGAGGGCTATCGAGGGGATCTTGAGATAATTTTTCATAGTTTGCATGAGGTTATTTCCAGTTAAGGCAATTGAATGGTGTTCTCTGTTATTTTATTAGTTGTGGGTTTGATTTCTAAACATGGGAAATTTTATAGCGCGACATGGTAAATGTTAATCAAAAATTTATGTGCTCTTAACATTAAAAATGAGATAACTACCCGATTTATGAGTAAAAACGACTTTCATTTGCCAATCGTGAGGGATGCCACGGCTGTGAGGGCCGGGTATTGTCCTTGCAACTGTAAGACTTTGCAGTATAAAGCCTTAACGAGTAAATTTGGAGAGGTTTGATGGGCGCGGGGTTGGCTTATGTTTAGATATTTTTCAAATATCATTAAGATAATATTAAGAAACCTAAGACAAACGTGAGGTTTTTCAACATTTTTTTACAAATCATTTCATAAAAATACCATTTCTTTTTAAAAATAGTACAATTGCTGTGTTAGAATTCGGTTAATCTTGAAAAAAACCGCCTATATCACGGATAAGTATCAGCAAAGAAGACGCGCGTATAGGAATCTGACCGCACTATATAGATAGACCACATTCCGGCTTCGAAAGATGAATTGGGATGGAATCCTATTGCTCTGGGTTAGTCAGTCCTTTTGCACACTGAATCTTCCGGGTCCCATGAACATGATGCTGAGAAAGACAAACGCGAGGGAAAGCGGATTTGAGATATAGAAATTGAAATTTTCGAGGGCGCTCAAGCCTTTCTCCGGTTCCGCTATATAATGGGCGGAGGCTACGATCATTGTGCAAATGAGAAAAAAACAGGCCGGGCGCACGAGAAAACCGACTATGAGCAGGAGTCCGCCCACAACTTCGGAAAAAGCCGCCATAAATCCCCAAAAAACAGGCCAAAAGGTTATGCCAAATATGGCCATTTGAGAGCCGAGCCACTCCATTTGCTTGCTCCCTCCGAGGAATTTGGGCACGCCGTGAACAATCATTAATACTCCAATCGAGATCCGCAATATTAGCAGACCAAAGTCACGGGCCATGAAAAAATTTTTCACCGAATTTAGATTCATAATCGAAAACTAAAAGGGATTCGCCCGAAATCAAGGATGAATAATGATGGGAGCATCAGTCTTGAAATTCTCAACCCTGCGGATTATTCTCCAGAATTGCCAACTTCTCGTTTGCTGGCATAGTGATGGAGCGATTTATTGTGAAAAGTTTGCGTAAAAAAGGTAATTTTGAATGCCCCAACTGCGGCGCTGTGGTTCGCAGGGGCGCATTGGCATGTCCAGAATGTGGTTCAGATGAAAGAACCGGCTGGAACTCGGAAGGCGATGGAGATTCGGGGGATTTTCCGACCGGATACGGGAAGGATGCGGATTTTAACTATGAGGAGTTTGTGCGGCGGGAATTCCGAGGCCAAGGCCATGCCGACGGAAGCCCAACCTTATTGACGAAAAAAAATATGATCGCTGCGGTATCTATCACGCTGGCCGTTGCATTGATTTGGCTTTGGGTTTTTTAAGATAGACCGCCCGTCTTGGGACAAAAGGTTTAACCAATTGACCCTATGAAATAAATATGCCTGATTTCGATCCAATATATATTAATATAAAAGAATTTTCTCTTGCTGAGGATGATCAGATTTTTAAGCCACAACCTAATCCATTATGCTGATTCTCATTCTACTTTCGAGCTGCCTGATTTGCCTCGCAGCCTATAAATTTTATGGGGATTTTCTGGTTCGCCGATGCGGTTTGGATGATTCGATAGAAACGCCCGCCTGCACACTCAAGGATGGAGTGGACTATGTTCCGACGCGCTCGGCGGTTCTTTTTGGGCATCACTTTTCTTCCATCGCAGGCGCGGGGCCGATTGTGGGTCCGATATTGGCCGGGATGTATTTTGGTTGGGGCCCTACCCTGCTCTGGATATTGGTGGGGTCGATATTTGTCGGGGGGATTCATGATTTCGGCAGCACATTCATGTCAATTCGCAGCAGAGGTCGCTCGATCGTCGAAACTACCCGCAACCTGGTGGGCGAAGGCACTGGCAGACTTTTCATGATTTTCGTCATACTCGCCTTGATTTATGTGATTATTGTTTTCCTCGATCTGACAGCAGTAACCTTTACGACACAACCCGCCGTGGCCACCTCATCCGGGTGGTTTGTGGCCATAGCCCTGATATTTGGATTTGTTTTGGCGCGCACAAAATTATCCTTTAGAGCGTCGGTATTGATTTTTGTCCCGCTGACTTTTCTGGGCCTTTGGATCGGGCATATTTTTCCGGCTCCGAATCTGGATAAAAATTTCTGGATACTCCTGATCCTGACCTATTGTTTCATCGCCGCTATTCTTCCGGTGCAGGTGCTTTTGCAACCGAGGGATTTTCTAAGTTCGACCTTTCTTTATGCCATGCTGGCAGTTGGTGGGATCGGTCTTTTTATGGCCAATGCGCCCATTGAGATCGAGTTTTACAAGGAATGGGATAGTGAGAAAATCGGGATGCTCATGCCCTTTCTATTTATCACCGTAGCCTGCGGTGCCTGTAGTGGGTTTCACAGTATGGTGGCCAGCGGCACGACATCGAAACAAATCCGGGTCGAGACCGATATAAAAAAGATCAGTTACGGCGGAATGTTGGTGGAGGGCGTTTTGGCCACATTTTCCCTGGCCTGTATAGCGGTGCTTAGTTCCTCTGCGACAGAGGGCGCTTCGCCCGTGATAATTTTTGCCCAAGGTTCAGCTGTATTTCTGGGCGCATTGGGTATTCCAGAGAGTCTTTCGATGGAGTTCACTCTGCTTGCCGTAAGTACATTCTTGCTCACGACATTGGATACCTGCACACGCCTTACCCGGTTTCTGGTCGAAGAATTGCTCAACCTGAAAAACAAATACAGCCGTTACTTGGGAACGTTGAGCGTTCTCATTATTCCGGGTATATTCGCGTTTCAAACATTTGATGGTGAACCGGCCTGGAAGGCAATTTGGCCGCTATTTGGCGCCACCAATCAATTACTCGCGGCCCTCGCTCTGGTCACATTCGTGGTATTTCTCAAAGCCCGCCGTATCCGCTACGGTTTCGCACTGATTCCAGCGATTTTAATGGTGATTATGCCACTGACCGCCCTAGTGATGATGGTCAACAGATACGGACCCCTTTCGATGCTGGGATCCATTTCTCTGGGCATGCTGCTGCTCGGGATTTTTGTGGTCGTGATGTCGGCCCGATTCGTATTCAGGCGAGGCCCCGCCGACCTTGCGGAAATTGTCGAATCAGGGAGTTGACCAGCGAAAAAAGCGGAGGTCAAATTTTCTGACTTTATTAGGTGCGCCCGACGTAGCGCTTTTCCTTGACCTTATTGGCCTTTTTACCGATTCGCTGCCGCATGTAATACATTCGCGCTCGCATGACGACACTTTCGCGGTCCACCTCGACTTTTTCGATATTTGGTGAATGGACGGGAAAGACACGTTCGACGCCTTCACCATAGGCAATTCGGCGAACGGTAAATGTTTCCTGAATTCCACCACCTTTGCGCGCAATGACGATACCGGCAAATACCTGGACGCGCTCTTTCTCGCCTTCGCGAACCTTGGTATGGACTGTCACGCCGTCCCCGACCTTGAAATGGCCGCGATCGTCCTTCAATTGTTCCTTGGTGATTTCGTGAAGTATCTGATTCATGATTGGGGTTCTTTCTTATTTAATAAATCTGGTCTGCGGATACGCGTTTTTTCCAGGCTTCGCTCTTTTCGCCATTGTTCGATTTCTTCGTGATGACCGGACAAGAGCACTTCCGGAACACACATCCCGCGATACTCGGCTGGCCGTGTATATTGGGGAAAGGAGAGCAAGTTGTCGGCGAAGCTGTCCTGGGTCAAGGATTTTTCCTCACCTAAAACTTCCGGCACGTGACGGCATACGGAATCAATCAAAACGGCGGCCGCCAGAGTCCCGTTTGTAAGCACATAATCGCCGATGCTGACCTCGTAATCCACCAAGTTGTCCCGCACCCTCTGATCAATTCCTTCGTAATGTCCGCTGATGAGGATGAGGTGGCGTTTTTTAGCAGCCAACTGACGTGAAAATGACCGGTTGAGCGGCTCGCCGTCCGGAGTCAAAAAAATTACTGAACACTCGGGGGTGTGGAGATATTCGATTGCCTCAAAGAGAGGTTCCGGTTTGAGAAGCATTCCCGCACCACCACCGAAGGGCCGATCATCCGTGATATGGTGCTTATCGTTGGTCCAATCACGTAAATTGTGAACCTTGATATCGAGAATACCTCGCTCAATGCCGCGACCTATCATGCTCTCGGCCAAGAATCCGGACACCATACCCGGAAAAAGGGTGATCAAATCGATTTTCAGTGCGGCAGGCATAGCAGCAAGCGCATTTATGCGTCTTCAACTTGTCGACAAATATTTTGCCGAAATTAAAAAATTCCAGAATCTAAGCCGTATCTTCAGTCTTTTCTTCGTCGGAGGCAGAATTTTCTGCATCTTCGGGGGCCGATTCCTCAACTGTTGTTGCTTCTTCGGCAACTGGAGCCTCAACTTCTACCTCAACAGCCGCTTCGGGCTCGGATACTTCTTCCGCAGCTTCAGCTTCAACCACAGCCTCGGAGGATTCTACTTCTTCGGCCACCTCTTCGGTTTCGGTTTCTGCTGGCGCACTTTTTACAGCTTCCGAGGTTTCTTCGGGGGCTGAAGTAGATTCCGGTTCGGCTGGCGCTTCGGCTATTTCCTCAACGGCGGACTCTTCCACTTTCTCAACAGGAGCGGGAGCTTCCTCGGCTTTGACCTCTTCTTCAACAGGAGCAGAAACAGCGTTTTCTTCGGATTCATCGACCACAGGGGCAGGCTCCGGTTCCGGTTCGGCGCTTTGAGCAATACGGGCGTCACGGATGAGTGAGCGGGCCGTATCGGTTGGTTGTGCGCCGACGCCGAGCCAATAGTCCACGCGGTCTGATTTGAGCCGAAGCCTGTCTGCCGCCTTGGAGGCTTTGGGTGTAAAGGTGCCTAAAATTTCCACAAAGCGGCCATCTCGCGGAGCGCGGGAATCAGCCGCTACTACACGGTAAACCGGGGCGTGTTTCGCTCCACGGCGTTGTAAACGGATTTTAACTGCCATTCAGGTAAATAGTTTGCTGGTTTTGATACCGAAATTCAAGAAAGGTGGAGAGGAAAGCGTGTCGTGGAAATCTTGTCAAGTCGCATAAGAAAATTATGGCCTTTTCCCAAACCCATGCCATTAAAGGCTCCCATGCACATTTTCGAGTCTCTTTTTCGCTCGGGGAATGATCAAAGATGATCAAGATTCTGCGACAGGGGTTCACATCTAAATTTCAAGGAGAAAAATTATTATGCTATGCGCAGGCATTGTTGGGCTTCCCAATGTGGGGAAATCGACACTTTTTAACGCATTGACTCGTTCGCGAAAAGCGGATGCCGCCAATTATCCGTTTTGTACCATCGAGCCGAATGTTGGGGTGGTTCAGGTGCCTGACAGCCGGCTGGAGCCTTTGGCAAAGATCGGTAAAACTACCACTCTTATCCCGGCGGCTTTCGAGTTTGTCGATATTGCGGGACTGGTGGCGGGAGCGAGCGAGGGCGAGGGGCTTGGAAATCGATTCCTGTCTCATATTCGCGAGGTGGATGCCATCGTGCAGGTGGTTCGCTGTTTCGAGGACAAGGATGTGGTCCACCTCATGGGTGCCGTCGATCCCATCCGCGACATCGAAACAATCACCACCGAACTCATCCTCGCCGACCTGCAATCTGTGGATAATCAGCACAGAAAAAATACTAAAAAAGCCCGGGGCGGCGACAAGGAAGCGGAGGAAAGTTTGGCCCTTCTGGACCGCCTCCTGCCCCATCTCAATGAGATGAATCCGGCCAGCACGCTATCCCTTTCCGATGATGAGCGCGTAGTCCTCAACCGAGCCTGCCTTTTGTCCTCAAAACCCATTTTATACGCCTGCAATGTATCCGACGAAGATCTGGAGGATCCACACGCCAACCCTTTTGTAGCAAAAGTGGACCAATATGTGAAAGAGCGCCATAATGCGGGCACCTGTGTAATTTGCGGTAAACTGGAGGAGGATTTGGCCGAACTCAACGAGGAAGAAGCCCTCGAGTATTTGCGAGAAATCGGAGCGAAGGGATCGGGGGTTGATGAACTCATACGCGCCGCCTATGATCTGCTTGGTCTGGCCACATTTCTGACGGTGGGGGAAATGGAAGCCCGGGCCTGGCCTTTTCAGGAAGGCATGAAGGCGCCCCAATGCGCAGGGGTTATACACACCGATTTTGAAAAAGGATTTATCAAGGCTGAGGTGGTTTCCTATAAAGACCTCATAGCCGCCGGAAGTATCGCGGAGGCGCGCCAGGCGGGTAAATACAGGCTGGAAGGAAAAGATTACCTGTTCAAAGACGGTGACGTGGTCCTATTTCGTTTCAATGTGTAGGGGCAATTTTCCCCATGCCATCCTCTCCTCAGGCCACATCAAGGGTACCATTTCAATAGGCGAACTTCGATATTCTTGTCTATACCGACGATTTTCTTGAACTTCTCCACATCACTGAACGTTCCCTCCCGATTTCGGTAGTGGTAGGGATAGACGATTTTAGGTTTAAATTCGAGGACCGCGCTGGCCGCCTGCTCCACAGTCATGGTATATGGGGAATTCATACAGACAAAAGCGGCTTCGATATTTTCAAGCGCGCGCATTTCGGGAATATCTTCAGTGTCCCCTGAAATGTAAATCCGCTGGCCGCCCATTTCCAAAACGTAACCATTTCCACGCCCCTTGTTATGGTACCTGGAACGTTCGGGGGTCAGGTTATACATGGGAATCGCCTTAATGGATATCCCATTGATGTATGTGGTTCTGTCGTTTGCCAAAATGCCGATGGGATCTTTAAATTTTTTAGGTTTCTTATTTGCAGCGGCCAAGGGCATGACAATCCGTGTTTTAGTGGATATAAGGTCACTTAAGGTATCCCAATTCAGGTGATCGCTGTGAATGTCTGTAATGAGAATAAGGTCCGGTTTTGGAAAATTTTGAAAAACCTCTCCTCCGCCGACAGGATCGACAAATAAGCTCTTGTTATCCCATTGAATTACCAAGGTAGCATGCTCGACCGGCGTAATGACAATATCTCCACGTTCTGAAGTAATGATTCGCCCGTCCGAAACGGAACCATTATCAGAATCAGCAGCGTGGGCCGGTCCCAAGACGGCCAACGAGATAGCTACAGTTGAAATTTTTATGGCATTACGCATTATCATCTACTCGTATAATAGGTTGAAAACCTCCGGATATTACCGGGAAATTAAATGGCCAGTGGATTTTTGTGAAGCATTTGAGGAAGTGCTTCGTGTAATTGATATCTGTTAGCATAAAATCATTTCATTGAAAAGGCGGAAAATTATTGAATTGATAAAAATGACGCGATGGTCCTCAATCCCCTGAAAATTATTGCACCTATACGACTTGACCCGTTTGGGTTTCGGTTTAGGTTATCTCAATTCCAAAAACTTGATTATACAAACCGATGGCGAAAGGCGATTAGTAAAAATCACACCATGAACAGAACTTGCTCTATTTTACTGGCACTGCTGGCAATTAGCACCCTTTGCGCCTGCGGGAAAAGCGAGGTTCAATATTACGAAATCCCCAAGGAAACACGCGCTGTAGCCAACGCCGACGGTCTTCCGCCGGGACATCCGCCGACCGGTAGCTTGGGGCCGGGCATTACTTGGAATACCCCCGAGGGCTGGGTGGAAGGCGGTTCCCAGCAGGGCGCCAGGGCCAGCTTTCACATCCATCAGGATGAAAATCATCTTCCAGGGGATGTCGTGGTGTTGGATTTTCCTCCCCATGTTGCTCAGATCGAGGATTTTACCAGGCTTCTGTCGGACCAACTCGAACTACAAGTGGACGCCGGGCAAACGGAACCTGGCGAAATCGAAATATTCACCGCCGGTGATAATGAATATTCAGTTATTCGATTAACCAGTGAGAAAGCGCTTATCGACGGGGAGCATAAAAAGTCGATCCTGGCGGCCATTCTGAGAAAGCCGGACCGTATTTGGTTAGTCAACCTGACAGGTGCCGAATCCGTTGTAGTAGAAGAGAATGAGCGGTTTTTTGAATTTTTACGCTCGATCGAGTTTAAGACCGAAGATATCCCGGCGGCGAGCGCTGGAAACATGGCCGATCAAAGCCTTCCGAGTGGCTCCGTGTCCAACGCGGATAACCCCGATTGGGTGGTTCCAGATAGCTGGGAACCGGGCCGGGTTTCCAATATGCGTCGCGGAAGTTTCCAGGTCCGAGGAGATAATGGCCTGATGGTGGATATTGCCGTAACCAGCTTCCCCGGCGACGTTGGCGGTATGCTTGCAAACATTAATCGCTGGCGAGGCCAAATCGGACTTGGGCCAATCACCGCCGGTATGGTGAATTCGGTTGTAGGGGAGTTGGAGATTAACGGAAAGTCCTGTAAAATAGTCGATATTGTCGGAACGGATCCTCCATCCGGTAAAATTTTGCCTCAACGCAGCTTGGTGGGTACCTTTTCGCACGAAGGAAACTCCTGGTTTTTCAAAATGTCCGGTGATGCATCGCTGGTCGAGGTGCAGGAACAAACCTTTATGGATTTTTTGAATTCAGTCCGGTTTTAGGAGGTTGATATGAAAGTAATCAGGAGCCTTTTGAAAATACTAACCTCGGTGCAACTGACAGTTGCGCTATTGGCTTTATCCCTCGCGCTGATTTTTTTCGGGACGCTAGATCAAGTGTATATAGGCATACGGGGTGCGCAAAAAGAGTATTTCGAGAGCTTTCTCGCCTTCTGGCAATATCCGCAGCAATGGTGGTTGGGCCGGTCACTTTCGTGGCTGCATCTGCCCGTTCCAGGGGGTTATCTTATTGGCCCGCTACTCATCGTTAATCTCACCCTGGCCCATTTTCGGTATTTCCGCCCAAGCTGGAAAAAAGCGGGCATCGCGATGATCCATGCCGGCGTGGTTCTGCTGTTAATCAGCCAGTTGATGACCAATATTTTGCAGGAGGAGAGCGCACTTTGGATCGAGGAGGGGGGCTCGGCCAATTACATGGAGAGCTATTATCAAAACGAGTTGGTCATCATCGATAAAAGCAATCCAGCGCACGATGGTGTTGTCAGCATTCCCACGAAACTGCTTGAGCGGCAGCAGTCTTTCCAACACCCAAAGCTACCTTTCCGAATTCGTGTCGAGAGCTATTTTCCCAACTCAGCCCTTCTCCAGCAAACAGAGGGCGGCGCCCTACCCTCTTCCGCCACAAACAAGGGTCTGGCCGTCGAAATGAAGCTCGTGCCCGAAGAGCGACCTGAAACCACCAAGCAAAACGAGAAAAACGCTCCATCGGCAATCGTGGAATTGATTGGTACCGACGGTTCTCTCGGAGTTTGGCTGGCTTCGGTATGGCTGGGTGACGAACTTCCGGCCCAAACTTTTCAGGATTCTGGAAGGATTTTTGAGATAGCTTTGAGAGTAAAACGGGAATACCTGCCGTTTTCCGTTGAATTGATCGATTTTACCCATGATCGCTACCCTGGCACCGAAATTCCAAAAAACTTTTCCAGTAAGGTAACTCTGAAAAATCCCGATACCGGCGAGGATCGTCAGGCATTGATTTATATGAACCACCCACTTCGCTATGCCGGTCTGACATTCTTTCAGGCTTCTTTCACTCCGGATGACAAAGCTTCCATGTTGCAGGTGGTGCGGAATCCCGGTTGGCTGATTCCATATATTTCCTGCACACTGGTATCGATTGGGCTACTCTTTCAATTTGGCTATCATTTGATTCGCTTTTCGAGAGGTCGAAAATCATGAAAAAAAACGTATCAGTTGTCCTCATAATCTTGGGTGTCCTCATTGTATTTGGAGGGTTGCGACCCGCCAAATACAAAAGCGAATTTAACGTAAAGGAATTTGCCACCCTTCCGACCCTCGAGGGCGGGCGGCTCAAACCGCTCGATAGCGCCGCACGGAATTCCCTTTTGTTGTTGAGCAGGAAGCAGACTTATCGGACTGCCGAGGGCAACAAAAAGTCAGCCATCGAGTGGTTCATGGAACTCACCTTGAACCCAAGGGAAGCCGATAGCCGATCGGTCTTTTACATATCCAACCCGGAGGTGCTCGGGCTCATAGGGGTTGAAATGAAAGAAGCCAAAGAAGGCCACTTCCTCTTTTCTTTCGATGATTTGAGGCCTCAATTGAATGAGATTCAAAGGCAGGGCCAGTTGGTCAACGAAGAGGCTCAACTGCGCACCGCCTACGAGCGATCCATTATCAATTTGCTCAACGGATTGAATGCCTACTACCGGCTGGCACATAGCATCCATTCGCCCGATTTAACTTCCAAAGTGGAACATGAATTCCATGTTTACCAAACTGCGGTAGAAGAAGGAGGTGGCGAACTTGAAAAACAGCAAGCCGGGCAGGAGCATGATAAGGCGGCCCTTGATCGTTACCTGTTTTTTGTCAGCCGCTACCGTGATTTGTCCGAGACAGCGTCTTTAAAAATCATTCCACCCCTCGACCCGGAGGAAGGCCCGCCCGGTTGGGAAAATGTTGGAGAGAGCCTTCTGCGCGTCATCAAAAGCGGCCATCCAGATCCTATCGCATTGGATTATGCCCGTCTCGTCGACGCCTACCAATCGGGTGATACGGGGACGTTTGACACCGTCATGTCATCATTGAAAACTGATCTGAAAAAACGTCAGGGTGATCATTACTCCTATGGAAAATTCGAATATTTTTTAAGCCAATTTGAGCCGTTTTACCTCAGCAGCATTCTCTATGTGATCGTATTTCTGGTGGCCGCAATATCGTGGCTTTGCTGGCCCCGGACCCTTAGCCAGACCGCCTACCGGCTCTTGTGGCTGGCATTTTCGGTGCAAACTTTTGGACTTTTGGCCCGAATGTTAATACAGGGTCGCCCGCCGGTAACCAACCTCTATTCATCGGCCGTTTTTGTGGGTATTGTGGCCGTACTGTTAAGTCTGTTTTTAGAGCGAATCTATAAAAACGGAATCGGTTCCGCCGTGGCGGGTTTGATCGGCTTTTCGACTCTGATTATCGCCCACAACCTGTCCAGAAGCGGTGATACCATGGAAATGATGCGGGCGGTTCTCGATTCCAATTTCTGGCTGGCGACCCACGTAATAACAGTGACTATGGGATACTCGGCCACCTATCTGGCCGGCGCACTGGCAATAATTTACATCGTGCGCGGACTGTTTACCAAAGGCCTTGATAAAACCACTGCGAGAGGGCTCGAAGGCATGGTTTACGGGATTATTTGTTTCGCCCTGCTTTTCAGTTTTGTGGGCACCGTTTTGGGCGGAATCTGGGCCGACCAGTCATGGGGCCGATTCTGGGGCTGGGATCCCAAGGAAAACGGCGCTCTTATGATTGTTCTGTGGAACGCCTTGGTTCTCCACTGTCGGTGGGGGAAATTGGCTGGGCCACGCGGAATCATGTGCCTGGCGATTTTCGGCAACATTATCACAAGCTGGTCGTGGTTTGGCACCAATATGTTGGGGGTTGGCCTGCATGCCTACGGTTTTATGGACAGCGCGACGTTCTGGCTGTTGATATTTGTAGTTAGCCAAATGGCTCTTATCGGGGCCGGTCTGCTGCCCGCCCGCTATTGGCGAAGCCCCGCAACGGCTCGCTAGGTACGGTTTTCAGGTTTGTTCCGCCAGCCAGCGCTCGGCTTCGATGGCCGCCTGACAACCCATACCCGCCGCGGTTATGGCCTGGCGATAAACGTGGTCCACACAATCACCGGCCGCGTAAACACCGGGGATGGAAGTTCGCACCATGCTGTTGGTTTCGGGAACTAAATATCCGTTTGAATCCAAATTAAGAACTCCCTGAAATGGTTTGGTATTCGGGTTATGCCCGATGGCCATGAACACACCGTGCGCGGGAATTTCACTACATTCCCCAGTAACCACATTATTTATCGCGACCCCTCTGGCTTTCCCCTCATCATCCGCCAACACCTCTTCGACAACGCTATTCCAAACGGGAACGATTTTTTCGTGGGCAAGAGCGCGCCGGGCCATAATTTGCGAGGCCCGCAATTCGTCTCTGCGGTGAATCAAGCTGATTTTTGAACAGAATCTGGTCAAAAAGAGCGCCTCCTCACAGGCGGAATCACCGCCCCCGACAACGACGACTTCCATGTCGCGATAAAAAGCCCCATCGCAGGTGGCGCAAGTGGTTACTCCCTTGCCGCCAAACATCTCTTTCTCGCCCGGAATTCCCAGCAGACGGGGGGAAGCGCCCGTTGAAATGATAACCGCTTTGGCCTCATGGATGTGGTTGGGAGAGATCAGTTTTTTGACCGGTCCGCTGAAATCCACACTTTCAATGGTATCAAACTGCGTCCGCGTCCCAAACTTTGTAGCCTGCTTACGAAGATTGTCCATGAGAGCGAATCCGTCGATTCCTCCGGGAAAGCCCGGAAAATTTTCCACCTCGGAGGTAGTGGTCAACTGCCCCCCGGGTTGGTTTCCCTCGATGACCAAAGGATTCAGGTTTGCCCGTGCGGTGTAAATGGCCGCCGTCAATCCCGCGCAGCCGGTTCCAAGAATAATTACATTTTCCATCGGCTCATAGAAAGTGCTTCTTCCCACCCTTCAGGCAAGAAAACTTTCATAAAAATGAAAACCGATCCTCGCAATGCCCTGAGTTGCATTTTCCCGGCTGTCTTCATAATTTGACTTTCTTTTTCGGATAAATATGGAACGAAAAATTATAGACACCACTAATTGCCATGCTTATCGATAGTCACTGCCACCTGGAACAATTTCACCGAAAGGGCTGTTTTGAGGAAATTCTACAAAGCGCCGAAGTGGCCGGAGTGGGCAAATTAATAACCATCGGGACAAGTACTCGTGACTGGGATCTTTATCGACAGTTGGCTTCCCGATACCCAGATAGAATAGCCTATACAGTTGGGTTGCACCCCACCGATGTGGAGGACGATTGGGAGGAGCAATTGGACCAACTACAGGAATTTTTCAAAAGCGATCTGCCACCTGTGGGCATTGGAGAAATTGGACTCGACCATTTCCATTTACCAAAATCTCCTCAGGAAGCAGGTGTCGTGAAAGAGCGACAGGTTATTGTTTTTAAGCGGCAACTGAAGCTAGCCACGAACCTGAACTGCCCGGTTGTGGTGCATTCCCGTAACTCCTTTCACGAATGCGTGAGAGTAATTGACGAAGCCAGAGCCGATTGGTCACAGATCGTCTTTCACTGCTTCGCCGATGGGCCGGAGGAAATTCGCCTGCTGAATGAACGTGGTGGTCGGGGTTCATTTACCGGTATTATCACCTACAAAAATGCCGAGAATGTCCGGGAAGCGGCGCTCACCCAAGGAATGGACAGACTGATGATGGAAACCGACGCGCCTTATTTGGCCCCTGTGCCGATGAGGGGCAAACGTAACGAACCGGCTTTCGTTAGGCATGTTGCCGATTTTTGCTCAAATCTCTTTAAAATGGATCGAGTGGCATTCGCATCAGAGACAACCGCCAATACCCGCAAATTTTTCAATCTCTCCTGAACCATGAAAACAGTATTTCGCCTTTCCTGAAATGACTTTGGATGGCAAAAAATTACCGATACTGGTCAGCGCTGGCCTGGCTTTATGTATTTTTCTTGTGCTCTATTTTCAGAGTAAATCCGGTGATAATGAGGTTGCTTTCGCGTATCATTCGGAAGTTTTCAACAATGTTGTCCGCCAATATTTGCTGGAGCGTCGCAGTTTTTTGGAAAAGGAGGGCCACTTTCCCCACGACGCCTATTATTTTGATGAAATCCTGAAATTGCTCAAAGTCGGATCCGATGGTCTCAAGGGGGAAGAAAAAGCAATCATTGATGCCCGAATTATGCTTTTGCAAAAGCTCAAGCCCTTGGTCGTCAATCTCCAAAGTGGCCAGCAAACTTTGACAAAGCTCGATACTATTCAGATCGACTCGATTGGCAATACCGGACTTCTTGAAGAGAAAAAATCGACTCTGCAAAACCTGTTAATTTTGCAGCGGGAGTTGGAGGAATTCGAGAAGAATTTCAATTGGCAATATGCCAGTGAAATGGAGGCCGGTGAAGTGGAAGGCTGGAAAATCGAGCGCGAATTAACCTACGCCGGGCTTTCTTTTTTGGGTGAATTGAGGATTCATTGGCGTAAACTTATGTCGGCAAAGCGACAAAATCTGGAAGTCAGAATCAGAATACTTGAGCTTCTGGAAGATAGTCGGGAGCAATGGGTTATCGATCCTCAATCGGGCGCCATCACTTTTCCCAATAAAGGCGACATTTCCAGGGAATATCAGAGATTGGGCCAAATATTGACCGAGATCCTACAGCGCCAAGATGCCCTGTTCAAGGAATCACGTTTTCTTTATTGAGCGAGTTTGGAGGGCATCCTCTCACGCCATTCTACAAGCGCTACGATTGCCAGGTTCAGGCCCAGCCCCCATATGCCTGCATAAATTCCCAGAGGCTTGGCGGGAAGCGGAGCTCCCAATTTTTGCGCTACCAAAAATGCCACCGTGACCGCGGTCCCCACGGCCATTCCGGCAAATAAGGAACGACCCTTCAACCTTTTGGTATGCACGCCCAAATAAATCGCCGGCACGGTTTGCAAAAGAAGCTCCAGTTTTATCTCTATCAATCGGAAAATCGTGCTTTCGGATTGAATTGCCAGTAAGGCCATCGCGCCCATTAAAAGCCATGACAGAATTTTCCCAATAAAGGCGAGTCGCGCCTGCGAAGAATCCGGCTTGAACAGCCGATACCAGTCTTCGGTTAGGGAGGACGAGATACTCAGGAGGGCGGAGTCCACAGTGGACATGATGGCCGCGATAACCGCCCCAAGGAAGACAACCATGAAAAATTTAAACTGCGGGATTTCGACAACCAGCAAATTTATCATGTAAAGAGATATGCGGTCGGTGGCCCCTTTTTCACTCTCAAGGCCCGGTAACAGGCCTGCCCCCATCCAGCCGACAAATACAATGAAAAAAGTGGTTAAAATGGGCATGAAGGCCATCACTTGTAACGACCGGCGGAGGGAGTTTTCGCTTCGAGCCGCATAGATTCGCTGCACCCCGTGGGGATAAACCGATATCGCGAAACCCAGTAGGACTATGGTGCTCAACCATCCTATTTTTCCTTCCCAATCCGGAGGTTCCCAAAAGGAGGGATAGTTCGCTTTCAAATCAATTGAAAGAACTTCATAGGAATTGTAGCGGTAGTTGAGCAGGGCAAAAATTACCAGACACCCGACCAGCAGGAGGATCCCTTGGACAACATCCGTCCAGGCCACCCCACGCATTCCTCCGAGCGTTTCATAAAGCACCATGATAACTGACAGGGCCAGAATACCCTGCCAGACAAGAAACCGCCCACCAGAGGCAGTTTCAACCAGCAACCCCATAGCGAGCAGATTGGTCAATATGTAGTTGCAGAGGGCGACCATTCCCAAAGCGCTGACCAATAATGATAATGGACGATACCCAAACCGGTCCTGTAGAAAATCAGCCGTCGTGATATATCCCTTTCGAACCGATAGCCGATAGAGCTTCGGGGCGTAGAGAAGATATCCGCAAATCACCAGCATCATAAACATGGGAGCGGCCAAAAATTGAAACCCATCCCGGTAGGCGCGGCCCGCATAACCAATCAAGGTATTGCCACTGTATTGGGTCGCGAAAAGAGTCATAAACAAGACAAAAGGGCCAAAACTCCGCCCTCCCAGGTAGAAATCGCTCAGACTCTTTTCTTTTCGCGCCAGTCTCCCCCAAACACCAAGCCCCAGCAATATTACGAGATAGCCACCGACAAACAGGATGCCACCTTTATCCAGTATGGCTTGTTCACCTGTCATTTTGATCTGATCCGCCCTCTTCTGGCATTTGATTCAAGGGATTCTCATCTTCACCCGCCATCGCGCTCCAATATTTCCATAGAGCATATACAATAAAAGCCGCAAACAGGAGCATGACCTCGAACGAATGCAAAGCCCAATCAGGCAATCCTTCATCCCCCCTACTTGAACTTGAGCCAAGCCCGTAAAACCAGGGAACGGATGCCAACAGAAACGCACAAATGATGCAAAAAAGACGAATTGGGGTCATTTATCCAAAATGAATGATCTCTTATTATTTATGATGAATAGCATTATTTAAAAAATGATTTTTTTTGAAAAAAAACTAAAAAAAATGAAAGTTTTTTTGTGGTGTGTGTTTCAAAAGCGTTATTCACGATAGGGGTGGTTGAATAATACACCGTGCTAAGTAACTGGATCGGGGAGAGTTGTGGAGTTGTTCACAACATGCTCACATCGAAAGTAGGGGTTATTCACAACTTGTTCTTTTTCAATGTTTTAGGTGTTTTTTTATTTGACAAGGTTTTTACTATACGCGATCTTACTTGCAGTTCTTTGGAAGAAATATGGCAATTTGCCGCAGGGGTTTTCGGATCACT
>JAJFLU010000046.1 GCA_021772515.1 Opitutales bacterium
GGACTCAACAGTGTCTTCAGCGCCACCAAACGCAAAGCCAGAGGCTATCGCACGACCGAAAACCTAATCACCATGCTATACCTCGTCGCCGGTAAACTCAACATCCCATCCGCAATGTACCACTGAAAACGTCGAGGAACCTCCTTGCGGTTAGTAATTCCTTGAGGATCAATAAATCAGATTAGGTTTTTTGCTCGTCCATCCGAAAAATGAAAAGGAAATCCATTACAAAGTCCACACGAAGATTACCTGTGGAAAGAGAACTTGAGGAATCGCTTTACGGCATCAGACGGGCTCTGGCTATTGAGGCGGTGGCAAAGCTTCAGCAAAATTCTGCGGTCATGAACAAATCCGTGGTGAAGATGGCGGATATCGACGCAGAAATCAAACTGGTGCGCTCAGCAAGGCTACATGGAGCCTTTCCTTGAGACTGATTTGGCAGGTAATGTTGACTTTTTGGTAACCGGGAATAGAAAACATTTTCCGATTAAATTCCGAAGTGGCGTCAAGGTGGTGGGGCCGAGGGAATTTTTGGATGGCTACAGGGTGTGGAGAGATTCATAGAAGGATATGGCTGATAACGAAATGGGGAGGAGTGAAGCGTCATTTGGGAGTGGCGATTTGGCGGAATTGGTCGAGCGGGTGAGGGGTTTCCTCGACGTTCGTGACCGTAAATATGGGTTTCCTGCGAAAACTTATGCAAATTGCTTTGTGGGAACCGAGGCGGTCCGGCAGTTCGTCGAAAACGGTATCGCTGCGGATGAGGAGGACGCCCTGCGCATCGGCAATATGATGCTGAGCGCCGGTTTGTTCAATCATGTCGAATATGCCCACGCATTTAAAAACGAATTTCTGTTTTACCGTTTCGCCTCGGATGCGGATCATGGCAAGGTGGCCGAAAAACCGGATGGCAGAGCCGTCAGTTGGGCGGATTTCATGTCGCCCCTCACATCGAGCGGAGATAAAGCGATCTCGCTGCAACCGGATATCCCCGCCAGCGACCCTGAATTTGGAGAATTCGCTCAGGTCGACCTAGAAGCAATTGGCGTCAAACCGCTGGATGCCCACAACTCGAAGCTGCTCGATAACGTCCACCCCAAAGAGTGGCTAAACCCCGAGCCGAAGGATAATTACAACCTCGTCGTTCTCGGCGCAGGTTCGGGGGGACTGGTTTCCGCGGCGGGAGCGGCCGGTGTCGGCGCGCGTGTTGCCTTGATCGAATCCCATCTTCTCGGCGGCGATTGCCTTAATGTCGGCTGCGTGCCCTCCAAAGCCTTGCTCAAATGTGCCAAGGCGGCTGCCTCGGTGCGTGGCGCGGCCAAATATGGTATCCATGTCAGTGGCGAGGTAACCGTAGATTTCGGCGCTGTCATGGAGCGAATGCGGCGGATCCGGGCGGGCATCGCGCCCCACGATTCGGCAAAACGCTTTTCCGGGCAGCTAGGGATTGATGTATTTATGGGCAGGGGGAAATTCACGGGGAGCAACACAATCGAGGTCAACGGCAAGACCCTGCGGTTTTCCAAGGCCGTCATAGCGACCGGTGGCACGGCGGCCATTCCACCGATTCCGGGGCTGGCGGAGGCACCCTATTTGACCAACGCCTCGATTTTCAACCTGACCGAGTTACCCGCGCGTTTGGGCGTAATCGGGGCGGGTCCGATAGGGCTCGAACTCGCCCAGGCTTTTCGGCGCTTCGGCTCGGAGGTGACGGTTTTCTCGCGGAGCGGTGGTATTTTGCCAAAAGAGGACCCCGATGCGGCGAAAATCGTCTTGCAGTCAATGCGCAATGACGGCATCCAATTCGAACTCGATTCCAAATACAATCGAGTGGAAAGCGACAACGCGGGGGAATCGACTGTCACGGTGGTATTAGAACAGGAAAATGGGGAGCGAAGACTGGAGTTTGACGCCTTGCTCGTGGCGACCGGGCGCAAGCCTTTGGTCAATGGTATCGGTCTGGAAGAAGCGGGGGTCAAATTCGACGAAAGATTGGGGGTCGAGGTTGACGACAAGCTGCAAACCGCCAACCCGAATGTTTACGCGGTCGGTGATGTGGCCACACGCTATCAATTTACCCACATGGCAGACTTCATGGCCCGTTTGGTGATCCGCAATGCCTTGTTCTACGGTCGCGATAAAGTGACCAGCCTGCTCATTCCTTGGGCCACCTACACCGATCCCGAAGTCGCCCACGTCGGTTTATACGAAAAAGACCTTCGCGATAGAGAAATCGAATTTGAAACTTACAAACGCGAATTTTCGGAGGTGGACAGGGCGATTCTCGAGGAGGAGACCGAGGGTTTTGTAAAAGTGCATGTGAAAAAAGGAGCCGATCAAATTTTGGGAGCCACCATCGTCGGCAGCCACGCCGGGGACATGATCAGCGAGATCACGGTGGCGATGCAAAACGGCATGGGATTAGGCAAACTGTCCAGCATCATCCACCCCTATCCTACGACCGCCGAAGCCATCCGCCAATGCGGCGATCTCTACAACAAGACCCGCCTCACCACCACCGTGAAAAAAATCTTCTCACGCCTCATGGCCCTCCAGCGCTAAATTTCCATTTCTCCGAAAATTTTTTCTATCCGCCTGAACAATGAACGCAATCAACCTGGATCCATCCCTCCAAATATTGAACAGGGACACAGTGACACCGTATCTTGGTCGGCCCTGGAAAAATGAAACCTTATACCACCGGTTAATTTCAATTTACCGGTCAGAAGCCGCATCTATTCTGGAAAACATGAATGACTCCGTAAAGACGCGGGACATAAAATCCCTGCACAGTCTAGCCCATAAATTAAAGGGAAACTCGGGCGTAATAGGGGCGGAAAGAGTCCAGTGGCTGTCGGACGCAGTATTTCAGGCTTCGGGGAGAGGGACCGCCATCAAGCCGCAATTGATATTGGATATGGAAAGTGAATTATCCATTTTTTTGCTGGAGGTAGATGCCTTTCTCGACGAAAAAAGCACGTCCTCACCAGAGGAAAACTAGAACCTGCCCGTATCGACAGCCTAATTTCCTCAGATTGATTAAATCTTTTTATCAAGGCGGGTTTCGCCTTTTATTTTCACGATTTCGGCGACTATACTGAGGGCGATTTCAGCGGGAGTTCGGGCTTTGATATCAAGCCCTATGGGGGCATGGATTCTTTCAATAAAACTTTGTTCGAGCCCTTCCTTTTCCAGCCTCCGACAGCGGTCGGCATGGGTTCGCCGGCTCCCCAATGCTCCAACGTAGGCCACCGGACTTGACAGCAGGATTTTCAAGGCCGGATCGTCGATTTTGGGATCATGGGTTAGAACAACGGCATAGGTGTCGCCATCCAGATTTAATCCGGGAAGTACGTTTTGAGGCCAATCCGCCAATACTGAGCCTGCCTGCGAGGTAAAAATTTCGTCACTGGCGAAAACCTTTCGAGGATCAATGACAATCGTCTCAAAATCCAGCTTGGCCGCCAACTGTATGAGATGTTTTCCGATATGGGTAGCCCCAACAATGATAATTCGAGATTTCGGAGGCGAAACCTGAACGAAAACCGATTCCCCTAAAATGGTTGCCTCGGCGCTTTCCCGTTTTTCATAGAAATTTAGTGCGATATCGCGCGCCTCGGCGTTGGCCGCCGCCCCCCAATCGCCTGCCAGCGATCCGTCGGGCCAAACCAGCAGATGCCCACCGTGAGTTTCGGACAGTCTGGTCAGAAGAATAAAGGGCTTCCCTTCTTTTGATGCCCGCAGGAGAGCCTCTCCAACTTCCTGCTCAGTTTTCTGCTCTGAAAATCCAAAGTATTTTTCGACAAAGACCTTTATTTGGCCGCCACAGGAAAGCCCGACCGACCACGCGGATTCATTGGCAACATCAAAGCTTAAAATTCGCGATTGATTACCGGCAATAACCCCAAGCGCCTCTTCCACCACAGCCCCTTCCACGCAGCCGGCGCTGACCGATCCGGTCACGCGATTGTCCTCTCGCACGGCCATCATCGATCCGGCGGCCCGAGGGGCCGAACCCCAGGTTTTTATCACGGTGGCAAGAGCGAAAGGAATCCTATCTTCCCACCAAAAGGGCAAGGCATTCAGAGTGTCTCTCATCGACTTTGTCGCCTAAAACTACCCTAACCCTGAACAAAATCAAGGCGAACAGGTAATTTGCGCACCCGCTTGCCCGTCGCCGCAAAGAGGGCATTGCATAAGGCGGGAGCCGCAAAGACCCTTGCCGCATCCGAACTTTGTGCCGGTCATATCCAGTGTTTCACGTAAAACCCAGAGCAATGGAGTATCTGGATCGACGATTACGGTATGACGTTGGTCGTTAACCGTGAAAGTGATTTTTCTGATCTAATCTTACTAATTAGCAGCGGGGCGGAGTGAGTGGGGAATGGGGTCAGATCTGAATGGCGAGAACTCAAGCATCATACCTTCCTCCTCATCTATCTCATCGTCTTCCTCTGATGCTGCGTAAGTTGTTGTTACTAAATAAATAAGGGACGAAGAGGAAGACTAAGACGAAGAGCAAGATTTCATAAACGGTCTTGAATTCGTGCCATTCGAGTCAGGTCTAATCAAAAGTGACATTATCTCGTTGAAAGGGTTCCGGTAATTTTAAACGAACGAACTTTTTTGAATCCAATTCGTTTCCCAACGGCGTCTTTTATCAAACTTACATAAATCGGTACTCAAATTAATCACACATATAATGAAAAACTGGACTTCGCATCTTTCGATACTCTCTCTCCGTATTAACCTTGCCCGGCACACTTTTGGCTACAGAAAATGAGGAGGCGCTGGCCTTGCTCGAACAAACTGCCCTGGCGATGGAATCCCTGGAGGGGATCACTTTCAGCTTCAAGGACTACGGGACGGGAAATAGAGCGGAAAAGTATCTCTTAATTGAAGGGACTGGTTATCTCACCGCCGCCCGGGGGGAGCTTGGCGCAATCGGCTTACTCGAGGGGACAACTGGCAGTGGAGCTGACGCCATAGCGCATCGAATTTTCCTCGACGGAGAGACGGTGTTCGCACAGGACAACGACAAGGAAACGGTTTGGACAAGCCCTTTGTACAGATTTGGCGCCTTGTTGATGTATTTCAACCGAGGTGAAATCCTCGCCATGCTTTCCTCCCCCGAAACCTTTCGTAATCTGCAAGAATATGGCCCGAAAATTGAAGGTTCCAAGGAATACGATGGCACGGTCTGCAATATCATCACGCTTAGTTTTCAGGGAGGAAGGGAAGGATACCGGGCATTCATCGGAAAAGAGGATTCAATCATCCGGCGAATGGAGCATTCGTTCGGTGAAAACGGAGCCGATGGGACTCAGATATTTGAACTCAGCAATGTTCACCCCAAAAAGATAGAGCGCGCAAAATTACCGGCGAGATTTTTCGAGGAAACCTATCCCAAAAAAGATTTTTCGATGGGCAGTATGGCCATCGGCGATACTTTTCCCGATTGGAGTTTGGAGATAGAGGACGGGAAGCAAATCAGCTCGGAATCACTCCGTGGAAAGGTGGTTCTTCTCGACTTTTGGGCCACTTGGTGCGCTCCCTGCCGTGCTGCCATGCAGGGGCTTCAAACTATCCACGAGGAATACGCCGACCAGGAGGTTCGTGTGATAGGCTTACAGGTTCACGACAAGAAGGATCCGGCGCCATTTTTGGCCGAATTGGGCATCACTTATCCAACTTACAAAGGAGACCAAGTGGTGGAAATCGTCGGCAAGGCGATCAAGGTGCAAAACCTACCTGCCCTATTTGTGGTCAGCCCCGAAGGCAAGCTGGTTGACTATTTCCTCTCCTATTCCGGCAAAAGCACCGATAGAAAAATCCGCCAGGCAATCGAGCAGTCGCTGTAAAAGTCACCCCTGGAATTGGGTTTTTAAATAATTAGCTGAAGCTGCTCCTGAACCCCGAGGAGGGTTTGGGGGGAAACATCGACATTGGGCACCTCGTACTCGGTTTCGGTCTTGCGGAAAAGGTAGGTCGCAGAGTTGGCATTTCCGGTTCTGGCGATGGGCTTGAGGATCCGCTTTCGCTCCAATATCAGGGCCAATAGGTATTTCAGGATGTCACTTTCTTCGGATTGCCCGCCTTCCTCATCGGCCTCAAAGAGAGAGAGGAACAGTTCCTCCGTCGTATTCAATATCGCCTGCCGGGCTTCCGTTTCGGATTCAATGTCCTTGATGGTATGCCCCCACCAGCCAACCACCGCGCCGGAGGGCGTGAAGTTTTCGGCCTCTTCCTCCAGAATATCGGAGCGCATCAGTTCGCCCTCCTCACTCTTGTAAAGATAACTGACCACTTTTTGGTCCGCCACTAAAGGTTTCCCGGTTGCGTGGGAATGTTTTGAAAGTGTCTTTACTCTCCAATCCATATTCGTTTACATTTCGATGTTCATCAAGGGGTAGCAAAGCAAAGACCGACAGAGGCGCAAAGATAAATTTCTCCCGAGACCATTAATTATTTAATCTCAGCCCATGCCAGACTCAAATGCAATGACAGACGGATCAACCGCGTTTCTACTGGTCGATGTTCAAACCGTCTTTGCCAGAGTGCTCCCGCAATATGAGGAGCTGGTTCGCCGCTGCCAATTCGCTCTGGAATCGGCTGCATTGCTGAAACTGCCAGTTTATATCACCGAACAGGTTCCCGAAAAACTCGGAGCAACCCAGCCAGAACTCACCGCCGCCGCTCCTGAAGCGAAGCTTTTCACCAAGACCGCTTTTTCCGCCATTCGCGCCGAGGGTCTGCTCGAGGAATTTCAAGGCCGGAATGTGCGTCATCTTCTCGTTGGGGGTCTGGAAACCCCGGTCTGCGTGTATCAAACAGTGATGGATGCCCTCCGCGAGGGTTTTCAGGTCACTATGCTGACCGATTGTATCGGTTGCCGCCGGGAGGAAGACGGGAAGGCGATAGTCGACTACCTTGGCCGACAAAACTCCTGCCACCCACTGCCTTCAGAATCCGTTTTTTACCGTCTTCTGGGCGATGCCAAAGCACCTGACTTTCGGGCTTACACGGGATTGGTGAAAAAGTTCGGCTAAAGATTAAAAAGGGCCACCAACAGGTTTCAAACGACATGACTCCCCCTGCCACAGCGCCGGAAAATATCCATCCCGAATACACTCAAGAGGATTTGCACGAGTGGCCCAAAGACGGATTTGAAAATCTGGATAGCCGTCGGCTGGCGGCCAGTTCTCCGGTGGTGGTTGCCCATTTTCTGGAGCGAATGGATGTCGATGACCGCCGCCTCGTGCTGCGGAAGCTGCGGCAGGAAACAGCCACCGATATCCTCTCGGAGATGGATGCCGACGATTCAGCGGAAGTCGTCGGCGCCATGAACGAGGCCCGTGCGGTAAAAATCCTGGAGGAATTCGATCCCGATGATGCCGCCGATGTTGTGGCTGAGCTGGACGACGAGGACAGGGTACGCCTCCTTGACAAAATGGAGCCGGAAAGCGCCGAAAAGCTTAAAAATTTGATGGCCTACGACCCCGACACCGCCGGGGGAATCATGACACCGGAAGCCGCCACAATCCTCCCCGCCATGACCGTCAACGAGGCCATCGAAAAGGTCCGTACCCTCAGCGAGGAGATGGAGGACATTTACTATATTTATGTGGTCGATGAAGCGATGATACTTGAGGGAATCGTTTCCATGAGAGATCTGATTCTTGCCCGCCCCAGTCGAAAAATTGGCGATATCATGAATCCGCAGGTCAAAGGTATCTGCCATCCCAAAATGGACCGCGAGGAGGTATCCCTAAAAATTGCCGAACTCAACCTGCTCTCACTTCCCGTCGTCGATGCTTCCGGTGCCTTGCTGGGAATCGTAACGATTGATGATGTCATCGACGTTGTTCATGACGAGGCCACTGAGGACATGCAAAAACTCGTTGGGGCCGGCGCCGACGAGAACATTCACGATGAAATCTCCTATAGTGTGCGGCGCAGGCATCCCTGGCTTCAGGTGAATCTGCTGACGGCATTTATGGCCGCCGGGGTCGTCTATTTTTTCCAGGATCAAATCGAACAGCTCACAATTCTGGCGGTTTTCATGCCGGTTGTGGCCAGCATGGGGGGAAATGCCGGGGCCCAAACTCTGGCCGTTGCCATTCGCAGCATCGCTCTGGCCCAAGTGCAGGAACATGATGGCATGCGCATCTGCACGAAGGAAATGGCCATGGGGCTCCTGAACGGAATATTCACCGGGCTCATCGCCGCCGCCGTAGCGTATCTGGTCACGGGTGAAATAAACATCGCCGCGGTGGTAATGATCGCCCTGGTTTTAAACATGGGGCTGGCGGGGCTGGCGGGAGCGTTCATCCCTCTGTTTTTGAAAAAACTGAAACTCGACCCCGCGCAAAGTTCCTCTATCTTCTTGACCACGGTGACGGATGTTGCCGGGTTTTTTATTTTCCTCAGCCTCGGCTCATTTTTATTACTCTAACCTCCAAGTTTCTAAAATTTCGGCTCAATTATGACTCAATCCAGAGAAAATTACGCCACAGTGACCAAATTGAAGGGCCTGGATCCAAGCCAAAACACGCCCTTTGAAAGTGTTTACCTGCTACGTGAATCGGCATTGAAAACGGCTCGAAATGGATCTGAATTCCTCTCCGTCGAACTGGGCGACACCACCGGTAGTTTTCACTTTGTCTGCTTCAACGAAACGGCGATTTTTGTCTTTTTTCATGACACCCCGGTCGGTTCGGTGGTCCGTGTCCAAGGCGTAACCGAATACTATCAAAACCGTTTCTCGCCCAGGATTCAATTTGCCGATGTGGTCCCGGAGGACGAAGTAAATTCACAAAACCTCCTCGAAAATCTCATCCCTTCGAGTGTCGAAAGTGGGGATGCGCTATGGGAGGAATTGCTGGAAATGGTAAGTGAAATCGACCATGACGGCCTCCGCGCCACGGTCAACCAGGCGCTATCGGACTATGAAGACAGGTTTAAAACCTGTGCCGCCGCGATTTCCATGCACCACGCCTACCGGGGCGGATTGATCGAACACACCGTCCACCTTTGCCGGGCGTGCAAAGCCCTCCAGCCACACTACCCCGAAGTGAATCGGGATTTGGCCATGAGCGGCCTTATTTTGCACGATATGGGGAAAATGCTGGAATACGAAGGCGATCTTGTGACCAAACGGGGTCGCCAGGGGATTCTCCAGGGGCATGTGGTGCTGGGTTACCGTATCGTTCGCAAGGCGGCATTGCAAAACAAGCTCGAATCGAGTCTGCGGGAAAGACTGGAGCATATAATCCTGAGCCATCAGGGGCAACTGGAATGGGGCGCGGCGGTGTTGGCAGCAACGCCCGAGGCAGTTTTTGTTTCGATGCTGGATAATCTCGACGCAAAAATGGGGATGGTCCAGCAGGCACTGCGCTCGACCTCCGGGGACAGGGAGTTTTCCGACTACATGCCGGGGCTGGGAGGGACCATTTTAGTCACCCCGATTGCCTCCGCGCAAGATGAGGAAAAAGCCGAAGACGAATGAGGCTGAAGTTTGCCGCAACCCTATTTTACCTCAGGGTCTGACCAGCTTCAACTGATTGTTCTCTATCGAAACTTCGCTCAATTGGCTCCAGGCGTCACTCAGTTTGATATACTCTTCACCCTCCAAATAAGTTGAGGCCAACAAGCGGTAAACAATATCGGGCAATCCCGCGAATTTTGGAATTGGGCAGGCGCCGATATAACCGGTTTCCGCCTTAAAAGTGTTCACGCCGGATTCGTTTACAAAATTTCCCTTTGCCTGATAGATGAACCTCTTCCCATCCCCGAGAATCGGAATCGCCAGTTGCGAGGAAACCTGCAACTGGTCATCGGCAATACGAAAATTGGGGGTTTCAGGATTCATTGAAAATTTTGCCAAAATGCCGCCGTCTTCATTTTTTTTTGGGTCGGGCCTGAAAGTCGATTTGGCCCAGCGGTTGAGATCGCCCTCGATCAGGAGCAGGGTGCCATTTTGCCCGCGTTCGAGGGAGGCTCTTTTTTGCTTCCAGGTGTTCCCGCCCTTGTCCGCGCCGGTGATATAAAAAACGGATCTGGGCTCGCGCTCCTCTTCGGGTGGCAATTCCTTGACGACGGAGACCGGCAGTATGGCCAGATTGGCGGCGGCCAAAATGACCCCGATGCATATACTTAACAGGGCGGCGAAAATCGGTCCGCCCAAACCGGGTTCAGAAGCTTCTTTTTCTTTAGCCATTGCTGCTTATTTCCATTCAGTGGGTTTTACTCAACGCCTGCCTTGGCAGAGCTTTTTTGTCCGCTTTTGTCGCCGGAACCAGAACTCTCTGAGGTCGTTTTTTTGGACTCTGTGGTGTTCGAGTCGTTCTTTTTGTCCTCTTTTTTAGAGGTTTCTTTTGAATTGGTATCGGAAGTGTTTTTGTAATCAGTCTGATAAAATCCGCTCCCTTTGAAAATGATGCCCGCTCCCGTGCCGATCAAACGCCGCAAGGTCTCCTCCTCGCAGGTGGGACATTTTGTAAGCGGTTCCGCAGTGATGGAATGAAAAAACTCGAATTCTTCATCACAGGCATTACACTGATAATCGTAGGTCGGCATCGTGATCTATATCTGTTTACTTTCTCAGGCGGTCAAAGAAGCATCTCATTCATTTTCCAAAGCACCAAAGAGAATCGTGAGATAGGCGAGTAAACAGGAAAAGCCAAGGAAAAAGGCAAATCCGTAGAGTGGCGCCCCCACAACCATCAGCCCGACAAAGGAAAGACATGGAAAAAGAAGGCGTTTCCAACCGACGCCGAGCATTTTCACAATGGCATCCAGCCGCAAGAGGTCATTAAGGTTGTTGCGGGACTGATAAAGATAGAGGGAAGCGACAGCGCAAGGCGGCGCCAATAACAAGGGTAACCCGACGGGTAGAAGGCGAAACAGCTCAAATAGATAGCAATTGATGAATGGGCTAAACAAGCTGAGAAAAAACAATTTAAGAATACCGAATAAACCCCAGCCAATAATCCCCGCCACCAGCGAATAGGCCACCAACAGGCCAAGAAGGAGCAAGCCCTCGATGAACAGGACTCCCACACGGGTCCACCACCTATCGAGACTTGGCAGGTTGAGGTCGCCCGATTCACGGATTTGTCGGGCATATCCCTGAAAATATCCAAGAATCACGATGTTGAGGATCGGGACAAAACTTATCAACCCGCCGATGAGCAGTTTAGTGGCAAACCGCTTGTCGGCGAATATTCGATGGCTAATTTCTTCGAAACTCGGCATGGTAAATAATTCGGAACCTGATTAATTCCCCAATTTCAACACACATCTAATCGTCAACACCCAAAAAAGAAAACAAAAATCGGGGATCGATTGTATTTTCGCTTATTCTGCCGATTAGGAATGTTGGAAAATGCTTCAAAAGAGATTTTTTACTAGACTTATCGAAAAACCTGAGTAAGGTCTATTGAGAAAGAGTCTCATTTTCATAGATCAACTCATTTAAACCCAATGCTAAAATTAAGCAACCTGTCCATCGGAATAAAAGCGCGTGTAAAAGCGATTGATGCCAAGAAAAGCGTCGACCAGCGGCTGATGGTGATGGGGCTGCTGCCGGGAATGGATGTAAAGGTCGTTCAGGTGGCTCCTCTGGGGGATCCCATTGCCATCGAGTTTCAGGGGCGGCGTGTCAGCTTGCGGAGGGCAGAGGCCTCAGGGGTTCTTCTCGAGAGTGTTGCCTAGGCCGAGGGGGACGGTTCGGAATCGCAACCATGGCCTTATTGCCTTCATTGGCCCCCGAAAAGACCATCCGGATCGCCTTGATCGGCAATCCCAATACGGGGAAAACAACCCTTTTCAATAACCTCACGGGGTTGCGCCAGCGGGTCGGCAACTATCCCGGAGTAACCGTAGCCAGGAAATCGGGCCTGCTGAAACTGCGGGGGGGCAATGTCGAATTGATCGATCTCCCCGGCGCCTATAGCCTATCCGCCGCCTCGCTCGATGAGAGAATCGTCGTGGACGCCCTATGCGGACAGGTATCGGGAATGGAGGCGCCCGATGTGGTTGCCTGTGTTATAGATGCCTCCAATTTGCTGCGAAATCTTTTCCTCGCCTCACAGGTGGCCGAGTTGGGAATCCCCATGGTTTTGATTCTGAATCAGTACGATGTCGCCCGCAGGAAAAACATCCACATTGACCATAAACTGCTCTCAAAACGCCTGGGTGTGCCCGTCGTAAAAACCGTCGCCACTCGGCAAAAAGGCACCGAGGAGATAGTGGAGGCCATAAATTCTGTCCTCGATAACCCCAGCCGGATGGAGGTCATAAACTGGCCCGAGCCTGTCAAGGAAGCGACAAAAATGCTTCGGGAGGCTGTCGGGGCAAATACTAAAAATAATCTCAGCGAAACCGAAATACACCGCATCCTTTTCGATGCCGATTCCGCCATTTTGGATAGACTCGGGAACGACACAGGCGAAATCCGATTGCACCTCGGACAAGCTAGGGGAATTTTATTCAAAGCGGGGTTTAACCCCATGGCAGCGGAAGCCTTGCTCCAATACGAACACCTCGGCGGTCTCATAGAAGGGATCGTAAAACATTCTGGATTGGCAAAAACCAGCCGCACCGAATCGATAGACCACCTCATGGTACACCGGGGGTGGGGTCTGGCCATCTTCGTTGGGATGATGTATCTCGTATTTCTCTCGGTTTACACCTGGGCCAGCCCATTTATGGATTTCATCCAGTCGGGAATCGATTGGTTTCAAGGCATGGCGGGGCCTTGGTTTGCCGCCACCCCCATGCTGCAAAGCCTGATGGTTGACGGTGTTCTCGAAGGTGTCGGCGCATTCCTCGGTTTTCTGCCCCAAATAATGATTCTATTCTTCTTCATCGCTTTGCTGGAAGATACCGGCTACATGGCCCGGGCCGCTTTTTTGATGGATAAAATGTTCAGTTGGTGCGGGTTGAACGGCAAAAGTTTTGTCCCCCTGCTATCCAGCTATGCCTGCGCCGTTCCGGGTATAATGGCCACCCGGACGATCGAAGATCCCAAAGCCCGACTGGCCACCATCCTGATTGCGCCATTTATGAGCTGCTCCGCCCGGCTGCCCGTTTACGTATTGTTAATCGGCGCTTTCATCGAGCCTGTTTACGGTTCTTTTTATGCCGGCCTGGCTCTTTTTCTGATGCACTTCGTCGGCCTTGCGGTGGCCATCCCAACCGCTTTCGTACTGAACAAATTCATCCTCAAGACTCGTCCGCAGCCATTTCTGCTGGAACTGCCCGCCTACCGGGTGCCAAGGCTTCGCGATGTCGCCTGGCGGATGTTTCAGAGTGGCGAGGAGTTCGTCAGAAGGGCCGGAACCATCATTTTTGCCATCACCATCATCGTCTGGGCGCTTTTATATTTCCCGAGACCGGCCACGGTTGGAGAGGAGATCCGCCAAAACTTCATCGAGAGCCAGGCTCAATTTCAGAACACCAACCCCGAGGCCGTCCAGACCAGTCTGGCCGAAACCGATTCCGATCTGGCCAAGCGGCTCGAATACCTGACCGACAGCGCGTATCTGGAGCAAAGTTTCATGGGCCGCATCGGTAAAACCATACAACCTGTTTTCGACCCGGCGGGGTTTGACTGGAAAATCACCGTTGGGGTGCTGGCAAGTTTCCCCGCCCGTGAGGTCATTATTTCAACCTTGGGGGTTATTTACAGTCTCGGAGGCGATGTTGATGAAGGAACCGGAGACCTCCGGGAGGTCGTTGCCAATGCCAAATGGCAGGAGGGCGCGCGTGTCGGAACCCCCGTTTACACCATGCCTGTGGTTGTCGGGATTCTGGTATTCTTCGCACTGTGCTCGCAATGCGGGGCCACCCTCGCGGTTATTACCAAAGAGGCGGGATTTCGCTGGGCCGTTTTGTCGTTCACATTTATGACCACCCTGGCTTGGCTGGGGGCCGTCCTTTGTTACCAAATCGGAATCCGGCTAATCTAGGTGGATTATTATGAATTCGTGGATTGATATAATAGCGGTGGCGGCGGTGGTGGCCCTATCAACGGCTTATTTGGGGTATAAATTTTTCTGGAAAAAAAAGAAAGGTTCCAGCCTCTGCGGAAAAAGCTCTTGTGGCTGCTCGGATGATTCAAGCGGCCTGCCTCCCGGCATTTCAAAATCATCCAAGAGGTGATGGTAAACCGTTGGGAAAGGAGGCTATTCCTTCTCAATTGCCTTCAGAATACTGGAGAAATCTTTCCTCCCCCAACCCGCCGTGCTATGCCCGCGATAAAGCTCCTCGGCCAGCGCGCCCAGCGGTGTTCGAGACTCGCTCGCCTGGGCCGTTTCCATCGCCAACCCCAAATCCTTGACCATTAAATCGACCAAAAACCCACCCTCGTATTCGTTCGATGCGGGAACCCCCTCCATCACTCCAGGATAGGGATTGTAAACATTGAGGGTCCAGTTTCCGCCCGAACTATTTTTCAAAATTTCCGAAAGCGCCACGGGGTCCAGTTGATTGGCCACGCCAAGGTTGAGCGCCTCGGCTGTGCCCGTCATTTGAATGGCCAATAGCATGTTGTTGCAGATTTTGGCTGTCTGACCCGCGCCGATTTCTCCTGCGTGAAAAATCTTCTGGCCCATCACGGAAAGTATGGGGCGAGCTTTTTCCAGGGAGTCGGCGTTTCCGCCAACGATAAAGGTCAGCACTCCCTTGACCGCGCCACCCACCCCACCGGAAACGGGCGCATCGATCATCTCGAACCCCCGCCCGAGAGCTTCCGTGGCCACTTCCTTGGCCGTTGCCGGGGCGATGGTGCTGCAATCGATCAATAATGCGCCTTTGCGGGCGTGGGCGAGCAATTGGCCATCGCCCAGATAAAGTTCCTTCACGTGCTGGCTGGCTGGCAGCATGGATATGACAACGTCGGCATCCCTGACGGCTTCCGAGACATTGGCCGCAGGTATCGCGCCCTGCTCTGCCAATTGTTCAACCGTATGTGGAACAATGTCGTAAACTACCGGCTGATACCCCGCTTTGAGCAGGTTTGCGGCCATCGGGGTGCCCATGTTTCCCAATCCGATAAAAGCGATTTTTGTCATTTTCAGGTTCCTCGTTTTACAAATCCCGCAGGGGATGTTCCTCGTCCGGGCAGGGGGCTGCGAAGTGTTCCTCGATCCATTCCGCGGTCACCAAATCGTAAGTCGGCGGAGTCCAGGAGGGGTTATTGTCCTTGTCGATGAGCAATGCGCGCACTCCTTCCGTGAAATCCGGGTGCGCCGCGAATTGCAGGCTGACACCGTATTCCAGGCGAAATACCTCACTCAGGGAAAGGTGTTTGGCCCTCCGGTAAAGTTCATACAAAACCATTGCAGAGGTCGGTGAGCCCCGGTGGAGGGCGCTCTGGCATTTGGCGATCCAGGAGTCATCGTGGTTCGCTCCATTGATTGCGCCGATAATCTCCCGCAAATCATGGCCCGAGGTCACCTGTTGAATAAAATCGTAATGATTCCAGACATTGGAGGTAATTGAATGCTCGCCCGGATCCCTTTCCAATTCTCCAAGCCGCCGGGACAAAAGAGTTTTATTATCCAGACAATTATCGGTCCAGGCGGTTGAGAGGAGTATTTGGTAAACGGTTTCTTTTTGGGCAGCAGGCAGAAAATGGTCCGCAAGATTCAAGCGAAGGGAGTCGGCGGCGTTGAGGGAGGCACCCGTCAAAGCAAGGTACAGCCCCGTCCTGCCGGGCATTCGATTAAGAAACCACGACCCCCCGACATCCGGATATAAACCGATGGTAATTTCGGGCATTGCGAGGCGGCTTCGTTCCGTCACCACTCGGTGACTGGCACCGTTCATCAAGCCGATGCCACCGCCCATGACAATTCCATGACCCCAGCATAGAAACGGCTTCGGGCAGGTGTGAATGCTGTAATCGAGTCGGTATTCCTCGGCGAAATAGGACGCCGCAAAGGGGTTGTTCAGCTCCGGCCCCGGATGCTCCACCATCGCCTCGTACATATGCCGAATGTCACCCCCGGCACATAACGCTTTCTCCCCGGCTCCCTGCAGCACTATGCAGCAAATACCCGGATCGGCCTCCCAGCTTTTGAGCTGTGGGTAAAAAAGCCGGATCATATCCAGAGTCAGGGAATTGAGGGATTTTTCCGCATTCATAGTGGCAAATGCGACCCGCCTCCCGCAGGCAGTGGGCTTTTCCTCGAACAGAATGGGGGCCGTGCTCATTGGTTTTTCCACTCCGGTTTTCTTTTCTCCAAAAAGGCCTGAACCCCTTCTACCTGATCTTGGGTATCGAACAAATCGATAAAACTTTCCCTTTCCACGGGCCGCATGGCGGTTAAATGCGTTCCCCGCGCGCCCTGGATCAATCGCTTGCAGGCGGCCACGCTCGAGGGGCTCTGCTTTTCCGCCCGCTGGGCGAGTTGCAGGGCTCTTTCGCGGCCTTTCCCTTTCTCCACCACTTCTTCCACCAGCCCGATTCGAAGGGCGGTCTCGGCATCGACTCGCTCCCCGCAGAGAATAATCCGCTTGGCCCAGCCTTCCCCCACAATCCAGGGTAAATGCTGGGTGCCCCCTCCGCAGGGCAGCAGGCCGACGGATGCCTCCGGGAGCGCCATTTGAGACTGGGCCTCGGCGATCCGCAAATCGCAGGCCAGAGCGCATTCCAGCCCCCCACCCATGGCGTATCCGTTGATCGCAGCGATGGAAACTCCGCGAAAATTGCTCAATGCCTCGAAAGCCGCCCCGAATTTGCTCGACATGGCTCGAGCCACCGCCCGGTCTCCATCTTGAAAAAGCTTCAAATCGGCCCCGGCGGAGAAAAACTTTTCTCCCTGCCCGGTTATTACCAGACTGAATACCGTCCGATCCGCGTTAAGCTCACCCACCAGATTCCGAAGGAAATCCAAGTTGGTCTCATTCCACGTGTTGGCGGGTGGATTGTCGATGGTGAGGAGAGCGGTATGTCCGAGCTTCTCCACTAATAGAAATTGTTCACTCATGTTAATTGGTTGGTTCCTCTACCGATTCGGGGTTATTGTATTGAATTTCAACGATGCCATTTTCCAGCCACTGGTAGTTTCCGCCGAGGACTTCCTGCGTCAACCGGTAGCCTCTGTCATCGGTGTTTTGTTTGATTCCACGAAAGGCTTCCTCGATTCTCAGGCGGGTTTCGGCGCAAAAATCATCCACCAACTGGCAAACGGTTCCGTCGCCAACCTTATCGTCCAGCATTTGTTGTGCTCGCACGCAGGAGGCCGAAATTGCGAAAAGATCGGTCCCGATGTCCGCGATTCTCGCCAGCAAAACCTGTTTTTTCTCCAACGCGGGCCCCACTCGCACCATCTGGTGGAATAAAGTGCGCGAAAGCCTTCGACTGGTTCGGGCCACGTATTGAAACTGGCGGCCAAGTTGGGGCGACATTCCTTCCGGGATCTCACCTCCAAATGGGCTCCATTGTTTCGGGTACCATCGCACATAAAAAAGGCTCGATTTGAACGCGGCTTTGATCCGTGTGCTCCAGGGCAATTGGGTGTTTAAAACGGCTCCCGCCACCTTGAGATGCGGATCCAGCGCCTCCCGCATGATAAATAGACGCATTATTTCGCTGGAGCCCTCGAATACCGTATTGATCCTCGAGTCCCGCATGATTCGCTCCACCGGATAGGGGGTCTCGCCCCTGTTTTTCAGCGACTGCACGGTTTCATAGCCCCGCCCGCCGCGTATCTGCATGGTGCTGTCGGCGATTTCCCAGGTTTTTTCCGTCCCCCAGAGTTTGGTTATGGCGGCTTCGAGTCGAATATCCGCTTTTTTATCACGGTCCACCATCCGGGCGGTTACGCCCACCATCGACTCCATGGCAAAAATGTTGGCCGCAATATGGCGTATCTTATCAGCAATGGCGGCATGTTTCCCGATGGAGGCTCCCCACTGCACGCGGTCATTCGACCACTCGCGGGCAATCTGCAGGCAGCGCTTGGAAACCCCCGCACAGGCCGCCGGTATGCTCAGGCGTCCGGAATTGAGAGTCGTCAGGGCCACCTTCAATCCTTTTCCCTCGGCCTCGATTATATTTTCACGGGGCACCTTAACATCGGTAAAACGAATCACACCATTGTAAAGAGCGCGTAATCCCATGAAGTGGCAGCGGTGTATATTTTCAATTCCAGGGGTGTCCATATCGAGTAAAAAAGCCGTGATCTGGTCCCGTTGTCGGCCTTTGACCATCTTGGGCGGAGTCTTTGCCGTGACGACTATTACTCCCGCCTTGAGCCCATTGCTGCACCAGAGTTTCTCCCCGTTGAGGATGAAATGCTGGCCGTCCTCCGTTGGCTCGGCGCGGGTTTCCATGCGACCGGGATCGGAGCCCACTTTATCCTCGGTCAGCGCGAATGCCGAAATTTCACCCTTGGCTACCCGGGGGAGAAACTTTTGCTTTTGCTCCTCCGTCCCAAAAAGTATCAACGGTTGGGAAACACCCACGGATTGATGCACCGAGAGCATGGCGAAAAGGTTCGAGCAATAACTGCCGATCAGGGTGGATGCCTTGCAATAGGTCCATTGGGACAGGCCAAGCCCTCCATATTGGCGGCCCACCTTTATCCCGAAGGCCCCCAACCCAGCCAGGCCATCCAGTATCTCCTGAGAAATTTCTCCCGTCTGATCGATCTCGTCTGGATCGACATTCTCCTTTAAAAACTTCGATAGCTTTCCCAGAAAGGCATCCCCCGTTTCACGCTCCGATTGATCCGGTTCGCGATAGGGATAGAGCTTCCTTGGGGTCCATCGGCCCATAAAAAGATCGGCCACAAAGCTGACTTCGCGATGCCCGCTTTCACGGGCGGCCTCGGTTATTTCGAGGGCCTTCCTCTGTCCGGTGGACATTTTCGACGTGTCGATAACGTCGGGCGGCGGCTCATCGGTTTTTTCCGGGAGAGTTTGAGTCGTTCCAGGTTCTGTCATGATAATTTTTTAGTTGGCGCTAATTAGAAGGTTCAGGAGTGAGTTTTATTTGAAAAATTTAACCGGAATCCATGCGAATCCCACCATCCAGCCGCAGGTTGGTTCCGTTTATCATGACATTCTCAATGATATGGCGGACCAGTGAAGCGTATTCAGCAGGCTCCCCGAATCGCGGCGGAAACGGCACCTGTCGGATCAAATTTTCGCGTAATTTCGACGGCATTTTATCGGTCATGGCCGTGCGGAAAATTCCCGGAGCGATGGCGTTTACGCGAATTCCCTGCCGTGAAAATTCACGGGCCAGGGGCAGCGTCATAGCGGCCACACCGCCCTTTGAGGCCGAATAGGCGGCCTGTCCGACCTGCCCATCGGTCGCCGCGATGGAAGAGGTGTTGATGATGATTCCCCGCTCCCCTTCTTCATCTGCCGGATTCCGGGCCATCAAGGGCATGGCGAGGCGTAAAACATTGAAAGTGCCTGTCAGGTTGATCTCGATGACTTTCTTGAAGGCGTCCAGGCCATGGGGGCCGTTTTTCCCAAATACCCTTTTACCAATCACGATACCGGCACAGTTGACGACCCCATGCAGCCCGCCGAATTGCGCTTCCGCCACTTGCAAGGCCGCCGCCACGCTGCCTTCCGCGGTAACATCGGTGGCGACAAACCGGGAGCGGTCTCCAAGCTCGCCCGCAAGCTCACTCCCGGCAGCCTCATTCAGATCGGCAAGGAGGACGTTTCCTCCATTTTGGACGATCATTCGAGCGGTTGCCGCTCCCAAGCCGGAAGCCCCTCCGGTGATAAATAACGTATGCAGTGGGATTTTCACCTAAAAATATGCGCCGAATTACGGTCAGGTTGTTTCAGACAAAGTAACGAACGAAGGTCAATTGAAAGTTGAATATACCGCAACCCTGATTAGAATGTATTTAAGAGGATAATACTGTCAATTAATCCATCTTCTTACTTGCATCCCAGAAAGTAATTTGGAACAGAATACTCTCTATTCACTCTTGAATAAAGGTGCCAATTCCATACCTTGTATTGGCAATTCCTAGCGCCACAACCTGAAAATCATCTTTCTAAACTGAGATGACACTGCAACTATTGAGTTCTTCCCATGGATACCTCTACACTTATTACTGGACAATTCGACGATTATATTACCGAACGCGAGCGATCCTTTTTAGATAAAGTTTCCGCATTTTGCCGGACTGAAATCGATCCTCATACCGCACGTTGGGAGGAAGAGGAGCGACTTCCGCGTGAGATATTTGAAAAGGCGGGCCAAAATGGCCTCGTGGGCATCGCCATGCCAGAGAAATACGGAGGACAGGGGTTGAGCCTGACCGCATTCGCCCTGGCTATCCGCGAACTCGGTAAACACGACCCCGCCGTCGCCCTCGACTTGGCCGCCCAAAACACGCTCGGAGTCGGCCACATAGTCGCCTTCGCCAGTGAGGACCAAATTCAACGCTATGCGGTCCCGCAAATCACCGGCGAGTGGATCGGCGCTTGGGCTCTGACCGAACCCAATGCCGGCAGCGACACCAATGGTATGGAAACGGTGGCCACACCCAAGGACGATGGCAATTGGGAGATCACCGGGCACAAGATGTTCATTACCCAGGGTAGAACCGCCGATGTTCTCGTGGTCATGGCAACCACCGGGACCACCCCCAAGAGAAGAAAGGAAATCAGCGCCTTCATCGTTGAAAAATCGCAGGTCGAGGGCATCCGCAAAATACCTACATACGGAATGAGGGCCAGTGAAACCTCGGAAATTCGGTTGAATAATGCCAAGGCGGAACTTCTCGGCGAACGCGGCAGGGGGCAGGCCCAAGCCCTCGAACTCCTTGACAAGGGACGCATCGGAGTGGCCGCTATGGCCGCCGGTATCGCACAGGCATCCCTCGACATCGCTCTCCGTTTTTCCCTCGAAAGACACCAGTTTGGGCGACAAATCGCCGATTTTCAAAGCATTCAGAACAAACTCGCCGATTGCGCCATGGAACTCGATGCGGCCGATATGCTTATCCTCAAAGCCGCCGCCATGCAGGACCGTGGCATGAAGACGATCAAGGAATCGGCAGTGGCCAAACTCTACTCCTCAGAGGCCGCAACCCGCATCTGCAACCGGGCCATGCAAATCTGCGCCGGTCGCGGTTACAGCCGGGATATGGCCATCGAACGCTTTTTACGAGATGCCAAGATTTGTGAAATCGGCGAGGGAACCTCGGAAATCCAGCGAATCGTCATTTCGAGGAATATTCTGAAAGAGGCCAAAGCCGCTCTCGAGGCCGAATAGTTTTCCGGGACTATACCGAAAGAAATTTCACTCATCGAACCGATGGCTCCTCCCGTAAAATCCACCCACGACGCCTTTTTGGAAAAGTGCCGGGCCATCCTCGAAGAGGAGGAACATTTACGGCAGGGCGGCGGTGAAGCGGGCCGAAACCGGCAAATCAAACTGGGCCGACTGCCCGTCAGGGATCGCCTCGACCACCTGCTGGATGACCCCAAACATTTCCTCGAGATAGGCCTCTGGAACGGTTATCAGATGTACGAATCCTGGGGGGCCGTTCCCGCCGCCGGGGTAATCGCCGGCATCGGCGCAGTTTCCGGAAAACCCTGCATGGTGATCGCCAATGATGCCTCCGTCAAAGCGGGGGCAATGTTTCCACAATCGATTAAAAAGGTTCTCCGGGCCCAGCGAATCGCCTTTGAATGCGCCCTACCGATCGTTTATCTGGTCGATTCCTCCGGGGTGTTTTTGCCGTTGCAGGACGAGATTTTTCCCGACGAGGATGATTTTGGGCGAATTTTTCGCAATAACTCCGTTTTATCGGCGGCGGGAATCCCTCAATACGCGGCCATCATGGGTAATTGCGTGGCGGGCGGAGCCTACCTGCCGGTGCTTTGCGACAAAATCCTCATGACCGAAGGGAGTGGCCTCTATCTGGCCGCGCCGTCACTGGTAAAAGCGGCCATCGGTCAGGAGATCGACGCCGAGAGTCTTGGGGGAGCCGCCATGCACGAGCAAATGAGCGGAACGATCGATTTTCGGGAACCCGACGACCCCACCTGTCTGGATCGTTTGCGGGCTTTGCTTGATTTGCTGCCCGATGAACGTGTCGGCCAAAGCCCGGAGAGCGCTGAAAAAACCAAACCCGAACGGGATCCCAATTTCCTCTACGACCTGACCAGCCTGGACGGCCGCAAAGAATACGAGGCCCTGGACATGCTTTCCTGCATCGTCGATGACGGCTCCATTCAGGAGTATAAAAAGGAATACGGCAAAAGCCTCGTGACCGCTTACGCCAAAATCGGTGGCCGGGCCGTCGGCATCGTCGCCAACCAGAGAAAGAGAACCCGCTCGAAAAAAACTGGACTCCAGATGGGCGGGGTCATTTATGCCGAGAGCGCCGACAAGGCGGCCCGTTTTGTCATGGATTGCAACCAAACGGGGATTCCCTTGATCTTTTTCCAGGATGTAACGGGGTTTATGGTGGGGTTGGCGGCCGAGGAATCGGGAATCATCCGCAGCGGCGCAAAGCTGGTCAATGCGGTCAGTAACTCGACCGTTCCGAAAATTACCATTGTGGTGGGAGGTTCCTTCGGGGCGGGAAATTACGCCCTCTGCGGCAAGGCTTATGACCCGCGTTTTATCTTTGCCTGGCCCCATGCCCGCTATGCCGTAATGGGGGCGGAGCAGGCTTCGGATACTCTTTTTTCAATTTTGCTGCGGGCCCAACGCCGCAAGGGTGGCGACCAATCCGAGACGGAATTGGAAAATTTACGGGACAAGGTCAAAAAACAATATCAGGAGCAAACCGATATCCGCTACGGCGCTGCCAGAGGTTGGGTAGACGCCATTATCCAGCCGCATGATACGAGAAATGTCCTGATCGAGACATTGGCTCTGGTCGCGCGGAAGACACCCTCAGCCCCATTCCATACGGGTGTCTTGCAAGTCTAGGCTTCCATCGCTGGGATTATGAAAAATGTTCTTCTCATCGGCAACGCCCAGGCTTTTTGGGGGGACCAAATGGATGCCCCGGCCCGACTCCTGACCCAGCAGCCCGACCTCGATTTTCTGACTCTCGACTACCTGGCGGAGGTCTCCCTTTCCATTATGGCAATCCAGCGCGAGCGCGACCCGGAAGGCGGTTACGCAAAAGATTTTGTCGAAACGGTTAAATCGGTGGCCCCTCTTTTGGAAAAAGACTCGCAGACCCGAATCGTTACCAATGCGGGTGGTCTCAACCCGCTGGGCTGCGCCAAGGCCTGCCGCCGCGCCCTTGCCGAAGCCGATTTTGGGCATCATAAAATCGCCGTGGTGACCGGGGATAGTGTTTTGGCCCAAATTCAGGAATCACCCGAAACTTCTTCATTTAGCAACCTCGAAACCGGTGATTCGATCACCACCGTTTCCAAAAATTTGGTCACTGCCAACGCCTACCTCGGGGCCAGGCCCATCGCCCAAGCGCTCGCGGAGGGCGCCGATATCGTCATCACCGGCCGCGTCGCCGACCCAAGTTTGGCCGTGGGCCCCTGCATGGCACATTTTGGTTGGGATCATGATGATTTTGATCGCATCGCCGGAGCCACCGTGGCCGGGCACCTGATAGAATGCGGCACACAGGCCACCGGTGGTTTTTCCACAGATTGGCTTACATTGCCCGACCCGCATAATGTTGGGTTTCCGGTTGTCGAGGTTCACGAAGATGGCTCCCTCGTCCTCACGAAACCACCGGGCACCGGCGGACGGGTGGACCTCCGTATCGTCAAAGAGCAATTACTCTACGAAATCGGCGACCCCGGCAACTACCTCAGTCCCGACGCCACCGTCTCGTTTCTCGATTTATCGCTCCAGCAAGTCGGTGAAAACCGGGTATTGGTCTCCGGCGCCAGGGGAAGCCAGCCCCCCGATACCTACAAAGTCAGCGCGACCTACCGGGAGGGCTTCATGGCACATGGTATGCTGACTGTTTATGGTCGAAAAGCTGTTCAAAAAGCGCGGCGTTGTGGAGAAATTATTCTTCAACGGATGGATGAGGCTGGTTTTAAACCTCGAAGCGCAAATGTCGAGTGCCTGGGGACGGGCGACTGCGCTCCGGGAATTGCCGGGGGGCCAGATGAAAACGAATTGATTGAAACGGTGCTTCGCATCAGCGTGGCCGACCCCGACCGCAACACCGTAGCGCGATTTACAAAGGAGCTGGCTTCGCTCGTCACATCCGGCCCACAGGGGGTGACTGGTTATGCCACGGGACGACCCAAAATACGGCCGGTTTTCGGCTATTGGCCCTGCCTCATCAATCGGTGTGATGTCAAGGCCTCAACTTATTTGCCCGATGACTGATTCCCAACCAATACGAAATACAATGCGGCTGGGAAGGGTCGCCCACGCGCGGAGCGGAGACAAAGGCTCCTCCGCCAATGTCGCCGTGATTGCCAACAACCCCGATGCCTACGCGTTTTTAAAGGAGTATTTGACGGCGGAACATGTCTCCAACTACTTCCGTCCGCTAATGCCTGCCTCCGTGATCCGGTATGAGGTTCCCAACCTCCATGCCTTCAATTTCGTTCTCTCGGGTGTCTTGGCAGGCGGGGGAAGCCGTTCTCTCAGGATCGATGCCCAGGGGAAGACTCTCGGGCAGGCGATTTTGCAGCTTCAATTGCCGATACCTGAAAATCTTTTAAGCATGGAGATAATTGAAACATGAATTCCCCACTGATCCAGATCGAAAATGAAGGCCCTCACATCACGGTTCTAACTCTGAACCGCCCGGAGAGAAGAAATGCCCTCAATCTGCCCTTGATGGAGGAACTTTGCCGGGCGGTCGAAAGGATTGGCGGTAAAGAAAATCAGCGGGTGCTCCTTATTCGCGGCGCTGGCAAGGCCTTTTGCGCCGGACTCGATCTCAAAGAGGCCATGAACAGCAAAACCAGCTCATCATCGCAGCAGTTCGCCAAAGCGGTGGCCAGGACATTGATCACCGTTTGGGAAGTTCCCCTTGTCACCATTGCGGTTGTCCAGGGGGCTGCCGTGGCAGGGGGCGCCGGGTTGATGAGCGCCTGCGATTTCGCGGTGGCGGAAGAAGGGGCGATATTCGGGTATCCAGAGGTGAAGCGCGGGCTGGCTGCGGCTTTTGTAATGAATTTTCTTCGACGGCAAATCAGGGAAAGGGATCTCAAGGAGCTATTGTTCACCGGAGAATTGATCCCCGCCCAAAGAGCCCTCGAAATAGGCCTGTTAAATCGAGTGGTCCCCAAGTACTTGCTCCTCTCGACGGCTTTGGAAATTGCCAACAAAGTGATGCAAGGAGCCCCCGGAGCCATTGCCGGCTCAAAGAAAGCCATCGATCAACCGGGAATTTCCACCATCAGAAAGGAATTTGAGCAGTCTCTCGCGGTTCATATGAAAGCCCGGGATTCTGCGGAAGCCCTGGAAGGGATCAAAGCGTTTTTGGAAAAACGGCCTCCAAACTGGGTTCCCGATTCCGATTAGCCACAAATTGAACATTCGATGCATGCAAAGTATTGACATTCATTTTCAAATTACGGATAGAAATGGTCTTTCCTTTCGGGGAAACCACAGACATTTCCTAGCGCCCACTTTGAATCCGTTATTTCAACGAAATACACGGCTGCTGACAGGTCTTGCTCACATGAGTCCTCAGAATGCCGTACACCCGTTTGTCCGAAATTGGACAAGGTCGGCTTTGTGTCCTTCTAACTTGGAGGTTTTTCAACCATGTCGATAATTGCGAATTTTCAGATTCCCTACACACAGTTTCTCGATCACACGGGGGACGTTGTCCAACCGCTGCCGGAGTTTGCCCTCGATTGCGAAAACCTGACTCCTCTTTACCGGGCTATGGTGGAAAACCGGACCTTCGATGCCAAGGCAATCGCCCTACAGCGAACGGGTCGCATGGGCACCTATGCTTCCTCGCTCGGACAGGAGGCCATCGGTGTCGGGATCGGCAGCATCATGCGGGAGGATGATATTCTGGTCCCCAGTTACCGTGAATACGGAGCCCAATTCTGGCGCGGGGTCAGGATGAAGGAAATCCTCCTCTATTGGAGTGGTGACGAGAGGAGCAACAATTTCGAAAATCAGAAAACGGACCTCCCGATATGCGTAACGATCGGGGCGCATCCCGCCCATGCGGTGGGTGTGGCCTATGCCTTGAAACTGCGTGGTAAAAACCAGGTGGCGGTGTGCACATTGGGTGACGGGGCTACCTCGAAAGGTGATTTCTACGAGGCCATCAACGCTGCCGGCGTCTGGAACTTGCCGCTGGTATTTGTAGTTTCCAATAACCAGTTCGCCATCTCAATCCGCTATGAGCAGCAAACCGCAGCCAAAACGATCGCCCAAAAAGCCATCGCGGCCGGATTTGCAGGAGAGCAAATCGACGGCAATGATGTTATCGCGGTCCGCCACTCGGTTGACCAAGCCCTCCAAAAAGCCCGCCGCGGGGGCGGCCCGACGCTCATCGAGGCGATAACCTACCGGATGTCCGACCACACAACGGCGGATGATGCCAGCCGCTACCGCAGCAAGGAGGAACTGAGCGAACAATGGGCCTACGAACCCATTTCCCGCCTCAGAAATTACCTGATCAAGAAGGAAGCCTGGACGAAAGATGAGGAAGATACCCTCATTAAAAATAGCGCCGCCATAGTGCAAGAGGAGGTGGATGAATACCTCAATACACCCCCACGGGAGCCCTCCAGCATGTTTGACCACCTTTACGAGAATCTTCCGGCAGCCTATGCCGAGCAACAGGCAGAATTGATGGAGAAAGGATCAGCACATGTCTGAAATCACTTTAGTTGAGGCGATAAACCAGGCTTTGACCTACGAAATGGCCCATGATCCCGGCGTAATCGTTTTGGGTGAGGATGTCGGCGCCAACGGCGGGGTTTTCCGCGCCACCCTGGGTTTGCAGGAAAAGTTCGGCGAGGACCGCGTCCTCGATACGCCATTGAGCGAAGTGCTCATCGGGGCCATGTCAATCGGCATGTCGGTCATGAAATTACGGCCCGTTGCCGAAATCCAGTTTTCCGGTTTCCTCTACTCCAACCTGGACCATATCATCAACCACGCCAGTCGCATGAGGAACAGGACGCAGGGGAGATTATCCTGCCCGATGGTGATACGATCCCCCTCCGGCGGCGGCATCCACGCGCCCGAGCATCACTCGGAAAGCCCCGAGGCCATGTTTGCCCATATTCCCGGCATCCGGGTGGTCATTCCCTCCTCACCCCTACGCGCATACCGGCTCCTTCTGGCGGCGATTCGCGACCCCGATCCGGTAATTTTTCTCGAACCCACCCGCCTCTACCGCCTCTTCAAACAAGAGGTGCCGGATAACGGAAAAGCGGAATTGCTCGATGTTTGCCTCACCATCAGGGAAGGCAGAGACATCACCTTGGTAAGCTGGGGGGCGATGATGAATGAAGTGCAAATCGCAGCCGAAACATTGTCCGAGGAAGGCATTGAGGCAGAGATAATCGATGTTGCCACGATCAAACCTCTCGATATGGAAACCATTTTGAATTCCGTGGCCAAAACCGGGCGATGCGTCATCGTCCACGAGGCGCCACGAAGCGCTGGATTCGGAGCCGAGATTGCCGCCAACCTGGCGGAGCACGCCTTGTTATCGCTTTTCGCTCCGGTCTGCCGGGTTACCGGTTACGATGCCGTAATGCCATTGGCCAGACTGGAGAAATCTTATATCCCAAGTGTCGAAAAAATTATCAACGCGGTCAAAAAGACCATAGCATTCGCATGAAAAATTTTAATCTACCCGATTTAGGAGAAGGATTGCAGGAGGCCGAAATCGTCTCCTGGCATGTCAACGAAGGTGACAATGTAGTCGCCGATCAACCCCTCGTTTCCATGGAAACGGCCAAGGCGGTGGTGGAAGTCCCCTCCCCCTTTTCGGGGCGCATCCACAAGCTGCATGGCGAGGTGGGAGATATCGTGCCGGTGGGCGATGTTCTCGTCGAATTTGATGTTGGTGGCGAAACCAAGGACAAGGCCACCGTTGTCGGAGATGTCGTTGTAGGCAAGGAGGTGGTTCAAGAACCCACTGGCGCAATAGGCCAATCCCCCGCCGGCATCAAAGCCACCCCCGCCGTGCGAGCTCTTGCACGGCGTTTGAAAGTGGAACTCGGTGTGGTCACCCCAACCGGCGCAGATGGCTTGATAACCGCCGCCGATGTGCAACGGGTCTCAAAAATTTTTCACGACGTCGAGCCCCTGGAGCCCCTGAGAGGCGTGCGCCGTGTCATGGCTGCCAATATGGCACGCGCCCATGCCGAAGTCGTCGCGGTGACCGTTATGGACGAAGCCGATGTGGATCTCTGGCCCAAGGGCACGGACATCTCCCTGCGGTTGATTCGCTCCCTCATAGCAGGCTGCCGGGCGGAACCTTCTCTAAATGCCTGGTACGACAGTGAAGTAGTCGGCAGGCGTCTTCTGAAAAAAATTCATCTGGGCATCGCGGTGGACACCCCGGAAGGGCTCTTTGTACCCGTTCTGTTCGATGTGGGCAGTCAACCCCCCGAACAACTACGCGCCGACATCAACCGGCTCAAAGAAAAAGTTCTGGACCGCAGTCTCCCCCCCGATGAACTGCGCGGAAATACCATAACATTGTCCAATTTCGGAACCATCGCCGGCCGCTTCGCCAACCCAATCGTACTGCCCCCGACAGTAGCCATATTGGGGGCGGGCCGCACCCGCCAACGAGTGGTGGTGGTCGATGGCCAACCCGCAGTGCGCCGGCAAATGCCTCTTTCCCTAACCTTCGACCACCGGGCCATAATGGGCGGAGAAGCCGCCCGCTTCCTGGGCGCAGTAATAGCAGACCTGGAACTAGCCGATTAAAGAGAAACCAGGAATCCTCGCAGGTTAAGCTAACTATGGCTGAATTCAGACAGGTACCCTACGACGGATATTTGGAATATCCCTTGGAGGAAATGAAAACCCGGGCGGTGAATTTCTACCAGGACGTAAAGCGCCGCCGCACGATCCGTGATTTTTCCGACCGCCCGGTGCCGAGGGAGATTATCGAAAACTGCATTCGCGCCGCCGCCACAGCGCCCAACGGAGCCAATTTTCAGCCCTGGCATTTCGCGGTGGTGGAGAGCCCCGAGGTTAAAAAACATATCCGCCTCGCTGCCGAAAAAGAGGAAAAAGAATTCTACGGTGGACGAGCCCCGGAGGAATGGCTGAGGGCCCTCGAACCGCTCGGCACCGATGAAAGCAAACCTTTTCTTGAAACCGCTCCCTACCTCATCGCCATTTTCAGCGAGTCCTACTGCATCAGAGAGGACGGCACCAAAAGGACCAACTACTACGCCAAGGAGTCTGTCGGTATCGCCTGCGGACTATTGATCACCGCGCTGCATCGCTCCGGGCTGGCCACCCTGACCCACACACCAAGCCCCATGAATTTCCTCAATCAACTATTGAAACGCCCTTCCAGCGAAAAACCCTTCCTCCTGCTGGTGGTCGGTTACCCGGCCGAAAACGTCCGTGTGCCGATATTGAAAAAGAAACCGATGAAGGATATTTCAAGTTTTATTTAAGCAACCGTCCTCTGATGCCGTTGAGGAATTTGCAGACAAGATTAAAAAATAATTGGTTGATATTTCACCCTTGAGGGCGATACTACTCCAATTCTCAACAGGCAAAGTCCCCAAAAAAGCCGGAATCTGCAACCGGCACGGCACGCCAAGTAAAAACAAAAATTTACACCCGCGGAGAGATGGCTGAGTGGCCGAAAGCGCTCCCCTGCTAAGGGAGTATACCCGAGAGGGTATCGAGGGTTCGAATCCCTCTCTCTCCGCCATTTGCTCTAGCGAACTGCGAAAAGCATTGGCCTTTGTTGTAAATCAGCTTTTATGGTAACTGAAGTGGATGGGGTTTGAAAGCGGCAAGGATACATACCTGACGGAGTGGAGCATAGATGGGCCAATATCGGAGCGAATGAAGTAAAGCTGGGGCAGTGTCTCTATTTGGGCTTGGCTGAAATTTTCAGATTTGGCTTATTACCGCGGGTTGATTTGCGTCGGCAAAACTCATTTTTGCCTGTTCGAGACTTTCATAAACCACCCAGGATTGGTAATCCTCGAATTCCTTGCAGGAATGTGAGACTTGCTCGCTTCCCACGAGGGCATGGGGCACCGCCAGATTGTTGCAGGCTTCAATTGCTTCGCCGAGAAATTCAAAAGTATCCATGTCAAACCCGATAATCTGTTGGGCATCGATAAGCACTTTGCCATAACCGCTTTCAACGGCTTCGGCGAGAGCGGAGGGGAGCTTTTTGGACAGTTCATTAATTCGTTTAAGATCGCTACCGGGAACATTAATGATAAAGAATTCGCCATCCCGGTTGTAAAATCGACTTGTGGTATCGATTTGAAGCGTGCGTGTGACATTGTTTTTCAATTCGGCAAAATCTATCGGTTTTGTGACGATGGCATTGAAGCCGGACTCCTGAGCTTTGCGCTGCTCCTCCACGGCCGTTTTGATGGAGAGTCCAAATACCGGCACGCCCCTGGTGCGAGCATTCGAACGTAAAAAGCGAATCAGGGAAAAGGCGCCATTGTCCTGCAAGGATAAACTAACTACTATCAGATCTGTCTTATTTTGCACGGCATACTCCATTGCTTCTTTCGGCGATTGGAGATCTTTGACGATCCAGGAATTGCTTATGAGGTTTTCCTTGATCTGCCGCACGATAATCGGTTTGTCCTCAATCAGCAGCACCTTGGCTCTGGCGTTACTTTTGACTCCTTCGCCGAGTGGCACGCTGGAGGAATCCGAGTCCTGGACATCGGTCGTCAATCCCTGGTTCTCGATGTCGGATTTTATTTCATGATAAACTTCGCGCAATTCCTCAAGGGCGGTTTCCAGAGGAGTTAGACTATTTAGGCTGACGTCATTAATTTTTTCTACTGTATTTCTAAATTTGTAGGCTCCAAATGTGAGGCAGGAACCTTTCATGGCATCCAGCCGCGATAAAGCCGGGAGGATATCGCCGTCCGTCAACAGGTTCCGGGTGTCAATAATTCCCTTTCCCAGATCGGTCAGAAATAAATCCAATATTTTCAAATAACGCGGATAGTCTATCTCAAGTCGCGATATGACAATTTCGGGATCAGTGAGGACCTCTGTCGCTACCAGTTGTTTTTTGGGAATAGTGTCGGCTACGGCGCGCACTTGCTCAACTAATCGCGAAGCCTTGAACGGTTTTAGAATAAAATCCCGCACATTGCATTTGACGGCGTCCATGACGAGCTCCCGGTCTCGGTTCATTGTAACCAGGATGATCGGCATCGATTGGAAACGGCTATCCTCGCGCATTCGTTTTACGAGGTCGATTCCCATTAGTTCTGGCATGACGTTGTCAAAAATGCACATGTCAACATCAAGTCCATTTTCCAGCATTTGCCAAGCGACCTCCCCATTGTCGGCATCGACGACATTCCATGATCGCTCCCTGCGCAGTATTTCGCAGAGTGTGGCTCTAATTACCGCATCGTCATCAACAGTCAAAATATTCATTGGTAATTTCCTTTATATGCCCGGGGTCGAAAGTTCGCATTTGATAGCGGCAAAGGTCTCTTCAACGGAGTCCAGAAGAGGGTCCAAGCTCTCCGTCTGGCCATCGCTCGCCTGATGCTCCAAACGGCGTGAAAGTTTCATCAATTCTCTCTTCCCGCATTGTCCCGCAGAGCCCGCAATGGCGTGGGCCTGCACCCGCATTATCTCAAGATCGCCCGCCTGTCGGGCTTCTTTCAATTTCAATATTCGATTGGACACTTCTTTCAGAAAAATAGCTATTACGGCTTCATTGATGTAAACCAAATCCTCCTCATCGATATCGGCCATTTCATTGGCATCTTCCTCCTCCTGGAAGCTTTGCAAAAATCGATCCACCCGATTGAGATCGACCGGTTCTTGATCGAACGATTTTTCACGAGGTTTCTTCTTGATTTTCTCATTTGAGGACAATGAGATTCCCCTGCTCGACTGATAGTCGATCGCCCGCTGCAATGCATCGATCAAGTTCTTCATCTTAACGGGTTTGGCCACAAAATCGCTCATTCCCGCCTCCAGAAATTGCTCTCTCTCCTGTTGTAGCGCACTGGCCGTCATGGCGATGATATAAATATGCTTGTCGGTTACTCCAGTTTTGGGGTCACGGATCAGTCTTGTGGCGGTTATTCCATCCATCTCAGGCATATTTACATCCATGAGTATGGCATCATAGGGGCATCTTTTCAAGGCCTCGACAGCCTCCTTGCCATTTGGCTGTATATCAATCGTATGCCCCATGGATTCCACTTGTATCTTGGCTATCTCCTGATTAGTTAGATTATCCTCGGCCAGTAATATCCTCAATCGCTTTCTATGGCTGGAAACCGGCGAATTACTTTCTGAGCCAGCAAATCCCGAAGCGCTAACCAGGGAAATCGGCCCGTAGATCTGTTTCTGCTGTTTTCCCATTTGGAGAAATACGATGAAAGAGGCGCCTTTTCCGTGGACGCTTTTTACAGTTATTTCTCCATGCATCATTTCAACCAGTTTCTTACAGATGCTCAGGCCGAGGCCAGTCCCTCCAAATTTCCTCGTAGTGGTAACATCCGCCTGTTGAAACGGCCTGAATAATTTGTTTTGGACGGCCGACGGTATGCCTATGCCGGTGTCTGAAACCGTAAGCTTTATGACCGCGCTGGCGGCGCTCTCGCGGCGGCATTGTAGATCAACCCGAACATGGCCTCTCTCCGTAAATTTTATGGCATTTCCGACCAAATTGATGAGAATTTGGCCAATCCGGGTGGGATCTCCGATCAGAAACCGGGGCACCTTGTTTCCAAAAGACGATTGGAGTTCCAGCCCCTTTTCCTTCGCCCTGTGGCGCAGTAATTCAAGAGAAGACTCCACGGTTTTTGCCAGATCAAAAGGTATCTCTTCCAGAGCCAATTTACCCGACTCCACTTTAGAGTAATCGAGAATATCGTTGATAATCCCCAAAAGCGAATTGGCCGAATTGTGCACCGTTTTGGCATAGTGGCGCTGCTGATCGTCGAGGTCTGTGGCCTGCAAAATCTCGCTCATGCCGATAACACCATTAAGAGGGCTGCGGATTTCATGGCTCATCATGGCGAGAAAGGCGTCCTTGGCCCGGTTGGCCGCCTCTGCCTCCTCCTTCGCCTTGGCAAGAGCTTCCTCCGTATGCTTGCGTTTGGTGATGTCGTAAAATCCCGCCAAAATCGCCGTTCTCCCCTCGAATTCGACTTTTCGAATTGCCATCGAGTTCCAGAACCGGTCGCCATTCAAGTTTTTCATTTCGATCTCATCGAAATCAGTTGTTTGCGTCCTTTGTCCTGCCTCTCTAAGCTTGATTTTCGTCCTTGGATCAACCAAAAATTCGAATGCGTTTTGCTGGCATATACGCTCGGGTAGAACACCGAAAACCTTCGCCGCACGATCATTGGCCATCAAAATATCCCCATCGGGCGCTTTGGCCAATATCAGCGGGACAGGGGTGGCATCAAAGATAAGTTGAATCCGATTTTTTGATTTTTGCAGGTCGCTCTGCACTTTTTTGCGATAGGCGATTTCTTTCTGTAATTCGAGATGCACCCGGACTCTCGCCATCAACTCCGAGGGGTTAAAGGGCTTTGTCACATAGTCCGTCCCTCCGCTTTTGAATGCCTTCACGATCTCCGAAGGCCGATCCATTGCGCTGATAAAAATGATCGGGATTTCCTGAGTTCTGGGATTCGCCTTCAACTTCCGACACACCTCGACACCGCTGATACCGGGAAGATTGATATCGAGCAAAATCAGGTCGGGAATGGACTTTTTCGCACAATACAACGCCTCCGAACCATTGGCAGCCTCGGATATGCGGAAGCCTTGATCCTCGAATAAGGAGGAAAGCAAGCACCGTACAGTACTGGAGTCGTCGACGATAAGAATATCGCCGACCTCCCCGCCAAGGGAACCATAAACCATAGTTTCAAATCGACACACACAGTAATTATTAAATGAAAATTTTTTATTTTCTCACCTGAGGGGTTCCTGAAAGGTGTCCGGTCCAGATAAATCATTTCGGCAGATTGCAAAGAATCGGAGGAGACATCACACGAGGGATCAGAATTGGCATTGGTCGATCCGAATACTTATTTTCTTGTCAAGAAATCCAATCACAGGACGAATTGAAGTATAAATATCCATAGTTAATTTTCCCCTTGGAACCAGTGATACCATGCTCTACCCTCCCGTCATCGATCCTATCGTACAGTTAAGGAGAACACATCTATTCAAGGGGCTCAGTGAGGATGCTCTGGGGATACTGACAGCCAATTTACGAGCATTAGATTATTCACAAGGTAATATCGTCATAACCGAAGGCACTTTGGGGGACACTCTCTACATCATCGCCGAAGGCTCCGTAGAAGTGATTAAAAACCTGGAGAATACCGATGAGAAGTTACTCGACACACTGAAAGTAGGAGAAATTTTCGGGGAAATGAGTATCATCGAGTCGGTACCCAGATCCGCTTCGGTAAGAGCATTGGAGGAACCTACCCAAGTATATGCGCTGCATAAATCCGACCTTCACAGGCTTTTCAAAACGGCCCCAAGCCAATTTGCCCTGCTTATCCTGAATATTTCCCGCGATCTTTGCCGCAGACTCCGCAAGGTGGACGAGCTATACGCCGCTCGCGCCAATTGAGCGATTAAAACCTGTCTCAAATTCGCGGATGAAGGAGGTTTGTAGCGCAGCGGTGGCTACACACCTGCGGTCTCTTCCACAATTATCTGGGGAGAATCCTTCCAGAGGGTTTCCAGCCCATAATGTTCGCGCATCTCGGGGCTGAATATGTGGACCATGAAATCAAAGGCATCCACCACGAGCCAGCCACTTGATGTTTCCGTATCAACACCCAAAACCCCCACTTCACGTTGTTTCAGTATATCCTGGAGTGCCCTTTGCAGCGCTTTCAAATGGGGCGATGATTTACCCGAAGCCACCACAAAGTAATCGGTTATGGAGGATTTCCCCCGTAAATCGAGAACGACAATATCATCCGCTTTCTTATCATCCAATGCCTGGCAGCAGGCTTTGATATCCTCCAGATTTTCTTCGTTAATTTCCTCGTCGGTCATGCGGTAGTTACTATTTGAACAGATTTCGGCTACAAATAAATTTATAAACTTTTTTTGGCAAAAACAAGCTGAAGTGTCGACCTTTTTCCGCCCGTTCCCGAATTTCTGTCGAACTGATCTCGCAGACATGCCCCTCGACTTGGTGGAGACGCAATCCCGGAATGCCCGGCTCCTCAAAAGCCCACCCCGGCCTCCGAACGCAGGCAAATTCGACCAAAGTCACCAATTCTTCTATTTCGCGCCACCGCGCCAGCCCCGGCAATTGATCCGTCCCAATGATCCAGAACAGCCCCTGACCCTGAAATTGCCCCACCAGTTCTCGAACCGTATCGATCGTGAAACTCGGACCCTCCGACTCCAACTCCAACTCCAACTCCAAAACCCCGAACCGCTTGTCCCCATCGATAGCCAATTCCAGCATGGCCCTGCGCTCAGAAGGCCCGGCCACAGGAGGATCAGCCTTAAAAGGATTGGCGCTCGTGGGAACAAAATAGACTCGATCCAGACCCAAAGCCTCCAAAACATCCTGAGCTTTTATTAAATGCCCAAGATGAACGGGATCGAAAGTTCCGCCTAAAAACCCGATATTTAACCCCTGCTCTGCCAAATCTCCTTCAATCACTAAACAGAATATCAACGCCACCGGACCCACTTGAGGCAACCAAAAACAGCAAACCAAATCGCAATTCGGAAAACCCGATTCCTCATTTAGCTTGCCAACCCCAACCCTCAAGCAAAATAAGAAAGCAGATTCAATACCCCATTAATTATGCCTCAGGAAAGCCTCTCAGCAATACTCAATCGCCTCGCCCTTCACTCCGAAAAAGGCGATCTCTCCCTCGATGATCTCATCCGACAGGTCGGCGACAAGGGTTATGGAATACTCCTCGTGCTGCTCGCTCTTCCCAGCGCCATACCAGTCCCCGCAGCCGGATATAGCACCCCCTTTGGCATCCTCTTGGCCATTTTGGGCCTTCAGATGCTTTTGGGAAGAAAAACCCTCTGGCTGCCGAAATGGGCCAAATCGAAAACAATCAAAAGCGCCTTTGCAGTTAAAATGTTTCGAACCGCCCACAAAGTTTTTCACTTTATAGAGCGCTTTGTTCAGCCACGCCTCTCCTGGATCGCGGGCCCCTGGGGGATCCCCCTTATGGGCCTACTCGTCATCCTCATGGCAGCGCTCATGATCCTCCCCATCCCATTGACAAATACCGCCCCCGCCGCAGTCATCTTTCTCATAGGCACCGGTCTGACGGAGGACGACGGCCTCATCGCCGCAGGAGCCTGCCTGGCAGGGATTCTCGCCCTACTCTTCTACGCCTACCTCCTCATCTTCGCATTCAACCTCGGCTCAAGCATCCTCAATTCATAAAATCTCCCTCCAATCTGGCAAAAGGTCTCTTCAAAGCGAAAACAGAAAAAAAGTTGCCAGACAGAACCCCGGAGCAGTAAATTTCCCGACCAACATCCAAAAAACTCCCAAGCCATGCCCGGGTGGCGGAATGGTAGACGCTGCGGACTTAAAATCCACATTTATGCCTTATTTTAAAGCAATGTATTGACATTACCCTAAAATAACCCTACTGCTAGAGGATAATGGCAAGGCAAGCGAAACCAATCAGTGGTGTGGTTGAAAGCGTAGGGAAAATACGTCCTTATAAGAATCGCTATCGTTTCTATTTTAAGGAATCCGGTCAAATCCGAGAGAGAGCGCTTAAAGATAAAATAGAACTTGAGAGAACCAGACAGCTCCTCATCCGAAAAATGGCTGCGGAGAGTGCCGGATTATCAAATCAAGTCACCTGGCTGAGTGCGGAGCAAATCAAACAGGCAGAAATAGTTTTCCAGAAGCTGGCAAACAAAGGCTGGCTCGACCTCAATGATAGCAGGACTGCATCTCAGCTTGTTGAGGCAGTTGACTGGTTTCTCGACAATTACAGGGAAGTCGAGAACAAGCCTTTCATCATAGATTGCTACGAATTCTTTATCCGCAAGCAGGAAGAGAGCGGTCTCTCTCCACAAACCCTCAGAGATTACAAACGATTCGTCAGAAGATTCGCTGAAAAATACAAAGACAGAAGGGTTGATGAGATTAACGGCCAAGAAAATCGCTCTTGGATTAATTCCTACAAGAGCAATGCCGCAAGATTTAATTGCTACGGATACCTCTACGCTTTCTGGAATTTCTGTTGTGGTAAGGACAACGCTTATGCCGAAGAACCTTGGCTTGTCCGAAATCCAATAAATTTCAAAAAACCACATAGGACAACAAATGACATCGAAAGCTACACGTTTTCAGAGATTAAGAAGCTCATAAAGAGGGCTAATGAAATTGGACTTTTAGGCTACGTGATTTTCAGACTGTTTTCAATGATTAGGTATGATGAGCATCTTAGGTTCGTTAAATTGGCTGGCACTGAAATAAAAGACAATCGATTCATAAATTTTGAAAACAAAACCATCCATCTTAATAGCAGGGTTTATCTCAAACGTAATCAAACAGAACATAGGGGAAGACATCTAAAAATCCATCCAGTATTTCGGGCATGGCTTGACTATTTTATCAAGAATGGAATTGGTATTGGATATGTGAGAACCCTTGATGAGAATGTGAGGAGAGTAATTATTAAGTCAGGCACGAACCACTATCGCCATACAGCAATTACAATGCACTACAAAAGGTTTCAGAGAATTGATGAAACAGCCACACAAGCCGGAACATCAGATGGAATAATTAGGAAAGATTACTTGAACGTAAATATCCAGAGGGCTGACGCGATTGATTTTTATCGACTAACTCCTGAAAAAGCGATAGCACTAAATCTCATCTAAATCTTTAAGAATTAATTCAATTATGCTTAAGAAAATCATATCTATAAAAAATGTAGGAAAATTTCTTTCTTATAAAGCTGTGGGTGATGTAGAACTTCGTAGGTTAAATTTGATCTATGGGGAAAACGCCAGGGGGAAAACAACACTTTGTGACATCTATCGATCATTACGAACTGGTGATAGTCAATATATTATGGGAAGATCGTCTTTGGGTAAAAATAACGATTCAGAAATTTTAATTAGACTTGAATCCCGTAACGCAACATTTAAAGATCAAAAATGGGATGAAGCCTATCCAGATATCGAGATTTTTGATTCAACTTTTATTCATGAAAATGTATACGCAGGTGACTCTATTGATCATACACATAAAAAAAATTTATATCAGATCATCGTTGGGCAGGAAGGTGTAAAGCTTGCGACTGAAATAAGTGTTTTAGATACAAAAATTAGGGAACATAATAGTGAATTAGCTTTAAAGAAAGCGAATTTGCAGAAATTCGTTTCGACTGGTTTTTCTTTCGATAACTTCGTTTCATTAAAACAAGAAGACAACCTAGCAGAGAAACTTAAGCTTAAGACTACTGAATTTGAGTCTTTAAATAATAGTAGTGAAATTCTAAGCAAAGCGCAGCTTAAGAGAATTTCAGTTTCAGATATTCCAGAAAATTTCATTTCAATTCTTGGAAAGGAATTAGATGATATATCCTCAGATGTAGAGTCGCATATTCGGCAACACATCTCCGAAGAGACCAATAATGCCACTGAGGATTGGCTTTCTCAAGGTGTTTCTTATATTAAGGACGATTCGTGTCCGTTTTGTAATCTATCAATCAAGTCAAATGAGCTTGTAGAATATTATAAGAAATACTTTGGAGAGTCTTACGCAGCTCTGAGTGATGATGTTTCAGATTTGCAAGGAGAAATAAAAGCGTTTATTACAGATTTAATCGAACTAAAGTTCCTGAATACTATTAACGAAAACGACATACTTACCAAATTTTGGAATAAATATGAGTCATTTAATATTCCTGATCTCAATTTAGAACAGTTAATTGAGAGGATGAAAAGCCTGCAATCCTGTATGGATGATCTTACCAATAAGAAACAAATATCTCTCCTGGAGCGAATATCACCTGGCGAAGACTACTCTAATGTCTTAACAGCTTACGAAGAAATAAAATTAGAAGTAAGTTTGTATAATCAGGCTGTAACCACAGCAAACGAACTTATCTCCTCAAGAAAGGATACGACGAAAGGTGGAAATCTTGAAACTGTCAATGCAGAGCTAATTAGACTTATTGCAATTAAAGAGCGTTTCGAAGACGCAACAGACAAACTGTGTTTAGAATATAACAGTGCGACACAACACAAGAAAAAGCTTGATTCACAGAAAAAGACTGCTAAAGAAAAATTGGATAAATACAGTAGTAAAATAATTAGTAAATTTGAGTTACGCATTAATCAATTACTTAAAAACTTTGGAACTAGCTTTAGAATCGGTGAAACAAACAGGCGCTATATAGGAGGAACACCAAGCACTACTTTTCAAGTGATAATCAATGATGTTCCTGTAACACTCGGAAATAGCTCTACTTCTATAAGTCAACCTTGCTTTCGAAATACTTTAAGTGCAGGAGATAAAAGCACTTTGGCATTAGCGTTCTTTATTACTCAATTAGAACTTGATCCGAATCTTGATCAGAAGATTGTAATTCTTGATGATCCGTTTACTAGCCAAGACAGATCGCGAAGAACATACACACAGCAATTAATCTGTAAAGTGGCGGAAAAAAGTAAGCAAACGATAGTGCTATCCCATGAGCCAAGATTCTTGCGGTTGCTCTGGAATACAACTCCAAATGCTGAAATAAAGACCCTTCAATTATGTCGACTTGGAAAAGAAAATACTGCAATAACCTGCTGGAATATTCAAGATGAGACAAGCCGTGAATACTTTCAGAATTACGCTCTATTGACTACATTCGCTAATGAAGGGACTGGAGACAGCCGACATGTTGCACTTGCTATCCGTCCAGTCTTAGAGGAGTATCTACGATTTAGACTTCCTTTCCAATTTGAGGAAGACGAGTGGTTAGGAGATTTTATTTCGAAGATACGCAATGCAGAAGCTAATGATCTTTTGTTTGCGGCTCAGGAATTATTAGATGAATTGGAAGGTATTAATGATTTTTCAAAAAAATTTCATCATAGTAGTAATCCTGATGCAGATAACGAAATAATTGATGACACTGAATTACAAGCATATGTTCAAAGAACACTGGATGTAATTGGTGGTTTTTAGACTATGTTACATATGATATGACTACATTCAACACACTACTTTTTGAACTAGAAAATGAGTTAATTCTGAACTGAGGATTTCATAGTATTCGACACAGAATACTTATTATCAATAATTACGTGATATAAGTTTTAAACCAATTACAGAATACTAAGATTAAAAGAGTGAAAAAAGAAGTTCAACATCAAGGTAGCTTAGATTACCTAGCTACGAAACTGCGAACAATTAATACAATTGTCATAAGCTTTTTTCTTCTAATTACACTTATTCTTATTATCATTTATATGTTTAAGGTAATTTTTGATGATTCATATTTAGTTGGCGGATTTGAAGTCTCCCCTAAGTTGACTGATCATGGATATACCTCCAATGTCATTTCGCAAAAACTGATAGATCAGATGCATCTTATAAGCAAAAATGCCGATGGATTTGCTTTTCCTTTTCGGTTTGGAATATTAGAAAACACTTATAAAGAGCAAATTCATTTTTCTACAAAATTTAAATTGATCGAATCCCTGCCAGGCTATTTAAGAAGAATTACTAGTTCTAGTAACACGTCAATCACAGGAGAGTTAACTACCGATAATAGTAATTTATATATAACAGTTCGACTTCACCATGAAATTACGCATAAAAAGTTAAAGAAAAAATCTATCGCAATTTCTACATTCAGCGCCCCCCTAGACGACTTGGATTCAGCATTATATGAAAGTGCTGAGTTCATTCTTTACTATCTAAGTCCGATTACAGTCGCGATAAAGCGTTTCAAAAATAATGACAAAGAAGGCGGATATGACGCGCTAGAATACTGTGTAAAACATTGCTCGGAAAATTATCACTATAACGCGTTGAAATGGTGGGCAGGTTATCTCCTACAGGATTTCCGTTTAGGGGAAGCAAACGAGAAACTCCATGACTTAATTAAAATTAGGCCTAACGATCCATTTTCATATTTAGCAAGATGTATTATACTAATCAACAGAGATCGTTATAATGATGCTTTAAATAAAATAGAGCAAGCCGCAGACTTAGACCCAACAAATCCTTTCGTATATTTTATTTGGGGTTCAATATTTAACTACCAAGGGATGTATACCGAAGCTGAAGAAAAATACAGAAAGGCGATCAGTCTTGAAACGGAGTATCCTTTCTTATATATGGGCTTAGGTTTTGTATTGGAAGCAAAGGGATCGAATGATAAAGCGTTATCAGCTTACGAACATGCTCTTACTCTCGATTCAAAATATTCGCCTGCATATGCTGCAATTGGAAATTTAAAATATAAAGATGGTAGACTATACGATGCCTGCGACTATTATCGAATGGCGATAGAACATTCTATAAATCCAGCCGATATTGTAAACGACTATGGAAACGCTCTATTTAATCTAGGCAAATTTTACGAAGCTTCTACAATGTATAATAAGTCCATTTCCCTAGCTCCGAATTTATCAGCCCCTTATATTAATCTCGCTAAAGTTGAGCTCGTCAACAATAATCTCGATGAAGCAAGAGCTATGTTGGAACAAGCTCTCAATACAGATGTTGATGACACCGACAGAGCTGCGATAAATGCTAGTTTTGGTGCAATTTTTTTATTCGATGGTCAACTTGAGAAAGCTAAGGTCAAGTTTGAGCAGGCAAAAGACATTAACCCTGATTACGTTGCTTCTTATTATTTTTATGGGATATTACTACGGGAGCAGGATGATATCAACGGATACGAGAAAGAGATTCAGAAAGCGATTTCATTAGAACCGAGTAATCCATTTGGATATTATCTCTTGGCACATGCTTTTGAACTACAAGGGGAAAATGAAGCTGCAAAATACAAATACCTTCAGGTAGTTGAATTGCACCCTGAAGGACTGCTAGCGCAAGCAGCGAAAGAAGCCATCGAAAATCTAGAAAAACGGGGAAATCGACCTGTCAAGTTTCGCATATCTAAGCTTTCGTCTATTCTGTTCGGTGGTGGCAAACATAATAAACGTAAAAAAATCTTTTTCTTTTGATCCTATCACGTTTAAATATTTATCTCCGACTGACATTCTTGCCTATCTCTACTTCGTGGTTCTGCAAATCTTCTTTCAAGGCCATTAACTGTTTCACTTCGTATTCTCTATTTAACATACACCCTGCAACATAACCAATACCACTTACAGTAGTTAGGATGTAGTTGGTCTGATCGCCTAATACGCTTGCTATTCCGACAATTAAAGAACCGTATCTTAAGCCATTTCCTCCAATATCGGACACAAGTGCTTTTAATAAATCGCTTTTATCCATATTAAAGACGTCTATTAAGAGTATAAAAACTTTACGCTATTTAGACAATAAAGACCGTCTAAATTTGGGCTTTCTATTGCGATCAATTTTCTTGAGCTGTAGAGGTATTCGAGATTTTGCTTCTACCCTTCCAGATTCAATAATATTCATTACATCTTCAGGTTTAAACAATTTCCTTTGTTTACCACTCCCTGCATTTAAATCCTTATACCAATGAATGTATTTGTTCTTTGCTAGAAATTCTATCTGGTCAGAAGAGTATGGGATAAGTTCTGAAAGCTCATATTTATCTAAAAATGGTTTATTCAAAAGCAAGTTAACTCTACTACTTTGTAGTTTTTCAATAGCATTAAAGCGTTTGAAAACAGCCTCAACGATTGGGTTGAGTTCATCATCACTCTCACCATCTGCTACTTGAAGCGATGAATCTCTCTGCAAGCTCATTTCTCTGCCCTATATTTTATGGAAGATCAGAAAACGGAAATGGTATGTCGTCAGATTTGTAAGTGAGGAATTCGACAATCTGGTTCATATACTCTCCAAGTTTTTCTCCAAGATGACCGATGGTGTAATTCGGTCTACTCCTCACCCACTCGAATATGAATTGAAATATTGCCAAAGAAATCACCACGATTTCAATTACCCTGAAAATCCCGGCAAATATTGCCATCAATAACAGTCTTATCCATCTATTGTTTGAATACATTTTTTCTCCTTCATTTTCTAATTTCCCGTATTGCAAGAGTCTCAAATTTCTTCACCAACTCAGGAACCGATTCAATAAACCAATACCTCAATTCCCCATTAATTACCGAAGCCATCTGCTTGAGGTCTTTTTCGTTAACTTCGTTGCGGCTTCCTCCAATCCCTATAATGTCAATTTGAATGCCCTGTGCTTTGAGTCTTTTCGCAACTCCTACTGGATCGGGACCATCGGTGCTATCTCCATCCGTAAGAAGAAGTATTCTAGGATATTTATAATTTTGAATTCTGGTGATTTCACTTCCGGCTTTTTTAAGCCCGTCTCCAATATTGGTAGCACCTGAAATTGATAGACTTTCAATCCGAGATTCTAGCGTCATCACATCTGCTCTTACTGGCAATGGATGAGATACAACCTTTGCCCAACTGCCGAACTTGACGAGACCGACACTTGCGCTTGACTCAACCTCTAAAAGACGCGTTAGAAAATGTTTGGATGCTGTCTTAGCACCATCCAATCGCGATGGTTTGTAGTCGCCCATACCCATACTCCCACTAACATCAATTACAAGTATATTGACCGATGAAGCTGGACAGACATGGATTTTGGGTTTTGCCGACCTGACACTTTTTACGACAGGTGGGCGATCTGGAGTATTCCGCCAATCTTGAATGTTTTTTATTAATGAAGCTATTCCTATCATAGTTACCTAAATTTTTGTAAGTTATTTATTTGAATAGAAATCAACTGTGATGTCTTCGGTTTTTCCTGAAACAAGGTCATTCACGGTGACATTGACCATACCGGAAAGGTCGTAAGCCATAACAACCTCGATGCTCTCTTTGTCGGAGGGTCTGGCTAGAAGAGTTAACATACCATCTCCAATTACCAAACTATCATCAAACTTCTGTCCTTCCTCTCCCTGTATAACCCGAATCTGAAATTCAGTTTGAGAATCTTCGACAGAGGCGTAGCACTTGCTTGCCTGGCATGGAATGGGTGTGTTTCGTTCAAGAATTGCTGAGCAATAGAGATCGAGCTTGCCATTACCCACGCTATCCAGAACGGCAACCCCGAGACTGATAGGCATACAATCAATATGCAAAATGGAAGGGGCGGGAATGGCTCGCAATCCTTCGTCTACAATTGTTTTACCTTCTGAACTAATGAGTTTAGCAGCATGGATTGTAGCACCTTCTCCAACAGCAAAGTCGGGTGAGACGCTTCCTCCGAGAATGGATTTCTCTCCAAATATCCCCTTAACTAAAGCCTGGAATGGAACGAGACGGCTTGATCCACCAATCATAAGGACATGCTTTATGTCTGCTTTATCAACTTTCGCCCTCTTAATAGTTTCGAGGGTAATGTCCTCGATTTTTTTAATGAGTGGCGTCACCGCCATGCTCAACATCTTGCGAGTGATTGGAATTACAACCTGCTTGCTATCCGCCCTTGCAACAATTTTAACTTCCGTCCTGGACGAGAGCATGTGTTTCTGCCTGATAACTTCCTCCCGGATACTAAACCAGTCCACTGGATGAGATTCTGGAGAGATATTCATACTATGCTCCGCTTCAAACGCCCTCTGAACCATATCAAAAAAGATGTCATCTACATCTTTTCCTCCAAGCCGCTTGTCACCATTAGACGCTAGGACGGTTGCCTCTCCACCGGCATAAGCAACTAATGAAGCGTCGTAAGTTCCTCCGCCAAAGTCCATGACCATGACGAGTCTATCGCCCTGCTTTTCATTTACACCGAAAGCCAAACCTGCCGCGGTCGGCTCGTTTATAATGGCGAGAACGTCAAAGCCAGCCAGCTTTGCAGATTTCTTGATGGACTGCCTTTGCTTTTCATTGAACTGCGCAGGGCATGTGACAACTGCTTTCAAACTTCCAGAAGTAGAATCGCCAAAGTATTTTCTGACAGAATTGTGGATGTATTTGAGGATTTGAGCTTGCAGAAATTCAGGCGTGATTTCTTTGCCGCCTTCCGTCCTGTAAACTTTGTCGGTTCCTACTTCACGCTTGAACTCCTTGAAAACCCTGTCCGGCTCAAGCATTTCCATGTTCTTAGCGGCTGTGCCGACGAGGATTTCTTTGCTTCGCGGACCAACGTAAACGACGGATGGAGTCAGCATTTCTCCATCGAGGTTAGGAATTACCTTGGGTTTACCCGTCTCGTCGAAAAACGCGACAGTGGTATTGCTCGTGCCAAGGTCTACTCCCACGAATTGCTTATTACTGATTGAACTATTCATTTATATTTCTCCTATTCTTGTGTTTGAGGTTCTTCTTTGAATGTGAAAACTGCCACTCGTGCGTGCTGGATTATCCTTCCGTTCTCGCTAAGTCCTGGTTGGTAGGTTTTAGCGACGCGCCCATTCATCTCACTTTGGATTGTCGGGCTTTTCATAATTGGCTGGTGCTCTCTAGGCTGGAATTTGTCTCCGGGCTCCGGTCTGAGAATCTTGATATCCTCCGAGTCAAGGAATCGCTCTATACTTTCAGCCAATGCACTGAGCTCGTCTTTCCCGTTAAATTTCATCAACGGTTCTAGCGTCAGGATTGAACCGTATATTTTTGCAAATTCCTTAAACAATCTTGCCTCGACATACTCTTGTATAAACTCTTGAGAGAGTTCTTCGATCTTTCTGACTAAGCCATCGTTCAGAAGGCGAATTTGCTCGATGTTGTGGTCTTGAGAATCACCCTGTTTCACCAGTTCATTAATGACTGAAAGAATTCGGGTTTGCTGTTTTTGGAGAGCGTCAATGTTCGATTCGTAACCCTCCAAGCGGTTTTCAATTTGATTGAATCGCTGTCCTAAATCTTTCTGAAGCTGTTGCTGATTTTCTAAGTGTGTGGAAATCTTTTGCAGCCAAGTAATACCTATCGCCAAGCACTCGCCAAAAGAAAGATTCAACTGTTCGACTGTCTCATCTGTCTTTTCAATTAGGGTGTTTTTACCGACCGTGTTTTTATTATTTGTTTTCATTGTTCTGATTTATTTCTAACTCTTATTAAAGAGAGATATGGTTGAAATTAATTGGATTGATTAGAATTAAATCGTTTTGATTAATTTGAATTATTTGTAAGTCTTTGAGATATAATTAGATATAAACTATCGGAATTTTAATTTTCAGTTTCAGAGTCCAATTCTGCGCTAGAATTAAATCGGGAGTCTGAAATCAAATAGAACTCGACTAAATCAGTGGGGTAAGCAGCTATCTTTTCTCCCCATTCCTTCTGAACCTGCTCCATGATTTTCCTGTCCTTGCAGACAGACCAGATACAAGACCAGCCCGCCTCGAAATCTTTTTCAAAATTGCTGACCTCTCCGCCTGGAGTCATGGCAAGCTCAATCGCAATCGAAAGATCGTTTTTAGTAAGTGCAAGATCAACAGCTTTACCATGTCGGTATGCTTCAATCTCAGCCTCAAACCCTTGGCTGCTAAAATGCTTTTGAAGACGATGCTGATGGTAGACGTGCTCAAACCCGCCTTTGCCTTTACCTAGGTTTTGCCGTCCAATCGCTTTCTCAGCCTTTTGGGTAACCTCCAAATACTTTGGTGATCTTCCTCGTGTTCCGAGTCGGATTTCAATTTCCCTGACTAATCCTTTTTCCAAAAGTGATTGGCATATCCTGTTTCCCATGTAATTCGTCAATCCAAGCGAACTGTATTTCTCAGTAAGGGAAAGGAAGGGATGGTTTTTCAAATCCATAAGGAAAGCGTATTCCTTTTCAGTGAGATCGAAGGGAAATGACGGCGTTACCTTGCTCTTGTTTTTCTCTGGCTTTGCTTCTTCCGAGGTTTCCTGTTGTTTCGGAGATTCTGACTCTTGCGGAGGAGCGGTATAAGACTGAGTAGTTTCTGGACGTAAAACTCTTGCTTTGAAATTCAGAGTGGAAAAATAGGGCTTCATATGGCTTTCCAACTCGGCATCACTCACATCCTTTTTTATCTGAAGATTCGGAATCTGAATGAGAAATGGTCGAGTGTATCTGTCCGCCATTTTTACGATTCCGAAACCAACAGGCAGATGGTTTATATATTGTCTCTGCTCGGAACTCAGACCCATTGCATAGCTCATCGCATTAATGTCCTTTCCTGCTGATAGACTCAGCCCGACACTGGTATAAACATTGGCTAAAATTGCGTGTCCAAGAGCTGAAGGCATCTGGTCAGCCACAAGTAATCCTTGCCCGAACTCACGTGCAGTTGATATAAGTCTTGAGATGGTGGAGGAGCCGCTTGCTTTCTCTTTCGATGCAACTTTTTTTACTTCATCAAAGACAAGCATGTGCCTCAATCTTCCACGCTGACCGTTATTCAGCCTGTATGTGAAAATCCAATGAAAAAACAAGTTCACGAGAAATGTCTCTGGCTCTTCTAATAGACCGTCCAACTCAAGCACTGCATTCCCATTCAAAAGCTCCTCAATCGGAAAACCTTCCTGGCAATCAAACATATTTCCCAGGACAGAAAGGAGAGGTCGAATCCGGCTCTGTGATGTCATCAGCCTTTCTTTGTAGCTGCTCGGAACTCTATTGTTTAAAAGGGTTTTCCGAATTGATTCTTCTATGTCGAATAGCGTCGGATATACTTCATTACCATAGCGTTTTCTGAACTCATTAAATTCTCGTGTTAAGAAATCCACGAACACACTCTTAGCTGCTATTGGCGTGGTATTATAAAACGCCTCGAAGAAAACATCCAAAAAAACTTGTATCCAATACAAGGGTTCTGTGTTTGGCGGTGGAACAAGAGGATTGAATTTAAAGTTACGCCAATTGAATACACTCAGGGACTTACAATTCCGAATCAGATGCCGATAGTCCCTTTTGAAATCACAAACAAAAAATGGAATCCCAAGCCTGATTAATTCCAGGAGAACAATCATCAAAAGCACTGTCTTGCCTGCTCCCGCCCGTCCGAACACCAAAACATTTTGATTAATCTCGTGAGGATGTAGCCCGAATATTGGTGTGGGATACAGCCTGGGATGATAAACTTTTCCAATTCTAATAATGCCGGAGACTTGATTACCTGGATAGGGCTGAAATGGATTCAGGTCACGTTGCTGAGCAAGAAACTCAGGAGTGCTTTTAATCAGATTGAGTATTTGCTTGGATACATGTTGGATTGCAGCTCTATCTGTTGAATCTGACTTTATAAGACGGAGAGCTTTAAGCACACGCTTGTCACGTTCCATGCCCGCCTGCCGAGCAAAAAAGTGAATCGTGTCATACCAATGTAAGGCAGGACTTCTATCATCAAACTGTTGTTGTTTATTCATTTCAGCTTCTTTTCCTCTTCCTCATCCCAAGTGTCTTCGTTAAATCTCAGCACCCTTAAACAGTTGGGACATACCTTGAAATCCTTGTATGGGATGGAATCCTTAAAACAGATTGCGCGACGACAACGAAAACAGAATTCTATCCTGTCCGTGTAACCCTCACAAAAATAACATTGCCCTCCCCCATGAAGTTCTTTCCCCTTGATGAATCTACCCTCTGAGGTGTGAACGAAATTATCGTCTGTATGAGTCACTAACCCATCCTCGGTGAAGCTTCTTTTCTCTTGAGAACTGACGATATCCGTGCTGCCTTTGATAATATGCACACGTTCAGAATTTTTACTTAAAATTTCTTCTACAATTTCACTCTCGATAAGCTCATTCCTCATCCCCTGAATGGTTTGTGGATGTAGGATTGGACAGGGATTTTGAGGTAGTTCAGTATCCTGACTCTGTGTAACAGCTTCTACCTGTTGAGTGTGAGAAATGCTCTTTCCACTCCAAGTATCACGCTTGTCTAAAAGAATTTTTGACAGCTTTATTTTTATTCTTTTAAACATCGTTAGTCGCCTTTCAGCACTGTGAGCTGTATTATAAGAAGAATGATTTCGAGAGTGAAAATGATAGGGCAAGCGATTAGCTGTAAACCTCTCCTACGAATCAATAGCGTGGGCAAAATAAACGGCAGCGCTATCCAACTGAGAATTGCGATAGTTAGGAGAATGTTTAAATCATCATAATCAAGGTTCATTGCGTTTTCTACACGTATGGAAAGTCCGATGTTGATACCAAGAACTAACGCTAACGCTTGAAATGTGAGTGTGTGTTTTATTAATATTAATGACATTGCTCGCACTATCAGTCCGAAGAAAAGAAGGGCTAATAGAATATACGCCCATCGTAGCAGGAACATCTGCATAATTGGATTGAAGTTCCCAATGAGTTTCCAATAATCATACCCTAGCTGTGTTATTATATCCATATCTTCAATTTGTTTTACTTGGAGTTTTTGAGGTAGGGTCGCAATCGCTTCCTCGCGATTTTGATATACTCAAGGTTCAGCTCTATCCCGATGAACTGCTTGCTCTGTTGGAGTGCTACCAAGCCAGTAGTTCCCGCACCAAAGAACGGATCGAGAACTATTCCAGCAGAGAAACCAGCGTTGCAGTCGCAGTTAAAGATTACTTTCTCCGTTACCTTTGGAACAAAAGACTGCTCATTATATCTTTCAACCTCGGATGCTGATGCCTTCCTATCAGAATACTTTATTCTTCCGGCTTTAACATCCCTAACACGCAGATTGAAAGCATTCGGGCTACCCCCACTTCTCCTCACCAAATAAGGAGTGCCGCAACACTTGCAGACTTTATCAGGACAACCCGCACAAATTGGCGTCTCACATAGTTTAGGTGGATAAACCGCAAAGTGTGCTTCAGAAAATGAGTTTGTTGGAATTTTCCAGACAGTCCTCTTGTTTCTTCCTTGTGGATGGCACATTTTGGATATATCCATTCCTGCATAAGCGGACATTGGTTCTCTATGCCCTTTCCAGGAATGTTTGGTTCTTTCCAAACTTGATTCTTTATGTGGCTCTCTTTGAGTTTCAAAAAAATATTTCGGAGATTTGCTGAAGAAAAAGAGGTATTCAAAATCCACCGTGAAGCGGTCTTTGGCAGATGAGGGCATACAGTTGGGTTTATGCCAGATAACTACATTGCGAAGAATCCAGCCACGACTAACCATTTCTATGGTGAAGCGAAAAGGAATCCCAACTAGTGATTTGGCAGGTACGGACTTAATTTTCTGCGCTAGACCACTGGTTTTATATAGATTCGCGCGTTTGTCTTTTACCTGAAATGACCGGCTTGCTTCAGTTCGATAACCATTTGATCCGCAACCACTACCCGAATAAGTATCTCCTAAATTAGCCCAGCACGTTCCAGTATCCTTTATGACGCGCTTAACTTCATCAAAAATACCACATAGATTATTAATGTAGTTTTCAAAGTGGGGCTCCAAACCAAGCTGCCCCTTAACTCCGTAATCCCTCAAAGCCCAATAGGGTGGAGAAGTCATCACCATGTCAACGCAGCCATCAGGAAGCTTCTTCAATATCGAAAGAGCATCTCCCTTATATATAGTATTGGGCTTTGGCGAAATCTTCCTCATTTAACGTCCCGGAATTTGAAGGACATTATAATACAAATCCTTCCTCCTGTCTATGGGAACGTTAGGGATAATATGGAATTGAGGTAATGAAGGGGTAAAAGGGAAAGACGGAAAATTGGGAATTATGGGAACTCAGGGAAAACTGACAGATACTTTTTATAAAAAAACGAAATCAGAATCCCGTAACTGAAAAATCAACCATCTTGAAGCGTCTTGATCGCTTCCCAGAATTCCTCATCTTCATTGTCGGCATGGGAAATTTCTAGCCAACTTTGATTCGGACGGATTGAAACATAGGTATCGCTTAAAATATCAGCTTTCACTGCAAGTTCTTTGGGAAGGTGTAGACGATACTTTTCGTCAATAGACTTTTCGCGCGACTTATTGATAAAATATTTTTTAATAATTGAGCGATTGGCAGAGTCTGAATATTGGGAGATTGCATGTTTCTTGTAGATTGGAAACAAGTTTGAGGGGAATGGTATTACGCGCACTACTAATTTTTTCTTGTCCCTTTCATCCAGGTAAAGTGTGACTACTAAAGGCAGTGATAATGCCTCTAAGCCAATGGCATTTTTAATTTCCTCTCCGAAATAAACCCGAAGCCCATCAATTCTTAAATATTGCTCATTAAGATGCGATAGTCTCTTGACCATCCAGTCCCAAATCCTCTGATTTTCCCTATCCGCTTCTAAAACATCAGCAACGATATCCTCTTCAGATGACGGGATAGCCCCTGCAATACTACTCGTTTGTGGACGAGATTGTTCAGGCTTGCCAAAGGGGTTCAGTTGCTTAATCGGCTGAACTGGCTCTCTGTCGGTAGCTTCTCGCCAGCGATTGAGAATCTTGAAGGCATGTTTATCCGCATCGTATTCGCCTTTACCTCTTTTTCCTGTTCGTTCCGTTCTTTGAAATTGCCAGATGTGCCTAAACTCATGTGCTGCGTAGAGAATGATGTCGTCCTCGATAGAATCCAGTGGAATGCTATCAGCCCATAGACGTTTTATGCGTTTCACATTTGTCCAAGCCTTATTGGGAAACGATTGAGGCTTGCGGGGCATCCCTAAGGTAACCAAATATCTAACTCCTGGACTAACATTGGCGATGCTGGGTATTGATGAATATGCAACCCCTCTCAGAGAAGTTCTGGAGGAATTCTTTACGTGAACTTCCACACACCTGTCATCAATCCCCTGTGCTGCAAATTCGAGTAGGAGCTTGAGTTTAGCAGTTGGGATCGGAGTTGTGTTTTTTACAATCATTTTGCCTCTTTAGAATTGAGGTAATCACCGTAAAAGTGTAGAAATTTACCAACGGATTTAGGAATTTCGAGAACCACTGTTTTTATTTTTGAACAGGCTGTTAGACTATACCTGCCGTTTTTAACCGAAACAGTTTTATCGCCAGATTCTTGTGAAATTCTGTAGGTCTGCAAAATTGGATAGCCGTATGAATTGGCAATCCGATGCGCTAGCATCCCATTGGTTGATTGGACTATAAAATTTACAAATTCTAGAAGCTGGGAATCTCTGTCCGATGTCTTGGAAATAATCGGGAAAATATCAATCCAAGCGGTTTTTCCAAAATCCGCTTTTGCTCTTATAGCAACACAAGAAGTGTCGATTACCTCTGAAAGTGGACAAACACCCTGGATTGGACCTGGTCTTCCAGGAAATTTCCAGTTATGAAATTCCACTGTTGAGCAAATTCTAGCTATGTCCAGTCTTTGCTCAGTGGAAGGAATGTAAGCACCGATTTGAGGTAGATTCGCTGGTGATACGTTTTGGTGTAATTTGTATTTCTTCATTCTGATATTCCAATAAGATTCGTGTAAAATATTTCCTTAAAAACAGTCGTTTGACCTTACCACATAATACGGTAGTCGACCTCAAATGTCTTTTTACGTAAGCTCAAAAGTTCCTTAAAAATTCACGTTTTCAATTCATCGTTTCGAATCGACCGCAACACTTTTATAGTGAATATCTTACGGCTTTTAATGGCGAATATAGTTAGGTGGGATGATATGAATATTGTCAGACTTACCGAAGGTTATATGCCCGACTTACAAACCATGAAGGCAGCCCTTCCTAGAAATCCTCTCGCTATACGGGCTGAAAATATAGATTTTGAAACTGATGAAGAATCACTTGCGTGGATACTTACGCGCAAAGCACGCACCACGGCCTATTATATCGCCGATGAATTCCAGGGTGCCGGTGCAATTAGCCGGCTGGCCCTTGAAACTTGGGTTCTTGGCCCTCCCTCCTCCGCCGAAGGTCGTTTCGAAGATTGGTTTAAAGACGAGCCATCAGACACAAGGTATAGGATAATTATTCATCGAACACCGAGATGTTATTGGCTACGAGATGAAGATATCTCACCCGAATATCATCCCATAAACGCCAGCAGTAATGAGGTGCCGGAAATGTTCTGGCGTCTGTATAGCAACCAAAGGCGGCAACTCCAGATAGAGCACAGAAAGGTTCCTCTTGCTCTTAGAAAAGCAATAATTCCAGCCGTTGATGAAATCCTAAAGACTTATCGTGAGGGCGAAGACGATATTCTGTCAAACCCCAAAGATATCAGTCACGTCGAAGCATATAGAAAAGGAACTGCAAAGGTAGAATCCTTGCTAAAACAGTGGGGTCATCCATTCCGGTATTCAAACGGGCTTGACTAAACTAACTAGCAGGCTCGAATCATAATCGCGTTTTTCTCTTATCCAGCAGAATGACCAGCCATCTTGCTTTATCTCATATTTTTTATCCGAACCAATCACCAGTATCGCATTCCGCAGTGGCCGACCTAACAGTTGACCAAGCTGATTAGGATACTGATAAATAGCCTTAACACTCATAGCTTCCACCTTTTTTCCAGTGGGAAGCTTTTTGATATCTCGATGAGTAATAACTCCCCTTGATACATTCGAAAGAACTAACCAAAGCATCTTCATCTGCATCTTCCTAATCGTGAAGATACTTTTAGAGTCATAATATTCGCCTTTTTTGATTCGGACTTCACGTCTAAAATATTCATCTACAACAATATCATATTTATTCCTAGATGGAACACTTTTAGCGTATCCTATCTTGTAACTATTAACATCTACATTTTTCCCACGAATCATACTTTCAACAATTACACTTTCTAGGACAGTTTCAACGTCTCTATCAACCTCTGGTTCGTTTACATTCTGTAACTGAGTATTAAGCAATTCAATCAACCTTTGTGTCCTAGAAGTTCTTTCCCCATATTTTTTACAGTTTGATTCAAGGCTAACAGTAAGCGCCTCAGCAAATATTGGAGACTCTATCGCAAATGTTGCGACAAGTATTGCCATCCCCCTGACCCTTTCCTTATAAGATTCTGTTGTTCCGGCAATTTGAAGACCTTTCAAAATACCTTCACTTGAACCAGGAACTAAATATTTTCTTTTTTTCGAAAGATAACTTTTTTGATCCAGCAATGCACTCCAAGCAATATCGAACCATATACCTCCATCAGAATACGATGCGAGGAATAATTCTTTTGCAATTATCCTTGCTTGCTTGGGATTTATCCTACTAGGCGTCGCCATAATAATTATAATTATACATCAGCAGTGCTAATATTCACGAATTTTAATTATTCGTTCGCTAAATGGTCGATGCATATAATTAGCCAGCCAGCCATTATAATACATAAAGAAAAATAGCCTTACCCTGAGCCATATTTTCCCCAAAAAGCTCAGTTTTAAGCGCCGAGAAAAATCACCTCGTAATCTCGTGGGCAACCAATCCACACCGCCACTTGTGATGGCAGCTAAATTATAATGATTTATATCTTCCCCCACCGCCTTAATTGCCTCTTGCTCAAACATAACTAGCGACGAATTTAAGAGCTCACGCCCATCACTATATTTTCTCGTTCTTTCAAGATAATCTACCGCAAACTTGTCTGCTTCGTCTTCTATCGTAAATGGATTAAATAAAAGCCACGTTACATATCCCTCACCAAGAAATGTCCACGCCGATAAAAAATCCAATATCCCAAAATACATGGTATGTTTCGCATTCAAATGCCCATATTCATGTGCAATTAGCGCCTCCAATTCAGCCACATCCAATTTTTTGAGTGCTCCCCGCGACAAAAGTATTAATTCTCTAAAGAGCGGCAACCTGGGTGTGATAACCTCAGCACTAAGTGCATCAGAAGCTACGATTCCGACAATTGGGCTTTTTATTCTTATTTCATGTTCAAGGCGCGACATTATCATTTCTATAGGTCGAAATTCTGATAACTGACGTGATTTCCAGGCAATCCTCCTCAATCTAAAGTAACGATACATAATTAATAGATTCTTATACGCTAATCCGCAAAATAGTAACATCGGGGGAACACAATAAATAACAAGAAATAATGCCCACATCACCTTGCCATATTCAAGCGCTTCGGCTCCCGCCCACTTCGTGCCTAATCCACCACCCTCAAGATTTCCTTGAATGGCGTCAGGATGCCAATGCTTCGCCAAGCCTACAAATGTGCTACGAAATTCTTCCAAAACATTACTTCTAAGAACAATATTCTCACCAAACAACTGATACTCAAAAAGTGACAATACTAGAAATATAATAACTAAATTAAAACATGAACAAAAAAGCCACACTAGACCTATAAATACATATGAATACAGCCTTGTTCCCAAGGATGGTATCTGTTCAATATGTATTTGATTACGCCATTTATCCAAAAATACGATAACATTATCTATAATTGAATATATCGCTACTAATCCAGGGATTTGTATAAGCAGAAATACAAGAATTAAAACTATTTGAATATCATATGCAAAAGTTATCATATACGCTGGCACCAGTTTAGTCCTGCTATATTGCATGTCTAATGCATGTTCCGCCAAGTCAAGATAATCGATAATCGCAATTGGAAGAATGATATATGCAGATAGTATGAGTATAATAATAAGTGCAAGTGGGACATTTATTATTCCAATATGAAATTTTCTTATTTTATAAAGCGATACTAGCAGCAGAACTACAAGCAGCCCCGAAACAAGTATTATCGAATTAAATGGAAAATATAACAAAGCAATTCCACCGCATATAATAATAGGCATTATACCATTTACTATGGCTTCTTTTAAACAAAATATATCTTCAGATCGTTGCTTCGTGAAAGATTTAAGACTGTGTTCTACTGAAAAGTATTCGTATATTTGATCTAGGAATGCCTCAGCCTTTGAGACATAATTTAATTCGGAAAATAACATTCGTAGCACCACATAAAAAAGTATCGCAACAGCAACTGCTGTGAGTATGTGGACAGAATAATTGGCGTTAAGATTGTCAATAGTCACAGGTTTTTGAGATTGATTGAGCAATATTATACCAAAAACGGTGAGAAAGATCGAGATATAAAACGTCAGTAAAAAAGCGATATGTAAGATAGAGCGACGGAGTTCAATTACGACAACAGATTTTTCCGACTTCTCTTGTTTTACTTTGAGTTTGATTAGGTGAGGCAACCAAGTTTCAGGGTCGAAACGGTGGAGTTCTCGAATTCGCCTTGCTAAGACTAAATGTGTAGAACTCGCTGTTCTGCCCACCGGAAACGAAACACGATAGCCATTATTGATGAGGTAGTCGACCATCCGAGTCGATACAACATCACTAGACCCAAAAACTTCTCTCACGTCCTCGCTTAACGAATTCATATAAATGTAAATATGTTTTTATGCAAGCATGTCTAGCGTAAATTATCAGAATTGATGTTTTTTATCCTTTATTTAGCCCATTTCCTCAAAATATATCAAACTCGGTTTGCCCTGGTTGAGGGTTTGGCTTCGATTCATAATTTAAATCAGGAGTTGATTTATCGTCTTCGGGAATTGTCTGGAAAACATAGCCACCCTTCCTCGTAGAAATAATCAAGCGCCTTTCGTTGAGGAAAGAATTACCATGTATAAGGTCGGCATTTAAGTCAAAGAGCCATGCGTTAATCGCGGACATTCTGACACATCTATCGTCAATGTCCTGGCCGACATAAAAAGCATCTGGATGATATTTTACCATATTTATTAAAAGCCTTCCAGAACCACAACAGGGATCGTTGATAGTAGTTCTCTCTATTGTCTGACCACTATCAACTTTTGCCATCAATTCAGAAACATTACTAGGAGTCATAAACTGTCCGTGTTCTCCGTAGGAAATACCTGATTCATAAATTTCCCCTAGTATGTCTCTTTCCTTTTCCTTTGTTTCTATCGACAACAAACCCCAGGCTTCGGTAAAATAATCAATTGGTCGTTCACCCCTTCTCCTTGTCTGATTTTCCCTATATCGTTGAACAATTTGCAAGTATTGATCTTCATATTTTCCCTCAAGTCTATTTTCGCGTAATCTTTGAATAAGATCGGATCGATTCATATTTTCTGTTAATGAACAGAGAGAATTCAAAATTAAATCCAGCCAATCAGGAAAAATTGTGTTTGCGGAGTAGCCGAAGCTCCTTATTTTCATTAATTCATTCCATACTTCCTTTCCATCATTTCCAAGATAGTCACGATTTCTCCGAGCCAAATTTTAAATCACCTCGTTATTTTTCAAGAATGGACATTTCTTTGCTTTCATCTTCAAGTTATCCAACCTTTCACTTCAGGCATTTGCTCTTCGATAAATTCAACAATTTTCGTTTTGAACCTTGGATTTAACGAGATTCCAGTGTAATTTGCTTTCTTCTTTACAAGAAGCCATCCAATGTTTTCTAATTCTTTTACCATCTTATTTAGGTCTAGGAATCTCTTAAAATGTTCAAGTCTATCATACTTTGCTCCCCAATTCTTTTTTGAACGAGCAAGTTTAAACATAAGTTCAGCCTTCTCTTTTTTCATTAAGAGATAAGAAAAACGTCTTATTTAAATGTTTCAGTATTTGATAGTTGAAACTCCTTAATCAGAAAGTTTTATAAAGAACCTTTCTATACAAATATTATAAGAAAATGAAAAGCGAAGAAAATAAATCAGTGTTTCTGGAATACTTTGGAGATACTCCAAAATTGAGATTTTTGGATTTCTTAGTTGGAAATCACTTTTGGGACTTTAGTATGACTGACATGGCAAGAGAAGCAAAGATCAGCTACAATT
>JAJFLU010000047.1 GCA_021772515.1 Opitutales bacterium
GGACTCAACAGTGTCTTCAGCGCCACCAAACGCAAAGCCAGAGGCTATCGCACGACCGAAAACCTAATCACCATGCTATACCTCGTCGCCGGTAAACTCAACATCCCATCCGCAATGTACCACTGAAAACGTCGAGGAACCCTATAAGTCTACTTAAGTAACTTATTATTAAATACATAGCGATTAAATCAATCAAGACACCTTATAATGAAATGGAAAATATGGGTTTACATATTTTTTGTAAAAAACACTGGACAAGACACCTGTGGAGGGGCCATCTTTGGTAAGCAAAAAACCCGTTTCTATTTCTCTCAAATCATAACCGACATGCAGATATTCCTGCTATTCCTGCGCACGATAATGCGGCACACCTGTTTTACAGTGATTGTTTTTATAGCGCTCGCGACGAGCCCGATTTTTTCGCCCAAGCTGGAAGCTAAAGAAACCTATCGGGAGCCGGAGCTCATAAGATCGGTGACTCCGGTTTATCCTTTTGGATTTGTAAAAACTAAGGTAGAGACGACGGTCGAATTGGTTATTGAAATCGATGAAAAAGGGAATGTTTCCGAGGCCAATGTTCTGAAAGCGGCTCACGCGTCTTTCGGAAATGCGGCGCTTGAGGCGGTTCGAAAATGGAAATATAAGCCAGCCATGAGAAACGGCAAAGCGGTCAGGGTTCGACGAGTTCAGCCAGTCTATTTTTCTTTTGACGAAACGAATTCTTCAGCCAGGACAACCAATTTATCCAGAAACAGGAAATCCAAAAATAGCACAGGTGTTATGTACCCGGAAATTCTTAGCCAGGGTATGCCCGTGTATCCTTTTAATCTATTGGCTGACGGTTTAAACGGAAGCGCCACCATAAATTTTGTGGTAGGGGAGGATGGTTCCGTGGTCACCACTGAAATTTTTAAGCAATCTCGATCTGAATTTGGTTTAGCGGCGGCCTCGGCTCTACTATATTGGAAGTTCAAACCGGCAAAAAAAGGCGGTCTTCCTATCCCATTTGCTTTGCAGCAAGAGTTCTCTTTCAACAGGTCTTACCTGATACCGGAGGTTCGCGATAGAGCTCGCAAGATTAAGCAGGAAAAACTGGACTTCATCACCAAGCCCAAGGAGTTGGATAAAACGCCAAACCCCACCATGATTGAGAGCCCTGTATTCCCACCCGAACTCGAAAGTCGGGGCATGGAGGGAAAGGTAAAAATCCGCTTTTTAATCGATAGCGGGGGTGAAGTTCAATTACCCAGAGTGGAGGAGGCGACCGATCCCCTGTTCGGGTACGCAGCAGTTGCCGCTGTTTCAAAATGGAAATTCGAGCCTCCGAGTAAAAATGGCCAACCCGTGGTAACAGAAGTAGTAATGCCAATGACCTTCAAGTTGCCGAGCCAGTAATTCGCTCTCTTAAATCTGGAGCACTACGGATAAACCTATCTCGCTCGCAGGAAAATATTTTTTGCTATTTGCTCGGGGAATAGGATAGGGGTTTACCATGAAGGAATGGTTTTTTGCCCAGAATCCGATCACACAGGCTTTTCTCGCGACTTGTTTCACGTGGTTTGTCACGGCTTTGGGCGCTTCGCTGGTTTTCTTTTTCAAGGAGATTAACAAAAAATTCCTCGATGGGATGATGGGGTTTGCGGCCGGAGTGATGATCGCCGCGAGCTTCTGGTCGCTTTTAGCCCCGGCTATCGAAATAGCAGCGGAGGGTGAAATCCCTTCATGGATTCCCGCCGCAACCGGATTTCTTGCTGGAGGATTTTTCCTTTGGGGAGTGGATAAAATACTGCCGCATCTCCATATCGGGTATCCGATAGAAGAGGCTGAGGGTATAAAAACCGGTTGGCAGAGAAGTGTGCTGCTTGTTTTGGCAATTACCCTTCACAATATCCCCGAAGGGCTCGCCGTGGGTATCGCTTTTGGCGCGCTATCCTCCGACTTACCGTCCGCTACAATAGCAGGGGCGATCGCGTTGACCCTCGGTATCGGCATCCAGAATTTTCCCGAAGGGGCCGCCGTATCGCTTCCACTGAGGCGAGAAGGCATGTCGCGGCTGAAAAGTTTTTACTACGGGCAACTATCGGGAATTGTCGAGCCGATGGGCGGACTCCTCGGCGCTGCGGCAGTTATCATAATGAAGCCAATTTTGCCCTATGCGCTTTCTTTTGCCGCCGGAGCCATGATCTTTGTCGTGGTAGAAGAGTTGATACCGGAATCCCAATTGGACAAAAATACCGATATTGCAACGATTGGGACGATGCTCGGATTTGCCGTTATGATGATACTCGATGTAGCTCTAGGCTGATTGGAGATGTGAATTTTCCCATAAAATGTGGTGAATTGCCTCGGAAGGGCTGCAAAATCTCGACAAATAGTGAAATTTTCTTTATATAAGAAAATCTACAATAATTGAATCGCCATTTTATTCAGGTAAATAATCATTCGATCGAAGGGCGATTTCAACCGCCGGAGCGTGTTATACCGATTAAACAGGAGAATATCGAGTCCAACCAATGCCGAAAAAATACGTTAATACAGTCAGCTTAAAATTCCTTCAATCACACGCATTGTTTGGGGGAATCGAGGAGGAGGAGTTGATACAATTCCTCACCTTCATGAAGCAGAGGGAATACCCGAAAGGTGATAGTATCGTCATCGAGGGAGATCCTGGTGATTGTCTTTTTCTGATTATGGAAGGCTCGGTGGGGATTCTCAAGACCGTCCCGGAGGCGGGCGATAACTCGATGGAGCAAATTGCCACTTTGGGGATGGGAGAGACATTTGGCGAGATGTCCATCATCGATTTGCACACCCGTTCGGCAACGGTTCGTACCCTCGAGGACTCGATTGTTCTGGTTCTTTCCCAGAAAAGTCTCTCGCAAATCTGGAAAACTGAGCCAAAAATTTACACCTTGATACTTATGAATCTGGCTCGGGAAATCAGTATGCGGCTGCGCAGTATCGACGCCCGTTTTGCCATCTCATTATTTTCCGTCAAAGAAAAATAGTCGGGGCGGGAGGGTTGATAATGGCCACCGGGAATCGACCATTTATCTCGTGGTCAATTTTTCCAGAAGAGTGTAAATGCGGTCAACCATGCTGCGTGGGTCTTCATTGAAACCGGCGGCGACCAGGGCGGTATCGTAGATTTGCTGGGTAACTTGATTTGCCAAATCGGCCTCTGCTTCAATCAGCGAATACAGATTCTTGACCAGGGGGTGACGGAGATTGATCTCCAGATTTACGGTGGGGTTGGCTGCCACATCCTGCTGCATGGCCTTCATCATCCGTCGCATGGTGGGGGAAATCATCTTGTCGGCATTGAGAACAATTGCCGGGCTGTCGACGAGCCGCTTGCTGCCGGTAACTTTACCAACGCGCTCCCCAAGCTGCTCGTTTATCCATTCGCAGAGCTTGTTTTCCTCTTCGTGCGACAGCGGTTCGCTTTCATTTTCGGTCGCAGTATCGAGCTGAATCTCGGACTGATCGGCCGATACGAGAGTCTTGCCGTCAAATTCATGCAAATGGCTCATCACGAATTCATCCACCGGTTCGTAGAGGTATAAAACCTCCAGGTTATTGGCTTTAAAAGCCTCAAGATACGGCCCTGCCTCAATCACATCCCGATTGGAGGCGAAATAGTAATAAATCTCTTTCTGGTCCTCCTTCATCCTTTCGACGTATTCCGCAATGTTTGTCAGTTTGCCCTTATCGGTGGTCGAAGATTCGTAACGCAGCAGTTTACTCAACTGCTCGCGATGAGCGAAATCGGTGGTGATGCCCTCCTTTAAAAACGCGTTGAAATTTTCATAAAAACCAAGGAAATCTTCCGAGTTCTTTTTGGCCATATTTTCCAGGTGCTTGAGGAATCGCCGGGTCAGCAGCTTGTTCAATTTTTTCACCAAGGCGCTGTCCTGCATGGTTTCCCGGGAGATGTTCAAGGGAAGATCGGCGCTATCCACGACCCCCTTCAAAAACCGCAGCCAATCGGGCAGCAGCCCATCGGGCTTGGCATCGATGAGCACCTTTCGGCAATACAGGCTGACTGCTGCTTCTTCCCGCATGAATCCCATCTTCTCCATGTTGGTCTTGGGGACAAAAAGCAGGGCGTTGATGGCCAAGGGGGCATCTGCGGCGAAATGCAGCCGGGTCAGAGGCTCATCGAAAGCCTTGGCCTGAAATTTATAAAACTCGGTGTATTCTTCCTCCTTGATTTCGTTTTTTCCGCGCAACCAAAGGGCCTGGACTTTGTTGACTCTCTCGCCGTTCAAATTGATGGGAAACTGGACGAAACTGGAGTAGCGGGTCAAAATATCGCGAACGGTGTCCGCTTTGGAAAAGTCCTTATCCTCTTCTTTCAACTGAACGACAATTTTGCAGCCCCTGCGCTGCCCCTCGACCGTCTCGATTTGGTAGGATCCCGTGCCATCACTCGACCAGACCAGATGTTCGCCCTCATTTTTCCACGAATGCGTATATACCTTGACCTCCTTGGCGACCATGAAAGCGCTGTAAAAACCGACCCCGAACTGCCCGATCAGATCGCTGACGGGCGCCGAACCCTCCTTTAATGCCTGCAAAAAAGCTTTTGAGCCGGAATGGGCGATTGTGCCGAGATTTTCGATCAACTCCTCGCGGGTCATGCCGACGCCGAAATCCTGGATAGTCACCGTGCCGGCGGTATCGTCGGTCGTCAGGTTGATTTCCAATTCCAGAGACTCGTCAAAAATTTCCTTCTCGGTCAACTGCGTGTGGCGGAGCTTTTCGAGGGCATCGGAGGCATTGGAAACGAGTTCCCGCACGAAAATTTCCTTATTGGTGTAGAGTGAATGGACGACTAAATCCAAAAGCTGGGTAACTTCGGCCTGAAAGGAATGCTGTTCCAGTTTATCCTGTTTGGTATCTGTGGTCATAGTAAAATGTGTATTCGCGGTATTTATTGACTCAAATTCGATTGTGAAAGAGGACAGAAAATACTGAACAATTTCAAAAGATCAAGCATCCAACCCTCCCAATTTTGCGATTTTTGAGCCTTTTTTTGGTAGTTCCTCTATGGGTTTGTCAGGAGCACATATATTGCCCAGATCAATAACGAGTCGTAGATCGCTAAAGCAATATAGGGATGCTTAGGGTAAAGAAACATTCCCGTCTTTTTCTGATAGCTCAAGCTTGGTATCATCGAATTTTTTTCCCCATCGCTCGATGGTTTTTTCTTAAATCCTAAATATAAAGGCAATCCTATTCCCGGTCCCAATAGGATTATCCATGCAAGAAGAATTTGAGATTCAGTAGTCATGCCGATCCCGAACCTTCACGCTCTTTCGATATTAAAATGCCAAATACGATCCCTGCTACCACTGAATAGGTAGGCCCTACGAACCAACCGACTACCGGGATCAACATAATAGCAAAACCAATCAGGCCAAAAATGAACATACTCCCAAAATTCTTTCTCATTAATTTAAATGATTCTTTTGGCGTAAGTCCAATTCTTTCCAAATAGGTATCTACATAGGCCACGCTGCTCAAAAATATCTGGAGAGGAAATAGCAAACCGGCAGAAATTAAAAGACCGACAAAAGGGATTACGCCGATTACCAGGCCAGCGCCGAAAACTGCCACCGACGCTGATATTGTAAAAGCCGCCATCAACAGCGGTCGCTTGAGTGTTTCAAGAAAGCTTCTGCTAAATTCCTTCGCGCTGCCATTTACCAACTCCTCAACCTTTATGGAAAGTCTATCCAAAAATGGCGCATAACAAACCAAGACCAAGCTCCTGAAGGCAACGTAGAGCGGTCCAATTTCGCAGATGATGATGACGAGGATCAGCACCTCCCGGAGAATCCTGGGCAATTCGAAAAACTGCGAAAGAAACTCGTAGGCCCAGAGGCTGAGGATTGAGGATAACGCAATGCCCAGAACGGTCAGTACAAACGCCAAAACCATCGACAATAGAATCGGGATCAATAAATAACGCCAATAACCCAGCTTCCAAAGAATCTCGTGGGCCTTCAAAAAAGAATATTTCGCTTTTCCAAACATTCTCACTTCTTCATTTCAATGAAAGCCCTTGAAAATAGGTCATAAATATCACTCGGGAGGCGTTGTTTGCATCGTCCAAATCCTCGCTCGCAACCGACAATTCCATAAACTCTCCTTCTCCCGGCAACATAGTTTCCCAATGGCCGATAAATCTACTCCCACCCTCGGATTTATGCCCAACGACCCACAGACCATCATGCGCCTCTTCATTTTTCCAGGGCACAGGAAATTTGCCATATTCCCCGAGAATCTCGCCGATGACCTCAATCAACGCCGACTCCGAGAATAGCGCCGAATCGAGATCGCTATTCCATCCCGTCTCTGGGTATCGGATCAAACAAGCTTTAAGTATTTTAACGTCACCGACCATTTTTTACTTCTATAGTTTAGAACGAACCCTATTAAATACAAGGGGGAATAAAATCCGCAGATTGCGCCGATTTTCGCAGATTAAAAACGAGCCGTTTGTGTCGCAGACTTCGGTTTCCAAAGTTGATCAACAGGCCGCGGTTCAAGCCTTCAGTTCGTTGAAGCGGCAGAAGTGAAGTGGAGGTGTTGATATTATTGAATTCTGAGTCAATAGGTGGGACAGATTGTCTCATTTTAGGATTTTTTTGGGTTTTTTCTTAATAATTATTATTAATTTTGAGTTTTTTAGCGAACGCAGCCAACGCAGCCAACGCAGTCATTGTCATTTTTTGGTTTTCTGGTATAGTTGGGGCCATGACAGCAACTTGCCTTTACCTTGACTTAAACCTCCTTAGGGGTTTTCCAAAACATTGTTTAGAACCTATCTCAAAATCGATTTAGGGTTATGTTCTGATAGCTTTTACACCCATTGCCCATTTTCTATTTCCCATGAATTTTCTTAACTTAAACGAAAAAACCTTCCTCGTGGCGGGCGTCGCCAATAAGAAGAGCGTCGCTTTTGCCATTGTGCGGACTCTTGAGGAAGCGGGCGCGCGGGTAATTTACTCGGTGCGTTCGGAGGAGCGGCGGCAATCTCTTGAAAATCTTCTGGTAGGAAAGACGGTATTTGTCTGCGATGTCGAGGACCCGGCGCAAATCACGAATCTGGCGGCAAAAGTGGTCGATTGCTGCGGAAGTGGCGGTCTTTCCGGTTTTGTCCACTCAATGGCCTTTGCCAATTTCAGCGAAGGATTGAAGCCATTCCACGAGACCCGGCGTGAGGATTTTCTGCAATCGGTGTCCATTTCAGCTTTTTCACTGGTCGAGATGGCCAACGCCTTGAAGCCGATTCTGGCCAAAGATGCCTCGGTGGTCACGATCGGCATATCCTCGACCCTGGTCACGGCGGAAAATTACGGCTACCTGTCACCGGTGAAATCGACTCTGGAAGGATGTGTGCGTAACCTGGCGAAATCATTCAGCAAGGATAGCGAGGTGCGTTTCAACGCGGTCAATTCGGGACCGCTCAAGACGAGCGCATCGGCGGGAATTCCTGGTTATCTGGAGAATTATCTGTATGCCGAGAAACTCACTTTTCGTAAACGGGCACTGAAAACACAGGAGGTGGCCGATACGGCGATTTTTCTTTTGAGTGAGCGTTCGAGCGGAATCAATGGACAGGGAATTACGGTCAATGCCGGGATGGACCTCAATTATTTTGACAAAGAAGTGATTCGCCAAGCCATGCGTTTGGAGGAAAACGAGAACCACTGACGCCATGCTATTCTCCGATGTTTGCATTGAATCTCTTGCCTACACGCTCCCTCCCGAGTGTTGGAGTTCGGAGGCGATTGAAAACCGGCTTTCGCCCCTTTACAACCGGCTGAAATTACCCTACGGGCGGCTCGAATTGATGACCGGTATCAAGGAACGGCGATTTTGGCCGCAACCGGTGGCTGCCTCCGAGGCGAGCGCGATGGCGGCCGAGGCGGCGCTTGTAAAAACTGGCGTTGCCAAGGGGGACATCGATCTGCTGGCACATTCGGCGGTTTGCCGGGATCGACTGGAACCGGCCACCGCAGCCTATGTCCATCAGCGGCTGGGGTTGACCGGCAAAACCCAGATATTCGACCTCTCCAACGCCTGTCTCGGTTTCCTTAATGCCATGACATTGGCCGGAAGCATGATCCAAGGAGGGCAGATTGACAACGCCCTCATCGTGGCGGGAGAAAACGGAAAGCCGTTGGTAGAAAACACCATTAAACAGCTATTGAAGCCGGAGTTGACGCGGAGTAGCATCAAGCCGTTTTTTGCCAACCTGACCATCGGGGCGGGAGCGGTTGCGGCGGTATTGCGGCGGACCTCGGTATCTGAAAAAAGCCTTGGAAAACTGCTGGCGGGAGTGGTCGAAACCGATACGACACACAACGAACTTTGCGAAGGTGACTCCGCCGGGGACAATGCTTTGGTGATGCAAACTGACTCCGAGGAACTGCTCAAAGCCGGGATCGGAGTGGCCGAACGCGCTTGGGTAAAATTCAAGGAGGCGACCGGTTGGAGCGAGGAAACCCCGGACCGAATCATCACCCATCAGGTTGGAAGGGCGCACCAGCGGCGGTTGTTTGAGGCTCTCAACCTGAATCCGGAGAGAGATTTTACCACCTATGAAACCCTCGGAAATGTGGGGTCGGTATCGCTGCCAATCACCCTGGCTATAGCTCTTGAAAAAGGCGCAGTGAAAAAAGGTGACAAGGTGGCTCTTTTGGGAATCGGGAGCGGTTTGAGCAGCATGATGCTGGCCTTTCAAATGTAGCTATCGACTGGAATTGGTCGCTTAATGAAGACACTCCCAAAGCCGATTTCGGAAATTTATCCGTTCGATAACCACTATCTGGAGATTGGTGGTGGACACCGCATACACTATCTGGACGAGGGGGAAGGGGAGGCGGTTTTGATGTTTCATGGCAACCCCACCTGGTCATTTTATTATCGAAATCTGGTGCTGGGTCTGCGGGATAATTTTCGGTGTATCGCGTCTGACAACATCGGCTGCGGGCTTTCCGATAAACCGCAGGATTATCCCTATCGGTTGAGCGACCATATTGAGAACGCCGTCGAGTTGGTCGAGCAACTGAAGTTGGAGCGATTTCACCTGGTTGTGCATGATTGGGGGGGGCCAATCGGGTTTGGGCTGGCCACTAAAATGCCGGAAAAAGTGCTTTCCCTGACGGTGCTGAACACGGCGGCTTTTCTGGTCGATGAGATGCCCGTTCAGTTAAAAATATGCCGCTTGCCAATTCTTGGACCACTTTTGGTGCGTGGGCTGAACCTGTTTGCGCGTCCGGCGATTTTCATGGCAGTTACCAAGCCGATGGAAACAGCGGTCAAGGCTGGCTACCTTTTCCCCTACGATAGCTGGAAAAACCGGGTGGCGACCCTGCGGTTTGTGCAGGATATCCCCATGAACCCGAGCCATCCATCCTACCCGGTTTTAAAGGATATCGAGGTCAACCTGAAAAATTTGGCCGACAAACCGATGCTGCTTTGTTGGGGGCTGAAGGATTTTGTTTTCACAGATAAGTTTTATGAGGAATGGCGCCGCCGTTTCCCGCAAGCCGAGGCACACGGATTTCCCAAAGCAGGCCATTATTTACTGGAAGACGCCGGTGACGAGGTTCTGGAATTAGTCAGGAACTTCTTACTAAAAGACGGGAAGGGGAGGGACTGAAATTCTTAAATTCTGCCGTAGATCTCAGCGTTTTCCTTGAGATAGGCGGCACTGTTTCGGCTCAGGTCGTTAAGTTGTTTACGGGTGAAACGCCATTGCCAATTGCCCTGAGAAGTGCCGGGTGTATTCATACGAGCCTCGGGATCCAGATTCATCAAATCCTGCATCGGAATGACGGCCAAACGGCTGACCGACTGGTAGGCTTCGCGGATAATGTCCCAGGATATATCGTCGCCGCTGACTCTCAGGAAACAGCGAACCTGATGCTGCGTTTCGGGCGGGGCGGCCTCATACCAGCCTCGGGTTGTGTCGTTGTCGTGGGTGCCGGGATAGACGACGCTGTTGGCGATGTGGTTGTAGGTGAGGTAGGGGTTATCGGCATTGCCATCGAAAGCAAACTGCATCACCGCCATTCCGGGGAGACCGGTTTGAGCCAGCAATTCATGTACTTGAGGGGTTAAATCGCCCAGATCTTCGGCGATCAGGCGGCAGGCGGGGAATCGCTTTTTCACCTCTGAAAAGAAGTGCAGACCCGGACCCTGGACCCATTTGCCTTTGATCGCATCGGCGGAACCAGCGGGGACCGACCAGTAGGTATCGAGACCCCGGAAATGGTCGAAACGCAATGCATCGAACATCTTGAAATTGCCCTCAAGGCGATCCATCCACCAGCCGTAATCGCTTTGTTTCAAAGCCTTCCAATCGTAGAGCGGGTTGCCCCATAATTGGCCGGTGGCGGAAAAATAATCGGGCGGCACTCCCGCAACCGCTTTGGGAAGGCCGTTTTTCTTTAGTTGAAAAACTTTCGGATTGGACCAGACATCGGCGCTGTCGAGGGAAACGAAAAGGGGAATGTCGCCAATGATTTCAATACCTCGGCCATTGGCATACTTCTTTAGCAGCATCCACTGCCCGAAAAAGAGGTATTGGGCAAATTTCTGAACTTCAATGGCTTCGTGCAGTTTTTCAGGTAGGGAGGCTGATTTTTTTTGAGCCGACTCAAATGAGCGCCAAGGCGTCTCCCACTCGAACCAAGGAAGCCCGCCGAAATTCTCCTTCAACGCCATGAACAACGCATAGGTATCCAGCCAGGAAGCGTTTTCCGACTTGAAATCCTCGTAAAGACCATAATTGGGCAGGTAAGAGAGCTTTTTACGGGTAAAATTATTCATAGCCAAGCTGAGAACGGGTCGGCTTTTCAGGTACAAATCGCCAAAATCAACCCTGTCGCTGGGCATATCCTGAAAAGGTCGAAGGTGGTCGGGTTTCAAGAGGTCAAACGTCATCAACCCCTCGATATCAATCAGGTAAGGGTTCCCCGCGAAGGCCGAAAAACATTGGTAAGGAGAATCCCCGTAACCGGTCGGTCCGAGAGGGCAAACCTGCCAGTATTTCATACCTGCCGAAGCCAGAAAATCAATAAATCGGCAGGCATCGATTCCCAAGGTTCCCACTCCAACAGCACTCGGTAAAGATGTCGGGTGAAGCAGTACTCCGGTAGCACGCGATTGGAGCCAGGAAAAAAGAGGAGGGCGGTTCATTACCCACTAATGTTCAGTAGCCAGGTTTCGGGCAAGCGAAGAAGCAGCCGACACCACAAAATCGTTAAAAAAAGAATTCCACACCATCATCATGCATTACCACTTCCAGTATCCTGCATCTCCTTTCCCTACGCAAAATCGGTACATACAAAAGGCCCGGTCTCCTTGCGGAGGCCGGGCCCCTTGAAAGTTTGGGATGTCGTTCGCCACACGCTCTTCCCAAGTGCTGACATTGGGCGCTTCCTTTTAAGGGGAAGCTGCCAGCTCCCCGACGCT
>JAJFLU010000048.1 GCA_021772515.1 Opitutales bacterium
GAATTTTTTCAAGCACCAGAGCAAAACAACCGGCTTCCTCCAAAGAAATGGCCTCTTCCGCAATCCGCGCTGCGGAGGGTACGCCTTTGCCTTGAAGCTTGAACCCCCCAAACTGGTTAACCGACTGGGGTGTCATACCGATATGGCCCATCACAGGAATACCCATACCGGTCAACTTTTTGACCAACGGCACAAGCTCTTTGCCACCTTCAAGCTTTACCGCGTTGGCTCCGCCTTCTTTTAACATACGCCCCGCGTTGCGAATGGCGTCCTCCTCGGAAACCCGATAACTGAGGAATGGCAGGTCGGCTATCAGCAAGGCACGCTTGCGCCCCCGGTTGACCGCTTTGACATGATAGAGCATTTCGTCCACCGTGATCGGCAGAGTAGTTTCATGCCCGCCAAATACCATAGCGGCGGAGTCGCCGACAAGAATACAATCGATTCCTGAGGCATCCAGAATTCGTGCGGTTTGAAAATCGTAAGCAGTCAGCATGCAGATTTTTTCCGCCTTTCGTTTCATGGAACTCAGCGATCGAGTAGTTATATTTTCTGTGGTAGACATGATTCAGTGCAAACTTAACTGGTCAGGTATAGGTAGCGATTAACAACTGAACGCGATACCTAAATCTACTGAACAAATTCTAAACCCTCAAGGTTGTGCACAATATTCGAATGGTAATTTTATTTTGAAATATAGGTGTTTGAGGGAGGCGCTATTTTTTAAGCAAGCGGATGCGGCGGTGTTTTTGGGGAAATTGCAGGGTAACCAAGGTGCCGACGCCCAGTTGGCTATCGATTCCAAGCTGTCCCCCGTGTTCCCGCATGATTCGTTGGACAATCATCATTCCGAGCCCATGACCTTTTTCCTTGGTTGAGAAATAGGGCTCAAACACATGGGTAAAGTCGCTCTGTTCGATGCCCCTGCCGCTGTCTCCAATCTGGAGGAATACGAATTCATCATCGGAGCGGGTGCGCACTTTTATGGACCCACCGCCCTCCATCGCTTCGCAGGCATTTTTGAGAACATTGAAATAGACTTGCTTGATCTGGTTGCGGTCCGCCGAAATCACCGGCAGCAGCCCACTGGATTCGATCTCGACCAGAATCTGGTGATTCTTCAATTCCTGACCCAAAATTTCAAGCACTTCCTCCAAAATGGAAAGCGCGTCAAGGTCCTGAAAATCGGGTGGATGGGGGCGCACCGCCTCAAGAAAATTCGCGATAATGCCATCCAGCCGTTCGACTTCACCGGAGCAAACCGCCAAAGACTTTTCGATTTTCGCCAAGTGTTCATTTTCCCCCATTTTCCTCAATTCCCGCTTCATCAACTGGAGGTGAATGGTAAGCGAGTTGAGAGGATTTCCCAATTCGTGGGCCACCCCGGCAGCCAGCATGATTATCGAGGATACCTTTTCGTTTTCGATTTGATCCTGGGTCGATATTTTTTCCTCCGTGATATCCGATAGTATGACCGCATAGCGCAGATTTTTCCGCGAATCACCGGTTTTCCCTTCAAAAAACGGCACCAGATAAAGCCTCACATACCGACTTTCGGGATACGTGAGATGCAGCTCACGGGACGCCCCCGATACTTCATCAAAAGCCCCTTCCGACGATAAATCCAGCGTTCGCGCCAGATCGGGGACCAGCTTCCAGAGCACGGCCTTCCCGGAATCTCTGACATCGAACCCGATCAGTTTTCCGGCTGCCCCATTCGCATATTCGATAACCCCATTTTGATCGATAACCAGTATGCCTTCATGCACGAGGTCAAAAATCGTCCGCAATAATTTCTGCTCGCGGGCCAGCCGCTGCACCAAAATGGCGAGATTGGTCGCGTCGAGATCATCGATACGTCCCAAAACCTTATTCAATGGAGTGCTTTTTCTGTGGGACATGGGTGGTTTGCGAGTATATTTTAAAGGGAGTTTTCCAGGTCAATGGCAAATCGGGCGATCAACTGCTCCGCGATTTCCAGCTTGCTGCCGGGGCCTAATGTTTCGACTGCCTCACCCGGTCCGATCAGGATTACCTGATTGGTGTCCGCTGCGAACCCGGAACCCGGAACGCCCACCCGATTGGCGACGATGAAGTCCGCGTTCTTTTTCGCCAATTTAACTCGGGCATGGGCCTCGATATTTTCGGTTTCGGCGGCAAAACCGACCACCAGTTGATCTCTTTTTCTAGCGGCCACGGTTTTCAGAATATCCACCACCGGATCGAATTCCACGACGAGCCCGCCCCCGGTTTTTTTAACCTTTTGGGCAGAGTAGTCACGGGGCCGGTAGTCCATCACGGCGGCAGTCATGATCAAAATGTCGCAGGTGTCGAAAAGGGTATCGATTTTGAGAAACATCTCCTCGCCGGTCACAACCGTGTGCAATCTCGCCCCCTCCGGGTTGGCCAACGATACAGGGCCGCTCACAAGGTCAACCTCCCACCCCACTTTCAGGGCAGCCTCGGCCAGCGCAAAACCCATTTTCCCCGTCGAGGGATTGCTCAGGAACCGCACGGGGTCAAAAAACTCCCGCGTGGGCCCCGCCGACAACAGACAACGAATCTTTCTTGCTTTCACTCCAATTCACCTAAAACGTGATAAAACAACGGGCTGGGTTATGACTAAAGAAAATACACAACAGGATGAGCCGCAGGCTACAACATCCATTCCCGCAAATCCAACCCAAAACCACCGGGAAAATATGTGGCTCAACCTGGGCCTCAATATCCTCGTGCCTTCGCTTATTTTGATGAAAGGGAGTGGTTGGCTTTCCAAAATCTCGGATTTGCATCTGCCGCCCGCCTTTTTTCTCTCACTGGCCCTCCTCTTTCCGATCAGCTATGGGCTTCTCGATTTTCACAAACGCCGGAAATACAACTTCTTTTCCGTCCTCGGCTTTATCAGCATCCTCATTACGGGAAGCGTCGGCCTCCTCAAACTCGACAAAGACTGGATCGCGGTAAAAGAAGCCGCCGTTCCCGCTCTGTTTGGCCTCGCCGTCATGGCGACCCTGAAAACCCGCAAACCCCTCGTGCGTCTCTTTCTTTACAACGACCAGTTTTTCGATGTCCCAAAAGTCGAAGCCGAATTGGACCGCCGCAAGACCGGGGAAAAATTCAACCAACTACTGATATTCTGCACTTTGCTACTCGCTTTTTCCTTCCTCCTCAGCGCGGGGCTGAACTACGGGTTGGCCAGCTTCCTCATCCAAAGCGAGAGCGGGACCGAAGCCTTTAACCGCGAAATCGGCAAAATGACCTTCTGGAGTTACCCGGTCATCGTCCTGCCCTCGATGACAGTGATGTTTTTGGCCCTGTTCAAGTTACTCAAAGGGATCAAGCAATTGACAGGCCTCGAACTCGAGGACATCCTCCTCCACGCTGTCGACCCCGATCAAACAGCGGATGAAAGCTCCGAGCCAAACGATGACAATGATCCAAACCCCTAATTCCAATCCTCCCCAGACCTGATATGAAGAAAACTATCCTCACCTTTTTACTTTTTACTTTAGCGGTAATAATTTCTCCAGCTATCTCGGCTGAAGGCGATCGGGTAATGGCCCTTACCGGGGGAACCCTGATTGACGGTTATGGAGGCAAACCGATCCCCAATAGTGTCATCCTCGTCGAGGGAAAAACGATTATCGCCGTCGGTCAGGTGGGGTCTTTGGAAATCCCCGATGGAGCCGAATTGATCTCCACCGAGGGAATGTCCGTTCTCCCGGGAATGTGGGATATGCACGTGCATCTCATGATCAACGGCCACGCCGATTACGCCTATTGGGATAAGGCATACCTGGACAGGCAGACGGACTTAATTATGCCCTCCTCCGCCCTGCAACTGCTCCATGCGGGCGTCACCAGCGCACGTGATTTGGGCGCTCCGCTGGAGGAAATCATTGAGGTTCGCGACCGTATCAATGCGGGAGAGCTGGACGGCCCTACCCTCTACGTTTCCGGCCCTTTTATTCAGCACAAACCCTACCCGGATACCGAGTTTGTCCGATGGGGCGTCGATGGGGTCGAAGATGCCCGGGCAAAGGTCCGCAAACTGGCCGAGGCGGGGGTGGACACTATCAAACTGATCGATCAGGACCAAATGACGATGGAGGAGGTGCAGGCAGTCGTCGATGAAGCCCATGCCCATGATTTGACCGTCGTCGCGCACTCGCACCGCCCGGAGGAAATACGGCGCGGCTTGATTGCCGGGGTTGACTGTTTTGAACACACCGGACTGGCCACCGCTCCCGAATATCCGGCGGACGTCATGGAAATGCTCAAGGAGCGCACCGCCCAAATGAACCTGGGCCCTCTTTTCTGGACCCCCACCGTGCAGGGCCTCTACCTTTTCGAATACATGCGGGATAATCCCGAGGAAATTGACGACCCCTCCTGGCATTTGGGCCTCCCCCCCGAAGTGGTCGAAGATATTCGCCAATCGCTGACAAATCTCGGTCGCCTCCCCTACTTTCAGATAACCCCCAACCGCAGGCCCACCCTCAAGCACAAAATCGAGCAATTAAAAGAGGCGGGAGTCGTCATCCTGGTGGGAACCGATAGCGGTATCCCCCGCAATTTTCACAGCCAAACCACCTGGCGCGAACTCGATGTATTGGTCAACGACATGGGGCTGGACGCCCTCGAAACCATCAAGGGCGCCACCTATTGGCCTTCCGTGCTGATGGGCGTGTCGGACAAAGTGGGCACAATAGAAGAAGGCAAAGACGCCGACATCATAGCCGTCCGGGGCGACGTCCTGCGCCACATCAGCCTCCTGAGAGACCCGGAAATCATAATAAAACACGGCAAACGCTACGAATAAGTAGCAGTCAAAAAACAAAGGCTTTTTTGATATGGATGGGGATGATTCTGGTAGGAGGTCTTTGATTCGATTGGCGGGTTGGCTGGTTTTGGGGTCGGTCGTTGTCTTGGGCTTCGGCTGGGTTTTTCGGGACTCGTTGACTCCGATAGCGACTGGTTATATGGAGTCTTTTTGGGAATTTCTGAAGCAGACCAATCCTCTGGTATTTTTTGGTCTTTTTGCGATATTGCCTGCGTTGGGCTGCCCGATCAGCCCTTTTTATTTGATCGCCCCCGGTCTCTATGCGCTCAAATGGAATGCTCTCGGTTTCGGCCTCGCGATCGGGTTAAACATCAGCCTCGGCTACTGGATTGCGTCCGGGTTTATGAAGCCATTGGCGGAAAAAATGGTGGCCAGGGTCGGCCAAAAAGTGCCCCAGGTCAGTGGGTCGGAGGCCGCCAAAATCACCTTGGCGGTGCGCTTCACTCCGGGGGTTCCGTTTTGCCTGAAAAATTACCTGCTCGGCTTGGCAGGCGTTCCTTACCGCACTTATTTATGGGCCTCGTGGCCGGTGGAGTTAGCCTGGGCGCTCGCCATTGTCACCTTGGGCGATTCGATTTTTCAAGGAAAAGCGGGAATGGGCTTGATCGGCGGCGTATTTTTGATCGCTCTTATACTCATAACCAAAATTGCCCGCGATCGCTATGTCACTAAATCCGATAGAAAAGAGCCTTCTTCCACCCGATGAGAGCATCCTGACCGTTTCGGCTTTCAACCGGCGGGTAAAGGACTTGCTGGAAACCCGGATGCCCGAGGTCTGGCTGAAGGGTGAAATATCGAATTTTCGCAGACAGAGCAGCGGTCATTGTTATTTCTCTCTCAAAGATGCCCGAAGCCAGGTTTCGGCAGTGGTTTTTCGGGGAGATGCCGGAGCCATTGGCCTATCCATCAAGGACGGGTTGGAGGTGATCGCCTATGGCCAGGTCTCCGTTTACGAACCTCGCGGAACTTACCAGATTATCGTCCGTTTCCTTGTGGAAGCCGGTCAGGGGCGCCTCCAACTCGAGTTCGAGCGATTGAAAAAAAAGCTGGCCGAGGAGGGATTATTTGATCCGCAGAATAAAAAACCCCTCCCCATGCTCCCGCGAACGGTGGGATTCATCACCTCGCCAACGGGGGCGGCGGTCCGTGATTTCATAAGCATTCTGGAAAGAAGACGGTGGACGGGACGGGTGATCATTTTTCCCGCCAGAGTCCAGGGCAAGGAGGCGGCGGCGGAAATTGTCGCCATGTTGGAAAAAGCCCAACGGCTTAACTTCCTGGACCTTTTGGTAATCGGCAGGGGCGGCGGGAGTCTGGAAGATCTTTGGCCTTTCAACGAGGAAGTTGTCGCCCGTGCGGTGGCCTCCTGCACGGTGCCGCTGATTTCCGCCGTCGGACATGAGATCGACTACACCCTGAGCGATTTCGCAGCCGATAGACGTGCCGAGACCCCATCGGCGGCGGCGGAACTGATTTCCAGCAGTTTCATGGAAATCGAGCAGAGACTTCAGGCCGTGGAAAATACCTTGGAGGAACTGGCGAAAAATCGACTTGAAAAGCTAGCCTACGATCTCGAACTGATTGAGGGAAATTTGTTGCGCCTCTCGCCCATTCACCGGATCGAACAAGGCTTTCTCCGTCTGGATGATGTGGCTAACCGTCTTGTCGCATCGCTTCGCCACGGCATCGCAAACGGCCGCAATGTCGAAAAAAATCTGGCGGTGCGGCTCGCGGCCATCGCCCCGGAGAAAAAAGCGCAACTCGCCCACGCCCGGTGTCACACTCTGCAAAACCGGTTGACCTCCGCCACTCAATTACGACTCACAGGCGCGGCAGACCGCTTGAAGGGAGTAGCTAGGCGGCTGGAAAACGCCAACCCCGAAATGATTCTAAAACGCGGTTTCGCAATGGTCAAAGATGAACAAGGCCGCTACCTGCCCCGAAAAGCTGGCTTGAATCCAGGCCGTAAATTGCGAACCAGATTTGCGGACGGAGAGATCGGCGTCGAAGTCACCGAAACCTGAGCGCCACCGCACTCTATATCTCCTCAAAACGGTTTTGCTCGATATTCTTGGTCGTATTTTCGGGATCGAAAATCCTGCCGTTCATGGCGATGTAAACGCCCGGCGGTAGCAATTGGGCCGCCGTCGCTGCGGAGGCGATGTTAAAAATCGCATCGGTCATACGAAAACGCGCCGGCTGCATGGCCCCGGTGAGAACTACCACCTTGCCTTCGAAATCCTTCAAAACCCGGGCCGTTTGCACCATCGTATCGGTCCCGTGGGTCACCACAAATCGGTCATGCGGATCATTGGCAATTGCCTCTCGCAGAAGCTGCCGGTCTTCATCCGTCAGATCGAGACTGTCTTTTTTCAAGAGAGGAATAATCTCAAAATCAAAAGTGACATTGGCCTCGCGCAGGACCTCGCCGATTTGCGGCTCCCCCACCTGAAATTCGCTTTTACGGTCGAAGTAAATTTTATCGATCGTGCCGCCGGTCGAAATGATTTTTATTTTCATAAAACGAGTTTAAGATCAGAAAAATTTAACTATCGCCGGAAGTCTGAAAAGCAAATTGAAAATTTCCGAACCCGCTTTCGGCGAGGAATGATGTTGCCAACTATTGACAAGCCTTCCCCGCCGTTTCAGAACCGTGCAAATGCCGGAATTGGCCGAAGTTGAGTTTTTCCGCAGGCAATGGAATGTCGGGATGGGGCAAAAAGTCCTCAAGGTTCACCTGAACCCGAAATCTCGCAATTTCCGGAGGTGTCATACGGATGAAATCGCGCGGTGTTTGCCCGGCGCCAAACTGGTCGATTCGGAAGCCCACGGTAAGCAGATGTTGTTTCGATTTTCCGGGGATATTTGGGTCGGCGTCCACTTGGGAATGACCGGTGAGCTAAAAATTGGCCCAAACGGAGCGTCGCCGGAAAAGCATGACCATTTTGTCCTGGTTCAAACAAATCGGCATCTGGTTTTCAATGATTCCCGCCAATTTGGAGAGATCCGTTTCCATTGCGGAGCGGGACCTCCCGATTGGTGGCGCGACCTCCCTCCGGCCATACTTTCCGAGGCTTTTTCACGGAAATTGGTGGGTGATTTTCTCATTCGACGGAAAAAATCCCCGATCAAGGCCGTCCTTCTCATGCAGGAGCGCTTCCCCGGTATAGGCAATTGGCTGGCGGATGAGATTCTCTGGCGGGCGCAGATTCGACCCCACTGCCCGGCGGGGCGTATTTCGGGAATCAAACTCACCCGCCTGTTCACCGAAATAAAATCGGTTTGCCATCAAGCGATTGAAATGATTGCCCCGGATTGGGGTGAGCCTCCCGATTCCTGGCTGTTTCTCCACCGGTGGAAGGACAATGGCGTATGCCCAAAAACCGGCAAACCGCTGCAAAGGGAAACCATCGGCGGGCGCACCACCTGCTGGAGCCCAGCCTGGCAAAAATGGCCAAAAGACCTCTAGACATCCTCCACCTACCGATAGAGCCAGAATTTTCGGCTCATGGCCCGAAATACCTGAGATTGCGTCCTCCATTTGCGGAGGTGTTTTTGGACATCCACCCGCGCGCCGTCGTGGGTCAGGGCATCCCACCACTCGGTCGAGCCGACGTGCTTGTTGAATAGTCTGGCCTTGGAATTAGTGGCCGAGGAAAAGGGATTCGTCCCTCTCCATTGGCAGGCCAACTGCATCATGTGAAAACTGATTTCCGTCGGATGAAGTCGAGACCAATCATCCACAACAAGGTAAACCCCACGCCCTTTCCCCGAGTAAACGATTTTGTAATCCAGGCCCGGTATGTTTTTGCTTCTAAGCGCAGTTGCGATCTCCTGCGGTGATTTTCCCGGAAAAGTCAAAAGTCGAAACGGAAACTGCGTCCCATAGCCGTGCCGGAATCCCCCTAGCTGCGCCCCAAGACCCGTCATGGAATACCCGAGCGCCGCCGAGAGGTCGGGGATGGCGGGTGAGGTCGGAACCCACCTCAACCCGGTGTCCGTCCAGAGCATACTGCGGTTCCAGCCCTTCATCGGAACGACTGTCAATTTAGCTTTTTCCAGAGCGGGTTTGCTGACTTCGAGCCAACCGGGCACCCCCTTTGCCATGATGGCCAACTCACCGATGGTAAGCCCATACAAATAGGGCACCCGATACGCGCCCACATAGGATTTCCACCCCGCCTCCATCAAGGGTCCATCCACTTTTCGGCCTCCCAGCGGGTTGGGCCGGTCGAGCACCACCACCTCCACCTTGTTCTCAAAACAGGCTTCCATCGTCAACCGCATGGCGCTGATATAGGTATAGGAACGCACCCCCAAATCCTGCAAATCGATGACCATGACATCGAGACCCCGAAGCATCTTTTTGGTCGGCTTGCGATATTTTCCATACAAGGAGTAAACCGGCAATCCTGTGCGCTTATCGACTCGGTCCTCGATTGGTTCATTGGCCTTTTCGTTGCCATAAATGCCATGTTCGGGGCCAAAAAGAGCGACGAGGTTGACCTTTGCGCTGCGCCGCAAAATATCGATGGTGCTGACGCCGCGACGGTCCACCCCGGCGGGATGAGTCAAAAGGCCGACCCGCTTGCCTTTCAAAAGCCGAAAGTTCTCCTGTTTGAGAACATCGATACCCAGAAAAATTTTCCTGCCGGGCTCGGCTCCGTTAATCACGGATGAAGCGCAAATCAGGCAGACCAGGGAAAAAATCAATGCCTTTATTTTCACGAATTTATTCAGATGGGGTTTGAGGTTGAGAATCGGCCGGTGGCGGTTCTTTCGGCTTTCTTTGAAGGTGTCGCAATTTTGCGATTGTGCGGGAACCCCGGATTGCTGCCACCCTGTAAATAAGACTCGATATGAATCCCGCAAAGTACCCGATTACCAGCCCCCCCAATGATATGGCCGCATACCAGTAAACCCCCTTTTGCACAAATCCGGCCTCTGTGGCAATGGATCCGACCTCTTTAAGAGCCTCTTCACTACCAAATACACTGAGCAGAAAATCTCCTATGAAATACGCCGCCGTGTAGATAAACGGCACCGTAAATGGCGTGGAAAGAAATTGCAGACCAAAAATGATCGGTAAGTTGGCGCGAAACAAAAAAGCGGCTCCAATTGACAGCGGTATTTGCACACCGAGCAGGGGCAAAAAGGTCAAAATACAACCGGCATAAAGGGCGCGAACCACCTCCGGCACTTTGAACGACCATAGGAACGGCGTCTTCCGCACAGTGGCCGCAAAAAACCGGATAACCGGATAGGTATGCACATTTCCCTTACGCGGAAGGATGCGCAATAAACGCTTTAGCCTCCTGATTCGGGAAAAATGTTCTTCTTTAAGTTTGGCCTCTTCAGCCGTCATTTTAAAAAGCCCAACACCCTCATTCGAATTTGGGTGGAAAATGGGGCAGTAGATTGGTTAAACAGGGTAGTTACGGAAATAGTAGGTGGATAAAAATAACTTTATCGCCACTAATTTGAACCCCGCAACATATTTGCTACCGCAGGCGGGATAAATTTGCGCGAATGGCTTCATAAAGCGAACGCTCGTTTTGCATATGCGGGGTTTGAGGGCTCCAATCGGGGCGGGAAATGGCGATTAGGTCATTTTGTTTGACCCCCGGCGGCAGGAATTGTTCGAGCTTTTCTTCCACTGATCCTGCAAAAACCTTAACAGGTTTTCCGTTTTTACCGGCCATTGCGAGTAGGCCTCCCGGAGCCTTGCCGCCCAGTGAACTACGGTCGAAACGCCCTTCACCGGTCAGCACAAGATCGGATCGGGAAATTTTCTTCTCCAGTCGCAGCCATCGCGAAACCAGATCGAATCCAGGGCAAATTCGCGCATTGCAGGCGGCTCTCAATCCGAAGGAAATCCCTCCCGCAGCCCCGCTTCCGGGCTCCGACTTCAAATCCAGCGGCTTATTCAGGAAGCGGCAAAGGTGCCCCGCCAAAACATCCATTTCGGAATCCATCCGCTCCAGATCATCCTTTTTCAGGCCCTTTTGAGGACCGAATACAGCCGCCGCTCCGTTGGTACCCAAAAGAGGATTCGCCACATCGCAGGCAATGTAAATCGGAGGCAGATTTTCTAATATTTTTCCCGAAAAATCGCTCACCTGCTTCCACTTCGCGGGGGTGATTTGTGTGATCGGTTTTTTGTCCTGACCTATAAACTCCAGCCCGAGAGCTTCCAACGCTCCAAGCCCGAGATCGTTCGTGGCGCTCCCGCCCACCCCGAGTAAAATAGCATCTGCTCCTTCCCGCGCAGCCCGCGCGAGGAGTTCGCCGGTTCCAAAAGAGGATGCCCGCCAAGGATTTCGCTCGCCCATTTCAAGCCGCTCCAGCCCACTCGCTTGGGCCATCTCCACAATCGCGATTTTTCCTTTCGCGGGCAGTTTCAGACAGGTTTTTAAATCCTCTTCCAAAACACTGAGATCGACCATCCCGATTTCCGCTTCGATCTTACGAAAATTGGGATCGAACACCGGAATTTTCATAATGTTCCCCTCTCGGGAACTTGTCAAAATTTGGCAAAATCTCTCTCCACCATCGGTCAGGGGGACCATTTCGACGAGCCAATCCTTCTTCTCATCGCGGACTGCCTCCGCCGCGATGCGGCAAGCCTTTTCCGCTGTCAGGAAGTGCTTGAATTTATCGAAGGCGACAAGAATTCTCACTCAAATTTCTAAAAAAATACTCCAATCTGCGGTTCTGTAGTTTTCTTAATTCCGATTCCGGTAGTACTCCGACTCGTCCACAATCTCGCCGTTTTGATGAAAGGCGGTCCCAAACACATGGCCCGTGTAAAACTCGGAATCCGGATTCTGTTTGGGCAATCGAATGATGCCCGGTTCGCAGCGAACGGCTTCCCGCCGTCGGCCGCACATTAAAATACCGGTGTCCTTCCATACCGTATCGCTGATTTGATAGGCATCATCGGCCCGGTATTCAAAAACGACTCCCCGGCGCGGCTTTCCCGAGAGGTTGGCCGGTGATCCATGCAGCGTGAAACCGTGGTGGATGCTGATGCCGCCGGTTTTTGGGGTGATTTGAACAATTTTGGCAGCATCTTCCAAATACTGCCTCTCCTGGCATTCTGCGGTAAACAGACCGTCCACGGAATGGTCGAGGTATCCCAGTTTATGGCTTCCCTTGACCATTTGCATGCAGCCGTTTTCGGGGGTGGCATCGTCCAGCATAACCATGACCGCCAGCACCGAGGAATTGGTATGGGGGAAAAATGCCAAGTCCTGATGCCAGGCAAAAGTGCCCATCCCCTTCGTCGGGGGTTTGGTCGCCAATTTGGAATGCTGTAACTGGATGTCGGGACCGATTAAAGGGGTGAGTCGGTTTAAAATCCTGGGGTCGCGAGCCAGTTCCATAAATATCGGATCGAGAGTGGTAATTTCCAACAAATGGACCGCTTTGGTAGCGTGACCGCCCTCGTTCAGCCGCTCGGTGATGGCCGGAGATGCCACCGCCTCCCGTAGCTTTTCGACCATATCCGCCGGAAAAACATCATCGAATACCAGAAATCCATTTTCCCGGTATTCCTCGACTTCACCAACCGTTAAACCCGCTTCTTCCACACTCCCGGTTCGCTGTATCATCTGAATCGAATCGATTTTTATATAGATTTAGCGCAATTCCCGACTGGTTTCCGCATCGAGAATGGTAAAATTTTCAACGTGGTGGGTGGGATCGGCCCGAAAGGCGAGCCGCACATTGTAAAGGTCTTCCAACTCGATAAGGTGGGCCTCATCCTCACGGCGGAGCCTTTCAAGGCTGCTCGGGTGGCATAATACGCGCAGGGTCAACTGATTGCCGTTTTTTTCGCTGCCGCCCCTCAGACGCCTCAATACGCTGACCAGCCTCCTCTGCACCTCGACACTCATTGTGCGGGGAGATTTTACGATGCCACGCCCGGAGCAATAGGGGCAATCCGAGTATATTCCGGAGGAAAAACTTTCCTTATGCCGCTGCCGGGTCATCTGCATGATTCCCAACTGCGAAATGGGCAAAATATGGCATTTGGCTTTATCCTTGGCCATCTCATCGCGCATGACTTTGAGAACCGCATTGCGGTCCTTGCGCTGTTTCATGTCGATGAAATCAATGATGACCAATCCCCCCATGTTGCGGAGGCGAATTTGACGCGCGACCTCTTTGGCCGCTTCCAGGTTTACGTGAACGATGAAATTTTTGCCGTCATCATTCTTGTTTTTATGCGCCCCGGTGTTGACGTCGATTGCGACCAGCGCCTCGGTCTCCTCGACGACGATTTCACCACCCGAAGGGAGCGGGACAGTGCGTTGAAAAGTCTGCTCGATTTGCGGCTCGATATTAAACCGCTCAAAAATGGGAATGCTCTCCGCGAAAAGGCTCAGTTTGCTCCTCGAACGCGGGGAAATACCGCCGACCAATTCGGCCATGTGCTTGTAGTCATCCTCGTTGTCGATGAGGACGCGATCGATATCCTCGGTCAGAAAATCCCGCATCGTGCGCTCGATGATATCGGGCTCCTGATACAATCGCATGGGCTGCTTTGATTCCTTCATGCTCGCCTGAATTTCCTCCCATTCGCGGAGCAAAATATGTAGATCACGGACGAAAAAACGAATTTTCTTGGCTTCACCGGCAGTGCGTATAATGACCCCCATGCCCTCTGGAATGGTCAATTGCTGGAGGATTTTCTTTAACCGCTGGCGCTCTTTGAAACTTTCGATCTTGCGGGAAATCCCGCATTGCCCGGAAAAAGGCATGAGCACCAGATACCGGCCCGGCAGGGCGATGTTGGTGGTGGTGCGCGGGCCTTTGGTGCCGATTTGGGCCTTCGTCACCTGAATGACGATCTCTTTGCCAACCGGGTAGAGTCCCGGGATGTCCTTGAGGGTGATTTTATCGCGCCGCTTCTTCTGTTCGGCAGAACGGGTGTCCCTCACGAATTCCACGGAGGAATCATTGGCCGCCGGGAGAATATCCCAATAATGTAAAAAAGCGTTTTTGGGCAGGCCGATATCGACAAAGGCGGCCTTCAATCCGGGCTCGAGATTCTGGATTTTTCCCTTGAAAATGCTCCCCACCATGCGCTCTTCGCCGATGCGCTCGATCTCGAACTTTTCCAGGATGCCCTCGACGAGCAGGGCCACCCGTTGTTCGAGCGGCTCGGAGTTGATGATGATTTCCCGAAAAGGCGAGGTATCCTTCTTGATCGCCTTGATCATGCGCTGCACGATGGGCTGCTTCTTGGCGCGTTCCTGAGCTTCCTGGTTTATCTGCTCGGGGTTGACATCTGCTAATGGCTGATCTTTGGGCGGAGGGGAGTTAAGTTTTTTTTCTAATTTCTTGGAAATGGAGTTAGATTTCGTCTTGGGCGAATTGGTAGGATTCATATCGAATAATTGGATAAGGGTTAATCGAGCCCTTTATCTTTATATGTTGCCGTAGATCGCACCTGCCAATGGCCTCGGCCAAAGAAAGGATCTGCCCGGGAATATAGGGATGCCTCGGCATCATGAAAATTCCCTCCGGTAGCGGTGCACGCTTTGCACCAGACCCTGCAGTAGGCAACAACTCAAAATAAAGGACCCGCCGTAACTGAGAAATGGCAATGGCAAGCCTGTTATCGGCATCAAGTTGATTGTCATGCCGATATTAATGTAAATGTGAACAATGAAAATTACGCTGACCCCGATACTCAACAACATGCCGAAACGGTCGCGCGCCATGCCGGCAATTCGCACCCCGTTGCACACAATCAAGGCGAAAAGGAAAAGCACTGCCATGCTCCCCAGAAAACCCTTCTCCTCGGCCAAAACCGAGAAAATGAAATCATTGTGCGCCACAGACTGCGGCAAATAGCCCAGCTTGGCCTGCGTCCCCTCCGTCCAGCCTTTGCCGATCAACCCCCCGGAACCAACTGAGAGCATTGACTGGCGCTGATTCCAGCTCACCCCGATCCCCTTGGGATCGATGGCATCTGGAACAAACTGCGTGAGTATGCGGTTACGTTGGTAATCCCGGAGCGGAATCCACGATTGTTTTTCATAACTTCCCTGAGCCTCGTAAGCCGTAAGCTGGTTATCCTGCAAAAAATGCAGATACCGGTACAAATCTCCGGCCAACACGGCCACGAGCAGCAAAAACACCGCGAAAACCGCCGTGAAAAACCGCTTGGAAAGCTTTGAAACGTATAACAGTGAAAAGACCATTGGTGGAATTACCAACGCAGAGCCTAGGTCGGGTTGCAAAAAAATCAACCAAATTGGTATCAATACCACAATTCCCACCAGCAGCAATACCCGAACGGACTCCCGAGCCGTTCCCACCTCCGAACGTGCCAACAAACTCGACACCATCACTAGCACGCCGATTTTGGCTGCCTCCGACGGCTGAAACGAGGCCACACCCAGATCCAGCCACCGCAGGGAGTTAAAACGCTCATCCCCCAGTGGGGTCCATAAAAGCGCCAGCAGCACCAAGCTGCCCAGGTATATCAGGTGAGCCTTTTCCAGTAAAATCTTGTAGTCGAACAGAGAAACCGCAGAATAAACCCCAGCGCCAAGAATAATCCACACCACCTGCCGAATCCATTGCGACTGCCCGCTATATACTTGGGCCGAGTAGATGAAAAAAACACCCATCACACCCAGAACAAAGATGGAAATCGGCTGAATCCAATCCGTACGACCGCGACCCGCCTGATAAATCAAAGCCCGATATCGGTTTCCCCTAAAAGACGCCTCATGCATGTTTTCAAAGTTTAGGAACTACACCACACCCTGCACCAATGATTCAAAATAAATTGCAATGCAACCAATCAAAGGCAAGGCAGGTAATTTTGGCTATCATGAATGAAATTCGCGGTCCCGACAATTTGTATTAAAACCCAATCATATCATACGCAAAATACACCAACACCCACGATCCCCGATCTCGGGCTCCTGCCTGAAATCCATTTCCCGCCAGCCGGTAAGCTTCAGAATCCTCGCGGCGCTCGTCTTTTTGGCGCCTTTTCCGATGCTCGGGGAGATTGTTGCAAGCTCCTATCTGCCCAAAGCCGCCCTCATACAAATTGGTTCTCTTTTGCTCCTCGCGGCGTGGCTTTATGAGGGGTTTCGGGCAAAATCCCTGACCATTACCAAAAATGGGTTTATTTGGCCGTTGGCTGTATTTCTTGTCTGGGCCTTGCTGTCCCTCACATGGTCCCTCGATTCCTGGCTCGGTTTCTCCAGGTGGATCCACTGGGCGGCATGTGGACTCCTCTTTTTTCTGGCTTTGCAAATCATCAAAAGCAGAAATCAATCGAGATTCTTGCTTTGTATGATCGTTGCCTCGGCGGTATGCCTTTCCCTGTTGGGGATTTTGCAATATTTGACGAATTTCAACTGGCTGCCTCAATCGGCTCCCCCGGCGGCAACTTTTTTCAATAAAAACATGGCCGGGCATTTTTTTGTCCTGGTATTCCCCGCAAGTCTTTACCTCCTCCTGAGCGCAAAAAACAAGCTGGCGATGTGGGCGGCGGCCTTTGCGCTCACCTGTGTAAACGTGATTGTCTTTTATACGTTTACCAAGGCTGCATGGGTTTGCGTAACCTGGGAATGCCTGCTTTTTCTCGGTATTTTTGAATTTGAACGCAGCAGGAGCGGGAAGTCGGCGTTTTGGGGAAAGCCGAAGGCAGTCGCTCTTGCCGTTTCGATCGCAATCACATTGGTGATGTCCAGCCTGACTCCCGATGGCTGGAAATGGCGCATGGATGAAAATTATCACTATCTTTCAGGCATGTGGAATCCCGAGTCCCATGCAGCCGAAGATAATTTACAAAGCCTGCAGCAATATTCCTCTACAAGTGTGAGTTCGCGATTGATTCTGTATAAAAACACGCTGGAAATGATTGCTGAAAACCCGATTCTCGGCGTAGGGGCCAATAATTTCAGTATCCACTACCCGAACACCTCACGAAAACTTCCGAGAGACGGTGACAGCATGATTTTGACCCAGGCTTTTCATGGCCACAATGATTTCCTCCAATTGCTCTCGGAGCTTGGTCTGCCATTTGCGGTGATACTCTGTTGGGCGGGTTTCCTGCTCCTGAAAAGTTCTCGAAACCTGTTCCGACGGAATTGTCCAGCGGAGGATCGCTATCTGGGCGCTGCCATGCTCATTGCCCTTGCTGGGCTGACGCTCAATGCCAATTTCAGCTTTCCCCTCTACCGGGCCATACCGCCCTTTCTCCTCGCCGTTTACACCGCGATTTTTGTTCAGTTAACCAGAAGAGGTGACCCTGTAAAAGCGATCTCATTGAAACTTATCGGAAATCAATGGCTCGGCGCCGGTTGCGTATTCGCTTCGATCGGGTTGGTTGTCTGGAGCATTGCCCAGTATTTCGTAATTAAGTCGGACGGGCATTTCTACTCGATGCACAAAGCCATCAAAATCGAGAATTACGGAAAAGCATTGGCCCAGCTCGATAAAGCAAAACATTACAACCCCTTTCGCCATGACACTTTGAAAATGGAGGGGCAGATTTACCTCAAACTTGGCAGGGTCGAAAAAGCCAGGGATTTGCTTTCCGCCTACCGGGAATTCAACCCAAATTACGCCCAGGGTCTGATGCTGTTGGGACGAAGCCACCAACTATTGAGAGAGTTCGAGGAGGCGGAAACGGCGCTGGAAAAAGGAATAGAAATCGACCCCAATGTGGCGCGAATGCACGATCTGCTGGCCAATGTTAAGTCATCATTGGGTAAACACGGGGCGGCTCTCAGGGAATTTCGCATTGCCGCAAAACTGAAACCCGAAAACCCGATTTACCAATACAACCTTGGGATCAAGGCCCGATCGATGAAACATTTCGAGGAGGCGGTCCGGGCTTTCAAAAAGACGGCCCAGTTAAAAGATTCTTCCCATAACGCATATTTGTCTCTCGGATTGATTTTATTTTACGAATTGAATGATCCCGATTCCGGCATTGAATACATGCAAAAGGCCCTCGATATCAATCCGACCATCAACAATGCCGACCAGCTAAAGCTATTGATCGCAGCCTCAGAATTTAAAACCAACGAGCAGCGCCCGCAATGAATATGGACTCAGCCATCAGCTTGCCAGCCGTGAACGCCAGCCTGAACGCCTTTGCCCTGCTATTACTAACGGTGGGGTATCTCCTCATTCGGTCGGGCAAAAAAAATGCCCATCGCATCACCATGTGCGCGGCATTTACCGTGTCCTGCCTCTTTTTGATCGGCTATGTGAGCAACCGCATTATGGTCAAGGGCGTCCATACGGAATTCGGGGGTGAGGGCATCTGGCCCATGATCTACTACCCCATGCTGATTTCCCACATCGTCCTGGCCATGTTTATCGTGCCTCTGGCATTGAGAACCCTCTATCTGGCGATCAAAGGAAATTACGCAACACACCGCCGCTGGGCCCGGGTGACCTTCCCCGTCTGGTATTACGTTTCCCTCACCGGCGTGCTCGTTTACTTTTTCCTCTACCAGTGGTTCCCCGCCGGATGAGAATTCAGGAACCTTTGACGGTCATCAAACCCTTCATTCCTGCAAAAAAATGACCGGGGAAAGTGCAAACATAGGGATAATCGCCGGGTTCGGAAGGGGCTGTAAAGGTGACTTTAACCGTTTCTCCCGAACCTGCCAGACCTGTTTTGGCGATTACGCTATCCTTCATGGCGGGCGGTATATAATCGGTGTCCTTTGACGAAATACCCGTTTGGGCAAATTTCATGGTATCGGTTTCCCGTTTTAAAACGACCACATTATGGGCCATGGCCACCTTGGGCAGCTTGCCGATATTTTTAAAGATAATGGTAACTTCCTGACCCGCCTCGACCTCGAACGCAACGATATCGTATTTCATTTGGTCGTTGCCAGTGATTTCAATCACCTTTTCGGCCCATATTGAAGTTGAGGTCAAAACAAGAAGCCCGGCTGCCAATGCTCCGGTTTTTAGTAGATTTCGGTTTATTTTCATCATGTTATCTGCAAAAATAGATTTTAGAGTTAAATTGAATGTTAGACGGCCTCTCAAAAGCAAGCAAGTTCAACTTATGGATATCCAACAAGGAAAGTTAAAAATCCAATGACCTGGGAAATTGCCTTTATTTTCCTGCTGTTGGTTTTTGCGATAATCAGCTTTACGCTTGAAAAATTGCCCACCGACCTGACGGCGATCACTCTTTTTATGGCAGTCATGTTGGGCGGACTTCTGCCCTGGGCTGAAAAACTGCCGGACCCTGCGCGGCTGTTGGGTGTTTTCTCAAACCCTGCCCCGATAACTATCGCTGCCATGTTTGTGGTCAGCGCCGCCCTTCAAAAATGTGGCGCCATCGACCTGCTGGCGGGGGTTCTCGGCAAGGTTGCCAGCATTGGTTTAGGGAAATTTTTGCCCGTCATGATCATAACCGTGGCCATGATCTCGGCGTTCACCAATAACACTCCGGTGGTGGTCGTTTTCATGCCGGTCGTGCTCAGTCTTTCCCGGAGCATGGGAGTGCCCGCCTCGAAATTGCTGATTCCCTTGTCCTACGCCTCCATTTTTGGTGGGACCTGCACCTTGGTCGGCACGAGCACCAATATCCTGGCCAGTGAGTTTCTGGAAGAGGCCGGGCAGGCTCCCCTGTCCATGTTCGAGCTGGCCTGGGTCGGGCTGCCCCTGCTCTTGGTAGCCACGGTTTACCTGACTCTGTTTAGCAACAAGCTTTTGCCCAAGAGAGACACTTTGACCTCGATTTTAAGCGAGGAGGAAAGAAAGGAGTTTCTCACCGAAGCCTTTGTCCAGAAGGGTTCCAAGTTGGCTGGAAAAACGGTGGTTGAATCCGGCATTTTGAAAGGAAGTAGTCTGCGGGTTCTGGAAATTGCCAGAGGAGGGACTATTCTAGAAGGAAGCCTGAATACCACTCCGTTGCAGGAGGGCGACCGCCTCGTGCTTTCCTGTCGCCCCTCGGGATTTGCACACGCCCGCGGTTTGCAAGGACTCGACCTATTAGGGGAGATGAATCTCGGCCTGGAAACCATCGCAGCGCACGAGGGCTCGATAGTTGAAGGAGTCATCGGTCCACGGTCCAACCTGAGCGGAAAAAAGGTGGGCGACCTGAACTTCCGTCAGAGGTTTAACATGATCATTTTGGCCATACACCGCAAGGGGGTCAATCTGCGTGAAAAAATTGGCGACCTCGAATTGGGTTTTGGAGACATTCTGCTCTTGATGGGCACCACCCGATCAATCGAAGATTTACGCAAGAGCGACGACATCCTTTTGCTCGACCGACCGGCCACCCCGGCCAAAAGCGGGAGGAAGAAAATGCCCCTCGTGGTCGCGACATTGGCCACCGTGATTATTCTGGTTTCCCTAAATTTAGTCCCCATTGTGGCCGCCTCGTTGATCGGGTGCGGGTTTCTTTTCCTGACGGGCTGCCTCCAGCCGAAGGAGGCCTACGGGGCGATCGAGTGGAGTATCATTTTTTTGATCTACGGAATGCTTGGCGTGGGACTTGCCATGCAGGATACGGGAGCCGCCGACCTCATCGCCGGTGGCATGGTCAAGGCGGTGGAAAGTATTTTTTCAGATCCGATAAAACCCTTTGCATTGCTGGCGGGAATTTATCTTTGCACGGCGATCCTGACCGAATTGCTCTCCAACAACGCCACAATCGTCCTCATGGCCCCCATCGCGCTGGGCATCGCCGCCGATCTCGGGATTGACCCGAGGCCTCTGCTCATCGCTACCACCATCGCCGCCTCGGCCAGTTTCTCGACACCCATCGGCTACCAAACGAACACCTATGTCTACGGCGTCGGCGGCTATAAATTCAAGGATTTCGCAAAAATTGGGCTTCCCCTGAATTTATTTTATTTCGCCGCCAGCGTATTCCTGATCCCCCGCATCTGGCCGCTCTAGGGGTCAAACTTCTCCCGGCCTGTCGCGTTGATAAATAATTTGCTCCGTTTTCTACTCGCGATACTGTGGGGGAAATGAAATTGAACGGAAAACTCTTCGGAAGCGCCCTGATCGCCTCGCTCGGCGGGCTCCTGTTTGGGTTCGATACGGCGGTGATTTCGGGGACGACCCGCGCCCTCGAGCAGGTATTTGAGCTGGATAGTTTCTCCCTCGGTTTCACCGTTGCGAGCGCATTGATCGGAACCATTATAGGTTCGATTGCCGTGGGCAGACCGGCGGACCGGTGGGGGCGGCGCTCGGTGCTTTTTGGCATTGCCGGACTCTATTTTGTATCGGCTGTGGGCAGCGCGTTGGCTTGGGATTGGTATTCGTTTATTTTCTTCCGCTTTATCGGCGGGATTGGCGTGGGCGGCGCATCGGTGGTCTCTCCGATGTATATCGCGGAAATTTCACCGGCCAAATTTCGTGGGCGACTGGTTGCCATCACCCAATTCAATATCGTTTTCGGCATCCTGCTGGCCTTTTTCTCCAATTACCTGACCGCCCAATTCGTCCCCGAAGCAACCGCCTGGCGGTGGATGTTTGGGGTCGAGGCTTTTCCCGCATTGGCATTCCTGGGCCTGCTGTTTTTAACCCCCTTCAGCCCTCGCTGGCTGATTTCGAAAAACCGTGCCGGTGAGGCGCGCGGGGTGCTGCATCAACTCGGAGTCAAAGGCGAGGCCCTCGATGCGGAAATCGAAGCCATAACCACCTCGCTGGATTTGGCGCACCACAGCTTGAAAGAGTCCTTTTTCCAAAAAACCTATTTAAAACCGATTTCGCTGGCGATTGCCATTGCGATGTTCAACCAGCTTTCGGGGATCAACGCATTGATGTATTACGCGCCCCATATTTTCAAGATGGCCGGTGCCGGAGAAAGCTCGGCGCTGCTCCAAACGATAGCTGTCGGTGGGACGAATCTCGTGTTTACCATGCTGGCCCTGCTGGTCATCGACCATTTTGGGCGTCGCAGGCTGATGTTGGTCGGCTCGGTCGGCTATATCCTGAGTCTCGGGGCAACGGCTTGGGCCTTCTATCGTTATGGAACCGATTTTACGGAACTGGGCAGCAAGGTTGTGCTGGTCAGTCTGCTCGTATTTATCGCCTCGCACGCCTTCGGCCAAGGGGCCGTCATCTGGGTCTATCTCAGCGAAATTTTTCCCAATCGCGTTCGCGCCCGGGGGCAGGCGCTCGGCAGTTTTACCCACTGGATCATGGCTGCGGCGATCTCGTGGACCTTCCCCATGATCGCGGCCCAATCGGGGGGCCACACATTCGCTTTTTATGCCATTATGATGGTCGGCCAACTGATTTGGGTATTAAAATACATGCCCGAAACCAAGGGCGTCCCCCTGGAGGAAATCCAGAAAAAACTGGGTATTCAATGACTGGCAACGATTCTGCGAATGGATGGATTGATTATGAGAGGAATTGCAACAGTAATTAAAAAGGCGGCATTGCTTTATTTAATAGTTGTAGGCGCAACGGCTGCAAATGGTCAGGTTAACCAAAGTAAACAGCAACTAAACACTGAACCCGCGGTCAGGGAGATGTTGATTGACAAACGATATTTGCACTTTCCCGTGAAAACGGGAAATCCAAATCGACGGGTGAAGCTGCTGATTGATGGCAGGCTGGTTCGGGAATTCAGCATTGAATTGGCCTCCGGTGATGCGGACTTCGTCGTGACCGCTGATATCAGAGAATGGATTGGCCAGATGTTGACAATCAAGGCTGGGAAATTCGCTGGCGGCAACGAGGCGTTGGGTGGGGTCGAGGTCTCGGATATATTACCAAGTACGGACGATCTTTATGCGGAAAAGTATCGCCCGCAATTTCACTTTACCTCAAGGCGCGGCTGGTTAAACGACCCCAACGGATTGGTCTATAACGATGGACAATGGCATTTATTCTACCAACACAATCCCTATGGCTGGAATTGGGGTAATATTCACTGGGGACACGCGATAAGCGCAGACCTTATTCACTGGCAAGAGCTGGGCGAAGCCTTGCACCCCTGGTCAGATGCCAAAGGGATGTGCTTTTCGGGCAGCGCCTTGGTCGATACGGCTAATACTTCAGGACTCAAAACGGGGAAAAAAGATGTGCTTGTTGCCGCTTTCACAGATACCGGAACCGGTGAATCCATAGCCTACAGCAATGACCAAGGGAAAACATGGACGATGTATGAAAGTAACCCCGTACTCGACCATGCGGGACGCGACCCGAGGATATTCTGGCATGAGCGGACCGGTAGTTGGGTCATGGCCGTGTATGACGAGGTCGGAATGAATCGATCGATTGCCTTTCACAGTTCTGCAAACCTGACAGACTGGAAATTGGAGAGTCGAATCGCAGGCTTTTTTGAATGTCCGGACATTTTCCAGTTACCCGTTGACGGTGATCCCTCTTTAACTAAATGGATTCTCTACGGCGCTGATGGCCAATACCTTATCGGAGATTTCGACGGCCATTCGTTCACTCCCGACGATAAAGTTAAGCGCAAATTATGGTATGGCCATTTCTACGCGGCCCAAACCTATAATAATACGCCCAATGATCGACGGATTCAGATCGGCTGGGCGCGGGGAATAGAATTTCCTGGCATGCCTTTCAATCAACAGATGACAATTCCCGTTGAGTTATCGTTGCGAACAGTTGAGAACCAAATTCGGATGTTTGCTCTGCCGGTCGAGGAAATTCGTCAGTTGCGGGATCAGACTACTGAGCTATCAAATCTCCTTTTGAGCAAAGGGACTGAGCGGATTGATGTACGAGGTGAATTATTCGACATCACTGCCGAATTTGAAATGGGCGACAGCGAGCTGTTCGGCCTTCGAGTAGGAGGTCAGGAAATCAGTTACGACGTAAGCAAAGAACAGGTGTATTGTGGGTTTTCCGCTCCGCTAAAGCCAGAAAACGGAAAAATTACCCTGCGCATCCTGATCGACCGAGGGTCGATAGAGGTCTTTGGCAACGGTGGACTTGTAGCCATCTCCCAAGGTGTCCTTATGCCAAAGGACATAGGCGTCATTGAGATTTTTGCGATTGGCGGTGAGGCTCGGGTGAAAAAGTTTGTGGCCCATAAGTTGAAATCGGGCTGGAACTGATCCGGTCTTCATATTGTGGGAATTTGTTAACGACTTGCTCGGAAGATTGATTTTCAATAGTTCTCGACCGTTATATTGACTTCCGGTGCCTTTCCGTAGGAGGCCGGATTGGGATGAACCATTTTCGGAAATCGATCCTTGATGAGGGTCCAGCAGGGGGTTGGGGTGACAAAATCATCGATATGGGTATCCACATCGCACATTGATATTTGGGTGGTTTTTATCCCGTAAAGTCCCCCCTGCATGAGACAGGCGCAGCCATGCCGTTCGTCTGGAAGCCCAAATATCCCGTGAAAGAATTCATGACAAAAAATCCGCACGTAACACCTGCCGCCACTTTCGACCACCCAATTTGGCCGACCCGAGTTATAGCAAATCGCCCCGCCACCATCGAGAAGTGTCAAATGCAATTTGCCTTTTTCTATGACAAATCGGCCCTTGCTTGTCTTGTCGGCCACGCGGATATTCTTGAGGTACACCTGCCCTTCGGTCAGATCCCAGATGAACCAGTTCAGCCGCTTGATGCGCCACGAAAATTCATCGAAAAACGCCGTATCGGCATCATCCTCGATGGCGATGGTAAATGAATAGCCTCCGCCCGCTTTATCGATCTTTTTCACCCATTCACGGTTGACTTCCCCGGGCCGGGTCCAGTGGCCATCGGATTCGACAAAACCCATCGCTTTACGGGATTCGCTGTGGTCGGGCTCGATGTTGACCGCTAAAATCCACTGCTCCCAAGCCTCGTCTTCGAGCCCGTGATCCCACGCCCATTTTCCGAGCCGATAATGCTCTTCGGGATCACCCTGTTCGAGAGTCCGTTGGCTGGCTGCGGTATAGATTTTGTAATTGCCGAACCACTCCCGTGGATCCATCGGATGAAGCACAGGTTTGCCCGACCCTTCGGCTTTCAGAAAAGAAATGGGGGCAAGATAAAGTAAAATCAGCAGGCAGAGCCGGGGCATCAGTAGTTTAGAGCCCCGATGTTTCCGATTATTCCCGTTGGGGTATATTTTAGCTACCCTCGCTCAATCTGCTCCCGCAACCATCCGGGTCGATCCGTTGTCACCCCATCCACACCCGCTTCAAACATCCGCTGGGCCTCCGCCGGATCATTGACCGTCCAGACCATCAGGCCCAATCCCGCTGCCTTGATTGTCCGGGCGAAATCCCGGTCAACCGCCTTTGACGCCTCCACATCGAGGCCATCGAGACCGGCGACTCGAATGGCTGCCACCAACTCTTTCGCTGTGGGACGAGTCTCCGCAAAATCATACGCACCTTTTCGGAGGCGGGAAACGAGACAAACGGGGTGTTTGGGAAACCGCTTTTTGACCGCTTGCATAGTTTCCAGATCAAAACCGATCGGGACAACCTGCTGTGGATCCTTTTCCCATTTTTGTAAAATTTTGCCAAGGGGTTCCAGAATTTCCGGACCGGTTTTGATTTCGATGAAGAGACGCTTGCCATCGGGGATAGTTTCAAGAATCTCCTCGAGGATCGGGATGCGTTCGCCTGCCCAGCGTTCACCCTTGTGGCTCCCTGCATCCAGCTTTCGCAGTTCGGACAAGTCCAATTCCCGAACCTCTTTTCGCAGGCCAAACAGTTTCTCAAGGTTGGCATCATGCAGCACCACGATCTGCCCGTCCCTGGAAAGCTGGACATCCACCTCGACGGCATCGGCGCCCTGACTCCACGCCAACAGAACCGAAGCCACAGTATTTTCCGGGGCATCAAAAGAAGCCCCCCGATGAGCAATAATGATTTGGTAGTTTCTGCTATTCACTGTAAGCCGGTAATCTTGACATCTTTGCGCCTTTAACGCAAAGGATTAAGAGCAATGAAACGACGTGCCTTCATTGCCGGAAGCGGTGCCCTGGCAGCAGGGGTTTTTAGTTCAACGGAAAACAGTCTGATGGCTGCGGCGATTTCAAAGGAACCCCAGAAAATGCCATCGTCCATCAAACCGCCCAAATTGAGAAAAGGCGACACGGTTGGAATCGTCAGCCCGGCTTGGGGCGGCGCGGGTCTCTTTTCCCACAGGGTCGAGTTGGGCGTTCGGCAATTGGAAAAACTCGGTTACAAAGTTAAAATTGGAAAACATGCCCTCAACCACAAATGGGATCATATTTCGGATACCGCTAAAAACCGGGCTGCGGACATTCACGAAATGTTTCTTGATCCGAATATCAAAGCAGTTGTGGCGGCAATTGGAGGCAACCACTCCAGCCATCTGCTCCCCCTGCTCGATTTTGACCTCATCCGCAGTCATCCGAAAATTTTCATGGGCTATTCGGACATCACCGTGCTGAATGTCGCCATCTGGAAAATGACTGGCCTGGTGACCTTCAATGGTCCGGCCCTTTTGACCGATTTCGCCGAGTATCCCAGGATGTACGAATACACGCTCGATTCCATGCTTCGGGCACTCACACAATCCGAACCAATTGGCTCAATTGACCCGGCTGATCGGTGGACCGATGAATTTCTCGATTGGGCCGAAAAACTGGATCTCACCCGGCCAAGAATTCGAAATCCTTCGCCGGGATGGACATGGTTGAAGCCCGGATTGGCCGAAGGCAAACTGATCGGAGGCACTCTTAGTTCTCTTCAACACCTGCGGGGCACTCCCTACTGGCCCGATTGGGAAGATTCCATCCTATTTATCGAGACCGCAGAAGATGTTCCCTCCCCTGCTACTGTGGACGGAACATTTATGGCATACGAAAACATGGGCGTGCTCTCCCAAATCAAGGGTTTGCTGGTGGGTCGCTCCATCGGCTACGGGGAAAAGGAAAAAGAACAACTCCGTGATGTATATCTCGAACGAACCCAAAAATTCGATTTTCCGGTCATTACGGACATGGATTTCGGACACACCGCCCCGCAATTCACCCTGCCCATCGGATGCCGCGCCCGCATCGACTCCGAAAAAAAGCGTTTTGAAATACTTGAAGCGGCAGTCACAGGTTAATATTTGAAAGAAGAAAAAATACTTGTTTACGCGTTTATACTTTCGTTTCTACTCGGCATAAGCTCAGCTAGTTTTGGAAAGGGTTCCAGGATTTGGGTCGATGGCGAGATGGAAGACTGGTTGGGGACGACCCCACTGGCAGAGGAAGCACCAAAGGACAATCAGAAATATCCTTATGCCATTAAGTCCGTTTACGCGGCAAATGATGCCCATTACATCTTTTTGAGGGTAGATTTCTTTCGCGAAATCGCTTTGCAGGATGGCAATCGACTGACTCTTTTTCTGGATACAGACGGCGACCCTGAGACCGGCACTCCCGTCAACGGCATGGGAGCGGACTTTTATTGGAATCTGGGCGAGAAAAAGGGTGCGAGAATCATCGGTAAAAAAGAGCAGGAGGCGACCCATTGGGAATTGGGGCTGGTTTCGGCACCAACCGTCACGGCGACAAGTTTCGAGTTCTCCATCGACCGTAGAAAAACCGATTTTCCCGGCAAATCTATCAAGTTTTTCCTGGCTGAAAGCGGTGACAAAGGCTATCGGTTTCCGCAACCGCCGGGAGGTCTTGCCTATGAGATTTCCGAATCGGAGCTTCCCCGGTCGCTCGCCCCCCTGACACTTGAAAAAGACCATGAGAAACATTTGCGGATTCTAACCTGGAATGTTTACGAGGATGGGCTTTTTGACGCGAAACGTGGGCCTTCTTTCGGGCGTCTTCTGCGAGCAGTAAAGCCGGATGTTATCGGTTTTCAAGAGGTGGATAACCATGATGCCTGGGAAACGCTCAAGATTGTTCAAAAGCTTCTTCCCGAAGAACAACGGCCCTGGTTTGCGAAAAAATTCCCACCGGATTTAGTCTTTTTGAGCCACTATCCGATCCTGCAATCATTCGTCATAGAAGGTTCCGAGAAGGGTCAGACGAATGGGGCTGTTTTACTCGAATTTCCGGTAGCTCCGGTTGGTAAAATTTTGATGTTAATCGCCAATCCTCCCTGTTGTGGGGCCGACAGAGGTCGGCAGTTTGAAGCCGATGCCATGATGGATTTTATTCGCGGGGCAAAGGAACCGGGCGGTATCATTGAATTGCCTGAAAATACACCGATTTTCATAACTGGAGACATGGATTTTGTGGGCGATTCTCAACAACCGCGAACCCTGAAGACGGGTGAGATTGTCAACAGTGAGACGTTCGGAACACCTTTCAAACCGGATTGGGACGGCACAAATTTCACTGACCTACGCCCCCGTCACACCCATGAACCACTTTTCTATACTTATTTCGACAAAACAGGACCCTACCTACCCGGCAGGCTGGATTACATCGTTTACAGCGATACCGTTATTAAAGCGATGAAGGCGTTCGTCCTCTCAACCCCATCCATGCCTGCCGAGTTTCTCAACTATTATGGACTTGAGGCGAATGACACGACGGTCGCCTCTGATCATCTGCCAATGGTTGGTAATTTCGTTTTTCCGATAATTTCCGAATAACGCTATCTGGATAACTCGCCGCTCAAACGGGGATTTGTCTTGTTTTGATTGGGGTAAATCTTCAGCTTTGGTAAACCCCACCTTTGATGCGATGAATATCTTTCCTTCCAGAAGCGAGTTTATGGAGCTGGCCGACAAGGGCAATCTGGTTCCGGTCTATGCGGACTTGATGGCGGACTTTGAAACCCCGGTTTCCGTTTATTCGAAGCTCAACCGGAACGGGCCCGCCTATATTCTGGAATCCATCGAGGGCGGGGCGAACCTCTACCGCTACTCCTTCATCGGATGCCAGCCGAGAAAAACTTTCAGTGTTTTTTGGGATAAAACCACCATTACCGAGCGAAATGGCGAGACCAAGGTCGTTCCCACTCCGGCGGACCCTCTCGATATTATCGAAGAGGAAATGTCACGCTACCGCCCGGTGCGCCTTCCGGGGATGCCGAGGTTTATGGGAGGCGCGGTCGGGTATCTGGCCTATGAATATATCCACGCAGTCGAGCCCTCGGTGCCATTGGCGAAAAAGGATCCGCTCAAGATGCCGGTTTTGCACTTCATGGTCACCGATACAATCGTAATTTTTGATCGCGCCCGGCAGACATTGAGGCTTCTGCGCAACGCCCATATCGAGGGTGGTGACCGTGAGGCCGCCTACGATGAGGCCGTCGAGGGAATCGAAGCGCTTTACCAGTCTTTGCAGGAGGAGCGGTCGTTGACACCGATTCCACTGCAGGACTCGGGGGAAATAACAGTGCCAGAAGGCAACATGGGCCAGGAGTGTTTCGAGGAAATGGTCACCAGGACAAAGGAGTATATCCGGGCCGGGGACGCATTTCAGGTGGTGGGCTCGCAGCGGTTTGAGCGAAAATTCGATCAGCCTCCGCTCGATCTCTACCGGGCTTTGCGAACGGTCAACCCCTCGCCCTATATGTTTCTATACGAAACCGAGGATTTTTCACTCGTGGGGGCTTCGCCCGAAGTGCATGTGCGATTGACGGATGGGTTGGCCGAGACCCGACCCCTCGCAGGCACCCGCCCCCGGGGCAAAACCGTGGAGGAGGACCTCGCCCACGAGCGGCATCTTCTGGCGGACGAAAAGGAATGTGCCGAACATCTCATGCTGGTGGACCTGTCGCGCAACGACCTCGGTCGCGTTTGCGACTATGGCAGCGTGGTGGTGCCGGAGTTTATGGGGATCGAGCGCTACAGCCATGTCATGCACATCGTTTCGCAGGTCGAGGGCAGAATGAATGCCGATAAAAACGCCTACGACCTCATGCGGGCAACCTTCCCCGCTGGCACGGTGAGCGGTGCCCCAAAAATCCGAGCGATGCAGATTATCGAGGAATTGGAAGGCGAGCAAAGAGGACCCTACGCCGGGGCGATGGTATATTTCAGCTACGATGGCAACCTGGATTCCTGCATCGCCATTCGCACGGCTTTGGTTAAGAAAAACCGGCTATTTATTCAATCCGGCGCCGGCCTGGTGGCGGACTCACAACCGAAAACCGAATACGAGGAATCCATCAACAAGGCAACCGGTATGCTCAAGGCGGTCAAACTGGCGGAAAATATACGCCCGGCCAAAGCTTATTTCGGCTCTACTTAAATCTACTTATGAGAGGGACAAAAAAAACAGCCAAAGGCGGAGAACCTGAATCTGACAAGATTAAGGTCGGGCGGCAAGGTGGCTTCTCGGCAGCGGATGCCCGTGATGTCCGCGATCTGAATTCTACAGAAAAAAGCGCCATCAAGCTGTATCTGGGTGAGATTGGCCGGATATCGTTGCTCAAGCCCGCCGAGGAGGTCGAGCTAGCCCGCCGGATAAAAATAGGGGACGATGAGGCACGGATTGAAATGATCCAGGCAAACTTGCGGCTGGTCGTAAAAATCGCCCATGATTATTCGAATTTCGGCCTGCCGCTACTCGACCTGATCAGCGAAGGCAATATCGGCCTGATAAAGGCGGTGGAAAGGTTTGATCCCGAGAAAGGGGGCAAATTGAGCACCTATGCGGCTTGGTGGATCAAGCAGAGCATCAAAAGGGCTTTGGCCAACCAAAGTAAGACCATTCGATTACCGGTTCATCTTGTTGATAAAATTGCCAAAATGCGGAAAATCGCGTTGTTGTTATCCGAGGAACTTGGGCGGGAGCCGACCGATGATGAAACCGCTTTCGAGATGGGTTTGCCCGCCAGCAAAATCGCCCATCTGAGATCTGTCAGCGTGCGGCCAACCTCGCTTGATGCCCCGGTGGGGGAAGGCGATAATACCGAGTTCGGCGAGCTTGTGGGCGACGAAAATGCCCCCAACCCCTTTGACCACCTGCGGAGCAAAACGCTCATCGGCGATATCAAGGCGATGGTCGAGCAATTATCTCCGCGCGAGGGCGAGATCATACGACTGCGCTTCGGTCTGAACGGCGATCGACCCAAAACCCTCGAGGAGGTGGGCGATATATTCAACATCACCCGCGAGCGCGTCCGGCAGCTTCAAAATATGGCGTTGTCGAAAATGCGAAAGATACTGGCCTCAAAGGAACGCCAGCGCACCTCCGATGAAATAAGGGAGGAACAACTTCAGCAGGAGCGAATGAAGGTTTTAAAGGAATTCTACAAATCCAAAACCGAAAATTGAATACACCCAGCCGCCAGCCAGAAGTTATGTGAAACCACTGGATACTTGAGCGACGTATATTTACAAAACCCCTGAAGGGGGTTCATTCCTTGCTTGCTTGCTTATTTATTTCGTCGCTTCGTCGAGGATATCGCCGAGGCTGGTCAGTTCATCGCGGCCCACCTGCTCGAAGGCTGCCGTTTCCACTGCCAATTGCTCGGAATCATAGTGAGCCGCCTTTATGCTGAGGCCGATCCGGCGTTCATCCCGGTCGATCTTGATGACCCGCGCCGTGACTTTCTGTCCGACATCGATGGCGTCCTTGATTTTTTCGACACGTTCCTCGCTGATCTGGCTGATATGGACCAATCCGTCGATCCCATGTTCAAGTTCGATAAAGGCACCATAGCTGGTCAGTTTGCTGACCTTGCCGTTGACCACATTGCCAATTTTGTAATGGATATCGATCTCGCTCCAGGGGTCGGCCAGGAGTTGTTTCATACCCAATGAGATGCGCTGGTTTTGCGGCACCACATCGAGGACGAGGGTATCGACTTCATCACCCTTTTTAAGCACTTCGCTGGGGTGATTGATTTTTCGCGTCCAGGACATGTCGGAAACGTGTATCATGCCATCGATTCCAGCCTCGAGTTCCACGAAGGCCCCATAGCTGGTCAAATTGCGAACCTTGCCGCGCACTCTGGCACCCGTCGGGTAGTTGTGTTTGACCATATCCCAGGGGTTTGGCTCGAGCTGCCGGACACTGAGGGAAATTTTCTGATCGTCTTTCTGGATTCCCAGCACAACGGCGTCGATCTCCTCGCCCACGTTGAGCATATCGCCGGGTTTATTAACCCGCTTGGTCCAGGAAAGCTCGGTCACATGAACGAGTCCTTCGACTCCTTCCTCGAGTTCCACAAATGCGCCATAGGGAACCAGATTGACCACTTTTCCGCGCACCTGCGCAGAAACCGGATAACGCTTGTCGATACCTTCCCAAGGATTTGGGGTGGTCTGCTTGAGGCCGAGAGATACCCGCTCGCGATCGCGGTCCACCTCGATAATCATGATGGTGATTTCTTCGCCGACTTTGACCATTTCGGATGGGTGGGAAATTCGGCCCCAGCTCATGTCGGTGATGTGTAGCAGGCCGTCGAGGCCATCCAGATCGATAAATGCGCCATAGTCGGTAATGTTTTTCACCGTGCCACGGCGGGTATCGCCGGGCTTCACTTCCTCGAGCAATGTCCGGCGCTTGAGGATGCGCTGTTCTTCGATCAACTCGCGACGCGAAACAACGATGTTGCGCCGGTCCTGATTGATTTTGAGAACCTTAAAATCGTAAGTCTGCCCCACGTACTGGTCGAGGTTCTTCGGGGGCTGGACATCGATCTGAGAGGCGGGAAGAAAGGAATCGACACCGATATTGACGATGAGCCCTCCCTTGACTTTGGCTTTAACACGACCGGAGACAATGGTGCCCTCCTCGCATTTGCTGAGGATTTTCTCCCAGTTTTTCTTCTGCTCGGCTTTATCATAGGAGAGTATCGGGCTTCCATCCCGGTCTTCCAGTTTTTCAAGAAATATTTCAATTTCTCCGCCGATTTGCAGCTCTCCCACATCGATGAATTCGGAAGCGGCTACGGCTCCCTCGGCTTTTGCGCCAATATCGATGATGACTTCGTTATCGCGAATTTCGGTGATCGTGCCCGCTATGACAGCGCCTTCGACCAATTTGTCGAAGCAACTCTCGGCGAGCAGTTCTTCCATAATAGAGGAACTCATAGGTAATTATTTTATCAATACCGGAAGGCGCACTGCGCCTGATCGCATCCCGGTTATACAAGGTTGATGGTTAATATTTGAAGGTTTGAAAATGGATAAGGGAGCACCTGTGGCGGCCCAAAATCCAATAAGAACGAACCCCCCAGGCTGGGGGCAAGCGGACAAACATGAGCCGTACCACCACCACGCGCAAGCCAAAAATACACCATTTTCACCTGAAAACAGGCGGCGCGGCATCGATCCTCATTTTCATGTTCCCGACCTCATCTCAAAGGACAAATTTTTTGTTCAAATACATTGGACAAAGTTCATAAAAATGGGTTACAAGTCTTCCACAAAGTTGGATTGCCCTTCACCGGCAGCCATCCATTATTACAGCAATAAAACCAGTCCATCCGGGAAATTGGGTGAATAACCCTCCCTCCCCCGCTCTGGAATAACCCCACCCGGCTGGTGCGGGGTTATGTTTTGAATGTGTGAAAAATCTTCAAAATAAAAAGTAAATATGACAGCTTTTGGAAAATTACCGGAAATAATTCAAGGTGGAATGGGGGCCGGCGTATCCAATTGGACCCTCGCCAATGCGGTTTCCAAACTGGGGCAAATGGGCGTGGTTTCGGGGACGGCTCTGGATACCGTGGTGGCCCGGAGGCTTCAGTTGGGCGATATCGGGGGAGATGTCCGCCGGGCGTTGGCGAACTTTCCCTGGCAGGATACCGTCCGTGATATACTGGATACCTATTTCGTGCCGGGCGGAAAATCGCCGGAGACCTCTTTCAAATTAATCTCCATGCCCTCGCTGCCCATGAAGCGGATCAGCGCCGAGTTGTTAATCGTGGCAAATTTTGTGGAGGTGTTCCTGGCAAAAGAAAACCATGATGGTCTCGTAGGCATCAATTTTTTGGAAAAAATTCAGATTCCCACCCTGCCCTCGCTGCTCGGCGCAATGCTTGCGGGGGTCGATTTCGTATTGATGGGGGCGGGCATACCATTGGCAATTCCAGGGGCTTTGGACGGGCTTGCACGGTGGGAACCGGTTGAAATCAAGATAAATGTCGATGAAAATACCGAAAATCACGCGTTTTCGCATCGTTTTGACCCCGCCGAATACTTCACCGGTGAATTGCCGGAATTGAAACGCCCCGGATTTCTGGCCATTATTTCCTCCGATATCGTGGCCAAGACAATGGTTCGCAAAGCCAATGGATATGTGGACGGGTTTGTCGTCGAATATCACAACGCCGGGGGGCATAATGCACCGCCCCGCCGGGTCAGGTCGACTACCGGCGAGGATTTGCCGCCCAGTTTTGGTCCCAAGGATATGCCGAATCTCGAGCGCATAAAAGATCTCGGGAGACCCTTCTGGCTGGCCGGCGGATATGCCTCACCCGAGAGATTGCAGGAGGCTTTTGAACTCGGCGCAACCGGAGTCCAGGTCGGGACGGTCTTCGCCTACAGCCGGGAATCCGGCATCCTGTCGGATATTAAACAGAAGGTCCTCCAGCAAACGCTCGACGGGAAAATTGATATCAAGACCGATTTTCGGATATCGCCCACCGGTTACCCCTTCAAAGTCGTCCAGCTCGAAAATACCATTTCAGAACCCGCAAGCGCGGTGAAACGTAAACGAATCTGCGATCTCGGCTACCTCCGGCAGGCCTATTTCAAACCCGATAGCGATTCCAAAATGGGATACCGCTGCCCCAGCGAACCCATCAAAAATTACGTCAAAAAAGGTGGCACCGAGGAAAATACCGTCGGAAGAGGATGCCTCTGCAATGGCTTGCTCGCCACCATCGGCATGGCCCAAACCCGTTCGAACATCACCGAAATACCGGTCGTAACATCGGGAGAAGATTTCACCACCGTTATCGAAATTGCAAAAATCTACGGAACAAAATACACCGCCAACGACGTCCTCGATTTCCTCACAAAAGGGCTCGCCATGCCCGTCGCCGAAAAAGCGCTGGAAGTTTAAAAGCAGCGGGGCCGGGGGCCATTGCCCTAGAGGAGCACTTTGTTCAGCGGGTATTCGATGATTCCTTCCGCTCCGTGGGCTCTCAGGACGGGGATGATTTCTCGGACTATTTTTTCGTCCATGATGGTTTCGAGGGCCACCCAATCTTCTTCCGCCAGTTGGCTGACGGTGGGTCGGCGCAGGGCGGGGAGATCGGCCAAAAGGGCATCGAGGCGGGTTTTGGGGCAATTTAGCTTGAGGCCGACCTTGCCTCCCGCCGCCAGGGCTGCCCCGAGGAGCATTGCGATGTTTTCGATCTTTTTGCGCTTTTCGGGATTGGCCCAGCTTGTTTTGTTGGCAATCAATTGGGTATTGGTCTGCAAAACCGTATCGACGATGCGGAGTTTATTGGCCCTGAGAGAACTGCCGGTCTCCGTCAACTCGACGATGGCATCGACCAATTCGGGCACTTTGACTTCCGTCGCGCCCCAGGAAAATTCGACCTCGGCCTCGATCCCGTGCTGCTCCAGGTAGCGGCGGGTGATATTGACAACCTCCGTGGCGATGCGGTGGCCCTGCAAATCTTCTTTTGACCGTATGTCGGAGGATTCCGGGACGGCGATGACCCAGCGGGAGGGCGCGGCTGAAGCGCGGCTGTAGATCAAATCGCTGACAGCGACCACATCGGAGTCGTTTTCGAGGACCCAATCATGCCCGGTCAGCCCGCAATCGAAAAACCCGAGCTCGACATAGCGGCTCATCTCCTGCGCGCGGACAAAACGGCCATCCAATTCGGGGTCATCGAATACGGGTCGGTAGGAGCGGGAGCTTTTGACAATCTGCCAACCGGCTTTGGAAAAAAGCTCGATAGTGCTCTTTTCAAGACTGCCTTTGGGCAATCCGAGCATCAATAATGGTTTGTTTTCAGTCATGGGGTATTTTCAAAAGAGAGTTATCCACCAAGGTCGACAAGCATAATATTTTTTTGAATTGTAAAAAAATAATAAAAAAGTTGTAAAAAAATAATCCGACGTTACATTTATGGACCAACAGTAATTGCGCTGTAACTACCTTTTTTTGAAATAAAAACCGTTTGTCGAATTTCCCAAGGGGGGGAACAGATACAACTTGAACCGGAAAGAATAATGGCTGCCAAACCCAAACCATTGATACTCATAGTGGAAGACGAGGTCGATCTCGCCCACCTGATCGCCGAGCAACTCGAGATGTCGGGCATGATGACCCAAGTTTACCACCGCGCTTCCAATGTCGCGAGGTTTCTGAAAAACAACTTCGCCAACCTCATGCTTCTCGATGTGAATCTGCCCGATTCCACGGGGTTCGCCCTGATGGAGGACTTGAAAAAGCAGAATATCGAGGTGCCCGTGGTCTTCCTGACGGCCAGCAACTCGGAGTTGCACAAGGTCAAAGGGCTGGAAATGGGGGGTGACGACTATATCACCAAACCATTCAGTTTTCCCGAGCTTATCGCCCGTATCCACGCGGTTCTGCGGCGGGCCGAAACCTCCGGCGATACCAATATCACCAAAAACGCCAGCTTGACCCAGGATTCCTTCGATTTTTGCGGCGTGGCCGTCCGTCCCACCCGGCTGGAAATGGAATTTCCCGATGGCAAAATCGAAAAAATAGGCCGCAAGGAGCTTGGTATCCTCACTTATCTGGTCACCAACAAGGGCACCGTTCTGACCCGCCGGAGCCTTATTCACGCCGTTTGGGGTATCCATGCGGATGTGCGTAGCCGATCACTCGACCAGTATATCGTTAAAATCCGCGATAATTTTAACTCCCACGATTGCAGCATGGAAGCCTTTCGGACCATCCACGGTGTCGGATATATCTACGATTCAGAGGACGATACCGAAGACCACGAAACCGATTGACGGGTAGATTTCAGATTTCCACGCCGTAACGGTGGTGGGCATCGAGGGCGGATCGCTTCATTTCCATTTCCTCCAGCAGGGCGATCACTCGGGCGGGATTGGCCGGTTCGTGATCGAGGTCGCCGAAATCCTCGTCCAGCCTCAAGGTCGTCATTATGAGGTTTTTTCGGAGATTTTCCACATTTTGATGAACGAGATTTTGGAAACGTTTAGGGTTCAACATCCCGCAATTTGCGATGACCCCGTCGAGAGAGCCATAGGCGCCGAGCCATTTTGAGGCCGTTTTTGGGCCAACGCCCCGCAGACCCGCGATATTATCCGCAGAATCGCCCACTAGCGCCAGGTAGTCCGCAATTTGCGCCGGTTTTACCCCAAATTTTTTTCGGACACCCTCCGCATCGAGCTTGCGCCAGCCGAGGCGGGGGTTGGCCGTCGGCGGGGGTAGCAATTGGGTGACTCCCGGCCCGATACACTGCGCCAGATCCTTGTCCGCGCTCACGATGACGACCTCATCTCCGGCGGTGGAAAGACTTCGGGCGGCGGCACCAATGAGGTCATCGGCCTCGACACCGGCTTTTTCGATCCGCCCAAAGCCCATCGCCTCGCCAAAATCTTTCAGGAAGGGCAGTTGTTTAACCAAATCCGGCGGCGTATCCGTCCGTTGGGCCTTGTAATCGGGCAGCAGCTCCTTGCGCTGTTCATCCTCACCAAGGTCGTAAAAAATCACCATGCGCTCGGGCCGGTTATCGTCCTCGATGTACCAAAGAGTTCTCACCCAGCCATGAATCGCGTTGGTGGGAAAACCATCCGAACGGGTAAGCTCGGGCATCCCATAAAAAGCGCGAAAGGCGAGATTCAATCCATCAAGTAGCAGCCATTTAGCCATCAAGACAGCCTTGCCGATCGCGCGCCCGGAATCAACCCTCCTTTTTCCAGTAATGGAATCAGCGCAAGAATGTCTCACCCCCACCGGAGCTATATCTTTTTATCTCGCGCCGAGCCACCGAAACGCTGTATAGAGTAGCCCCCAAATGGCATAATGAAAGCCAACCTAATCATTCTCATCACCGCTCTATTCGCTCCACTCAACTTGGCAGTGGCAACGATTCAGACCGGGGACAATTCATCAATCGGAGATCAGATTTTTTCGGTTTATGGGTTTGATCTGTCTCCAGAACTCACTGAATTGATTACTGAAACAAGAGCTCAACGGAAATTCGTGATGGTGAGGTCCGATAATTGGGATGGGATTAACGCGGATATTGAGGTAAGAAGTGGAAGGCTCTATCTAACAAGCTTGTCGATAGATTGGCAGGATAATGAAGAGTTTCTCGTTAAGGTTATACCCCTAGAGAGCGAGAATGGTGTGTTTTGCTCTTGGTTTAGTGGAGACCTTAGGGACATCGAATATGGGAAACCTTTACATATTAAAAGGATAACTCATTTTTACTTCGAGGAAGGATTGTTTAAATGCAAGGAAGTGGAAAAAAAGGGGTGGAAATGGTTGAAGTTCTTAAAAAAGGGTTGCAGGTAGTATTTACCCAACTTGACCCATCAACCCAAGAGGTCACACCAAAGAAAAAAATATGCAATTTGTTGGTGATCCTTGAGGCCGGCCGATCTTACTTATTTTCCTCGTTTGATGGCTCCTTCGGGTGTTATTAGGGCGGGGTTTTGGTAGAGGGAGCCGGGTTCGATATTTTGCACCTTTTGCTGGGCGGGGGAGCCTCCGGGGCTGATGAGGTTGGCGGTCACGAAGATGAGCAGATTTCGTTTTTGGCTGGATTCGCCCTTCGATCTGAAGAGCCGTCCCAGGAGCGGAATATCTCCGAGAATAGGCACTTTGTCGTTAACCGTTCGCACTTGCTCGCGGGTCAATCCGCCCATGACCACGGTGGCGCCATCCCAAATGGTAACTTCTGTGCGTATTCTGCGGACCGAGAAAATGGGTTGAAAAAATCCGGAGGGCACCGTGACAGTTGTGGACCCCGCAATGGCCACACTGGGGCCTCCGTATTCGACGAATCCTTCAAATTCCGTGACCTTGGGTTCCAGTAATAGACTGATACTATTGTCATCCTCAACCGAGGGCGTTACTTCCATTTCCACACCGATATTGCGCACGGCGAAATCCCTCGGGGTGCCCGCCGTAATGGCAACTGATCCGGAGCCTCCCCCCGAGGTCAACGAGAGCGAATCGGAGGATACATTGGCCTCGATATCTCCATAATTTTCGGGGTAACGAAATTCCTGAGCGACCACGATTTCGGCCGTTTTCCCAGAAAGGACAGTCACTTTGGGGGCGCTTAAAAGATCGCTGCCCTCCTTCCGCGAGAGGGCACGAATAACGGCCTCTATCTGATACTGACCGATACCACCGGAAATAACGGCCAGATTTCCGGCATCGGAAGCAAGATCTATAGCGCCGGGAATTCGCGGCGGATCAAAGGGCACGGAAAGGTCCGTCCCCTCCACCGCGCGGGTCGATGTGATGGCATCGGTGAGGGTTTCCACAACACCCGTAACGGGGTTGAGAACCTGCCGCGAGGTGGAATCAGTGGTCGGCTGAAAGGTGGTTCCCCTGCTAATGTTAATGCGGTTTGAGTCGGGGTTAATGGAAAAGGCATCCTGGAGCGATCGCCCCGATGTGGTGAAGGTATCGTTCTTGCCGGTTATCAACCAGTTGACACCCATTTCATCAAGATCACTCTGCTGCACCTCCAGAAATTTTGATTCGATTTCGACCTGTTTGATTTCGTTGTAACGCCGCAGCAAGTTTTCGACTTTTTCAATATTTCTCGGGGTATTGGTAACGATTAACTGGCCATCGGCGATTGCGAGGTCGGCGTTAGGAACCTGATCGAAGGGTACCCCCGCCCGCTGCAAAAAACTTTTCAGCGCCTCTTCTTCAGCCGTTGGCAAAGTGGGATCAGAAACCGCTGGAGCAGCAGGGGCAAAGGGATCGCTAACCGAAGAATCGAGGTTTTTCTCGGCCATCCCAAATCCCGTCAAACGAATCATCGTGGACCTCGAAAGCGGAAAGAAATCCGTTTCCAACCGATTTCCGTTACCGGAACCGGGCCGCACCACGACGGCATCGTTTTGCACATCGTACTCGAATCCAACCGACTCCACAATAAAATCAAGTATGCGATTTAATGGCAGCCCGCGCAACGCTATCCTCACCTCGGGGTCGCTACCCGACGGGGCGATTAACACTATATTGACGCCTACTCCGCCAGGGTCAAACTCCACCGAGAGAGCAGAGAGTGTATCGATTACACGGTTCAGTGACACCCCATTGAAATTGACCAGTGGGAGTGATATTTGCCGCAATTTTTCTCGCAACCCATCGGAAGCCACCGCGGCGTCAGGCTCGGATTCGCGATCAAAAATCTGGGGACGCTGCCAACCACGATCAACCTCCGATAGCAATTGATTTTTAGTTTGCTTACGGTCTCCACCATCTTGCAGTAACAAATTTTCATCAACTACAGAATTCTCAGAATAATGATCGGCAGTCTGCGATGCCATTTTGCTAACTGTCTCTCCCCGCAAGACTCGCAATCCGTCGACATTGCTTTTTGTAACGTTAGCGTAAGGAGTCACCGCAAGTGATCGATCTATGACTATGAGAGCATTTTCATAGTCCCCATTTTTAACCGATGCCGAAGCCCTATCCAATGCCTTTTCAGCCAATAAGTTTGCCCGGTAATGCCGATCTGATTCCTCCAGCACAAGGGTATCAACAGTGTTTATCTCACTCTGCGTAAGATTGGAATCGTCAGAGGAGCGAGGTGATATATCCGCTCCACAAAGGGTAAGAGTTGCAACTATCGATAGCTGGATAGCGGCAAAGATTTTAAGGGAGAAATAAGTTGGATATGTAAAGGTGTTGTTGCGAATAGGCATGAGGATTGTAATAGCTGTGGTTTAGTTAGGGGGAAGTCGAAAAGTCTTTTTGAACAAAGGATTTAGTCGTCGAAACACCAGCAGAAATGGCCGCAGCAGAATCGGGATAGCGATCGTTATCTATTAAATATAGCGTCCTCCACTCTGATATTTCAGATTCAATTGAGTCTTTTTTTATTACGACGCTTTTTTCATCAATATCTACAGTATGGAGCGTGTAAATATCCTCACCGGTTAAGAAATTCTGCTGCGGTTCCAATGTGATCGCCTGTGGATTTGCACCCGTGGTGCGTAAAATGGCGCCGACTTGGGAACTGTAGCGAATTTCAGGCCCAAGAGTGATCCTCTCCCCGAGGCGAGTATCTAGAATTTGAAGTTCAATCGATTCGCGTAGTAACGGTGCATTATTGGAATCACTCGATATCCTTCGATCCACATCGAATGTGAGTATTGTGACGCCCTCATTACTTAAAATATCTCCCACTTTTACCCGCAAATCCTCGCCGGACTTCTCGTTACCAAGCAGAATGTGATATTCTCCCTTTACACCGGCAAAGCCCTTGTATTGCAGCCGGTAAGGGAAACGTGCAAATCCCACCAACTCGATTCCAAATCCGTCCCCGTGCTCAATTGGTTTTATGGGTGGCTCGAGCACAAAAGTATTCTCGATGGTATTATAGTATATCTTTGGAGGAGAGAATATTTCGAAAATGGCCTCATCATCCCAGGATTGTCGCGCAGGCTCATTCCACATAGGCGGTAATCTCGAAGAAGATGCGGTTTCATTTATCTGATACGGGCTGGAAATTGAATTTGACGATGCATTAAACACCAATTCAGTTTCAGCACTACTAGGATTAAAGTAATACCAAGTAGCGCTTATGCCTAGAATTATCAGACACACATAAAACAGAATTATTTCGTATCGAAAATTCATTTTGCTATCTAAAATTGCCCACGGTTTTACCGCCGGGATTATTTCCCTCTTCTCGCGCGTTGGTTTCCAGTTCAAAGTATTCCAATACTACTGTAAACACAGAGGAATTTTCTTCGACAATAGGAACTGCTATGCTTGATTTTCCACTAGAATTATTATTCTCGAAAATTCCGTAGGCATTTGAGTCGCCCGAATAGTCTATTGAAGAGTTTCCCTCGTTAAACCCGTCACTTGAGGGAATAACTTCTACACTCTGCACGCGGATCGGCATTTCCAATGCGTAAAGTCCCGCCAAAAATTTGCGCAAATTTTCGGTGCGGCCAGTAAAGGCTATACAAACCCCAAAAGAGACCGCCACTTCCTCTACATTAGACGCGATAGAATGGCTTTGGCTAAAATACTCCTCATTTTTTAAGCTAATGTTGCGTGTTACAATATTTTTACCGGCCATAGATATCGATTCTCTCTGCACGGAAACTAATCTATCGGGTTTTGCGTCGAACAAGATATCGAGAAGTTTTCCCAAAACCAATTGCTGCCCGTAAAGCTCGCCCGCTGATTCTATCTGAATTTCGCTCTTGTTGGTAAGAAGAGAACCAAATGTAAAATTTTCATTATCACTAAGGTTAATTCCCGCCTCACTCGCCCGTTTACGGTAGTTTTCCACGAATTTAAACAGATCAAAATACAGATCCTGTGTTTCAGCATAACGATCTTGAAGTTCCACCGATGAAATAGCGCCCTTGGTTAATTTTCTATTGAGAGATTCGAGTAGGTTAGTGAGGAGCTCTCGGTGTTTCTTGATGGCGGCCAGATTTCGGGTGTCGGGGTATGGCTCAACCTCCCTTAGCAGGTCAACCGCCACTGCCTTCGACTCGTATTGAATCTTTGCCAAGGCCATTTTTTTTGCAGCAGAAATAGATAATACGATTTCAGAAAATATAGCCACGGGAAATACCACCAATAGTAGCAATAATACTAACCTGTATTTAAAATTATCCATGGTCTTAAAGTAGAGTTCCCGGATTAATTACTACTGTAAATTCGAATTTTAGAAGTCCTTGGCCGCTGGCATCGAATGTTCTTTGCTCGACTCTGTTGACGAATTTGGACTCAGAAAAAGCTCCCAATAACTGATTCACGCGCTGCTGAACGTTAGTACTAACTCTGGCAAGAGGGTTTTCGCGGTCGAGCATCCGACCGGTAAGGCGAAATCGAATTTCATTTTCCGATTCCGTATTTTCATTTTTGAGAATTTTCAACTCATCTAGCCAAACATCTTCCACCTCGACCAAACGCCCTTGAATATCTGATAAAAAGGCAACCCAAGCTCCCCTGGAACGCAGCAACGATTCGCGCTCATAGATTTTACTACGAAGCTTCTCTATCTGGCCAATCGTTTCGGATATATTTAGATGGTTGGAATTCATCGGAGCCCACTCGCGGTTGAGAGCCTCGATCTGCGCCTGATAGGTGTTTGAGGCCTCCTGAAAGCGCTCCAGCGGGAGGAATAAAGCCACTATCAGCAGGCAGGCGGCAGCGACTAGATAGGGACTTCGACGCTCAAGAGCGCGCTGCTTTAAAATATTTGGAGGAAGCAAATTGAGATCGGTAGCAGGGGCTGATATCGAAAGAGTAACGCTGGCCTGTCCGATCATATCAGCAATCCGTAATCGATCTTGATTCACATTCTCAGCATCTACCTTTTCCCCTAGTTGGGTGTCTTCTAACGGGTTAAAAAACTCGACAGGTAGTGAAAAATTTTCCTCCAAATGTTCTCTACAACCAGGTAGCATAGCGCCTCGACCCGACAGGAGTATTTTTTGTGGATCAACCACTTCAGACTGACTACGAAAATTAGCGGTTGAGCGACTAATTTCCGTACTTACACGGTTCATAAATTGCTGCGATTCGTGGCGAACAATTTTCAAACTAGTTTCCTCGGTTTGAGCTTCCGGATTACTATTAGCGCATTTTAACTTCGCTTTTTCAGCGTTGAAAAAGGAAATTCCCAGCTTTTCGGCGATAGACATTGTGAGGGAGTTTCCACCCAGAGGAATGCCTCGAAATAAAAATCCGTCAGGCTTGATATAGACAAATGACGAAGAGCGAGCCCCCAATTTTAAAAGTAATACATTTCCGGAAGAATTTGGAAATTGTTGACGGTAGGCCTGATATTCCATCAGGGAATCAGAGCGGATTGATAACGGCTTTAAACCCATTCGATTCGCGCTTTGGCATAGCGCTTCAGCGAAATCCTTTTTGCACGAAAGTAGGGTCACATCCAAATCGAAATCATCACTACCGGTAATCTCCCAATCCCATACGAGGTCTTCCAATTTATAGGGTAAGTTCTGCTCCGCTTCACTCGTGATCGCCGCTGCCTGTCGGGATTTTTCGACGATGGGAACCTTTATTTTCTTCACCAGCAGCGAATACCCCGGCGCTATAATGTGAGCCTCACCTTGCAGGCTTTTCGACGACAGCACTTCCCTGGCCGCACTTTCAATTGCTGGCAGCCAATCCCTTTGTTGGGTGTAATCATAGTTCAGGTCGCGGGAAACGTATTCCTCCAGAACCAGTTCATTTTTAGAACTAGCGGAAAACCTGGCCGCCGTGAAATGGCTTGAACCAAAGCTGACAACAAGAGTTGTGCGTTGTCGTTTCACTGATTTGGAAAAGGGTGGTGTCTTCTATTCGTCCGGTTTTCGGACATAGGCAGGGGAAACCTGCATTTTGCGGCTGATTTGCTGAAAAGGTGTGTGGTAAATCGGGAGGAGGACGCCCTCGTTTTCAACCGCCAACGATGCCAGACGCTCCCTGAAACTGTCCACAAGGCTGGCGTTTTTTAGGTTGGTCGAAACATTTTCGCGCCGTGTTGGCAAAGCTTGCCCCTTCACCGATAGCTCGACCAGATATGCGAACGGTTCGGCTCTCAAATTATCGCGCTCGACCACCTCCGGCGGGAGATAAAAGAAAATACTCCGCCGAACGTTCTCCTCCAGCGTGGGAATCCTGGCTTGGGCGTTGAAAAACCGGAAGCGCTTGCTTTCGCCCGATTCCAGCGAATAACCAAGTCCAAGCGTAACGAGAATATCGTCAACATACCGCTCATTCAAGGCATCCGGTGACGAATTGGAGCCGCCCATGATCTCGACCTCGATCTCCAGCCAGTAATTTCTCCCTTCGGTGATCTTTTCCCTGGAAAACCGAACAGAATTTACAGATACCGGATCCCCATAGTTGGCATCAAGCCTTGCCAATGAGCAAAGATAGAGAAAAAGGCTACCAAAAGCAACCATACAATAAACATGCCGGTGAAGCATTCATCCAAGTATGCAAAGTCAGCCAATGGATCAACAATATAAATCAAAACTAAGTAGAAGTACGTAGTGTTTTAGAGATTATCAACAAAATTGGCAGGAAATTGATGCCCAGGACGGGGTACACGCAGGCTATTTTGGTAAAGAATTGAAATCAGGACGCCGTCGCTGATACCCGCCACTTCGTCACCGGAAGAACTAATTGGTAGCCAATGTCGCAAATTTGTATTTAGAATGGCCATATCATGCCAAAAGGAATGACTGCTTAAAACTCACTGGCACAAGATCTTTCCCCTAGAGGGTGTCTAACTCATTTAACTTGTTACTCTTTCTATGGAAGGGAAAGTAAACACCTCGTGTATTTGTTTAATTTCTTGATTGAGAATTACTTGGATTTTTGTTTTGTTGGTTGGTATCCGTTTGGTTTCTCTGTTGTTGTTGTCGTTATTATTTCTGAAAATTTATTATGAATAAACTTTGCATATTTGTTGGATTGACTGCTGGGAGTTACCTCGGATGGTGGCTTGGGATGAAGCTGGAGGGTTTTACCACTGCCCTGATTTTGAGCTCGGTTTTCAGCATTGGCGGAGTGGTTGCCGGTTGGTATGTCAATCGCAGGTTTTTCATGTAGTCGATGGTGATGGCGGGTCGATCAGCAACTATTGAAAGATGAAAACAGTGGGGTTGATCGGCGGGATGAGCTGGGAGTCCACCGCCGTTTATTACGACCTTATCAACAAAGGCGTGCAAAAGCGCGCCGGGGGTCTGCATTCGGCACAGATTTTGATGCACAGCCTGGACTTCGCCCCAATCGAAGTTTTGCAAAAAGAGAGCCGCTGGGCGGAGGCCACCCATATTTTATGCGATAGCGCACGACGTCTCGAAGGCGCTGGGGCGGATTTTTTCGCAATCTGCACCAACACCATGCACAAGATGGCCGACGAAGTGGCCGCTTCCGCAAAAATTCCCTTCATTCACATCGCTGACGCTTCGGCGGGGGTTCTCAAGGATGCGGGTCTGCAAACCATCGGCTTGCTCGGCACTCGGTTCACGATGGAGGAGGACTTTTACAAGGGCCGTTTGTCTCAAAAACACGGGTTACAAGCGCTCGTGCCGCCCGATGGTGAGAGGGAAACCGTCAACCGCATTATCTACGAGGAACTCTGCAAGGGCCAAATCGAAAACAAATCGAAAAAGGCGGTTCAGGGTATTATCCAAAATCTCCAAAAATGCGGCGCAGAGGCCATTTTGCTCGCCTGCACCGAATTAGCCTTGCTCACCCCACCGGAGAAATCCTCCGTTAGATTATTTGACACCACACGCATTCACGCCAATAATTTGATAAACTTAATCTTGGAGGAATAATCATGGAAGTAGAAGGAACCATCGCAATCGTAGTATCCCATCTGATGTTCATCATCGGTTTATCCGAACTCATTCACGCAAAACTCTGGGCGCGCTACACGGAGGAATTGCTGGAATCCGAGCATACCGTCATAATGCACACGCCTTTCTGGCTGGTTTTCGGTTTGGTCATTGTCAATGGGCACAATATCTGGGAAATGAGCCCACCGGTTATCGTCACCGTATTTGGATGGTTGATGCTTGTTAAATGCATCCTCGTAATGATGGCGCCAACGCCCATGCTCTCTATCGGCAGAAAAATGAAGTCCTCCCGGATGATGGCATTGAGAATTTCCGGAGTCGTCATGATCGCCCTCGGCACCTATGTCATGCTCGACACCTATTCCCGCTACGGCTGAAGAGGGCAAATACCGCCCTACCTACCCTTATTCTACTCCATTACGGCAATTGACTCCTCGTTTTTGCGGAGCAGTGGCTTGATCAGATAGTACAGTTGCCCAGCGGCAAAAGCTGCGACGACCAACGCTGCGCCTATAACAAGATAGCGGCCGATAGCGGTCAAGGCATCCGGGCTGCGAATCAGGCCCAGGAAGCTCATCACCACCCAATTGATATCACCCGCCGCCACCAACCAGGCCAATACACGATTTACTCGATCCCTCGATGCGAGCAGCACGAGAAAAACCGCAAACACAAGCAGGCTTATGCCGATTGCGGTCAGGTCTTTGGTTCTCGTCAAGCCCATCACTTCGGCCAAAGGCGTCGCCCCGAAGGTCATCAGGAGTCCGCTCAAACCGGAAAATACCGCGTTCGCCCGCAACACTTTTTTAAGGCAAATATCTTTTCTTTCACAATTTTCAGTATTCATGGTTACCCATAAAAACACTTTAATATCATATAGCAAATAAAAACTTTAAAATAATATAGTCTTTTTGTAAAAACACCTCAAAATACGCCTTTTTAGAACACTCCAGCAGATATATTTCCAACAATGAGCCACCGCAGTTACAAACAGCATTGTTCGCTCGCACGCGCTTTGGATATCGTGGGCGAGCGCTGGACTCTGCTCCTGGTCCGCGAACTCCTCATCGGTCCCCGGCGCTACCGCGACCTGCTCAAAAACCTCGAGGGCATCGGAACTAATCTCCTGGCCGACCGGCTGAAAGAAATGGAGCATAAAAAGCTCATTGAAAAAATAAAATTGGCAAAAAATTCCAAAACCACGGGATACCAACTGACCAGCCTCGGTCGCGATCTCGAACCCATTGTCAACGAACTCGTCCGCTGGGGATTTCAATTTCTGGGGGTAAAAAATCCCGATGACCTCTCCCGCCCGGAATGGGATTTCGTGGCCATCAAGGCATTCTTTCGACCAGAATTATCCAAGGGCCTCGACGCCACCTTTCTCTTCAAAAGTGGCGACCTCACTTCCCACATGATTATCAAAAATGGGGCGCTAACCGTAAATCTCGGAACAGTCGAAAATCCCACCACAGTCATCTCAGGAAGCAAAGAAACCTTGACCGCCCTATTCACTCACGAAAGCACCATTAAAGAAGCAGAAAGCGAAAACTTATTAAAAATAGAAGGAAATCGAAAAACCGTTACTCAGTTAATTAATTGTTTCCAATTCCCACGGATTTAAAGTTCAAAACAGGAAGCACGCAGGAAAAATGAACGACACGCTATATTGAAATTAATCCTGCTGCAACTGGCTTAGCTTTACTTTCAAGGAATGGGTGATTTCGTTATCGATGTTGATAATCTCGTAGTTTAATTCCGGATCTTTTTGTGCGGTATCGAAGGTGAGTAGGCCGAAGGAACATTTCTCATTGTAGCTGAATAACGATCCGGGAACGCTGTCGTGTGTGTGGATATTCGTAAGCCTGCCGCTTGCGAATTCATAGAGCGCATATCCATCGTCCCGGTCTATTCTCCATGCTTCCGTCCGATGGCGGTCCGAGGAGAGTAAAACAACCCCATTGATGCGATGGTCTGACAAATAAGAAAATATCTCGGCCCGTTCTCCATGAAACCCATTCCAGGTATCCTTACTATCGACTTTGGACTGAAAAGACCACGCCACCGGCGAGGCGATAACCTTGAAGGTTGCCCGCGATTTCATAAGCTCATCGAAAAGCCACGCTTTTTGTACCGGTCCCAGCATTGTCGGGTTTTTCCCGAAGGGATTGGTGCGAAAATAGCGACCATCCAGCATGAAAATATCGACATCGCCAATGGAAATACGGAACCAGCCACCGGGTTCTTCCGTGCTTCCTTGGGATGGATTATTCCAATTATTCCGAAATAGCTCCCATTGAGGAATTTTCCAAGCCGGGCGATCCAAGTAGGGCCCCAACCAAACGTCATCGGTAGCGCTGTCGTGATCGTCCCAAATGGTGTAGATGGGGGTTGATTGGACAAGACGCCGGAATTCCGGTCGAGATTGCCGACGGTAATAGGTATAATTATGAAAAGCTCCCGGTTTTTCGGGCAAATCGATGTAAACATTATCTCCAAGCAAAAGAAATGCCGTTACTTTTTGCGAGGCAATAGTATCCCACACTCGCTCATGTATGGGTGTGTATGCCGCGCAACCGCCAAAACCTAACTGAAACCGGCCCCGCACACCGTTTGAAGGAAATGTGCGAAAACTCGCCGCGTCCGAACCCAAAATGGAACGTCCGTCGATTAAAACTTCGTAGTAATATCGAGTATCCGGGCGAAGATTCGATATCTCCACAACGGCCGTAAAATCTCTCTCCGGATCAGTCGATGTGATCTCCGATTTTTGGGCATCGGCAAAGTTATCGAATTCACTAACGACTACCTGGATGGGCGACGCCTCCACGGTGCGAACCCAGAATTTCGCGCTGCGTTCGGTAACGTCTCCGACCATAGGTCCATGCAGCAGTTGTATGGAATACTCTTCGGCTAATTTTCGAAAACCGTCCGTTTCCGTCAATGGCAGCAGCAATTCTCTTGGACCGGCGAGAAATCGGCCAAACGGCAGACCCGCCTCCAAAGCCTTATTCATTGAAATGAAGGCGGCCTCTAAATCATTCAACCGGCATTGCGCAACCGTGAGCATAAATAACGCTTCCGGATCATTGTCATCCGCTTCAAGCCGACTCAAACAGTAATCCTTGGCCAACTGTGGATTCCCATCCAAAATAGCGAGAAGTTGTCGCTGCCCTCTGCGGCAATAACGAAAGTCGGCCGCCTCTTTGCGAAACATACGGCGACTCCACTCATTTTCACTGCCATAATAGGCATAAGGAGAGTCGTCAACAAAGGCATCTGCGGGAGCGAATTGCCCTAATTCGCCCTCAATCGGTTGAGATGCCGGTTCGACGGCATTCGCACTTTTTGCCGCCACATTCAATTGTGTCGAAACAGTGAAAACAAACGACAGAATTAGAATCAGCCTGAACAGCGCCCAAGGATTTTTATTTATGATTAGTCTTAGAGGGTGTCTAAAAAGTTGAAATGACATGGTTTTCAGACATTATGCGGTTCCAACCGGGTGAGAGCCTCGATCATTTTTTGAAACTTCGGGTATTGATTAACCAGCTCCTCCCGTTCCGCAAAAACGGAGTCCTCTTCTCCGAATGCGGGCGCCATAGAGGTGCTCATCAGGGAAAATCCATGACTCCCGCCGGGCAGGGGGCGGGAACCGTGCCAGTGGTTGCGCGGCGCAAGAATATGCGGTCTCTGGCCGGCGTCGAGATCGAGGCCCATGATCTTTATTTCGCCACTGCCATCGGGGGCGAGCACAAGCATCTCCACGGGATCGCCGAGATGGTGATAATACAATTCATCCGTCGGCAGCATATGCATGGCCGAAAATTGTTCAGCGGTTTCCAGAAAATAAATGGCCCCGCACAAACCACGATCACTTTTGTAACGCTCGGGCAAACCACTAGCCGGTACCACCTCATCGGCCCGAAAAGTAATCTGATAAAAACCACCCTCAACCGGCAGCGGCTGCAAATTTAACTCACTAATAATTTCTTCCGCATTCATAATTTTTCAAATTCTATCAGGCGACTTCTTCGGTTGCTCCGGTGTCTTTGTTAAAACGCATCGAGACGAGCTTGGAAACGCCTTTTTCTTGCATCGTTACTCCGTAAATGCTGTCGGCGGAGGCTATGGTGCGTTTGTTATGCGTTATGATAATGAACTGCGAGTATTGGGTGAAGTTTTGCAGCATGGCGACGAAGCGGCCGATGTTGGCATCGTCGAGGGGGGCATCGAGTTCGTCCAACATGCAAAAGGGGCTGGGTTTTACCATGTAAATGGCGAACAGCAGCGCCACGGCGGTCATTGTTTTCTGGCCTCCGCTGAGAAGGGCGAGGGTTTTCAGCCGGGTTCCGGGAGGGCGCGCGATGATGTCGATGCCCGATTCCAGCACATCCTCTTTGTCGATCAACTGAAGATCGGCCTGCCCTCCCCCGAAAAGTGACTCGAAGGTGTAGGCGAAATTTTTCCGCACCTGGGCAAAGGTTTCCTCGAACAAACTTTGCGAGGTTTTATTGATATTATCGATCGCCTCGAGTAGTTGATCCTTGGATTTCCAAAGGTCATCGCTCTGCTCTTTCAAAAATTCGTGACGCTCCTTCAATTCCTTGTATTCTTCGATCGCAATGAGGTTAACTGGCCCCATCGAAGCGAGCCGCCCGCGCAAGTTCTCGATCTCTTCACCCACAGCCTCCCAATCGGTTTCATCGAGCGCCTGCAAATCTTCTTCGGTCGGCTCACCGGGTTCCTGTTCCTCCGCTTTTTCAAGGGCATCAGCGTCATCGAGATCCAGTTTGACACGCTGCCGGGACAACTCACCGGCCTGCCAAAGTTCGTTTTTCCAGTCAACCGAGGGAAGTTCGACTTGGTATTCGCGATGGATTTCATCCAGGAGAAAAGAAATTTGGGAATTTTCACGGGCCAGTCGAACCTCGTGCCGGTTGAGAACGGTCTCGACTCCCCGGTGTTCTTCCCGTTGCAGACCGAGCGCCTCCTCCTCGGCTTTGATTTCGTTTTCCGCCGCGAAAAACCGGAGGCGATTTTTTTCCAATGTCTCCTTGGCCGAGCCGAGAGTCTTTTCAATTTCCAAAACCTTGTTTTTCTCATCCTGGGCGGTTTTTTCCAATGCCTCGATCTGCTCGCGAAGGGTGTCAATCTCCTGCTCCCGGCTCAGGTGCAATTCCGACAACTCCGTCGATTGGGTATCGATTTGGTCCAACCCGCGCTCGGTCAAAGCCAGCCGCTGGCGCAGTTCGGCCACTTCCAGCCGGGCTTCCGAAAGCCTCTCTCGCCTCTGGTCGCGCTCGTCGCGATGTTTCTCCACCGCTGCCTCACTGCCGGTAATTTTTTCGCGCAGGCTGTCAATCCGGGCCTCCCCGCTCGTCAATTCCTTTTGCGCCTTCTCCAGCCGCGCCTGAGAATCGTCCCGATGCCGCTCGAGGGCCGCCAAATCTTTTTCCGACTGTTGGGATTTTATTTTGTTTTCCTCGATGCCCTGGAGGGCGCTATGTTCCTGGGCCTGGGCCGTGGAAATCTCCTGGATCGTCTCCATTAACCGCGTCCGCTGCACCTCGACGGCCTCCTCTGCCAATTCCAGTTTTTCCAGCAATCGGCCAGATTTTAGCCGCAGGGTCTCCAGTTTTTTCTCCTCTTTGGCCTCCTCTTTGGCCAATTTGCCAATCTCTGCCTTGCGTTGCAAATAAGTGGCCGACTCCCCCCGTTTATGGCCCCCATAGATGAGCCCCCGGCGGTCCACGAGTTCGCCCCCGCGCGTGGCCGTGAGCAGAAACGGAAATTCGGGATTCTCCCCCCAAAAGGTCAGGAAATCGCCAAGGTTATCGCAAAAATAGCAATCGGCAAAAAGGTTTTCGAAAAGCGGCCCGCCCGAGTTTCCCTTCGACTTGACCACCGATGCGGCGGGAATCAGCCAATCGGGCAGCTTCAATTTCGATTTACCGCCGCCCTTGCGAGCCCCTTTGGGAGCCTCCGCCACCACCTGAAGGCAGGCCCGGCCGAGTTTACGGGATTCGAGCGCCTCCGTCACGGAAACCACTTTTTGGGAATCGTTGAGCACGATGGTATCGACCGCCGGGCCAAGCAGGGCGACAAGGGCTTCGGTGTAGTCGCTCTCAACATTCAGGTTTTCACTGAGGAGTCGAAAGGCGTCCTTGGGCAGCAATCCATCGAGTTTTCCCTGCAAAATTGCCTTGGCCCCCTCGCTGAATCCTTCGAGCTTTTCTTGAAGGCTGCGGAGCACACCAATCCGTGCCGATATCCGGGCCAACCCGCGATCGACCTCCTGGATTTCCCCCTGTAAATTGCGATATTTTTCCTGGGCCTGGGCCGATTTTTCACGAAGATTGTCGAGTTGGGAATTCTCTTTTTTCTTGTCCTTGCCCCGCTTTTTCAAGGTGGCCTGAATCTCACTAACCTCTTTTTCGAGCAAATCACGCTCGTTTTTCAGCCGAAATACCTCCTCGCTCAAATTGGCGTGGCGCACTTGGTAGGTCTTTAAATCGACCTGCAATGTCGTGCAATTCGAGCGCAGTCGCGTGAGGCCGCTCTCCGCCATGAGCATGTCCTGTTTATGCTGCTGCAAATCGCTCTCGGTTTGGCTGAGTCGCTCCTGAGCCTGCATCAAATCGTTGTTCCGCTCCTTGAAAACATCGTCCGAGCTACCCAGCTCACTGGCCTGATCCTCGCGCTGGCGGACGTCCCCCGCAGCCTGATGTGCCAGGTTTTTTTTACGCTCCCCGATAGTGGTCAGCTCCTTTTGCAGCTCCACGATGCGGTCTTTCAAATCCTTGGCCCGCACGAGGGCAAAGTCGGCCTGATTCTGGGACTGCTCCTTTTCCGAGGAAAGACTGAATACCGTCTGCTGCGTCTCCTGTAAATCGTCGTAAAGAGCGCTCCGGCGGTTCTTTTTTTCAGCCAATTCAGATTCCCGCGTTTCCATGCCCGATCCGAGGCTCCCCGCTTTTTTGCGAAGACCGGCAGCTTCCGTTTCGAGGGCCATTATCGATTCATTCAAACCGCTGTATTTACGGGAACCCGCAGCCAGATCCAGATGGGTCAACCGGCCCTTGAAGCGTTTGTAGCGCAATGCCTTGGATGCCTGCCGCTTGAGCGAGCCGATCTGCCGCGAAATCTCCTCCATGACATCGGTCACACGGGCCAGATTCGTATCGACCAAGGCGAGTTTATTGAGGGCTTCCCGCCTCTGGGCCTTGTATCTGGAAATCCCTGCCGCCTCCTCGAAAATCGTCCGCCGTTCGGCCGGATTGGTCGATAAAATCTGGTCGATCTGCCCCTGTAGCATAAATGAATAGGAGACCTGCCCCACCCCGGTATCGAGAAACAGCCGTTGAATGTCCTTCAGGCGGCAGCTTTTGCCATTGAGGTAATAATCACTGCCCCCGTCGCGGGTGACTCGGCGTTTGATCTCGACCTCATTGAAGGCCGTCCCCAATTCCGCCTCGCAATCGGTGAAAATCAGCGACACCTCGCTCAAATTGACCGGCTTCCTGCCGTCCGTGCCCTGGAAAATGACATCCTGCATGGTCCCCGCACGGAGCGATTTCGCCCGCTGCTCACCGAGCACCCAACGGATGGCCTCGGCGATATTGCTTTTACCGCAGCCATTGGGCCCGACGATGGCCGTGACGCCCTCGTCCAAGGTGATCGAAGTGCTCTCGGCGAAGCTTTTAAATCCGTTTAACCGAATATCCCTTAAATACATTTATTTTCAGAAGGCGGGCAAAGATGATGGAGGAAAAATTTATCTGCCGCATTTGAAAGACCGCTCCAGCATTCAGCAAGGTAAAATCTCAAATTGGGGATAAGTAACTGCGGACAAGGACTCGCACCCGTGAAAATCAGCATTGTCCTTTTCCCGAAAATATTGAATACTGCCCGGGTCGTTTTATTGGCAAACTCAATAACTGCTTATGGACATCAATGCGCTTATCCACGGTTTCGGCTCTGTCGGGATGTTTAATTCGAGGGCCTTTCTGCCCGCATTTATCACCGCCGTCTCCCTTCGTTACGGCTCTTCGCTGCCCATTGTGGGAAACTTCGATCTGCTCCAAGGCACGGGCGCGGAGCCCACATGGTTTACCCACAACGGCACCATCACCGTGCTCGCCCTTCTGGCCGTGATCGAGGCCTCTGCGGATAAAATGCCCGAGGCCAAACAGGTTTTAATCGAAATCGATAAATACTCGAAAACAGTCCTCGCCGGGCTGACCTACATGGGCGTCATCAGCACCGTCGATGCGGGTTTTATCGAAGAAACACTGGTTCCCGCCCACGCCGGGTTTTTGGATATGTTTCCGGCCCTCTTGGTGGCTGGCGGCACTTTTCTGACCACATCCCTGCGCAACAGCCTCCACGAGATCGTAATCACCGCCGACGAGGATGACGACATGGGCATCCAAAACCTCATCAGTTGGACCGGTGACATCTGGGCCGGTTTCGGCATTCTACTGTTGCTCGCGTTTCCCATTATTATGGTTGGGGCCACCGGGATAGTTATCGGGATTCTCTGGCTGATCAAAAAATACGCCCTCCATCGCGAGGAAAAATCGAAGGTCGATTGCGCCTCCTGCGGCCAACCCATTTACCGCCACGCCCTCGCCTGCCCGAGTTGTTCCGCGAAACAGGAAAGACCGGCCAAGGTAGGCATCTTTGGTCAATCGAAAAAACAGCCGGCCAACGATCTCGAAGCCCAACCCTACCGCCTTGCGGCCAAAAAACGCTGCCCCGTCTGCGCCACGCGATTAACCGAACGCAATGTCAAACAGACCTGCCAAGCCTGCGGCCACAACTTCATGGCAGACAAGGAATTCGCCGAAAAATACGCCGCCCGCATCTCGCGCCGGGTGCCGGGGGTCATCGGAATCACGATTCTGCTCAGCCTCATACCGGTTTTTGGCCTCATCCCGGGAATCATCTACTACCGGCTGCGACTGGTGGCGCCCTTCCGCCAATACATCCCACGCGGCCGCACCCTCGCCCTCAAATGGATGATACGGCTATTCTTCTTCGTCCTCATAGCCCTCCAATGGATCCCCGGCGTGGGCGGAATAGTAGTCCCCATCATGGCCCTAACCACCTACTCAACCTTCCAAAAACAATTCAATAAACAAGCCGCCATTGGATGAGTGAAAAAATAAGCGATAAAGCTACCTGAAAGGATTTTAAGCGATATTTTCGCAAAAAACTCGACTTCACCGCATTTTTAGGTAATTTAGAGGCATGATAATCGATTTTAGCGTCAAAAATTTCCGCTCTATAAAAGAAGAACAAGGTATTAGTTTTGTGGCAAGCAACTATGATAAAAGTCTGCCACAAAACCTTATAGATGTTCAATTACCCGGATTACCTGGGCTCAAATTGCTGAAAGGATTGGCAATCTATGGTGCGAATGCTTCCGGGAAAACTAATGTGCTAAAAGCCCTGCATTACCTTTCTTTCACGGTCGAGGAATCAGCGACGTTTTGGGGCAGCGGAGATACAACCGGCACAGAACCGTTCGCACTTGATCCCGAAAAACAAAAGGAGCCAAGCGAATTTTCCTTGCGATTTGTTGTCGAAAAAGTGCGCTACCATTTTACCCTTATTCTTGACGAGTATCGTGTACTTTATGAAACCTTATCCGCATTCCCCAAAGGTAAAGAGCAAATTTGGTATGAGCGATCATGGGATGAAAGAAGGGAAGTTTACGATTGGAAACCTGAACGGCCAACGGGATTTCGTCGCGACCCAACAATCGAGGATTATACTCGAGATAACGCCTTATTCCTTTCCACCGCAGTTAATTTAAATAACAAAGACCTAGAGCCAATTTACCTCTGGTTTAAGAATCAGTACAAGTATTCTGAATTGGGTAGTGATTTTTTTACTCTTTCGGCCAACCATACTATTTCTTCTTTGCTTGAAAATGCAGTTAACAAGAATGATGTTATCAAATTGTTACAACATGCCGACTTCGGCGTGCTGTCTGCAAAAGCCAATGATAGAGAAATTAGGCCCGTAGACCTGCCTGACGACACATTAATCACTGAAATTACTTTTGGGCATAGAGGAAAAAGCGGGATTGAATATCCTCTTGATTGGGAACATGAATCTTCCGGCACTCGTAAATTCTTTGCTTTGGCTGGCCCTTGGCTAGAGATATTGGAGAATGGATATGTTATATGCGTTGATGAAATTGGATCGAGCATGCATACCACTATGGTAGCAGAGCTACTGCGATTGCTCTTTAGTGATATACATAATAAAAACGGGGCGCAAATTATTTTTACAACGCACAACTCGTTATTATTGGATCTTTCATTATTACGCAGAGATCAGATTTGGTTTACAGATAAGGACGATGAAGGGGCAACTAATATTTATCCTCTCTCAGACTACAAACCACGTAAGAATGAGTCGTTGGTTCGCGGATATATGGCTGGACGTTATGGTGCTGTGCCTTTTATCCCATCTGGTCTGATTGACAATATGGAAAAAGTGCATGTCGAGTAAAAGCAGGAGGAAGAAAAATCAATCTTCTTCCAGACCCATTCGTCGTGCCCGAGGATCTGTGGCTCCCGCCATAAGTATTCTTGTTGTAACAGAAGGAACAGTTACCGAGCCTACTTATTTTATAGAATTTCGTAATCGCTTTAAGTTGCTTACGGTAGAAATTGTCGTTGAAGGCTCTGGCTGTGGTGATCCAAAAGTCTTGGCCGAAAGGGCTCTTGAGGAGCAAAGAAAGCGTAAATTAAATGCAAGAAAAGGTCTGCTCAGTATTGCGCAAGTTGAAGCATTTGATCAGCTTTGGATAGTTTTCGACACTGACGCACTTAAGTCCGATAAATTGCATAATGGAATTTCATTTGCCAAATCAAACGGAGTAAGATACGCCCAATCAACTCCATGTTTTGAATTTTGGCTATTGCTTCATCTGCATTTCACAACGGCTCCAATGGCAGATTGTGCCGAAGTGATTAAGTGGCTAGAAAAAGTTTTAGGGAGGAAATATTCAAAAAAACGAGGAAATTTCGAAAATTTGATTCCTCAATTTGTTACTGAGGAGAGAATTCAAAATGCAATCAAAAATACACAACTGGTTCGGAGGCATCATAAGTCTGCTTTAACCCAATTCCCCTGCGACCCATCAACAGATGTGGACTTCCTGGTTGGAGCTTTGACCCAAACAGCTTCTCCTGCTAAAAAGAAATTTTTTTGACTGATTTCGTAGAGCATGATCTTTATGGTGATTGAGATGGAGAGTTGATTTATTTGGATTGTTGTAATTGTTTATGAGTAGAAAAAGGAAGTCCCATGGCGAGGCGGATTGGTGGTTTACGGCGGAGATCCGAGTCTCGGGATTCTCTTCGTGCCGGTTGGCGAGCTTGTCATTTTGTTTGCCACCTTCTCGATCACCCGTGCCGTCTATTCGGCTACCCGTCGTTTGTAGTTGGCGCCGAAATTGCGGAAATAAAATCTGGAAGAGGCCCTCACTACGGACTTATAATTGGTAGATGGAGGAAAAGGAATTCGAAACGCTTCTGGATGGGGAGACCTACCTCGAAAGTTTGCGGGATGGGCGCGAGGTATTCATCGATGGGGAAAAAGTCGAGGATGTAACCAGTCACCCCGCGTTTCGCAATTCCGCCCGTTCCATCGCTCGTATCTACGATTCGATGCACGATCCCGATCTGAGGGATCAACTCACGGCCGTGGACCGTTTCGGCATTCGAACACATAAGTTTTTTCAGCCGAGCTACACGGCAAAAGAACTCCGTGAAGCCCGCGATGCCCTGGTCATCTGGGCCCGGATGTCCTACGGGTTTATGGGCCGAACACCGGACTACAAGGCGGCCTTTATGGCGAGCATGGGCTGCGCCCCCGAGTTTTATGAACCTTATACCGACAATGCCCTCAACTGGTACAAAAAATATGCCCTCAGGGGTCTGTTCCTGAACCACGTCCTGATCAACCCGCCAATCGATCGCAAAAAGCCGATCCATGAAGTCAAGGATGTCTTTGTCCACGTGGAAAAGGAAACGGATAATGGCATCATCGTCAGCGGGGCAAAAATGCTGGCGACGGGCTCGGCGCTGACCCATGCCACTTTTGTCGCCCAAAACAGCGCAGTCCATCTCGACCCGGAAAATGCGAAAGATTTTGCCCTCGTTTTTATCGCCGAAGTGGACACACCCCGCTCCAAATTGCTCTGCCGCCGTTCCTACGAAAGCTCAGCTCGAAGTCCTTTTGACAATCCCCTGTCCAGTCGTTTCGATGAAAACGACGCCGTCATCGTATTCGACAAGGCGTTGATACCGTGGGAAAATGTGCTGGTTTACCGCGACACCGAAAGGGCGACCGCATTTTACGGGGCATCAGGGTTTTTTCAACGTTACAACCTTCAGGCGGCCACTCGGTTGGCGGTCAAGCTCGATTTCATGAGCGGGCTATTCGCAAAGGCCATCGAGTCCAACGGCACAGAAAATTTTCGCGGGGTTCAGGTGGCATTGGGTAACATCCTGGCCTGGCGTCACCTGATTTGGGGACTCACCGAAACGATGTGCCGAAACCCGGAGCAAGGGCCGGGCGGCTGTGTGGTTCCACGGGTGGAAGATGCCCTCGCCGCCCGCATTTTTGGCCGGGAAAGCTGGCCCGCAATCCACAATTTATTCGAAACCTTTCTGGGGGGCAGTCCCTTGGTAGCGCCTTCGAGTTACAGGGATTTCCACCATCCCGAACTTCGACCTTTGCTCGATAAATATTACCGTGGCTCAGATTCCGACGCAGTGGAGCGCATCAAGCTGATGAAATTGATCTGGGATAGCATCGGTTCCGAGTTCGGGGGCCGTCACCTGCTCTATGAGTTGAATTACTCCGGCAACAACGAGCAAATACGGATCGACGTAGTAACAAACGCGGAAAAGCGCGGGGTGCTGGACGAATGCAAATCTTTGGTCGATCGATGCATGAGCGATTACGACTTATCCGGTTGGACAGGGCAGGATTGGGTATTTGACGAATAGTGAATCTCCGGTAGCATATTCCCAATGATTTCACTTTAACCACAGCTATGGCGCGTCTCTATCGGCTGGATGAAAAAATTGGGCTGCCCACTGCCTTGGCAACGGGTTTGCAGCATGTGCTGGCAATGTTTGTGGGCATCATTACCCCGCCTTTGATAATCTGCGGGGTCCTCGATTTCGATGGAGCGGCGACCACCTATATATTGAGTATGGCGCTGTTTACATCGGGGGTCACCACCTTCGTGCAAGTGCGAAAGATAGGCCCCATCGGATCGGGGATGCTCAGTGTCCAGGGGACCAGTTTTAACTTTATCCCGCTGGCCATCGAGGCGGGCAAGGCAGGTGGTTTCCCGCTCATTTTGGGCATGGCGATCGCCGCCTCCCCACTACAGATTGCCTTGGGTCGATTCATGCATCTGATCCGCAAACTTTTCCCGCCCGTGGTGACGGGTTCCGTGGTCATGATGATCGGGCTGAGTCTCATTCAGATCGGGATGACAGATCTGGCGGGAGGCTTCGGGGCGAAGGATTTCGGAAGCCCCGCCAATCTCGCGCTCGGCTTCTTCGTGATGGGTGCGATTCTCGTTTTGTATGGGTTTGGGAGCGGCGTTGTCAGAACGCTATCGATCGCCTTGGGGCTGATCGCGGGTTACCTGCTGGCAGCCGCCATGGGTCGCATTGATTTCTCCGTCGTGCGCGATTCGACCCTTTTTTCCCTTCCCCAACCACTCAAATACGGAATCGATTTTCAATTTGCCTACTTGGTCCCCTGGCTAATTGGCTATTTCGTAACGGCAATCGAGTCGATAGGCGATCTCACGGCAACGGCGTCGGTATCGGAGGAACCGGTCGTGGGGCCGGTTTACGTGCAACGGCTCAAAGGCGGTATATTGGCCAACGGGCTGGGCAGCCTCTTTTCGGCAATTTTCAACGCTCTGCCCAATTCGACATTTTCGCAGAATAACGGCGTCATTCGGATGACCGGTGTGGCCTCGCGCCGGGCCGGTTATGTGGTGGCCCTATTCCTCATTATCCTCGGCTTGTTTCCCCCGCTGGCGGCCCTCATCACGGTGATGCCGAAACCCGTTCTCGGGGGAGCCACAATCGTCATGTTCGGGGTGGTCGCGGTGGCCGGGTTGCGATTAGTAGCCTCGGATGAATTTACCACCCGAAACGAATTCATACTCGCCATAACCCTGGCCATGGGTCTGGGCACGACCATGGTTCCCGGAGCGTTATCCAACATCGACCAAATTGGAGGTGATTCCGTAATTCTGGGCCATCTGTTCTCTTCGTTGAAAATAATCGCTCAATCCGGTCTCGCCATGGCCGGCCTCACGGCAACCTTCCTGAATCTGGTCCTGCCGAAGAAAGTATGAGGAAAAGGTCGAACTACCGGATCCAGCCAGCTTGGGGATCAGGGGGCGGTGAAGTTGGCGAGATCACTGAGGTTGCTGAAATCTATGCGGTCCTCCGCCATGATCAGCTCGCCCCAACTTGACATTCTAAAGGTGGGTCCGCCTCCAAAAAAGTCAATGAGCCCTTCGTCGTAGTGAAATTCTACACCTCCGTTAAGGGTGATCTGGTTTCCCACTGCGGCTCCGTTAAATCCCGCATTGCCGTGGATTGTGATGTCGGCATTGGGCGCATAAACGGCGGAGGTCATCATGGCCGAGCCGCCGAGATCAATGGTTTGCCGCACTGCCCCGCCCGCCACAGCGGCAGCCGATTGGGTACCGTAGATGAGTAGGCTCTCGGCATTGGGGTTACCGTTGTTGATGACGGAGTTTCCCTGGCCGGATTCCATATCTCCAGCCACGTAAATCGTAAGCCTGGCTCCCGGCGCTATATTTACATCGGAGAGCGACACATCGCCATTTACCCGCATTAGAATGTTACCGGTGATTGTCATGATGGAGTTATTGCCCATGTCGAAACTGCTCAAATTGTATTCTACCGGAGCATCCGGTGTGCCGCCACCCAGAGTTACTGTATTGTTATTTCCCCCCAAGGTCACGACATCGGGATCGGTATCCCCTTTGGCCGAGAGACTCAGGACGGGAGGGTCAACATCCGGTAGATCTGCGGTGAAATCGTAGGATACGAGGTCGGTATCGACAGCCACGCCCACCGGTGTATTCGCCCCGGTAACGGTGCCGCTGCCAAAAGAAATTGCCGAGCCCCCGGTAAGCACATGCCCATAAATATCGGAGTTGCCGATATCGACCCCGGTAATAGAACTTTCAATCGTCGTGCTGCCAATATCTCCTTTGTCCCCCCGGTTTAGAACCGGATCCGGAAAACCCCCATTGGGGCCTCCTGGGTTCGAGACATAACTATCGGTGGAGGCCGCGCCACCGGTAATCCGCAGGGTATCTTTCGCCGTCAGGCCATTGGCGAAGAGCGATCTTTTCACCAAATCGATATTCAGTTGTTTCCGCTGCTCTTTGCCATCCATAGATATGGCCAACGCCTCCACGTAAACGGTGGGCAGGACGGCGTAATTCCAGACGATCACCGTTACGACGCCGGAATTTCCGTTTCCAATATCCTTCCGGGCGAATCGGCGGACCATATGTGTTGTGTAGTCGGTCCAGCCGGTCCAGTCATCAATATTAAGAGACCAAACAGCTTCCTCGGCCCCTCCCTCTGCGAGGTTGAGAAGGGAGTTGTTGAGAAATGTTTCCTCGGCCCGCCTGATTTCACTCGAGGTCAGCTTTAGGTAAGAGGCCACCATAATACCGATGCCCAACGCTAAAATTAAAGCGATAATTAACGCCGATCCACGAGAATTGTTGTAACGATGATGCTTATTCAAATTTATCCTTTAGTTATGGTTCTTTATGAATGGGAGAATATTGATTAATCTTCCAATAGCTCACCCATGATCATGTTTTCGAGCTTGTCGATGTCGGCCGCGAATCGGCGGATACCCTCGGAGAGTTTTTCGGTCGCCATGGCATCCTCATTGAGGAACCAACGGAAGGATTTTTCATCGATATCCATCTTTTGGGCCGGTGAGGTTGCCGCTGTGTCGGGATCCAGTTTCCTTTCCACGTTTTCCGTGGAGGCCTCGAGTTCCGCCAGTAGATTTGGACTGATGGTCAATAAATCGCAGCCTGCCAGCTCGATGATTTCACCCACATTGCGAAAGCTCGCGCCCATGATTTCCGTTTTGCAGCCAAATTTCTTGTAATAGTTGTAAATGCTGACCACGGACTGCACTCCGGGATCGTCGGCCCCGTGATATTCTTCCCCGTTATGGGCTTTAAACCAATCCATGATGCGTCCCACAAAGGGCGATATGAGCGTTACTCCGGCATCGGCGCAGGCGACCGCCTGTGGCATCGAAAAAAGCAGGGTGAGATTGCAGTGAATGCCCTCCTTCTCGAGTTCTTCCGCCGCCCGGATGCCCTCCCAGGTCGCAGCGACTTTAATGAGCACACGCTCCCGCCCGATCCCCCCGGCTTCGTATAGCGCAATCAGTTCGCGAGCTTTTTCAACCGTCGCCTCGGTATCGAAAGATATCCGGGCATCCACCTCGGTGGAGACGCGACCAGGAACGATTTTGAGGATTTCGCAGCCAAAAAGGACGATCAGGTGATCGACAATTTTCGAAACCAAAGTCTGGCCGTGGAGACCAATGTTTTCGTTGTCGGCGACGGCTTTTTCGAGCAAATACTCGTATTCATCCATCTGCACGGCGGCAAAAATGAGGGAGGGATTGGTCGTGGCATCCTGCGGGGTGAACCGCTTCATGGTTGCGAAATCTCCCGTATCGGCCACGACGGTGGTGTATTGTTTGATCTGTTCGAGCTGGTTCATTGTCTTCCTTTTATTAGAACCAATCTCCCTTCGCGGATATGGGAGAGGTTCTCAGGTTGAGCAATATATCATGCCATAATTACCGATTTAAGGCAATACAATTCGCTCTGTGAGCCTCCCGCCAAGGCGGTTTCGGAGGCCTAGCTCTCACCCATTGCTGCGATCGCCAATGAGGCCCATCCGGCGAGCAGGCAAAGGCCGCCCAAGGGCGTTAATGGGCCAAATATTCCGGGACCGCCGAGGGCGAGAACATAGAGTGAACCGCTGAACAGAACCACTCCCGCCAGCCAGAATCGAAATACCCAGCGGAGCCTCCGATTGCCGGGAGACGCCTTTGCCCAGGCGGCAAGCGCCATCAACGCAAGTGCGTGGAACATTTGATACTTGGCCGCCAACTGCCAAAAGGATTCCGTGCCCAGATCTTCCAGCAGACCTTTGAGCGCGTGGGAGCCTAAAGCGTCGGCAGCGACACCGAGAAATCCCAACACGGCGGCGGTGATCAGACATATTTTGGCGTTCATAATTAAATTACCCATGAAAAGAGTTGAATAAGGGGTTGACAAGCCTTGCAGGAAAATTAGCACTTACCCTTCTTTTTTTTATACCATGAAGAGTTATCTCGCAAAACCGGCTGAAGTAGAGCGCACCTGGCATGTGGTGGACGCCACCGATCAAGTGCTCGGTAAACTCGCCGTAACAGTTTCCAATATCCTGCGCGGACGCAATAAACCCACCTATACGCCACATGTGGATACGGGGGATTTTGTCATCGTCGTCAACGCTAACAAGGTGGCCCTGAGCGGCAAGAAAGAGGAGCAAAAGACCTATATGTTCTACAGCGGCTGGATGGGTAACGAGAAATACCGCTCGGTCTCCGATATGCGGGAGAAAAAACCGGCATTCGTCATCGAGCACGCCGTCAAGGGTATGCTGCCAAAAAACAGGCTCGCCAGTCAGATGCTGAAAAAACTGAAAATTTACGCCGGCCCCGACCACCCCCATGCCGCTCAAAATCCAGTTGCGTTGACTCTGTAGACTGGGTTAGAGATAATATTTGTTAAATTTACAGGAACCAAACCGATCCATTGAAAAAGATGACCGAAAAGGGTAACACCGACTTTATCAGGGCCACGGGCCGCCGTAAAACGGCCACCGCGAGCATCCGTTTGTATGCCGGAGGCACAGGGAAAATCACCGTAAACGGGAAACCCCTGACCGAATACTGCTACCATGATGGACTTTCCAGGGTCGCAATTTCACCGCTGACCACCCTTGAAAAGGGCGATCAGTTTGACGCCATTGTCAAAGTCAGCGGTGGAGGCCCCAACGGACAGGCGGGCGCCATACGCCACAGCCTGGCCCGCGCATTGGAGAAACATGACCCGGAATCGAGAATACCGCTCAAAAGAGCCGGTCATCTCAAACGCGACCCACGCCAGAAAGAGCGTAAAAAGGCAGGCCAGCCGGGCGCGAGAAAGAGATTTCAGTTTTCCAAACGTTAACATCCCTCCAAGGGTCGTTTCCCTGCAACCTTTTACAGTGAAAACCCTCCCGGACTCGGATGTCCAGGAGGGTTTTTTCTTTGTCTGGTTTACAAAAAATATCTTCCAACGCAATCAACGCGACTCTTCCCAAATCTCAATTTTATAGTATCCTTAACAAATTTAACTGATGAAAACAGCAATAGCAGGCGCCTCTGGATATACCGGAGAAACACTTTTACGGCTTTTGGCCGGGCATCCACAGGTGGAATTGGCCGTGGTCACTTCGCGTTCCCTCACCGGTCAACCGGTCGAGGATACCCACCCCATGTTGCGGGGTCGATTGGGTGGGCTCCGCTTCTCCCCCTCCGAGCCGGAATCCCTGGCTGCCAATGGGGAAATCGATCTCGTTTTTCTGGCCCTGCCCCATGGCACAGCGGCGGCATTTGCTCGGCCCCTGGTCGAGTCGGGTAAAAAGGTCATCGACCTGAGCGCGGATTTTCGCCTCGGCTCGCCGGAACTTTACGCGGACTACTACGGGCAGATTCATCCCGATCCCGAGTTGTTGCAACAAGCCGCCTATGTCATCCCTGAAATATCTCCCCAAAGCTGGAAAAATTTCCCCCTCGTGGCCTGTCCGGGTTGTTATCCGACGAGCATTCTCATGCCTTTGATGCCCCTGCTCCAAGAAAAACTCTTGGGCGCCAAAGGCATTGTCATCAACAGCATCAGTGGCATCAGCGGGGCGGGTAAAAAGGCCGACCTGTTCTACAGTTTTATCGAACGGCATGAAAGTGTGGTTGCCTACGGGCTGCCCTGGCATCGGCATCTCTCGGAAATCGAGGAACAGCTTTCCACTGCCGCAGAGGCGCCGGTAATCGTCCAATTCGCCCCCCACCTGGCCCCCATGAAATCCGGTATCGCCACCACAATTACCGTCCCCGGCGGCGAATGTTCACTGGAGAGCCTCTATGCCGCCTGGCAAAATACCTATCGCGATTGCCCCTTCGTTTCGATTTTGCCATCCGCCCAACATCCCGACACGACCCATGTTCGGGGCAGTAACCGCATCGAGTTTTCCGCCGTTTTCGACCCTAGAACCGGCAACTTCGTCATCACCTCGGCAATCGACAATCTTATGAAGGGTGCCGCCGGACAAGCGGTTCAAATCATGAACCTCTCATGCGGTTTTTCCGAAACGGCGGGTCTCCTCTAAATCTTTTTTCCAGTAATACTTTCAACTGATTTTTTTCTCATGACTGACCAAAATTTTACCATTACAACCGGCACCGCGGGCATCACCGATGTGCCGGAATTTGAAACCTCGGGGTTCGCCTGCGGAATACGCGGCCCCATCGATGGTCGCCTCGACTTGGCCCTGATTTACTCCCCCGCGCCCTGCACGGCAGCGGGAGTTTTCACCCAAAACGATGTCAAGGCCGCCCCCGTGCGCCTCAACCAGAAATTGCTCGAAACGAACAGGATTTTTTACGGAATCGTCGTCAACAGCGGCAATGCCAATGCCTGCACCGGCCCGCAGGGTAAAGCCGACGCGCAGGAAATGGCGAATTTGGCCGGCGAAAATCTCGGTATCCCGCCCGAATCCGTTTTCGTCTGCTCGACCGGCCATATCGGCGCATTTCTGCCCATGGACCGAATTGCCAACGGCATCAAGGAGGCCGCCGTCGCCACCGCCAACAGCCCCGAAAGCGGAAAAACTGCCGCCCGGGCAATCCTCACCAGCGATACGTCCACCAAAACCGTGACGGCGAAGATTCAGTGGAAGGAGGAAACGATTACCCTCGCGGGAATGGCCAAGGGAGCGGGTATGATCCAGCCCAATATGGCCACCATGCTGGCCTTTATTGCCACCGATGCGGGAATTGGCCGCGCCCATCTTCGCAAAATGCTCAAGGAGGCCGTGCGCGAGTCTTTCAATCGCATCACGGTGGACGGCGACATGAGCACCAACGACACCGTTCTCATCCTGGCCAATGGCGTCTCGGGGGTGAAAGTCTCCAACAAGAACAAGGATCTGCTCGAGCTTTTCCAAAATGCCTTGAGTTCTTTATGCCTGGAATTGGCCCTGATGATTGTCGGCGACGGTGAAAAAATATCGAAGGTTGTGGAATTGTGTATCGATGGCGCGCGAACCCACCGGGCGGCCGAAAAAGTGGCCCGGGCGGTGGCAAATTCCCTCCTCGTAAAAAGTTCCTGGGCGGGAAACGATCCCAATTGGGGCCGTATAGTGGATGCCGCAGGTTACGCCGGGGCCGGTTTGGTGGAGGAGATGCTGGATATTTCCTACGGCGAATACCGGGACCGCGAGGGCAATCCCATTGTGGTTCTGGAAAAAGGCGTTCCCCACCCGGCCAATAAGGATGCCTGGTTAAAACAGGTGAGCCAGCCGCGTTTTCAAATCAATATCAACCTGAACCAGAAAAAGGGCCGCTGCCGTCTTTTTTCCACAGACCTTACCGAAAAATATGTCAAATTCAATAAAAGCGAATAACGGGCTGGACATCGGGGTGGTCACCAAGGCGCGGGTGCTTCTCGAGGCCCTCCCCTATATCCAGCAATTCAAAGGCTCCATCTTCGTCGTCAAATATGGCGGCAGTTTTATGGACGATCCCGACTTCGCCCTGCGCACGAGGGTAATTACCGACATCGTCCTCCTCGCGGCGGTGGGGATAAAAGTCGTCGTCGTCCACGGCGGTGGAAAAGCCATCAGCCGGGCCATGGAAAAGGAGGGGCTTGAAGCGAATTTCATCCAGGGTCTGCGGGTGACCGACAAGACGGCCATAGGGGTGGTCGAAAAAACGCTCAATCAGGTCGTCAACAAGGATATTTGCCAGCTCATTGAGGCCAACGGCGGTAAACCGATGGGGCTTCCGGGAAATACCGTATTTCAATGCCGGAAATGGCAAACAATGGATTCCGGCGGAAATGAGGCTCCCGATCTCGGATTCGTGGGGGAAATCCAATCGGCCAACGCGGATTTGGTGGAATGTGCGCTGGCCGGTGGTTTTACGCCGGTTCTCTCCCCAATCGCCCTCGATGACAGCGGCAACCCCCACAATACCAATGCCGACAGCGCCGCCTCCCATCTCGCCTCGGCATTGGGCGCCCGTCGTCTGGTTTATCTGTGCGATGTGCCCGGCCTGCTGCGGCAACGCGACGATGCGGACTCCGTCATTTCAACCCTCCGTATCGACGAAGTGGAGGAGTTGAAGAAATCTGGGGTCATCTCCGAGGGCATGCTCCCGAAGGTGGAAAGCGCCGTAAACGCAATCCGCAAGGGAGTCCACCGGGTTCACTTTGTGGAGGGCGGCATGCCCCATAGTCTTTTGCTGGAAATTTTCACGGACAAGGGTATCGGAACGGAAATTGTGCAAAACTGAATATAAGAACTTTACCAACCAACGACACATGAAAACAACGAATACTAATTCTAAAGAACTTTACGAACAACACATCGTCGGGAATTACCCGGTGGCTCCGCTTACCTTGGTCAAGGGCGAGGGCTCCCGCGTTTGGGATGACGAGGGCAACGAATATCTGGATTTCTCGTCGGGTATCGCGGTAAATACCCTGGGTCACGCCCATCCTCTTTGGGTCCAGCGATTGGGCGAGCAGGCTTCCACACTGGCCCATTGCAGCAATCTCTACCGGAATCCCAACCAGGCTCTTCTGGCCGAAAAACTGACCGACCTGGCCGGAGCGGGAAAGGTCTTTTTCTGCAACAGCGGCGCTGAGGCCAACGAATTTCTGATCAAACTGGCGCGCCTTTATGGCCGCGACATGACCGGCGTCGAGGGCAGGCGTTACGAGGTTCTGACGGTCAAAAATTCCTTTCACGGACGAACCTTTGGGGGTATGGCGGCCACTCCGCAGACCAAAATTCAAAAAGGATTTGCCCCCATGCTGGAAGGATTCGCCCACGGTGAAATCAATAACCTGGAAAGTTTCGAGGCGCTCATTACCGATAAAACGGCCGCAATTCTCATCGAGCCAATCCTGGGAGAGGGCGGTATTTTGCCATGCAGCGTCGAATTTTTGCGCGGAATTCGCGACCTCTGCAACCGGCGCGGTCTGCTTTTGCTTCTTGATGAGGTGCAATGCGGCTGCGGGCGCACGGGGCGGTTTTTCGCCTTCGAGCACGCCGGCATCCGGCCCGACGCCATCGGAATGGCCAAGGGTCTGGGCGCCGGTTTCCCCATCGGGGCGGTCTGGGTTGATCGTAAATTCGCGTCCCTCTTCACACCCGGCTCCCACGGGAGCACTTTCGCCGGGTCTCCACTCGCCTGCGCTGCGGCTCTGACCACGCTGGAAATAATGGAAAACGAAAATTTGGTAGAGAAAGTCGCCCAACGGGGAGCCCAATTCCGGGAGTCCCTCGAAAAGCTGGCCCAACACCATCCCGACAAAATCAAAGAGGTTCGCGGTTTGGGTTACTTGCTGGCAATGTCACCGGTGGGCGAGACTCCTCCCCTTCAGGCGGCCCTTCGGGAACGAGGACTGATCACGGCTGGGGGGGCGGCAGTCAGATTTTTGCCTCCGTTGAACATAACGGAGGCCGACCTCGAGGCTGGCTTGAAAATCATCGAAGCAGCCCTTTCTGAACTTTAATAAACACGACAATTTTCCAAATTTTGAACACAATTACTTACACTTATTTATACCCATAGAAAGATTTTACCAACGATGAAACATTTTCTCAAAGAAACCGATTTTACCACCGAGGAGTTAGGCGATCTGCTGACCCTCGCGCATGACTACAAGCATAACAAGGCCTCTTCCAGCCAGAATAATGTCCTCGCCGGGCAAACCTGGGCGATGCTCTTTTTTAAAAGCAGCACCCGCACCCGGGTGTCCTTCGAGGCCGGCTTGAACGACCTTGGCGGTCACGCCCTTTTCCTCTCTCAGGACACCTCACAACTCAGCCGGGGCGAGAGCATCGCGGACACCGCCCGAACGCTCTCCCGCTTCGTCAAAGGCCTCATCATTCGGACCTTCGACCACAAGATAGTGGAGGAATTTGCCCAAGCGGGTTCCATTCCGGTCATCAATGGCCTGACCGATTTTCTCCACCCCTGCCAGAGTTTCAGCGACCTGCTCGCCATGGCCGAACGCTGGGGTGATGAAAAAAATCTCCTCGAATCTCTCAAGGGCCGTAAAATCGCCTTTCTTGGCGACTGCGATTGCAACATGGCCTACTCTCTCATCATGGCGGCAAATATGGGCGGCATGGAGATTTCCCTGGCCGGTCCCGAGGGTTATGCCCCAACCGAGAAAATCGAGGATCTTTTGTCCGCCGAGGGTTACTTTCCCAATCACCAATTCACGACCGATCCGATGGAGGCGGTAGAGGGCGCGGATGTTGTCTATACCGATGTTTGGGTCAGCATGGGTGACGAAGATGAGGCGGCCGAAAGGACCGAAAAAATGAAGCCTTATTGCGTCACCTCGAAAATCATGAAGGCCGCAAAATCCGATGCGATTTTCATGCACTGCCTTCCCGCCCATCCCGGCATGGAGGTCACCGAAGAAGTCCTCGAAGGCCCGCAATCCATCGTTTTCGATCAGACGGAAAACCGGCTCCACATGCAAAAAGCCATTTTGGCCCACCTGGCAAATGCAGTCAGCGATCAATAGTTAAATTTAATTTAGTCTAATTTAGTTGGGAGATTATCAGTATGAAAATTGTATTAGCCTACTCCGGGGGACTCGACACCTCCGTATTGCTTCGCTGGCTCAAGGACACCTATAGCGCCGAGGTGATCACCTTTGCTGCCGATGTTGGGCAGGAGGAGGAACTCGATGGCCTTGAGGAAAAAGCCAGAGCGACGGGCGCTTCGGCCCATTATACGGTCGATTTGGTGGACGAATACGCCAGCGACTTCATCTACCCGATGGCCCGGGCCAACGCCGTTTACGAGGGCCAATATTTCCTTGGGACTTCGATCGCCCGCCCGCTAATTGCCAAGGCCCAAATCGAGATCGCCCGCCGGGAAAATGCCGACACTCTCTCCCACGGCGCCACCGGCAAGGGTAACGACCAATGCCGCTTCGAGCTTACCTATGCCGCCCTCGCGCCCGATTTGCAGGTCATCGCACCGTGGCGGCTGGATAATTTTCGCGAATCCTTTCCGGGACGCAGCGAAATGATCTCCTATTGCCGCGAGCAGGGCATCGATGTCGAGGCATCGGCTTCCAAACCGTATTCGATGGACCGCAATCTCCTGCACATTTCCTACGAGGCGGGCATTTTGGAGGATCCCTGGTTTGACCCCACAACACCGGAAAACAAGGGCATGTTCAAGCTCACGACCGCCCCCGAGGATGCGCCCGATGAATCCGAGTATGTCGAACTCAATTTCGAAAAAGGGGATTGTGTGGCCGTAAACAGTGTCGCCATGAACCCGTTGGGAGTCATGCGGAAATTAAACGAACTGGGCGGCAAGCACGGCATCGGGCGGATTGATTTGGTGGAAAATCGCTTCGTCGGCATGAAAAGTCGCGGAATCTACGAAACCCCCGGCGGGACCATCCTCATCCACGCCCACCGCCAGATAGAAAGCCTGACTATGGACCGCGACCTCATGCACCTGCGCGACGGCCTCATCCCCCGCTACGCCGAGATGGTCTATTACGGCTTTTGGTACGCCCCCGAAAGGGAGGCGCTTCAAGCCCTCATCGACGACAGCCAAAAAACCGTCACCGGCACGGTCCGCCTGAAGCTCTACAAAGGCAACCTCATCACCGTGGGCCGAAAATCCCCCCTCTCCCTCTACGACGAAAAAACCGCCTCGATGGAAGGAGTCCAAAGCGACTACAACCCCAACGACGCCACCGGATTCATCCGCCTCCAAGCACTCCGCCTAAAAGCCCGACACCAAAACCAGGGACCCCCACCGACCAGCCCCTGAACGAGCAACCCGCCAACTTAAAAAACTCCAAAATAGCCAACCAACCTCTTTCTCCCCTCCTTCCTATTCCCACCTCAAGACCAAAACCAGGAAAAGAAAAATTCTTGCCAGCGCCCCTCCAACCCCGGATAAAGAACGAGCAAACTAAAACTATCACGCAACACACAGAGCAATTTCACAATATATCTGCGTAAATCTGTGAAATCTGCGGATCAATTTTACAAGCGCCACACCAGACACCAAACACCACACCACAAAAAGCCCGGATGGCGGAATTGGCAGACGCGCTGGATTCAAAATCCAGTTCCCGCAAGGGAGTGAGGGTTCGACCCCCTCTCCGGGTACCATATCAACAAATTTGTGGCTTGTCGGAAAACTTGTTACTTTTGGGGAAATACGGTGAAATAGGGGGAAATAGCGTTTAATTCATAGAGTTTTGGGTTTCAAGGACTTATGAGTTGGCTCAATCGAGCTCCTAAAAAGTTTGTGCAGAAAACATGTTACCGTGCAGAAAACATGTGCACTTTTTTTGTCCAAAACTTCCGATTTTTTCGCTTTTCCAAGTGGCTTGAAAACAACCAGTTAAATCACTTTGGACAAAACTAACGCCACAAGTATTCCGCCAACCAGGGGGGTGCAAGGTGCAACCCTGTTTTCGCGATTTATTGCGACAAGTGTCTCATTAAGAAGAATTCCCAAATTCCCTCTGCAAGGTCCATGCAAGCCCCAAACAGCGTCCCTGCGACACCCTTGCCGGCGGTGTGAATTGACCTAACGAATTTTGAGGATTTTCACCGCTTCAATGGCCTCGATTTCGTCAGGAGGAAAATCACCGGCTGAACCGGTCAAAAATTGGACACCGTTCGTTAGTATTTAAGCGTTACCCATTAGAGCATCCGGTGCACTGCCTTGTTGGGCTGCCTTGGTAGGTGATTCAATAAGCTCGACTATTTCAAAATCAGCAAGGTCCTCCCATTTTGCAATCCAGGCGTCGAACAGGCTCGGATTATCCGTGGACATCAGTTGATAGCACGTGTTGCGATCAGATGTGAGCCAGGAATCGATGTAGTAAAGGCCGTCAGGTAGCATCCGGCCTTTCTCATTGAATCGGGCGTAGACCTTATCTGTCTTTCCCGGCTTAAATGATTCGATTACCATATATTGCATGGGGTGTGCTCTCAGATCTGAAGGGTTGGTGTTGTATCGGGTTTTAGGCATTGAGTTTGCGAGGGAAGCTTTTCATTCTCCCTCTCCACCGATACCGTGACGTAAAATCTTCATTCTTTGTTCATGCTCTTTGAGCCACCGATGCAAAACTGTTTCTCTTGCCAAACTGAACGATTGAATTTACCCGCTGCTCGAATTGCTTTGCGGCATTGGAGTGAGTGACTTGCTCGAATAATCTGATCTTCCATAATCATACCACGGGCAACTGTTGGACCATTTCAGTCCCATTCTGTCAATGTTTAATGAATCAGTGATACCTAAAATTTCATGAAAATTTTCTTTACCCACTGAATCACCGAACATCAATCCGACTAATGAATCTCCATAATATACGAACAAATCTCTATTGTGATCAGAAAATAAAATAAACCTAAATTCGCGCTCATTCTGCCAATCGCATGCTTTTTCCAAATAAAATCGATGAAAATATTGTTCTCGATGTAGTCGGCCATATTTTTTCATGCCTACTTCCCAAAGAAGTGGACCATTGATTGTGAAAGCAGGGTCATCCAGGCTTTCTAAAAAACTCCTATCGCGATAGAATACTTTACTAGCATGAATTGAGGCATCTTCACCAAACTGCGAGAGGATTTGATTTTCTAGCTTGTCTCGATCAAACACCAAACAGACTCCCGTATGATTTTCCCCATACTGAGCCCACATCCTCGGCAGAGAATATCCACGAAGAAGAATATCCTTTGTTTGATCACCTGTGAGAGGGCCAATATCACACGAGAAACATGCAAGCTTCGTTCGTGCTTTCAATTCATAAGAAAGCTCTTTTGAAATCTCATCTAATCCCGAGGGGCCTTTTCTTTTTTCCTCTCCGAGGCAAAGGCTGAATTCCCATTCTCGTGATTCTTTCGGATCGTTTGTTCGATCAAACCTCCCGAGTTTCAAAGTGCAGGAGGATAAAATCTTTTCTTTGGCAATTTCCGCTGAGGTATAATGATAAAGCAATGCGTCGGGATTTTTGTGGCCAAGTATCATCCTATTGCCTACACTATTTTCTCAGGTTGCATCTATCACATTAAGCGATCAGAATACTGTTTTAATGACCTTAGTAACACCTCGGATCAGATCAGTTACATTGCCTTTTGTCGGTTCGCGCTCCTTACTATGGTCGCATAGATTCCGAAGATCCCCAAGGTGTTGATTGAATCGCCAATTGGCGGTATCGATCACATTGTTGTCTTTGAGAAGCTGGTTAAAGTCTCCAATCGTCGGATGCTTTTTTCTCAGCTTCAAGCCATGAGTCTCGCTGACGTGCCTAAGGTGCTTCTCCAATACGACGCCAGCGATAGCCCCTGCACCTCGCAAAAAACCGCGCTTGCAGAGTTCCGTCGCCTTATCGAGTTCAGAGTCAAAGAGGTCGGCTTGCACAAGGAGTCGAATGTCAAACAGTGTGCTTTCAAAGCGGGTCTCAACCGACCGCAAGATGTCCAGTTGTGTTCGGAACCTCATCGAGACGATGGCAAAATCATCATAGTATTTCCCACTAGTGAGCGGGTTTATCACAGTCCGGATACCGTTTAACCAATCTTGGATATTGAAAGTGTCGCTGTTGATTTCCTTTCGTTTTACATCGCCTTTGTAAAGGTGTTCAAATTCCGAAAGACGATCAGGTATCAACTGTCGGATTACGGCACAAGACTCAGTATACCAGCTCTGGTAATGGCTTTCAAAGGCACCTTCTATCTCCTTCGCCGTGGATTCGTGCTTTTGGTCGAGTGCACCGATTTCCTTGAGACGGCGACACCCCAAGTCTGTATTCATACCTTTACCAAGTTCGACGAGCTCTTCAAGGTCGGATTTATACTTGTCAAGATTGCTGGTCATTGTTTTGCCGCTAAATGTAAATTTCGGCTATTCGTCCCCGCTCAGAACGTTTTCGAGTTTTTCTATCTCCCTCGGTAATACATAAAGGTAGGACAATAAATATTGGAGTAATTCCACCATTGACCTGGCCATGTCTTCGTTTGGTTCCTTATCCAAGTCAAAATGCGCACCCAGGTTGCCGCCCTGCCGGATAGCATGAGACAAGCTTGACAAGGGCTTTGAAAAATTTACGGAATTTATAGCCTCTTCGATTGCTTTGGCCAAACCAATTTTCCGATTTCCCTCTGGTAGCAGATATTTGAACATACCTTCCAATGTTCGCCTGCAGCAAACTGCGGTGGATGAATAGTTCTTCGAGTTGTAAGCATCTATTGTCGAACGGTATGATCGCACAAGTTGTTCAGGAACTTCATCATCAAAAGTTAATTCGTCTATTCGATTTTTTGGAATCGGATACATAAACACTTTTCCGTGTTCAGTAGAATTTGAAAGCCCTCCTTTTGGCTCTACGGTCCAAAAGTGAACCATTTTGGAGCAACCAGAGCAAGAGGCTGTTGAAGAGAAGACGTTTCGTGGTTGGTCATATTGGTGGCTTTTAAGTTTGAATAATCCCCTCTCATTGCACCAAGGGCAATTAGTGGACACCACATCTGCACCCTCGATCTGACCTTGGGTAAACCAATGCTTTATTTCAGTAATTGGGATTTCCTTCATTCTCTCAAAAATTCAAGGATGATCGAGTGGACTGCGCATGGACCATTCAGAGGCGGTGCGGGGGTTTTGCATGGGGGGTGCAGGGTTGATGCGGTGTTGGGGTGTTTTATCGGATCGGGGTCGGCGTCGGCACCGGTGTTGCGGGGCATTCGGTTTACCTGTGAAATGGGATAATGCTGGCAAAGAAGGCGTTATTCAAGTGGAAAAGCATTGCCCCCTGAAGCCCGCAAACAGTTTAAGAAAATAATCACCAGGCTAAAACGTCTTTTTACGCGGATATTGGCCTGTAGCGAGAGGGTGTTGGACTCGATGTGGCATATATCGGGGCGTTGAGGTTCTTTGGCTGAGTAAGGCCGTAATGCCTTTGGGATGGGCGGGGGCTTATTGATTTCTTGATGTTTGTGGAATTTTATGTTAGGGGTGATGGTCTTCATTTTTTGAACCGGTTGGTTCGAGCCTCATAACCTTGGTAAGTGTGTCGCTCATTAATCACACAAACAGGAGATACTCATGTCCGAAGAAATGCTTCCAGAATCGTCTTCAGATTCCCTTATAAATCGTTACCGGGCGGCGCAGAAGAGGCGCAATCGCGCCCGTGGCACCGTTGGCCTGATCTCACTCCTCATTATAGCGGTCTATATTTCGCTGATGTGGCTGACTTTCTCAGATTTCAGGTATAACCGGCTACCGGAGTTCGGCGCAGAACTGAGCGCCGAAGCGGCCGAATTTATGCCTGGGTTGGCGGAGGAGGCCAGCCAAATGACAGAGCGGCTGGTTCCGTTTTACATCAATACCTTTGCCGCCTCATTCAGCGGAAAGGAGGCCGAGTTCAGAGAGGTGATATCACTGGAGTTCAAGGAATTGGAAACAAATGCCCAGAGAAGTTGGGGCAAAATCGAGGAGGCAAATGCGCAACTCGCAATCGATCAGGAGGAGGCCATGTTTCAGGCTTTGAGCGAATTTATAACGGATGAGGATATCGCCAAAATCAGCGAAGCCTACCGTAAGGCTCTGGACGAAAATCTCGAAAGTATTTTTAGCCAATATCTGTCGGAACACATCCTGGTGGGAGAGAGAATTCTCACCAATTTGGAGGAAATTTCCACTATCGAAACCGGCGTGCCCTCCGACAATACCCAATACATTCTCGGTATGCTGATGGAGCTCCTCGGCCTTCAAATGCAGGAGGGAAGCGGAGATAGTTATTATTCCTCCAACAACAGCAGCATCTAGTAGTTAACCGCTGTCGGATTATCAAACAAATCGATTAAATTTTCAGAGACAAGGAAACAACATTATGACGAACGAAAACAAAAAAAATCCCGAGAATCTGGCCGAATTTCTCGAACAGGAAATCGAATCCCTCCACAGGGCCACCCGGCGGACATGGATTGTTGGAGCGGTCATGGGGCTCATCCTCACCGGCTACCTTTACCTCCCGCTTTCCATGATAAAATTTTTCCTCAATCCCCAAAACGCGGCCCTCATGATTTCTACCCAAGTACAGGAAAATGCCCCCGAGTTCCTGTTTCAAACCGAGCAGGCTCTCCGCAAAAAAGCGCCATTATTGGCCGATGAAATGAACACCACCTTCCTCGCCGCAATCCCCAAAATCCGCGTCAAGGCACAGGAGCAAATCGCCTCGGTCCACCGGGACATGATACCTTTCATCAGTCTGGAATTCCAACGCATGATCGGCGAATATGTCGAAGAAAACTCGGGAGTCCTCGCTGAACTTGCGGAAGAAAAGGACATCGATGCTTTTGCCAGCCGGTTTACTGCCGAATTGGTGGAACAACTCGCTGCCCGACTCAACGACACCCTCGAGGAAGAATACGGCGGGCGTAATTTGAAATTTGTGAACGAAAACCTGCTCACCTCCATCCAGACCATGGACGAACACCTGACTCACCTGTTGGATGAGGATTCGGCCAATCTCGACCGTCGTGAATTCCTCCAAAAACAAATTCTGGCCTTGATCACCCGCCGACTAATCGAAGGCGTAAAAGACTGATGGATTCTAAGGTAGTTGGTAAACTCCGACTAATGTTCACGGATCGGCTTGAGTATTTTGCGAGATCGAGCCCTCCTGACTAGTTTCTACCGAATACCAGTCAATTTTCCTCGTGATATACATTACTGTGCTCAAAACAACCAGGAGTCCGATACTACCCATGAGCAGCGCGTAATCTTCAAGCTGCAGAACGATGTATAGAAAAGAATAAAGAATTGTTAGCATGGAAAAAACGGAAACGGTAAACAACTTGTTTCTTATTATTCCGCTGGAATAACCAGTTATTAAAAGTGTGATTGCCGAGGCCGATAAAAGATACGCGTAATCAAAGCTAATATGCTCTGAAATCGAAAGCAGTAAAACGTAAAACAGGATGATAGCCAACCCGATCAGAAGATATTGAATCGGATGGATTTGCTTCTTTCCGATAATTTCGGAAACGAAAAAAGCAGAAAAGGTAAAAACAATAAACATTAACGCATACTTGGATAATCGAATGGATTTCTGATAAACGTCCGCGGTAATAAGAAGTTTTAATCCAAAGGAGGATTCGTGAACTTTGTACCGGCTTCCCTCCCAATATTGGGGGAAATTGCGGTTTAGGTGCAGAATCCTCCAAGTTGCCGAAAAACCGTTGGGTGAAATTTCTCTGGTAGTGGGAAGAAAAGCGCCACCGAAACTAGGAGACGGCCAATTGGACTCGATTTCAACATTCGTCTCTTCACCAACAGGAACAAATTGAATATCTTCGCTACCATTAACATTTAGCTGTAACGAAAACGAGTTGAAACTACTCGATGGGGAAAGTGGTATAACGCTACTAACTCCCGACGATGCAATGGCTTTCGTTTTCAGGCCCGGACTAACCCCATACTTATTTTCATTAAACGTTATTTCAATATTATCCTGAATACCCCGCATGTCTGTGATTCCGATAGACAATACGGCCTTATCCCAAAAAATATTTTCAGTATCAATGTCTGTTTGCTCTAATTGTGGTAATTTAAAATTCCCGGAAACAGTCATTTGGGCGTTATACAAGACGGTTTCGAAAATACTTCTATATCTAACGTGAGGATTGATTATTCCAGATAAATTCAATTTTTCGGGAAGAAGGTGAAGGTATAGTATCTGAAATTTTATTTTATCGTTTTTGTCCTTATAGAATGATTTGTAGGGAATCGACAAAAACGGACCAGTAATGGTTTGGCTTTCACCCCATTTATGGATTATTTCCTGAACTACAGTATTACGCCTTGATTCCCTCTCATTCATCAACGAAGTAATCATGGATTTTGGAATTAGTAGCACTAAAACAAGTATCGCTATCGAGAGAATTTTAACCGTTACAGAATTTCGAATAACATCCCCAGTTACCTTAATATTAGATTTTTCTTCCATTTTATTTTTAATCTCGGATTATCAGTATTTTGCAAAATGTAGCGTGATATTTTCAAGGATATTCGAAAATTTTTTGACCATAATCAAATAGTATCAAAAGGTTTAATTATTAAAATAGAGCGCCGGTCTACGTCACTTTTTATTCGCAGATTCCAACACAAAACATGTATCGCATCGTCCAGAGCAAATTTGTAATCCAAAAGAGGGGCGCAGACCCTCATCATGATTTTTGCGAAAACTTCGAAGAAAAGACATGAAGTCCAAGAATATCCGTTACCTTAGATTCTCTAATCCAAGAGGATCGAATTTAACAAAGAATATTCAAGATGTTCTCTGAAGAATAATTGGTCGGGGCGACTGGATTTGAACCAGCGACCTCTGCGTCCCGAACGCAGCACTCTGCCAGGCTGAGCTACGCCCCGTAACTCGTTGATTGTCGATAATTTATTGGGTTACCGATAAATAATCTTCAAATAGGCAATACGAAATTGCTTACCCGGTCAAATCCTTTCAGTTCTTGGGAAATTGTTTAATTTTGCAGGAATCGTTGGTCATATCACTTTTGGAGGCCGGTCAGCGCTTGTTTCTTCAATTCTCCCATCTGTGCCGCTGTTTGTTTGCGAGCCTCAGCGAGGCCCTCTGTGGTGGGTTTTCCGCTTTTCAGGTAGCCCAGCATCACCTCCTCGGCGGCCACAAAGCCTTCGCAGAGGTTTGCGACTGCGGTGGCGATTTCCAGTGGAATATTGGTTACTCCGTTACAATCTCCATGCAGCAGGTCTCCGGGATAGACGGTGAGGCCACCCACGTGCACGGGGATATTGAGGGAAAGAATGTGGCAATAGGCATGGGCGCAAATCGTCCCGCCGGTAAAGGCGGGGTAACCGAGGGCGCGGACTTGATCGAGATCGCGACCGGTGCCACTGGTGATAAGTCCTGCGGAACCGGCAACTTTATAGGCGGTGCACATTATTTCCCCAAAGGTCGCGGCAACCGAGGGGTCGTCAATATCCTGAAAAACCACAATTGGCGGGCCGGGGATTTCGGAAAATGACTCGATTTGGCGATCGAGGCCCGAGTAAACATCTCCTTCTTTGGGGGGCGCTGCGGAGCGAAAGGTGGCAGTGGCGGCAAACCCTACCATGGGCGGCATTTCTGGAAAACAGGATTGAATCCTGCCGTCCATATAACCGGTATTTCGCGGCCTGAAATCGAATAACTCGATCACGTTGCAAATCGTTGGGGTATCGAATTTGCGAAGGAGGTCGAGAGTTTCTTGTGATATTGTTTCTTCAGTCATTGGAGAGAAGTTACCGTAGGAGACCAAAAAAGAAAAGGTGATTTCGAGCGAAAATTTCTCAATTTGACGGGTGTATGCAAAGGATTTTCAAGGTTTAGAAGATTCTTGCAACATGCACGAGTGGTGAAAAAGATATAGGGCTGGACGGACCATTTCGGAAATCGCGCACCCGGAAGGCCAATAAAATAAACATAGGAAAACTGAATGCAGCTAGAAGAAAACGAACGACTTACAAGGATTGGACCCAAAACGCCGGCCGGTGAGTGGATGCGCCGCTACTGGCAGCCTGCGGCCTTGGTGGACGAGCTGCCGGATGAACGTCCGATCAAGGAAGTGCGCTTATTGGGGGAGAATCTGGTAGTCTATCGGGATGATTTGGGGCGTTACGGATTGGTCGGGAAGCATTGCCCGCACCGAGGGGCGGACCTCAGTTTTGGCCGTCTGGAAGACTGCGGTTTGCGCTGCCCATTTCACGGGTGGCTTTTCGGTATCGATGGAAAATGCCTGGAGCAACCGGCTGAACCTGCAGACAGTAATTACCACACGCATATTCATTTGACCTCCTATCCCTGCGAGGTGCGCAACGGCATTGTTTTTGCCTATATGGGGCCGGAAACGCCCCCGGCTTTTCCCAACTTCGATTGTTTCGCGGCCCCCGATGAATTTACTTTCGCCTTCAAGGGGTTCATCGATTGTAATTGGCTACAGGCGCTCGAAGTCGGCATCGACCCGGCCCACGCGTCGTTTCTGCATCGGTTTTTTGAAGACGAGGATCCCGCCGAATCCTACGGAAAGCAGTTTCGGGACAAAGCCGCCGATACGGATATTCCCATGACGCGAGTGCTCAGGGAGCATTACTGCCCGGAGATTCTGACCGAAACCACCGATTCCGGTATGCGACTCATCTCGTTGAGAAAAATCGATGATGAAAAAATGCACGTTCGGGTAACCAATCAGGTGTTTCCCCACGGAATTGTCATCCCGATGAGCAATGAAATGACGATCACCCAATGGCATGTGCCGGTGGACGATTATCGCTGCTATTGGTATGCGATTTTCACCAGTTTTGGCGATCCCGTGGATAAAAACCAAATGCGCAAACAGCGGCTCGAACTTTATACCCTGCCCGATTACAAGCCCCGGGTAAATAAGTCCAACGACTACGGATTCGAGGTGGAGGAGCAACAAACTGAGACCTATACGGGTATGGGAAAGGACATAAATGTCCACGACCAATGGGCGGTGGAGTCCCTCGGCGCAATTCAGGACCGCACGCAGGAACATCTGGGAAAAACGGATGTGGCCATCGCTGCCTACCGAAACCTGCTGCGAAAAGCGATCAACGATGTCGAAGGCGGGCGGGCACCTCTCATGGTTGTTCCCGAAAACGAGGCGGCCAAAATTAAAGGCCCCGTGGCGATCGATGCCATTGGTCCCGCCGGTGAGTGGGAAGCCTGCTGGAAAGAGCGTGATATCGAGCGCCGCCGGAAATCGACCTGGGCAAAGGATCACATTTAAAAAGCATTATGAATTCTGAAAATTCAAGTATGGGCCGAAGCGGTTTCGTCGAGCAATTTGGTCTATTGAGTGCGGCCCAAATCGAGGCTGCCGCGGAGGTGGTTAAGCGGGTCGAAAAGGAAAACATCGAAGTGGTGCGGCTGTCGTTTGCCGACCAGCATGGTGTCCTGCGGGGAAAAACCTTGATGGCCGATAAATTGCCCGGAGCCATGAGGAATGGCTGCACGATGACATCCTCCTTGCTGGCCAAGGACACCTCACATCGAACGGTTTTTCCGGTCTGGGAAAAGGGCGGCGTTTTCGGCATGGAGGGAATGACGGGTGCCTGTGATTTCATCATGGTGCCGGACCCGAGCACTTTTCGGGTTCTCCCGTGGGCGAACAAAACCGGTTGGATGCTCTGCGATATTTATTTTTCCGACGGTCAGCCCATCCCCTTTTCGACTCGCCAAATTCTTCGATCCGCACTCAAAAGATTGGAAGAAAAAGGCTGGGATTATATTGCCGGACTGGAGGTCGAGTTTCATATTTTCAAGCTGGAAGATGCCAAATTGCGCCCGCAACAGGCTGGGCAGCCAGCCGACCCGCCCGAGGTAAGTTTACTTGCTCACGGCTTCCAATATCTGACCGAAAATCGCATGGACGAACTCGATCCGGCCCTGGAGATTTTGAGGAAAAACCTGGACGGGCTGGACCTGCCATTGCGGTCGATCGAGGTAGAATTCGGCCCCAGCCAATGCGAAATCACCTTCGACCCCCGAACCGGTCTCGAGGCAGCCGACAACATGATCCTGTTTCGCGCCGCCGTGAAGCAAATTTGCCGCCGTCATGGATATCACGCAACTTTCATGTGCCGCCCTGCCCTGCCAAATGTATTCTCGAGCGGCTGGCATCTCCATCAATCGCTGATTAACCGTGACACCGGCGAAAATGTATTTATGCCTCGAAATGAGGGAGGCCTTCTTTCGGTTAAGGGCCAGCAATTCGCAGCGGGGCTCTTGGAGCATGCGCGCGCGGCCTGCGTATTTTCAAACCCAACCATCAATGGGTATAAACGCTTCAAACCCTACTCGCTGGCTCCGGATCGGGTCGTTTGGGGGCGGGACAACAAGGGCGCGATGATTCGAGCCGTGGGCGGAATTGGCGACCCCGGTACTCGGGTTGAAAATCGTGTGGGCGAACCCGCCGCCAACCCGTATCTCTTCATGGCCTCACAGATCCTTTGCGGTCTGGACGGTATGGAAAGGGAATTGGAACCGCCGCTGCCCACGGAAACTCCCTACCACGCCGAAGCGGTTCGATTGCCGGGAAGTCTGGCGGAGGCATTGGCGGCTTTTCGGGAGGATTCGCTGTTTCGTGAGCAATTGGGCGGCACATTTTCGGAGTATTATCTCACGCTGAAAGAGGCGGAGGTGGCCCGCTTTATGTCGGAGATTACCGATTGGGAGCAAAGAGAATATTTCGAGCTTTTTTGAAATTTTTTAAAAGTATCATGGCACAATTTCTATCACTTTCGGCGGCTATTGAGGAGTATCTTTGTGATGGCGATACGGTTGTGATGGAGGGGTTTACGCACCTGATTCCATTTGCCGCCGGGCATGAGGTGATTCGCCAGAATCGGAGCGATCTGACACTCGTCCGCATGACGCCGGATTTGATTTACGACCAACTCGTGGGGATGGGCTGCGCGAAAAAACTGAAGTTTTCCTGGGCGGGCAATCCTGGAGTCGGCTCTCTCCACCGGTTGAGAGATGCCATTGAAAAAGGATGGCCAAACTCCATTGAAATCGAGGAACACAGCCATGCGGCCATGGCCAATGCCTTCGAGGCCGGAGCCGCCGGGCTGCCCTGTGCGGTCTTTCGGGGCTATCGAGGCTCGGATCTGCCCAAGGTTAATCCGAATATCAAATTTATCAACTGCCCGTTCACCGGCGAGGAGTTGGCCAGTGTGCCCGCGATCAATGCCGATGTCGCCATCGTGCATGCCCAAAGGGCGGACAGGGATGGCAATGTGCTGGTCGAGGGAATCGTCGGGGTGCAAAAGGAGGCCGTGTTGGGAGCGAAAAAGTCCATCGTCACGGTGGAGGAAGTGGTCGATGACCTGGCCACCGGGCCGAATTCGGTGATCCTGCCAGCCTGGACGATTGACGCTATTGTTGAGGTGCCGGGCGGTGCATTTCCCTCCTATGCAGCCGGTTATTACAAGCGCAACAACGCTTTTTACAAAGCTTGGGATGCAATATCTCGCAACCGCGATATTTTTCAGTCATGGATGAAAGAACATGTGCTCGATGTGGGGCCGGAAGTCTTTGCAAACCATAGAAATCCGGCGGCTTGGGTGGAGATTTAAGATGCGCTATTCTCGCAACGAAATGATGACCATTGCGGCGGCGCGCGCCCTCGGAAACGACGATGTCTGCTTTGTCGGTATCGGCCTGCCATCGGCGGCGGCCAACCTCGCGCGATCAATCCACGCGCCCGATATTACGCTCATTTACGAGTCCGGCACAATCGGCGCACGCCCGGATGTGCTGCCCCTATCCATCGGTGACAGCGAACTCTGTGAAACGGCGCGAACCACGGTGGCGGTGCCGGAAATGTTTCGCTATTGGCTGCAGGGCGGGCGTATCTCGGTCGGGTTTCTCAGCGCGGCTCAACTGGATCGATTTGGGAATCTCAACACGACCGTTATCGGCCCCTACGAAAACCCGAAAGTGCGCTTGCCGGGCAGTGGTGGGGCGACGGAAATGGCCACCTCGTGCGGAGAAATCTTTATTGTCATGCGCCAGTCGACACGTAGTTTCGTCGAGAAACTTGATTTCATGACCTCGCTTGGGCATGGAACGGGGGGCGATGACCGCGCCCGACGCGGCATAAATACCAAGGGTCCGACTCTGGTCGTGACCGATTTTTGCGTTATGAAACCCGATCCAAAAACGAAGGAACTGACAGTGGTTTCCCTCCACCCCGGAGTCAGCCGGGAGGATGTTGTCAACAATACTGGATGGGACATCCGCTTTAACAATAACCCGAGTGAAACTTCGCCCCCGAAGGAGGAGGAATTAGCCATTTTACGGGCCTTGAATGAACGAACCGCCTTGGCTCATGGAGGCTCCAACTGATGACTGGTGACGCCTATATCGTAGATTATATCCGTACCCCGATTGGGCGTTATGGGGGGGCTTTGGCCTCGTTGCGGGCGGATAATTTGGCGGCTTTGCCGATCAGGGCGTTGATGTCACGAAATCCTTCGGTGGAGTGGAGTGAACTGGATGATGTCGTCCTTGGCTGTGCCAATCAGGCGGGTGAGGACAACCGCAATGTGGCGCGTATGGCTTTGCTGTTGGCGCAGTTTCCGGTTGCAGTGCCGGGGGTGACCATCAATCGCCTTTGTGGTTCCGGCATGGATGCGGTGGGTTATGCGGCGCGGGCGATCCGGCTGGGTGAGGCGGAATTGATGATCGCCGGTGGGGTCGAGTCGATGTCGCGGGCTCCCTTTGTTATGCCAAAATCGGAAAACGCTTTTTCGCGGAAAACGGAAATCTATGACACCACCCTCGGTTGGCGTTTCGTCAATCCGATGCTGAAAGCGCAATATGGCGTCGATTCCATGCCGGAGACGGCCGAAAATGTGGCGGAGGAGTTTGAGGTTAGCCGGGAAGATCAGGATACGTTCGGTTTTCGCTCTCAAATAAAGGCAGACGAGGCCTTAAAAAGCGGTCGGCTGGCCGAGGAAATCGTGCCGGTTACCATCTTTCAGAGAAAGGGCGACCTCATTGTGGTCGAGCGCGATGAGCACCCACGACCCGATACTTCTCTGGAGAAACTGGCCGGGTTAGGGACACCATTTCGTGAAAACGGCACGGTCACGGCGGGGAATTGCTCGGGTGTGAACGACGGGGCAGCGGCCCTATTGATCGCCTCGGAAAAAGCCTGCGAAAAGTTCAATCTATCGCCGCTTGCCAAGGTGAGCGGCATGGCTGTGGCAGGAGTGCCGCCACGAATTATGGGCATGGGACCCGTGCCTGCCACGCAAAAGCTGCTCGAACGCCACGGCCTCAGTATCTCAGAAATCGATGTGATCGAGCTAAACGAAGCCTTCGCGGCGCAGGCGTTGGCGGTTTTGAGAAAACTCGGCCTGCCGGACGATACCGGGCATGTGAACCCCAATGGCGGAGCCATCGCGCTGGGCCACCCGCTCGGTATGTCGGGCGCACGGATCACCGGCACAGCGGCTTTGGAACTTCATAAACAAGGCGGTAAATATGCCCTTGCCACCATGTGCATCGGTGTTGGGCAGGGAATTTCAATCCTGATTGAGAATGTTTAGATATTATTCATGAAAATAAAACCCTATCGCCGAATGTCGGATGCCAAGTTTCCGCTGCTTCATCCCGACTATAAAAGCACCGTATTACGCGCCCCCAAACGACCACTCATTCCGCTGGCTCATACGATTTCTGAGATCACCGGTCCGGTTTACGGTCATGAGAAAGTCCGCCCACTGGATAACGACCTGACCCGCCAACACAAGGGCGAGCCTCTGGGCGAGCGCATCATTGTCGGCGGGCGTGTTCTGGATGAAAATGGCCGACCCGTGCGCAACACCATGATCGAGGTTTGGCAAGCCAATGCGGCCGGACGTTATTATCACAAAAAAGACCTTCACGAAGCCCCCATCGACCCGAATTTCACGGGAGCGGGCCGCTGCATGACCGATGATGAAGGCCGCTACTCCTTTACCTCGATCAAACCGGGGGCCTATCCCTGGCAAAACCATTCCAACGCCTGGCGGCCCGCCCACATTCATTTTTCGTTGTTTGGGATGGCCTTTGCCACCAGACTGGTCACGCAAATGTATTTTCCCGGCGACCCGCTACTTCCAATGGATCCGATTTTCAACTGCGTGCCCGATGAACGTGCGAGGTCCCGCCTGATCTCCTCTTTTGACCTGGAAACGACCCAGCCCGAATGGGCGCTCGGCTACCGTTTTGACATCGTGCTTCGAGGGCGCGATGAAACCCCAATGGAAACATGAAGAAGATGACTTTTGGAGTAACGCCCTCACAGACCATCGGCCCGTTTTTCCACTATGGTATGGACTGGGAAGGGGGAGCCAATCTGGTGGGGGAAAATGTCGTGGGCGAACGCATCGGCATTGAAGGCCGGGTGTTCGACGGCTCGGGCACGGCAGTAACGGATGCCCTCATCGAGATTTGGCAGGCAAATGCCTCAGGCAGATACACCCATCCCGAGGACAGCCAACAAACACCGCCCGATGAAGATGAATTTATCGGCTTCGGACGCACCGAGACGGATGACGAAGGTTATTTTCGCTTCGATACGATAAAACCGGGGCGGGTTCCGGGACCGGAAAACACACTGCAAGCGCCCCATATTTCCGTTTCCGTATTTGCCCGAGGGGTCCTGGACAGACTGGCGACACGGCTCTATTTCTCGGATGAAACGGAGGCCAACGCCGAAGATGCCGTCCTTTCTGCCATCGAAGACGAGACCGTGCGCGCCTCCCTTTTGGCCAAATTAACCGAGTCCGACGGCAAACTGGTATATCGTTTTAACATTCACCTCCAAGGTGAACAAGAAACCCTTTTCTTCGAAATCTGAACCCCAACCGCTTTCCGCATGCCCCACCCCGCCAACCGCATACTTTCCACCGAGGCCATGACCGCCAACTTCGGTCCCGAGGCAACGGTCAGGGCATTGCTCGCATTCGAAGGGGCTTTGAGCCGGGCAGAGGCAACCGTGGGCCTCATCCCGTCCGAGTCAGCGGCGGCCATTTCTGCCGCCTGTGTCGTCGATCGATTTGGCTTGAACGACATCACAAACAGGGCCACACAATCAGGAAGTCTGGTGATTCCTTTGGTCGAGGATCTGATCACCGCAGTTGAGAAAACCGACCCTCCGGCAGCCGCCTTTGTGCATCGCGGGGCAACGAGTCAGGACGTGATCGATACCGGTCTCGTTCTGCAACTTCGAAATGCGGTTGAACTTTTGGTTACTGATATTCTTCGAATCGAGGCGGCCCTGAAGCAGCTTGCACGGGATCATGAGCAAACGCCTCTCGTAGGCCGCACACTTCTGCAGCCCGGCCCGCCGATCACATTAGGGCTCAAGGCGGCGGGCTGGTACGCTGCCATCCGTCGCGGCAAACGGCGTATTGAAAATGCTGCCGAGGACGCGCTTGTCCTTCAGTTTGGCGGCGCGGTGGGCACGCTCTCGGCGCTGGGAGACATAGGGCTTGAAGTCGCCGAAGCGCTCGCGGCTGAACTGGATCTCGATCTTCCCGAAGCGCCCTGGCATACGCATCGTGATCGGATTGTTGCGCTCGCGTCGGCGGTTGCGATTCTCGTCGGCAGTCTGGGCAAGATGGCCCGAGATATTTCGCTCCTCATGCAATCGGAAGTGGATGAGGCATTTGAGCCTGTTGAGGAAGGACGCGGGGGTTCATCGGCCATGCCGCATAAGCGAAATCCGGTTGGCTGCATGATTGCCCTTTCGGCTTCGAATCGCGCGCCGGGGCTCCTTTCGACCCTACTGTCGGGCATGGTTCAGGAACACGAACGGGCCCTCGGAGGCTGGCAGGCGGAATGGCCGACACTCCCGGCACTCTTCGAGGCTACAGCGGGGGCTGCGGAGGCAATGGCGGAAGTTACGGAGGGGCTCAAGGTCGATGCCAAAGCCATGCGTGCCAATATTGAAAAAACCAGGGGGCTTCTATTTTCGGAAACCCTGGCCGGTGCTCTGATGAAGAAACTGGGTAAGGCCGAGGCGGATAAAATGGTTCGGCGACTATCGCAAACGGTTATTGAAACGGGTCAGGACCTGGAAATTGTTGCTCGTGAGGAATTAGTAGCTTCTGGACTGATTACGGGCGAAGAATTGGGGCAGATTTTCGATATAGATAATGCTCTCGGCATGACGGCAAAATTCATTGACCGACAACTCCGGGAAAAAAAGTAGCGCTGACCTGAAGACTATTGATCTATGGCTACACTCTTAACTAATGATAACGTTAGGCTCCACTACGAGTTAGAGGGCGACGTTGATGGACCTGTCCTTCTTTTTTCGAATTCACTCGGCATTGATCTCCATATGTGGGAGGGACAAGTCGAGGCCTTTCGGGATCATTACCATATCCTTCGTTATGACAGCCGAGGGCATGGAGAGTCGGAGGCACCGCCGGGGCCTTATTCGATAGAGCGATTGGGCCGGGATGTCCTCGCCATTCTTGATGCGCTGGAGCTTGATCGAGTGTCTTTTTGTGGACTTTCCATGGGCGGAATGGTCGGGATGTGGCTCGGGGTCGAGGCTCCCGAACGGTTTCGGAAAATTGCCCTTTGCAACACCTCTGCCCACATGCCGCCGCCGAAAGCCTGGACGGAACGTTGTCAACTTGCCCGAAACGGCCGTATGGTAGATTTTGTCGAAATGGTCATTGAGCGTTGGTTCACGGCCTCCTTCCGGGAGCGGGATCCGGAAGCGGTAAATCGCTGCCGGGAGCGTTTTCTTGCGACACCCACGGAGGGTTATGCCGCCTGTTGTGAAGCGATCCGCGATATGGACCAGCGAGTGACAATTTGCCAAATCGAGACGCCGACCCTTGTCATCTCCGGGGGAAAAGACGAAGCCACTCCGCCTGAAAATGGCCGGTTCATCGCCGACCGCATCCCGAATGCGAGATATGTGGAGTTACCGGACGCGGCCCATCTCTCGAATATTGAACAAACGAAAATTTTCAACACCGCTTTGGGAAATTTCTTAAAGAATGAACGAAAAAGATTATGAAAAACGAACAAACACAAAGTGAAATCCATGCCGAGGGAATGACCGTGCGCCGGGAGGTTCTGGGCGATGCCCATGTCGATGAAGCCAATGCCGGGACGACCGATTTTAATGCAGATTTCTTTGATTTTATCAACCGTTATGCCTGGGGTGAAATCTGGAACCGGCCCGGCCTTGACCGCAGGACGAGGAGCATGCTCACCTTGGCGCTGTTAACCGCACGAGGCCATCGCGAGGAATTTAAACCGCATATCATCGCCGCCCTCAACAACGGTCTGACAAGGGAAGAGATCAAAGAAGTTATTCTCCACACAGCGCTGTATGCCGGGCTGCCCGCAGCCAATACCGCCTTCCACCTGGCAGCAGAAGTCTTTAAAGAGTTGGATTAAGCCACGAATCTATTCCCATTATACTGTATATAAGGAAATCCATAGACATTTTAAATTAGTTCCAATGCAAATAGTATAATCAAAATACGAGAAATCTAGTCTTGATTCAAATGTTATGAAAAATAGTTTGAGAATTTGGAGAACAGTTTTCCTGCTCGGTGTAATTTCCACCACGTCGCTTCACGGTGAACTCCGGCTACCGGCGCTCTTTACGGACCATATGGTTTTGCAGCGAGGGGAACCCATCCGCATATGGGGATGGGCCGAACCGGGTGAGGAAGTCTCGGTAGGAATCGGAGATAACAAGACCGAAGACATTTCCGATGAGCGAGGTTACTGGAGTGCTGTCCTCCCTCCAATGGAGGCTGGCGGACCCTATGAAATAGAGATCACCGGGGGCAGTGAGGAAATTACTCGAGGCGACGTTTTGGTGGGCGATGTCTGGGTTTGCTCTGGGCAGTCAAACATGTTTTGGAAATTGAAGCAGTCGGATAATGGAGCCATTGCGATTCGAGACTCGAATATTCCTGAATTGCGTCTGTTTTCTGTTGAGCGAAACGCAACCCGCTACCCGGTCAAGGATGTCATAGGGCATTGGAGTCGTTCCAACCCCGAAACATCTCCCGAATTTTCGGCGGTAGCTTTTTATTTCGGGAGCGAAATTCAAGTCGAACTCGGTGTTCCAATCGGTTTGATTCATAGTTCCTGGGGGGGCACCCGAGTCGAACCATGGACACCGCCAACGGGTTATCCAGAGGGAGAAGCGCGAGATGGCTTTCTCTCCACGATTGAGGAAGGTGTGGGCGTTTATGAGGAGTCGATGCAGGCATACGGAAACGACCTCTTAAATTGGGAAAAGGCAAAGACCCAAGCACTATTGGAAGGAAGGCAAACTCCTGACAAACCTCGGGAACCAAGCCTCCGGCGTGTTAGCACTAATCTTTACAACGCCATGATAAACCCACTGGTTCCATTTTCGATTCGTGGGGTCATCTGGTATCAAGGAGAGGCAAATCGAAACGATAGGCTTGCCTATACGGAAAAATTTCAGGCGCTCATTCGCGGTTGGAGAAACGTCTGGGGGCAGGGGGATTTTCCCTTTTATTTTGTGCAGCTCGCTCCATTCAATCATTCACTAATCCCGCGAGTGAAAACTCCGAGTCCCCTGACTTTGCCTTTGATTTGGGAGGCTCAGGAAAATGCCCTTATCCTGCCCAATACGGGCATGGCGACCATCACGGATGTCGGAAACTTGAATAATATCCATCCCACCAACAAACAGACGGTGGGCCATCGTCTCGGGCAACTTGCATTGGCGAAAACCTATGGCAGGGTTGGTCTGGTTTTCTCCGGCCCGCATTACCAATCCCATCGCGTGGAAGAGGACCGAGTCCACATCCTCATCGAGAATACCGGTCGTGGATTAATATCAAGAGACGGCAAAGAACTCGATTGGTTCGAAATTGCGGGCGCAGATCAACAGTTTTACCCGGCTAAGGCAAAGTTCGAGGACAATGAAGTTGTCGTGACAAGCGAAAAAGTCGAAACTCCGGTGGCGGTGCGGTTCGGATTTCACGAGTCCGCCGAACCCAATCTTTTCAATCGTGAAGGGTTTCCGGCAGTCCCGTTTCGGACTGATAGCTGGGAGGTTCCTCAATAACGAGGATTATACGAAATTACTAAAGGCCGGGCCTTGCTGCTGGCCTTAGACTTTTTCTACGATGGCGTCGGCGAGGCCGTATTCGATGGCTTCTTTGGCGTTCATGTAGAAATCGCGGTCGGTATCCTGGCGGATCTTCTCGAGGGGTTGGCCGGAACTCGCAGCGAGGATGCCATTGAGTTCGTCGCGAAGTTTTTCCATTTCCTGGGCCTGAATATGGATATCGACGGCGGCGCCCATCATGCGTCCAGTGATGAGAGGTTGGTGGATCAACACCCTGGAGTGTGGGTAGAGGAGCCGTTTGCCCTTTTCGCCCGCACATAAAAGAACCGATCCCATGCTTGCGGCCATCCCGGTGACGACCACCGTCAGGGGCGAGGTTATCAAATTCATGGTGTCGTAGAGAGCCATTCCGGCGGTGATGGAACCTCCCGGGGTGTTCATGTAAAAGATGATTTCCTTGCCGGGCTCGATCGCCTCGAGATAGAGAAGTTTATCCGTCACTTCGCGGCATGATTCATCACTCACCTCCCCCCACAGAAAAATCTTCCTCTCGTCGAGGAATTTTTTTTGCATGATATTGCGGATGCTGGAGGTTCCCTCCTTGGAGTCCGATTCGTCTTTAAGCATTTTCATGGTTGTTTTAATAAAAGTTATGCTGCTGCTCTCTCGCTTATTTTCGCGAAAAGGTAATTAACTAGCCGACTCTTCTATCGGCACCAAGCAAAAAGTTTTACTCGTTTCGGGTGAATATATTTCTGGTGCCGCCCTCTTTGGGCTGTTTTTCGCAGCGGGCGGATACATTTTTCTGGGAAAACCGGGGCAGGAAGAATGTTGACTTGCTGCAAATTGTTTGAGAACCCTCTGCCTTTGCAAAATGAAAAAGAAGCCATCTAAACAACGGAAAAACAAGCCCGAGCTTCCCGAAATGGAAAAACCCGATGACGTATTGGGGGATGCCGATTTCGAGGAGAGACTCCTGATATTCTGGAAAAATCATGGAAATCGCGTGGTAATCGCGATCATCGTGGTCGTAGCGGGAGTGTTGGCCTACCAGATTTCGGGTTACCTCGCGAAGCGTAACGAGGAGAAAATTCAGGCAGACTACCAGAAAACCGAAAATACGGCCGACCTGATCGCATTCGGCGCCGAGCATTCCACACACTCATTGGGTGGCTTCGCCTATTTGCAGGCGGCGCACAAGGAATACGGTGAGAAACAATATGCCGAGGCCGCCGGGCATTATGAGATTGCCGCAGAAAATTTAGGGGACTCACCCTACGCGGGCAGGGCTCGATTGGGCTTTGCAATGGCAAGCCTGCAAAGTGAAAAGCTCGAAGTGGGGAGGACCGCGCTAGAATCCATTGCGGGGGACGAAGCCCTCCTTGAGACCACACGCGCCGAGGCTGCCTATAATCTGGCGGTTTTCCATTGGGATGCCGGAAATTTCCCGGAAGTGAAAAAGAAACTCGATTTAATCGAAACCCTGGCGAGACCCGGATTCTGGATTTGGACCAATAAAGTGGACCAACTCCGCGAACTCATTCCCGAACTCCGTGACGAGCCAGAATCCGATACGGAAACAGCGGGACTCTAGTCCGCATCCATTTCCGTCGGTTTTGGTGAAGTATCGCCAACCAAATGATCAATGAGGCGGTTGGCGGTTTGGGTGGTGGCACAAGCCGGTTTTATGCCTTTCCATATCAAGGATAATCTGTAATATTCGAATCAAACATATTTCAGATTTTGTCCTTTTAATAAGAAGGTTTTTAAGCAATGGAACAAATTGAACTGGAAAGTCTGCTATCAGAACTTACGAAGCTCGAAGCAGAAACCGAATGGGTCGAGTTTAAGCACAATAATGAAGATCCTCAAGAAATAGGTGAAAATATCTCAGCAATATCCAATGCCGCTACCCTGCACCGCAAAAAGGAGGGTTATATAGTTTGGGGTATAGAGAACAATACTCATCGCGTCGTTGGAACAAAATTTCAGCCTCGTCTTTCGCAAAAAGGAAACGAGGAATTAGAAAGTTGGCTTTGCCGTCTACTAAAGCCACGCATAGATTTCCGCATTCACACATTTAAATATGACGGACAGGATATAGTTTTGATAATTGTTCCGGCAGCTTTTTATGTACCGATTGCCTTTTCGGGAACAGAGTATATTCGAATTGGTAGCACAAAGCAAAAGCTTAGGGATTATCCTGAAAAGGAGAAGGCTTTATGGGCGTCATTCCAACGCAAAACTTTTGCTGATGAGTTTGCTGTTCGCGGAGTATCATCTGAGGAAGTCTTGTCGTTAATTAACTATCCAGAACTTTTTAACCTTCTTGGCCATAAGCTTCCAGATCAAAGGCAAGGCATTCTTAAGCGACTTGCGAGTGAAAAAGTGATACATAGGTCTGGGAATGACCGGTATGATATCAGTAACTTAGGAGCGGTCCTCTTTGCCAGTAATTTAGATGAATTCCAGTCGCTTTCGCGGAAGGCTGTTCGCGTAATCCTTTACCGAGGCTCAGATCGGACACAACCCATCAAGGAACAGGTGGGCTCTAAAGGTTATGCTGTGGGCTTCAAAGGATTGGTAAATTATGTTAATCTCCTGCTACCTTCCAACGAGAAAATAGATAAAGCCCTGAGGTCTGACGTGCGAGTATATCCTGAAATCGCAATTCGAGAGTTAGTAGCCAATGCGTTAATTCATCAAGATTTTACAATAACGGGAACGGGGCCAATGGTAGAAATTTTTGTCGATCGCATTGAGATAACCAATCCAGGAAAGCCACTTATTGACACCCTGCGATTCATTGATGAACCGCCGATATCGAGAAATGACGTTTTAGCTGCCTTCATGAGGCGAATGAATATTTGTGAAGAGAGAGGAAGTGGAATTGATAAGGTTATAAAGTCCATAGAATTATTTCAACTACCTGCGCCCGATTTTCAAGTGACGCAAAATCACACAAAGGCTATCTTGCATGCTCCCAAGCCTTTATCTAAAATGAGTGGGCCAGATAAGATTCGCGCGTGCTATCAACATGCTTGCCTTTGCTGGGTTTCAAATACCGATATGACCAATTCCTCGCTCAGGGAAAGGCTTGGTATATTGGGTAAAAACTATGCTGTCGCATCACGGGTTATTCGTGAGGCTATCCGCGCAAACATGATCAAGCCAGCGGACCCAACTAATAAATCCAGGAAACATGCAAAATATGTTCCGTTCTGGCTTTAGAGCTTCAGGAATCTTATGTGATTTGAATTGTATTTCTGATACAAGTAAATTGATGAAGGTTTTTTAAGTTACTGAATACTATCATATTATGAAATAAATTCTTATGTGACTGTTATGTGACAAAAGTTGACAAAAAATATGTTCCAATAATTTGTAACCTACTTGATAATCAACAGTTTTTGTAATTTTCTGGATCAAATCAAGTAAACCAAGCCAAAAAAACCGAATTCCAAACTAAAGGGGAGAGTAATCAGTATCTAAGAAGTTTCTTTATTGCCATTACCAGGTGATATTTCGCCGACCAGATGATCGATGAGATCGTTGGCGGTTTGGGTGGTGGCCAGGATTTGGTTTCCGAGGCGATTTTTTAGGATGAAATAGGCGATCATGGCGGGGATGCCGATTACGAGGCCGGTCGCGGTGGTAATGAGAGCCTCACCGATATCTCCAGCGAGCAATTCCGGGCGGCCCATGCCACCGCTCGATATCGTTGAAAATGCCCCGATCATGCCACTGACGGTACCCAAGAGGCCAATCATGGGTGAAACGGTTGCCACCACATTGAGATAGTTGATCCATTGGCCAACGCTGTTTTCCTCACTTTCCAAGGCTTCCATAAAAGAGAATTCCATTTTTTCACGATTGGCATCCGGCAAATCCGTTCGCGCCCTGCCGAGGGCAGCTTGCAGGCATCTCGAAAGCACACTTGGACGCTGCAACAGAACTTTACCGGCCTCCCCTATTTTGCGGAATCTGAGCAATTCGCAGAGTTCATCGATGGCCGGATCGGGCAGAAATTTTCCCCGACTGGTTTCCCTCCATCCGTAAATGATGAGGAAAAACAGGGCTAGCGAACATAGGGCGAGTGGATACATGGCCCATCCGCCCTGCTCCAGCAAACCCCACAGGCTTTTGCCGTCAGCCTGACCGATAAAATGGGAAAACCCAGATCCTGCGGCCAAAATCTTGTTGTCAGAAATTATCGTCAAAAAGGAAATTGTCATGGGAGAGCAAAGTGGGATCACTTATTGGGGTTGTCGGTTATCGGATCGGGAGAGCGGTTGTAAAGGATTCGGTAAGGGGCGAGCAATTCATCCTCTGGCCAATCGAGCCCGCGTGTTTGCATTTCGGTGTAAAGAAGGTGCGCTTTTACCTCATTTTTCAACTCATGGGAAGCCGCGATTGCCAACGCATAACAGGAATCGAGGTATTTCATGGGTATTTGCCCCGAAAAAACAATGGGATGCAGGCTCGTCCAGAGCGCCTCCCGATAATTTCCTTTCCCGAAGTCGAGATGGGCCTGAATCCACCAACCGAGAGCCGAGTCACTGTAGAGGTCTCTTTTCCCGATCCAACTCGCCGCCAAATTTTTCGTCTCTTCACGCAACCCCAAGCTAAAGTGCCCCAGAATTACCGCTTCATCGAGTCGTTCCCGCTGCCTGAAATTTTGTAAATGAGGCAGGAGATTTCGGGATACCGCGATGGCATTTGCGGGTTTGCCGGCGTCGAGGTAGGCCGAGGGCAAGGCGGTGAACAAAAGTAGGTCCGATTCCGCAACAAAGGGCAGAAAATTACTCCTTTGTTCATAAATGGCTTCCAGCAAAGGCAGCGCTTCAGTCAAATTATCCTCCCGGATAAGTTCGCCAGCCCGATTGACCAAGATGCCGCCGGGGAAAAAGATGGCTCTGATTTCTTCGGGCTGATAAGTAAAAATCGCCTCTCCGTCCTCCGATTTTATTTGGAGTTGAAGGAGGCCGTCTTCGGTCCTTGAAAGTGACCCTTGAAGGGAGGCGCCAGCTTTTGTGGTCACCGAAACCGGCCCGGAGAGCAGAGTGGCTATGCCCTTTTCATCCTGGCCGAAGACAGTGATTTTGAGCAGGCAGAAAGTGAAGACCACCACAAGAAATTTGGAGGGGAATTTAATCATGGCTGCGAGATTTCCATGGTCACTTCAGTTTGCTCCATCTTGAGAAGCGATTCGAGGCGCGCAATTTCCGCTCGGGCAAGAGAGCGTTGTTCGGGCTGTCCCAATCCGGGGTTATCGAGAAATTCCTCCAAAGTGTCACGGGCGGCCCGAAGGTTGTTGATTTCCTCGAATAGCTCCGCGCTTTGCAGGTAAGATTCCGAAACCAAAACAGTGTAAGCCCGGTAAACTGTAAAGATGCGCTGGTAGTAGCCGATCGCTTTTTCTGGCTCATTCAATAGCCGATATGAGCGCGCGATTCCCAGAAGAGCTTCGGCATGAAGCCTACCCCTCGCCATTTTGATTTTAAGGAGGGCCTCGAAACGCGCGATCGCTTCATGGGGTTTTCCCAATTCCGCGAGAACCTTGCCCTGCAGGAGTGTGGCGTCGGCTGCCAAAGGGTGTGCGGGCAACTCGTCGGCCAATTTCTCCAACCAGGGAAGAGCCTGCTCCGGGCGCTTGTTTTTAAAGCGCTGTTTTGCCAATCCGTAATAACCCATTCCCCTTTCGGGCCGTTCTGGAAATCGCTCCACCAGCGCCTCGAAGTAATCTTTCGCCGAGGGAAATTCGAGATCACCGAGGAGAAGACCAGCCCACCCCAGAAATTCCGCGCCGAGGGAATCGAGGGGCGCATTGCGAATCGTTTCCATCATGAGGGCGTTGGCTTCTTCGAATCGATTTTCTTTTTCATAGAGATCGGCGAGGTAAAGATTCAATCGCGAATGGTAGGTTATTTTTCCGTCCGTCTGGGTACTCTTTATCTCGTTCGATAACCAGAGGGAGAACGATTCGGCTGGTTTTTCCGATGCCGGGAAACGCTTGTTATGCAAACGGTGGAGGGATTTCAAAATGAGCTGAATATCGGTTGCCGCAGGATCATTACCGTGTGAAACAAGGGCTTCCGTGAAGACCGGGAAAGCGCTTTCGATCCGCCCAAGCTGCTCGTAGGCCCAACCGGTCCAATAGAGGGCTTCAGATTTTCTGGAATTGGCAGGCAGGTCGGTCCGGGTTAGGTAATTTTCAAAATGGGAGGCCATGCGCTCGAATTCTTCCATGGCCCGGTAAATTTTCCCGGTTTGAAATGTCGCGTAGGGAAAAAGTCTGCCGGCCTCCGGAGTTACCTTGGAAAATGCCACCGCAGCGCCCAGCAATTCGCCCTGACCCATCAAAATATCGCCCCGTAAAACAGAAGCCTCGGCAACTCGCCGATGGCCGGGATATTTTTTGAAATACAGGTCTAGATGCTCGAGGGCGGAATCGAACTCCTTTTGCGAATAAAGAGTAGAGGCGAGCCAGTAGACCACATCCGGCTGCAACGGGCTGTGTTTCAACGATTTCCCCAAGGCAACCAGCTCATCGACGGCGATTGGATAGTTTTTTTCGAAAAACCAGGAAAGGGCGTGCCAAAGACGGGCCTCCTCCCCCAACCGGTCAGGCGGGCCACTTTCCAAGCATTGCTGAAAATCTTCTCTCGCCGAGGGATAGCGACTAATGAGTGTGTAATAAAAACCTCGTGTAAACACCCATCGGGGCAATTGAGGATGCTTTGGATATTGGTCAATCAGGGTTCCCAATAATGTTGCCGCCCGCTCATAATCGCGAAGTTCCTTGTAGGCTTCAGCAACGAGGAAAATTACCTGCGTGACGAGCGGAGATTCGGGGTGGCGGCGCTGGAAAGATTGGGCGATTTCGAGGGTCTCGTTCCAGAGGCTCAAAGCCCGCGCGGCCAAAATCCACCGATAGTGGGCCTCGACGCGAAGGGAATTTTCCACCTCGGGGTTTTCAGCGAGGGTTTGAAAAACGAGCCAAGCCTCTTCTCCCCGGTCGCCAAGAAGCAGGCTTTGTCCATAACGCAGAAAAAATCCCGAAGTATAGTCCGGCGAGTCTTGCAGAGATTGCAGATCTTCTTCGAGCTTTTGCGCGAGGTTTGTGTAATACTCCCGCCAAAGTGCTTTGCCCGGTTCCGCGGTAAGGCGGGTGCTATTTCGCAAAGCGGCTCGGGTATCTCGCAGACGCTCGATCTGCTTTTTAATAAGGACGTTTTTGGGGGGAACCAGACGGTAACATCGAGTGGCTTCGGCATAGCGACTCTCGGCCAGCAATTGGTCACCGACGCCGTGGGCGGAAAACGCCAACTGTGCCAGTTCCGGCATGGTTTCGACCCTCCAGGGGGTATTGAGCAAAATATCGCGCGACAGGTCGAGGTGTCCGGCTGCGATAGTTGCCTGCAACGCCCTCAAGCGCGCTTGCCGCCGGACTCCGAGTGGAGTTCCCCCGGCGTAAATTTCGTTGTATAATTGAATGGACTCATCGACCCGGCCCGTGAATCGAAGCAAATCCGCCCGCCTGAGCGCGGCCAAGGAGGCTTCTGGTCGGCCCTTGTTTTCGGCTTCAAATTGCTGGTAGGCAACGATCGCCTTATCCGCATCGTCCGTTTGTTCATAGGCTTGGGCGAGATGGAAACGCACGAAATTACGTTTTTCTGCCTCCAGAGGATAATTTTCCAGAAATAGCTCGAAAAACGCAGCCGCCTCCCCTGCCCGGTCAACGCGCAGCAAGGAATAGGCACGCATGGGCAGGAGAATTTTTTGCAAGGCGACGGCGCGGTATTCCTCCTCCTCGACAAATTGTTCCTCGATGGAGTCGAAAAGCATGGCCGCCGATTCATATTGCCCCGATTGAAAAGCAGCGGAAGCTTTTTGAAGAAGGGATTGAAGGGTATCCCCCTCCTGGCCATGGACAATCGGTAGAAAAAGGGAACCAATCAGACTGATCGCAATTACGCGAAAAATCGAATTCCAGCTAACACATCGGGATTGCATGGTTTCCATTTTGTCACTGTTTCCCGGTCGTTGAAAAAAGCTGGTATGCCATGAATGCCACCACAATATCTCCGGCTCCGGCAATGACCAGCGTTGAACGAAGCCCAAGAAATTCGCCGCAAAGCCCGCCGCAAATAAGCCCCAATAAACCCAAAGTTGAGGGCAAAACATTGAAGATAGACGCGATTCCCCCAAGGAATTCGGCGGGACTATCGGTTTGCAGTTTTGTAGTCATATTTATGTAAACTGCAGTCCCCGCCGCATCGCCGAAAATTTGATGAGCGAGGAAAATTGCAATTACAATAAATAACGATCCGTGGGCAGTTGAAAGGGAAATTACAAAACTTGCGTTGAGAGCGATCCCCCAACTGACTGCCCGAGTAAATCCCAATCGTCTCGTTATCCTACCGACCAGGGTGGCTCCGACGATGGAACCGATCCCGCCACTTCCAATCAGAAGACCCAGGAACAGGGGGTTCAGTCCTGCTTCCTTGAGGGCAATCAAATAATAAGTGGCGCCCACCATTCCGCCGAAGAAGGCAAGACCCGTTTGCACCATGAGCATGTGCCGCAGTTGGGCTCTCTCCCAAACGGTGAAAACCCCCAGTTTGAAATCTTTCCAGAAAGTAGGTTTTACATTATGGATTACCGGTTTTGGAGGATACTCTTTTTCCTTAATCGATGCCAATGTGACGGCAGAGACAAGAAACGAAAGCCCATCTATGAGGATGGCCACTGGCGCTGTAAACGCTTGAACCAATATTCCCGCCATTGAAGCTCCCCCGACCTCGGAAAGAGCGCCGCTCATCTCGAGTTTGGAGTTTCCTTCCAGTAAATCCTTCTTTTTGAGGATGGTCGGCAAGAGCGATTGATCCGCGACTTTTGAAACCACAGCGAAACAAGCGGCGAGAAACGCGATCAGAACAAGATGCGCCATTGAAAGCGACTCCAGATAAGCAGCGACAGGTATGGTAATGATCAAAATCGCCTGAGCGATATCACAGGTTATCAAAATCGGCTTGCGCCGCATCCGGTCGACAAAAACACCCGCCAGAAATCCGATTGTGAGAGGCGCAATGGCGGCAGCGGCCATGAGGGCGGAGATTTCAATCGGACTAGCGTCGAGCACCAGGATGGCCGCCATCGGAAGCGCATCCCTTGTCACGACCGAGCCAAAGAGGGAGATTGTCTGAGCGGCCCAGAATTTCAAGAAATCAGCGTTTTTCCAGATGCTGGCGGTATTTTGATCGAGGTGTTTCACAAAAATTGTTCTAGCTTCATTTTGGATTTCAACTTTCAAGAGGGAGCTTAATCAAACGAAATCGAATCGGGAGAGGAGAAATATAGATAGAGGCTGTCCCAAAAATATTATCCAAATAACTTTAAAGTATTTGAATCCAAATTCTTTCCAATGGACGTCATACGCTTATACGGATTTCACCTATGAAAAAGATAACCACTATTGTCTAACAATATCTGAAACTGAGGCGGTGATCAATTGAACATAGCAATAGTGGGAGGCGGTCCGAGCGGGTTGACAGTTGCGTTACTACTTACCAAGCTTGGGCACAAAGTCACGATCTTTGAAAAATCAGAAGAAGTTGGTGGTTTATGGTCATCCAAGATGGACACGGATGGATTTTTCGAAAGCGAGAACTCCTGTAAGGTCTTTCAGTCATCATATTCAACATCTCCGGCCCTCCTCAAGTTAATAGGCACAAAGTGGGAATCCCACTTCATACCACGCCACAACCTGAGGCAAGAGTGGTTGCGGCCGTTTCTGGCCAATTGCTCGACTTCCGATCGAATAAAACTTCTATCTGCCTTTCTTCTCAATATCAGCCACCTTAAATCATATCGAACAGAATCTGTTTATGAATTCCTGGACAAACATAATTTCAGTGAACCCTTTCGGGAATGGATGAGAGCAACTGCCCTGGGTGGCATAACGGGAACAATGCAGATGACAATGTGGGAATTGTTTCATCGGTTTCGGCACAATCTCTCATCGATATTTTTCAACAGATCAGATCAATTATACTGGAATGCAGAGCCACCAAATTCTCCTTCCGGTTTCATTACCAAGTGGCATGAAGCGTTGGAAGGGCACGGTGTACAGATTATTACCAATTGTGAAGTTAATGCAATTTCGCAATCAGGCAACGGCAACGGCGCTGAGCATTCTATTATCATTAACACTTCCGATGGCTCCCGTCATGAAGCCGAGGCTGTTTTTTTATCGGTTCCACCACCGGCTCTGTCCCGGCTTCTCCGTAAAAGTCATCCCTCGATTGCTCAGGGATGGGGGCATCCAGTTGAAAAGCTGTGGAATGTATTGGAAGAGTCCGTATATGAGCATGTTGGCATCTCCTGGTCATTTGATCAGGCATTTCAAAATGATTTGCCATTGGGTGGACACGGAGTTCGCCGTGGCTGGTATCCCATCCTCGTCCAATTTTCTCAGTACGGTAACTACTTGCGCCCTCCGTCCAAAACGATAGTGATTGGTTCTGTAAGTCTTAAAACTGATTTTAAACACAATCGTATAGGGACTCTAGCTCGTAGTCATGATCCTCATGAACTTGCGAGAATAATCTGGGCTGATGAAAAACTTGCCGACCCGACTTTGCCAGATCCAGTATCCGTGAAAATTTATGGAAATTCTTCGGCTAGTCAGATAGTGAGGTTTGGCCCACTCCCAGTAAAAAATGCGCATTTACCGATTTATCTCGCTACGAATATAAACGGGAAGTCTCCATATTTCACTGCTTCTTTAGAGTCTGCAATCCAAGCGGGAAATGCTGCTGCCCGGGCCTTCGACAAGAGGGTCCTTCAATTACCGACATAGAAAAGGTGCCAATCCCTATGCGAACTGCTTAAAAAAGGCTCTTGCGGGTCAAACCTTGCTATTCGGGTGAAGTCCAGCCTACAGCCGCCGACCCTACCCATAAGTCTTTGATAATTAGGCCGCGGTATCCCTATTTCTCGATAGTTTATGAAATTTCAACCGTCATTGGAAGGATCTGTGAAGATTTTTCAGTGGCAACTTACAGGAGGTCAAAAGCCAAGGGTTGGGAAAAACTATCGGGGAGTCGTATTATGTGTTGGCAATGGCAACGTGAATAAGGCACTTTGGGGATCGTTGTGAATGTTAAACCACAGTTACTTTGTTGGATGATGTGCGATGGTGTCCATATTGACCCTTCGACGGGCAAGCATTATATCCTGGGCACTTTCTCGAATATTCGTGTTCGCAATTTCCCGGCGAGGCATCCGCGCATGGTCTGGTTTCTCACTATTTCGGATGTATCAATAGGCAAGCACCTGTTAAAAATATCCCTTGGGATTCCAACCGAAGAGCAGAAAGTCATCGTGCAGCGGCCTTTTGAGTCAAAAAGCCCCACCCACAGGATCAACCTGATCAACGACATACAGAACCTTGGTTTTGAAAAGCCGGGTGATTACAGTGTGGTAATTGAAGTTGACGATGATCCGCTGACAGTTACAACTTTGACCGTTTCTAATTAAGGCTTAAGAACCGTTACCGATAAGTGGAATCCTATGCCCGTATCCAAAATAGCAGAAAAACTGATCGTACAAAATCGATCCAATGTTGCCGCTCCCGTGCTCGTGGTCGGTTCGGTGGCCTTTGATAAAATCATTACGCCCGTAATGACGGGGGAGCGCATCCTCGGTGGAGCGGCCTCGTTTGCGAGTCTGGCGGCCAGCTATTTTGCTCCGGTTCGTCTGGTGGGAGTGGTTGGAAACGATTTCGAAGATTCATTTATTGAGCGATTCCGCAATCGGGGGATCGACCTTGAGGGTTTGCAGGTGGACAAATCCGGCCCCACATTTTTCTGGGCGGGAGAGTATCACGAAAATTTCAATAACAGGGAAACCCTTGATACACAGCTAAATGTGTTCGAGCATTTTCGCCCGGAGCTGCCCGAGCGCTACCGCCAGAGTCCGTACATCATGCTCGCCAATATCGGCCCCGATTTGCAGCTCCATGTACTCGACCAACTTGAGGGCAGTTCTTTTGTGGTGGCCGATACGATGAATTTATGGATCAACAACAAGCTCAATGATTTGCTGAAATTGCTCAAGCGGATCGATTGCCTGGCCATAAACGACAGCGAAGCCATTATGCTGACCGGAGATCATAACCTCATTTCGGCGGGCTGGAAACTGCTCGAACTTGGCCCTCGCATGGCCATTATCAAGAAAGGTGAGAACGGTTCATGTCTCTTTCATCGGGATGGATATTTTGCCCTGCCGGCCTACCCGGTGACCAATCTACAGGACCCCACCGGGGCCGGAGACGCCTTTGGGGGCGCGCTCGCGGGTTATCTGGCAGCGGTCAACGATACCGATTTCGGGTCCATAAAGCAGGCCATGCTATATGCTACGGCGGCCTCCAGCCTGACGGTCGAGGCGTTCAGTTGCGACCGACTGGAATCCGCCGGGCCGGGCCTTCTGGAGGAGCGGTATCACGAGCTTCTCGAAGTTATCACTCCCTGAATCGACGCCTTTCCAAAGGCTTGCACGACAAATTTACAATGGCAGACCAAGGTTCCATCAACACCCTCTCCGAAATAGGGTCCATCGATTCCATGGTCTTTTCCCTTGGGAAAAACGCGTGCGCGGCTTCTCGAAAGTTGGCCACGTTGAGTTCGCAGATCAAAAACGATGTTTTATCGACGCTGGCCGATCTGATCGAGAATCGGGTGGATTCGCTCATCGAGGAAAATCGCAAGGATCTCTATAGTGGCCGCGAGGCGGGGCTTTCAGGGGCTTTACTGGATCGCCTGACTTTCACACCGGAGAGAATCGCGGGAATGGCCGAGGGTGTCCGGCAGGTGGCCGCACTTCCCGATCCGGTGGGAGAGGAAATCGAGCAAATTACCCGCCCGAATGGCTTGGATATTCGCAAGGTCAGGGTTCCGATGGGCGTAATTGGAATTATTTACGAATCCCGACCCGATGTGACAATCGATTGCGCGGCGCTGTGTTTTAAAAGTGGCAATGCCTGCATTTTGCGCGGCGGTAAGGAAGCCTTTCACACCAATACGGCGCTGGCTGCGCTGATTGGCGAGGCCCTCAGTTTGCATGAAATACCCGCCACGGCTGTGCAGTTGATCCCGACAACGGATCGGGCGGCGCTCAATGCACTGCTCAAGCTCGATGAATATGTGCACTGCATCATTCCACGGGGGGGCGAGGGGCTCATTCGGTTTGTCGTGGAAAATTCGCTAATACCCGTAATCAAGCATTACAAGGGTGTCTGCTGTCTTTATCTGGATAAAGATGCCGATCCCGAAATGGCGGTGGAGATCGCTCTCAACGCCAAAATTCAAAGGCCGAGTGTCTGTAACGCGATTGAAAACCTGTTTGTCCATGTCGATGCCGCGGGGCATTTGCTTCCACGGGTGGCGCGGGCCATGATTGACAACGGTGTCGAGTTGCGGACCGACAGCGCGAGCGAAGGTTTTCTTTTGGGGGTCAAGGGGATGTCTTTCAACGCTTTGACCGAGGAAGATTTATATGAAGAGTATCTCGACTTGATCCTCGCCGTGAAGGTGGTCTCGGATATCGAAGAAGCCATCAAGGCGGTCAATGCCTATGGATCGAGCCACAGTGACGGGATTGTGACCAATGACGAGGAAGCGGCCCGAAAGTTTTTAAACGAAGTCGATTCGGCCACCGTATTCTGGAATGCGAGCACCCGGTTCAACGACGGGTTTGAATTTGGTCTGGGAGCGGAAATCGGGATTTCGACCGACCGGCTGCACGCTCGCGGGCCCATGGGTCTGCGAGAGCTGACGACCTATAAATACCAGATTTTTGGTAGTGGCCAAATCAAACAATAATCAATTTTAACCCTAGTAGCGCTTACGATGTCGGGAACCCTCCGAGCTTTTCTGATACTCATTGCAAGCCTGTCTTTGCCTGCCCTGTTCTGTCATGAAGGGGGTTCCCTGCAAGCTCAGGAGGAAAGCCCCGAAGAGCGGTTTAAAGGAGAGTGGCTGGTCAGCACCACGGGCCAGGAGCCCACTTCGATATTTGTTTTTGGGGATGACGGGAAGATTACCAACACGGTCAACAATGCGGTGGGAACCTATGAAATTTTACCCGGCGGGCGATTTTTAATAGTTCTCGATGACACCCTGATTCTGGGAAAATATACTTTTGCCGAGGATCAAATATTGTTGGAAAGTTCAATGGCGTCCCCCGTGCAGCAGATAGATATTACCCTCACACAGGCAACAACCGACCAAAAAAACGCGGCTGCCGAGCGTTACAATCGCTTCGTATCTTCCTACGGTGACTCCAAGGATAAAGTGCGGCCCACCGGCAACGAAAAATTGATTTTGAACAATCTGAGACAGTTGGCGGTGGCGGGGCAGTATCATATCCGTGAGAAGGATTTGTCCAAAGTTGGCTTTAGTGAACTGGTCGGCCCCGAAAAAGGAAAATACATTCCAAGCATGGAAGCGGTCGCCGGGGAAAGCTACGAAGAACTGGAAATTTTCACCGATACGACGCGGCTGAGCGTGACGACAAAAGACGGCCAAATCATCAACTACGATTTTTAGCGGGGTTACTGCCTAGAGGTTTTCTGCGATGAAAGAGGCGATCCGATTGTAACGATCGGCGATGGTCATTTTATCGAGGGGGTCGACCGATTCTGTAGTTTCCTCGAAAACCTCGTAGGGCTTACCGGCATTTTCCAGAGCCTCGGCAAACAGGCGGGTCTGAGTGTCTTCGGTCAGGCTCTTCCCTGTTCTTGGGATGAGCAAAATGGGGCCTCCCGCCCGCCCGGCATGGTGGACGGGAGAGATTTCCTGAAACAGGCCATTTTCTTCGGGATTTTCCCCAAACCAATTTCGGCTGAGAGGTCTTCCCTGTTCTATTTCAGGAATATCGCCGGATTTCAAAAATTCCGCCCAATCGGAAATACCACCGACTGTAATGGCGCATTTAAAGAGATGGGGAGTGAAAACCATTCCGGAAATGGCCAGGTAGCCCCCGAAGCCTTGACCAAAAATGGCGACCCTCGCAGGATCGGCCACTTTTTCATCGATTGCCCATAAAACGGCATCGGTGATGTCGTTTTGCATCTCCTTGCCAATTTGGGCGAAGGCAGCCGTAAAAAATTCCTTCCCGTAACCGGTAGATCCCCGGTAATTGACCTGGAGAACCGCATAGCCGCGATTGGCGAGATATTGCACCTCGGGATCGAATCCCCATTTATCTCTCGTGAAAGGCCCCCCGTGGGGTTTTATGACCAGAGGTAAGTTGTCTTTGCCCCCTTTTGGAAGAGTCAGGTAACCATGAAGTGTGTGCCCGTCCCGCGAGGGAAACTGGACGGGTTTCATGGGGAGCATTTTCTCGGGATCAATCGAAGGATTTCTGGAGAACAGCCATCGCAATCTCCTCTTGGGTTGGTCCAAAATATAGTAATTGCCCGGATCGCGGTCGCTGTAGGCAAATATAAGAAACTTTTCTTCCCTGCGATCACGCCCCAGGATGACATTTTGGGTATTGGGAAATGACTCGTCCAGCATTTCCTGAATATCCTCATAAAATGGCAGAAACCAACGCACTTGAGGGCCATTTCGCTCGTAGGAAAGACCCGCCAGAGACCGGAAACGATCCGAAAATATGAGGCCCTTGTATTCACTTACTCCGTTCAGGTCGTAACCGGGCACAACATCGTATTCCGAATCCTTCCAGACGAGGCCGGAAAAATCTTTCGCATCGAGGTCGTACTTGTAAACGGCCATGAACTGGCGATCCATTCCAGTGGCCACATAAAGCAGGTTGTCATCATAGCCAAGTGATAGCGGGTAGGTATCCTCGGGAAGGGTCACATCAGTCCAGGGATCGCCGAGATTTTTCCTGTATCTGTAGTAGGTCTCATCGCCGTTATTGTGATTGAACACTTTAACCAGTCTCACGCGGTGTTCTCTGTCCATCAGCCAGTAATCCACATCACCGGGATTGTCGAAATAAGTGCTGCGGGTTTTGGAGGTGACACCAATTTTATGAATATCGGCAAACTGCTTTTTGTAGGGGTGCATGACGACCAACACCTGGTTGGGGCGATCCGGCAAAGCGTTTACCAGTCTGGCTGGCTCTCGCAGGATTTTTTTATTTCGCTTTCTGCCATCCCGCCGGATGGCGGCCAGGCCCAACCCCCAATATTCCTTCTGTGAGACCTGATAAACCAGATAGTCCGGGCCCGCCCATGCGTAATCAAAAATTCTATCGATGTCTCCCTCTGTGAGGCTCCTGTATTTTATCTTGCCAATATCGTATGAAAACAGGTTTTGCCCGCCGTTCACGAGGTTGAGAAAGGCCAGATATTCGCCATCTGGTGAGAGGGTGACCTTTGTGTACTGGTTCCCGCTGAAAAAAGCCTCCGTCGGCAGGATTTCACCCTGGGCAACCGGCATCCAGGTCAGAACTGTCAGGCAAACCCCGACTACGACAAAAAAAAGCGGACGACTTTTGAAGTCTGAAAAAGACATTGGCCCGACATTGCACCCGTTATTAAAAAAGGCAATAAATGAACGAGGACTTCTCGAAAAATTAACATGATGCCGACTGTTGAGAGCTTCCGAAGAGAGGCAAGATCCGGCTTGGCAAGGCGGTTTATTCGGGTATCTTCAAGACCAATCAAGCAGTATGGATAAAGGAAAACAGAGAAATCCAAGAAATGGGAGCGCCCTCAGTGGAAGGATTGCGTGGTCGGATATTGACGAACGTTATTTGCGGCAGATCATTCTTTTGGCCAAGGAGGAGGATCTGGAGGGAGCCGGACTGGCCGCCCTCCCGAGCAACCCCGGTGATGCCACGACCCACGCCCTGGCGCCAGAAGGGGATGGTCAGGCGGCTCTGGCGGCCAGGGTCTCACTGGTCCCCTGTGGGCTCGATTTAATACCTCTCATACTCGATGTTTACGGAAAAGGGTGTTCGTGGAGTCCGCAGGCCAAAGATGGAATGCAAGTCAAGGCAGGCGCTTGTCTTGGGGTAGTTTCGGGGCCATCGGCAGTGCTATTGCAGGCAGAAAGGGTGATTCTTAACTTCATTCAACACCTGAGCGGAGTAGCAACCCAGACCGCTCGGTATGTGAAGGCTTTGGGCTGGTGTAAAACCAAACTTCTGGACACCCGAAAAACCACCCCGGGGTTCCGGGTTCTGGAGAAATACGCGGTGGCCTGCGGCGGCGGATGGAATCACCGAATCGGGTTGTTCGACCGGATAATGTTCAAGGACAACCATCTGGCTCTGGCTGGAGCAAAAGGGAGTGACCGCCTGGCTGAGGCTGTTAAAACGGCGCGCAATCGCTTCCCTGAATTGCCGATCGAAGTCGAAGTTGATTCCCTGGAGCAAATCCCCGCTGTTTTGGAAGCAGGGGTCGATGTCATTTTGCTGGATAATTTTTCCGATGCAGACCTCGCCGAAGGACAGGCGTTGATCGGGACCCGCGCCAGCACCGAAGCGAGCGGAGGAATCACGTTGGAGAGGCTACCGGCATTGGCTGGAATCGGCCTGGATTTTATATCCAGCGGAGCCCTTGTGCACCAGAGCGCATGGGTGGATCTCAGTTTTGATTGGCGCGAATAGGCACTTTGAATACCAATTCTTCATGCCGGATACGGAAATAGTTATAATTCAGAGCCTTTTGAGAGGGGCAAATGAATTTGTATCCGGCCGGTGTATTGCCGAGAAACTGGGCATTTCGCGGGTTGCTGTATGGGCCCGGTTGGAGAAGTTAAAGGAGGCGGGTTTTATTTTTGAAGCGGTCCGCCACAAAGGCTACCGGCTGATAGAGGAGCCGCCCGAGCTCTACGGCCCTTTGCTGCGAGCCTACCTAGGTCTGCACGAATGCGAGGTGAATATCCTTTGTTTCCCGGAAATTGACAGCACAAACAGCGAGGCCGAAAGGCAGATAGCCGACGGGAGAAAAACCCCTTTCGCAGTGCTCTCCTCCTGCCAACGCCGGGGCCGAGGCCGCCAAGGTCGCCGGTGGCATAGCCCGGAGGAGGGAAACCTTTATCTCAGTCTGGCCTTTCAACCTCAAATGTCACCCCGCGACATGCAGCTATTCACCTTGTGGATGGGTGTGCGCCTTTGTCGCTATCTCAAGGAATTCTGTGGTCTGCCCCTATCCTTAAAATGGCCCAATGATCTTGTTCTGGATGGAAAAAAAGTCGGCGGTATCCTGACCGAGGCCCGAATAGACTCGGATTCCACCCGCGATCTTATTTTCGGTTTCGGACTCAATGTAAATGGCCGGTGTGAAGATTGGCCGGAGTCAATTGCCCGCGGAGCGACATCCCTGGCGAATGTTAAAGGAGAGCGAATCCCGATCAATCCACTGGCCGCTCGCCTGATAAAAATCGCCCTGAACGCCTATGAGGATTTTTGCCGGGGATTTGCTCTCGAGGAGTTTATGACGCTCTGGGAGCGATTCGATTTTCTGAAAGGAAAGAACGTAAGGGCCCGAGGGAAAAAAGGAGCCATTTGCGGAGTCGCCGAGGGGATCGCTGAAGATGGCGCCCTGCGCCTTCGCACCGAGGATGGGAATATGGAAACTTTATGGGCAGGGGAAGTCAGCCTGGGCACGGCGGAAACTTTTGTTCCCGAAATCGCATGAGTGTTCTGTGTGTAAATATCAATAATACCAATACCCAATATGGATTGGTAAGCGCCGAAATCCTGGCTGAGGATGGGTTTTTCGGCACCCAGTTTCTTGATGATGCCCAATCGGGGATCTTGCCAGTTTTGCAAAAACATGGAGGCACGGATTCAGCGGTGGAAGGATTGGCCTTCGGCTCGGTGGTTCCCGCTGCGACCAAAAAATTCCGGCAACTTTTGCAAAAATCGGGCTGGTCCCTACCCGTTTACCAAATCACCTGCGAAACCTGCCCGTTGAATTTGAATTTTCCTGACGCCCGCGAAATCGGCCAGGATATTTTAGCCAACGCGGTGGCGGCTGAAAAGTTTTATGGGACCCCGGTAATCGTCATCGACATGGGCACGGCGGTAACCTTCGACATCGTTTCGAGCAAAGGCTACGAGGGTGGCATTATCGCACCCGGATTGGAGGTAATCACGCGATACCTTCACGAGCGGACGGCTTTGCTGCCGGAGCTGGACCCCAATGATTTGATGGTATCGGCCGGAATCGGCAAAACCACTGTAGAGGCCATGAAACTGGGCTGCGCAGTGGGTTTCGAGGGCATGATTCGTGCCCTTTTGGAGCGTGTTCAACGGGAGTTGAGGGAGCGCGGCGAGGGTCAGGCCAAGGTGGTGGCGACGGGAGGAAGCGCGGGAATGCTGCCACAGACCTGGCTCTCGGATATCGAATTTAACCCCCATATAACGTTACTCGGGCTGGCGGAAGCTTTTGTCCGACAAAAATAAAATAAATTATCGAACATTTTCCTCATATTCGAGTGTCTAAAGCATTGTGAACATGGTTCAGGCTTACCTGAGCCCCCTTCGCCGCAACCTGCACTTAATTAACTTTTTCGAATTTTCCTGGATAAACCTCCTCTGGCCATGCCTAAACAAATCTACCAACTGCATCCTCTTCAGACTCATTTATGACCGCTAACGGATTCAGTATCGAGGTGAAAAATCTCACCAAACGCTACCAGCGAACGACAGCCATAGAGGATGTCAGTTTCGATGTGAAACATGGTGAAGTGGTGGGTTTTCTGGGACCCAATGGGGCTGGGAAAAGCACTACGATGCGTATTTTATGCGGGTTGATACCGGCGACTTCGGGAATTGCCAGAATCGGTGGACTCGCGGTATCGACCCGGATAGATGAGGTCAAACGCTTGATCGGCTACATGCCGGAGAATAATCCCCTGCCGGAGGACATGAGGGTGAGGGAGTATCTTAGATTTCGGGCCCGACTGAAGGATATTTCGGGCAAAAAACTGAAAAACCGATTGGAGGAGGTTCTTGACCTTTGTGACTTGAACCGAAAAACGAGCAACAAGGTAATTGGCACTTTATCCAAGGGTTACCGGCAGCGTGTGGGCATCGCCGATGCCATAATGGCCGAACCCAGGGTGATCATAATGGATGAGCCGACAATCGGCCTGGACCCTCACCAGATTATCGCGATCAGGGAATTGATCGAGAGCTTTCGAGACAAGATGTCGGTTATTATATCGAGCCATGTGCTGGCTGAGGTCGAGCTATCCTGCGATCGGGTAATCATCATCAATCAAGGCCATATCGTGGCAACGGGGACCGCCGATACTTTGCGTGAAGAATTTATCAAAAAGATCAAATACAAGTTGAAAATGAAAGGCGGGCTCGGCGGCATGGGAAGGCTGCTCAAGGAAATCGATCCGGGAATTACCTGGTCCCCAATGGGAAAGCCCGACGCAGAGGGGTTTTTGAATATTACGATTTCCACTTCATATAGCGAAGATCTCAGTGAGCAGATTCTTGAGCGGATTCAAAGCCAGTCGGGCCTCCGTCTCAGAGCCTTCACGCGAGTCGATCCAAGTCTGGAGGATATTTTTCTTTCGGCAACCCGACGCAGTTGGAAGGAAATCCTGCCGGAGGCAATAGGCAGTGTGGAGGAAGTTCAGCCCTGATTTGGAAAGGGGTTACCGCCATGAAACATTTTTTCAGTCTGTTGCATCACGAATTGAGGGCGCTTTTGATCGCACCTTCGACCTATGCTGCGGGAGTGCTTTTCTTATTTTTGATGGGGTGGATTTACTGGCGAATACTCCTCCAATACAGCATCGAGCCACAGGAGGGATTGCCCGCGAGCATGTTTTTCCAGCTTTTCTGGCTGCCCGTTTTTTTCGTGGTGCCCTTGTTGACGATGAAGAGTGTCGCGGAGGAACGTCGGACCGGCACCCTGGAAACACTCATGACTGCCCCGGTTAGCGCTTTGGAAGTGATTTTGGGGAAATTTTTTGCAGCCTATCTGTTTTATTGCCTCCTCTGGCTGTTAACCCTGGGCTTCCCCTGGCTCGTGAGTATCACGCTGGATTCTTCTTCCACCAATGGGCTTTTGCTAGATCGCGGGGCACTCCTTGGGGGGTATTCTTTTGTCGCCGTGAGCGGGTTGTTATTTATCGCTGTGGGCATATTTTCGAGCAGCCTGACGCGGAGCCAGTTTGTTGCCGGGATGCTCAGTTTTTGTATCTTGTTTATCATAATAATCGGGATGCGTGAATTACAGGAAGAAACCATGACTTGGCTGCCCTGGTTTGGAGAGACACTCGAGTATATGCAGATTTTCAGGCACCTCGAGGATTTCAGCCTTGGAGTGATCGACACGCGGCCCTTCTTTTTTTATCTGAGCAACAGCGCCTTGGTGCTGGGTATTTCTGTATTAGTAGTGGAGGCGAAATCGTAAAATCCAATGGCCTTGAGAGAAGATTACAGAGTCGTAAACTGGTATAAGCGCTTTAATCGAGGCGCCCAAATACTGCTCGGTATTTTATTGATCACGGGTATAAACTTCATGGCTACCCGGCATTTTGAGAGGTTTGATCTCACCCATAATCACCTTTACTCGCTCTCCCCCGAAACCAAGGCTGAAATCAAAAAGATGGAGGCTACGGCAAAAGTCATTGTAACACTTTCAAACGAATCCCCGGAGGAGGATCTGCGTCTGATCAACAAGTATGTGCGGCGATTGCTGAAGGAGTACGAATATGCCAGTATCGTTGATGGCAAACAGAAGATCGAGGTCGAGTTTGTCGATATTTACAAGGAAATCAAAAAGGCAGACGCCATCGCACGAACCTATGGGATCGACCAGCCCAACGTAATCTTGTTTACCAGTGGAGACAAGAGGCGGCAGTTGCTGCCCACCGACATCGTCGAGCTAAGGGAGGGCATCGCATCGGCTTTCAAAGGTGAAAAGGCCTTCACTTCTGCGCTTATGGAAGTAACCGGAAACCGTCGGCAAAAGATTTACTTTCTGACCGGTCACGGTGAGATGAGTCTGGACGACGTGGACCCAAGGCGGGGGCTCTCACAGTTGAAGCAGCAGTTGCGGGAGAGAAATTTTACGCTCGATACCCTGGATTTGGCGCTGGCTCCCGAGGTGCCGGAAGAAGCCGATCTTCTCGTTGTGGCCTCGCCTCAAGGTCCACTCATGGAGCAGGAAGTGGAAAAACTGCGAAAGTTTCTCGGCGACAGCGCCGGACGCATCATTGTGCTGATCGATCCCTGGCGCAGTCACGGGTTAGGGGATCTCTTCTACGAATGGGGCATACTGACCGACGATATGCTGATCGTCGATACGGGCTCGGACTATCAGGATACCAATGGAGATTTACTCATCAGACGGTTCGCAGAGCACCCGATTACTGATATTCTTTTAAAGAACCAAATTCCCATCATCATGGGGCTTACTCGTCCCGTGCGTTTCGATCTCGGTTCGCCGCTCGATGAGCGATTGAGCACGGTTCAATTAATGGCCACCTCGAAGAACAGTTGGGCCGAGAGATCCTACAAACAGGTCAAAAAGCTGGAAGACTTGAAATACGATAAGGAATCTGACCTGTTGGGACCGGTGAGCATCGCTGCGGTATCCGAGCGCAAGGTATCCTCGAACCTGGGAATCAGCCTTTCCGGCGGACGGCTGGTCACGTTTGGCAATTCCGATATGGTAGCCAACCAAAGAATTGGCTCGATTGGAAATTTTATGCTCTTTATGAACACCATCAATTGGTGTTTGGGGCGGGACCGGATGCTGGCCATTCCACCCCGCCCGGTTGAAAAGTATCAGCTTCCGGTCAGTCGGCTGGAAATGAATACCATCGGGCTGGTCCTGTTAATAATTCCTGGGTTGCTCGCCGTTATGGGAATAGCGGTTGGGTGGATTCGCCAACATTAACCAATTTAGAGAAAATGCGCCTCAAATTCACCCTATTGTTGCTGGTCCTGAATATCGTCCTGTTTGGGCTAATATACTATCTCGAAACAGGCCCGGCTCCCGAGCTGCCGGGGACGGGTCCGGTTTTGACAGCCGGGCTGGTCGAAAATACCGATTACCTCGAGATCGAGGGAGAAAACCTCGATGCGCATTGGGTTTTGAACCGGACTGGCGAACTGTGGCGAATTTCCAGCCCGATCACCTGGGCCGCCAATTTTTATGCGGTCAGTCGGATTCTGAATCAACTTCAGTTTCTGGAGAAAGAATCCTCGTTTTCCGTCAGCGAAATTAAAAACGCGGGTCGCTCATTGGAGGATTACGGTCTGGCGCAACCCCGAGCGGTTCTAACATTGGGCCGGGGCAGGGAAAGAACGAGTCTAAGAATCGGCGAAGCCACCGGAATCGGCGATAGACTCTACATTCTTTCCCCCGATGAGAGCGAAGTCTATGTCGTCAGTCGGGATTTAATCGAAAGCATATCCATCGAGTTGGAGGAGCTACGGGAATCAAAAGTTTTCAGCATACCACTGTTTGAAGCGCAATCACTCAGGGTGGTGGTGAGCCCAGGAAATACCATCGTCAGGATCGAAAAGGCGGAGCAAGGCTGGAGATTTCTCACTCCCATCCAAACCGAGGCGGATTCGGCGTTAGTAGAAGCCACGCTCAACCAGTTAACGGCAATTCGCGTTTCCGATTTTCACCCGATAGACCTTCCGGTACAAGGGCTGGACGATGCTTCGATAACACTACGCGTGACCGTCGAGGGCAACAATCGGAGGCAAACTCTTTGGCTTGGGGGGGGCGGTTTGAACAGTTCCGGGGAGCGTCGGAATTTTGCCAAATTATCGGATAATTCGACCGTCTTTTCGATCCCTTCCGAACCCTTTGACAATCTGTTGCGAGCACAGGAAACGCTGCGCGAGAAAAATTTCGTGAGGTTTACTCCGGCTTCGTTGAATGGAATTGAAATCGCAGCGGGGGATTCGCGGGTAACGCTTCAAAAATTCGAGGCCGGGGGGTGGCAGTTACCGACCAAGGATTCATCCGGCGCTCTTGTGGGATGGCCTGCGGAGCCCGAATTGGTGTTTGACCTGATAAACGCTCTGAGGGATCTGGAGGCGGTCAGTTTTCCTAAAAATGCCCCTGCGGAGGCCGATCTTGATCGGTTTGGGCTGACGGAACCACAAAGACGGGTCACCCTTCGCGCCGCCACTGAGCAAACGCTGCTACTGGGTGATGCGGATCTCCCGGGGGATTTGATCTATGCCAAGATTGATGCCGAACCTTTTGTTTATCAAGTGCATAAGGATATCATCAGGCATTTGCAGGTTCGGCCTCTGCACTATCGTTCGAGAATATTCCACAACCAGCCCCAATCGGCAGTTGTGGAGTCCCTTACCCTAACCGACCTTGAGACCGACGAGGTATTGTTTGTTCTGGAAACGAAAGCAGGCAGTGGCACGCCAGAGAATGATGTGGCCTCTGACTTTTCCGAAGCGCTTTCCCTTTTACCCGATAATGAACGCGAAGCTGCTGAAATTCTTTTGCGGTATGCGAGTAAATTCAAGGTGAGATCCTACCTGCGGGACGAGTTTTCTGAAGAATTCAATCTCGGGGACAAGGCCTTTGCCTGGAAAACCCTTTTGGAAGCGAACATCAACCTTCCGGGGGGGAGCGAGGATCAATTGCGTGCTTACAAGTTCTATTTTACCGAGAGATTAGGCGGCACGACTCAAATCGGAGGTTCGCCAGATTATGGTCTGGTTTTTGAACTGAACCAGGAGATGATTGATTCGCTCTTTGCCCTCGGTTTTCGCCGGGAAGCCCTGGATGTTGAGGATGTGAGGCCGCCGCCGGTCGTATCTGAGCCCGAACCAGAAGTCGAACCGGAAACCCCCACGGGTGATTCACTGGAAACGACTCCCGATGACGGAGATGATGAGTAATCCCTGCTTGGGGAAAGTCAGCTAAGAATGATCCTCAACTTGAAAAGGAAGATTTCCCGGAGGAGTCTGATCTTTTACTTCATCTGCCTCTACAGCCTCAATGCCGTGCTGCTTTTTTTGGTGATTGGGCAGGGGATATTAGCCGGATTTCTGGTGGCGCAGAAAGAGATTCCGGTGCCGCAGTTTGTCCTCAAAAATCTGGAGAAAAACCTGGCCGATTACGGTCTTTACGCACGAGCGGAGCATTTGAGTTTCGACCTTCGAGGACGAATTTTTGCCCATCGGCTTAAATTTTTCAAGGGTGGGACGGGAGATCTGTTGGGCCAAGTCGAATCCTTTCAAATGACGCTCGATATACCCTTGCTTCTGTTGAAAAAAGTGAGCGTGGACTCGATGAAATTTCAAAACGGGAGCCTCTTTTGCCCCGCCTTTTATTCAAATAGCGGGGTTAGCGAAAAATTGGCCGAAAAAATCCACGGTCAATTCAAACGCGCCTATAATGACTGGGAAATTGAAAGATTTGATTTAAAGATTCACAACCTGCAGACCCATACGAGCGGAATCTGGCCCCGGGCTGGTTTTTCACTGCCGGTGGAGCCGACTGTGCAGCCCGCATTTCGGCCGAGTTCGCTCGAACGCTATCTTGCTCTCTGTCGAGATGCCCTGGAAATGAAGGCAAAGTTCCAATCTCTGGAACAACCGATTGCCAAAATTCGACTCACTTTCGCCAAAGGAGAGCCGCCGGAAGCCAGGGTGAAGCTGAGTGGAAATTCCTTTCAGGGGCCGGAGAAATTGAAAAGTGGGGTTTTCCAGGTAGAATTTCCCCGAATCCGCTTACCAAGTCTAAATATGGTTGAGCCAATAGGCGTTCAGGCCGGTTTCGTCGATTGGGAAAATCGGCTTAGGGCAAGGGATTTGGAAGCTCGATTGGCGACTGGGTCTCTTAATGATCTGCTGGCCGCCCAAGTGAAAAACCTGCAATTTTCGGCAGCAAGCCTCCAAATTGAAGGCATCAATTTGGAGGGGATTGGAGGGGAAGCCCTCGCCGACACGTTTCCAAGGGTTAGCGGGTCGGTTAAGGCTTTGGCCCAGAACCAGCTCTTACGAGTAACGGGCGATTTCGATCTAAAAAATTTAAGCGGACGACTCGATGTCGATTCGAGGGCGGAAATCACCGAAAAGATCAAGGCTGCCTTGACCAGCCAATTGGATACCGCTGCGGTTGCCGTTTTGGAACAATTGGTTCTTTCCTCCGCTCCCCGTCTTCGGGCTTCCTGCTGGTTCGGGCGAGGATTTGTTTTTGAGAAAGCGGATTTTGAGGTGGCAACCGGGCCATTTTCCTTCGGCGGGGTTGATTTTTTGCGAATTACGGTCCGGGGAGAGGCCACACCCCGGCTAATCAGCTTTGACGAAATTGGATTGGAAAAACCGGATGAGCGAGTGGCAGGATCCCTTGATGTCAATTTGATACAAGGCGACTATCGATTACTTTTAACGGGAAAAGGGTTCCCGATTCCCCTGAACCCGATCATGCCGGATTGGTGGGATAATATCTGGAAAAAAATGGAATTTTCGGGCCATCCGATCGTGGCCGATCTGGAGGCGCGGGCCAATTGGAAGACGGGCAGGCTCGGTTTTTATTTCGGCGGTTATTCAGGAAAGGAGATCACTTTCCAATCCGCAAAATTCGATACCTTCGATCTCAAAAGCTGGTCCCAGCCCGGATTTATTGAAATTTACGACCTTAATGCGACTCGACCCGAAGGGGAAGCGGTCGGCACGGTGGCATGGGTTTTTCTCGGGAAACACGCCATCTCCCAAGTATTGGACCTTGAAGCGAATATCGACATCGAACCGCTTTCCGGTCTGCTTGGGCCGGGTGTGGCCAAGGTAGTTGAGGACTTCGAAGTATCGGAGCCACCGGACCTCCATCTGGTCGGGAATCTTTACTATCCCAACGCGCCTTGGCCAAACCTGCGGGACATCCACCTGCAAGCCAGAGCCCAAACCGCCCTCTCCTATCAGGATTACCCTCTCGATTATCTGAACTTTGAAGGACGCCTGACGGATGATCGTTTTGATATGGAACGGGTCGGATTCGGATTTGCCGGCGGAAACGGGACCGGTCAGCTTTCGTGGCAGGACAAGGAGCCATTGGACCAGTTGAACCTGGATTTGCATTTGAAAGAGGCTGATCCCAAACTGGCATTTGAAACCCTTGGCTGGCTTCCGATTGAAGAGGTTTTGACCGAAGCCAGCACCGATAATCCGACAGAGGAGCCGAAATCGATTTCCAGCGGTCTCCTTGATGTTGAATTAAATGCCACCGGTGTGCCGGGGGATTTCCTGAGCTTTAAAGGATTGGGAAATCTGACGGTGACCAAGGCGGAACTGGGACGGGTGCATCTTTTCGGCGGACTTTCTCGCGCCCTTTATGGAACGTGGGTTGATTTTACCACCCTCAAACTCGATTCCGCAGAGGGCCAGTTTTTTTTAAACGAGGATATCATACAATTTTCGGAAGTGAGCGTCTCTGGCCCCGGTTCGCTGATTCGGGCGAACGGAGAAATTATCATGCCGGACCGTGGGCTCGATTTCAAGGTGAGGGTCCATTTTTTCGAAAAAGGAGGGGCATCCCTGTTATCCATTTTGGGACCGATATTGAAACCATTTGAAAATGCGCTTGAATTACGGCTTCGAGGCACAATTGATGAACCCAAATGGCGTTTTCAAATCGACCCCCGAAACGTATTCAGCAGCCCGGTTACGCAGCGTTCTATATCCGAGGAGGAAAAAGGAAAAGATCTGCGCCTGCCCCCTATTCCAGCAACCGGGGTAGAACCAGAGTGAGTGGCGGAATGTAGGTAATGAGAAGAACCCCGGAAAACCGCACCAAAAGTATGGGAAAAACGGAGCGGTAAACGTAGGGAAGTGATTTTTTGAACCGCATTGCCGAGAGGAAGAGGTTCATGCCGACCGGAGGGGTTAGATAACCGAGTTCGAGGTTGGCCAGAAAGATGATCCCGAGGTGAATCGGATCGATGCCAAATGCTAATCCCATTGGCACAATCAGGGGCACAACCACCACAATGGCCGAGAAAATGTCCATCACACAGCCCACCAAAAGGAGGAAGAGGTTTAAAAAGAGGAGAAATACCCAGCGGGACTCGATTGTCTGGCTGACCCATTCGACGGCGCGGTCCGGCAGTTGGGCATCGATGAGGTAGTTGTTGAAACCCATTGCCACCCCGAGGATGAGAAGGACGCCGCCAATCAGCAGCCCGCATTCCGTTGTCACCCTCGGTATGTCGCGTAAAATTTTGAGATCCCGATAGATTAAAGTCTCTGCAGAAAAAGCGTATAGCGCGGTGACTGCAGCCGCCTCCACAGGAGTGGCGAAACCACCAAAAAGTGCGGTCAGAGCGACGACGGGGAGAAGCAATTCCCATTTCGCAACCCAGATTGCACGGCCAGCAATTTTCAGATCAAACGGCGGTAAATCGGCCCTCTCGGCGGTCGGGGGAGCGCGTTTCACGCCCCACCATGCAGTCAAAACGACAAGCAGGATGCCGGGACCGACTCCCCCGAGAAAAATCTCTTTGATAGTCACACCAGCGCCAATGGTTGTGGCGACGACGGCGTAAAGTATGAGGGGAAGGCAGGGGGGAAAAAGCAGCCCGAGGGAACCGGCCGATGTGAGTAAGCCGAGGGCATCTTTTTCGCTGTATCGCGCGGAAATGAGGACGGGCATGAGGAGTCCGCCAAGGGCAAGGATGGTCACGCCGGAGGCCCCCGTAAATGAGGTGAAAAAGGCACAAACAAGAACCGTTACGATGGCCGGACCTCCTTTGATTCTCCCCACAAGAGCCTGAAAAACATCAATGAGTCGTTTCGAAGCGCCACCCTCGGCGAGGAAATAACCGGCCAACGTAAAAAGCGGTATGGCCGCCAGAGTTGGGTTTACCACCATCCGGTAGTGATCGAGCGCGATGGATGCGATCGGGTTTTGATCCCCCCAGAATAAAATGAGGGCGGCTCCTCCCAGAGCGGAAAATATGGGAGCGCCCAGAACAATGGCGACACCGAGAAGAAGGAGAGCCGGTAAAACAAGATTGCCCGGATCAATCGGCGGGTAGACCCCCACCCCCACTATCAGTCCACTTAAAAAAAGGACCAGAAGGCCCATTTTCCAGGATTTGGAGCAATGTCGAAAAAGACGCCAGGCGATTATCGTGAACGCGATTGGCATCACCATCTGGACCGCCCATACGGGAATTCCATAGGAGAGAATCTTCCCCGCCTCTTTGGTAATAAGAACGTATTGATACCCGGCCACCGCCAACCCGATACTGATGGCGATGGCAAATGCGCCGCTGAATACGGCGGCGGCGGTTTTCCATTTGCCTCCGAGGAAGGTTGTCAGCGTGGACATGGTGAGAAGGCGGTCTTCGCGGGCGGCAACGGCGGCTCCCAAGAGGGAGGAGACCAAAACCAGATGCTGAACCATGGCCGCGACCCCGGATATGCTCTGCTGGAAGAGTTTCCGTAAAACGATTTCGGCCAAAGGCAGTATGACAATTCCCGCCAGGGAAAAGGTCAGAAGAAGGTTTTCACCCTGACGGAGAACGGTTAACCAAACCGGCCTTGCCTCTTTTACTGAATCTTCCGTATCGATATCGGGGGTCATTGGCGAGCGGCGCTTTTACCCTGCCGGTAATCCTTTAATTGAAGCTGTACCTCGTCGAAAATATCCTCTGGAACCATCCTTCCCCTCAAAAAATCGTAAATATTTTCAGCCTCATGTCGCCAAATAGCCTCAAGCTCAGGTGATACCGGCTGCACCTTGAGTCCCCATTTTTTCTGCATCGTCTTTACCGATTCATCGCTCTCCAGTCGTCCACTCGCCTTGATTTCTTTGCCTGCCAACCGCGCAGATTTCACCATTTCCATACGAATGCGAAAGGGTATCTCCTCCCAGACTTTCTTTGAGATTACCAATGCGCCGACCATGGGCGACCAGTTGAGCTCGAGCATGTGCGGGGCAGGCGTGTAAACCTGCGAGGCCAACGCGATCGAGGGCGGCATGGGGACTGAGTCGATGAGGCCGGTTTGGAGGCTGGTCAGGATATCGCCCGGTTCGAGGGGAACGACGGTGAAACCCGCTTCCCGAAAGGTGTCGGATGTGGCAGTGCTTCCAGCCCAGGTAAATAGCTTTGTTTTCCTTAATTCGTCCGGTGTGGCAACCTGAGTCTTGGAAAAAAACCGGACCCAGCCCATGTCGGCCCAAAATAGCGCAATGAAACCCTTTTCCCGCAATCGTTTTTCCAGCATGGGCTGGAGTTTTTCGCTCACGAACTCGACCTCATCGAGGGTTCGAAACATCATGGGCATAAATTGCAGTCCAGAGGTCGCGGGTTCGATTTCGCTCAACCCGGCAGTGGTCAACAAGGCCGCCTGTATCTGTTTGATGCGCATCCGATCGACCATTGCGGCCTCCCCCCCCTGAATGCCTCCCGGGTAAATAATCAATTCAACGGTACCGCCAGAGGCATCCTTCCAGGCCTGCCCCATGCGTTGAAGGGATCGGTGGAAGGAGGAGCCTTTCGGCGCAATGGTGGTGAGCTTGATACGGTGCTCGGCCGCCTGTATCTCTGTTGAAAAAGGATTCGTCAGTGCAATCGCAAAGATAACCAAGGCAAAAAGGGAGTATCGACGGCTGGATTGGGACATATTTCGAATAATCACTTAAATAGGTAAATTGGCAGGGTTGTCGGGCGGGATCAATCCAGGAAATAACGGTCGATACGATTCAAGAGCCACCGAGCCCGACGCTGAAATATCAGGTTAGCCAGACGCCATTCGGGGTGAATATCGGTATCGATGGCCAGCGCCTTGTTTAATAGCATCTGGAATTCGGCCCGGTCCTGATTGGGAATGGAAACCGCTTCGGCGAGGGCAATATAGGTGGACGCCTGGAGGCCATCGGAAAGCTCGACGGCCCTTTTATAGTGACGCCGGGAGCGGATTTCGGGCAAATCCGGGCGGTTTAGGCGGGTGGTTTCATAGGTAATGAGGAAGGAGTGGATAGCGCCGTTTTCGTAAGATTCGTCGAGATCAAGGGCACGGTCGATGAGAGCGTCAACGATTGGGAGGTCGCCGATAAGGTTTGGGTCGTCCTTTGATAATGCGATGGCAGACACCCATGCGGAGGCAGTCCAATAGAGGAGTGGGACATCTTTTAAACTGGTATCTTCGACTGCCGAGGCGGGATTGGACCTGAGGTTTGCCCCGAATCCCGGATAACTGGCTTCCAGTCCACGAAGTCCATAATTTCGCGCTCTGAGGTAAAGCCGACGGGCACGGTTATGTAGAAGGAGGGCCGCCTCGAGATCGGAATCTTCGAGAAAATCGGCCTTCTGCTGGACAAAGGCATAGCCGTATTGGGTAAAACCGCTGGCCGTGGCAAAGAGAAGGCCCTGGTGTTCGGGAACCTGTTCGAGAATGGTTTCCATCAATTTCAGGCTGAAAGGCATGGCCGCGCCAACAAAATCGGGATCGTCATCGGAAGTGAATGTCGTCCCGCCGGAAGCAAGGGCATCTCCCATCTTGGTGATGGCCATTTGCTCGATATTGACACATCCCTGAAGCAGACAAATCATCAGAACCAGGGCGATTTTGGAAAAAATCACAGGTCGGGGATGTTCCCGCGACATTGGGCAGGCGGTATTTTTCACTTAAATTTTGCCTCCTTTGTTTGCGATCCAGCTACGAGTATGAAAAAATGCTACAGCTATCTGCATAAAAAGTAAAACCAAAGCGTCGTCACCCGACAGATTGATTAAAAACAGGCTATGATTTCAAAGATTTCCAATCCTGTTGGGTGGGCATGATCGTATAATTTAGCCGGGGTTGAAATGGTTTCAAAAAAATCGCATTTCCTTTTTCAACTGATTGAATATTGGCTTTGATTATTTTCAGACATGAACTATCTTGGTCTACTTTGAAAAATAAATCGGTGGAACATCATAGGAGAATTGAGGCTTGGACCTAAAAGAAATCAAACAAATCGTCGATCTAATGAAGCGCTCGTCTCTGACCGAGTTCGAGATCGAGGAAGAGGGCTTTAAGCTGCGCCTTTGCCGAGGGGAAGCCCCCAAAGTGGTGGCCATGGGGACTGCGAGTCCGTTTCCGCCGGGAGTTCTGGAAGCGGCGGCAACAACGGTGCCCACAAGCCCAGAGCAGGTGGAGCCCAAAGTGGAAAAGAAGGATGAAAGCATCGATTTTATCAAATCGCCCATGGTGGGCACTTTTTACCTCGCCGCCTCCCCCGAAAGCGCCCCCTTCGTCGAAGAGGGTTCCACGGTTGGCGCGGAAACTGTCGTCTGCATCATCGAAGCGATGAAGGTAATGAACGAAATACAGGCCGAGATATCGGGCACCATTGTCGAAATTCTGGTCGAAAACGGCTCATCTGTTGAATTCGGGCAGCCGCTTTTCAAGGTTAAAAAAGCCTGAAACCCCCCTCCATGTTTCAAAAAATTTTAATCGCTAACCGGGGCGAAATAGCGCTCCGTATAATTCGGGCTTGCAAGGAGCTTGGGATCAAAACCGTGGCCGTCTACTCGGAGGCCGATGAGCAGTCCCTGCATGTGCAACTTGCGGACGGGGCCATCTGTATCGGCCCGGCAGCGAGTTCGGAAAGTTATTTGAAGACGGACCGCATCATCAGCGCAGCCGAGATTGCCGACGTGGACGCCATTCACCCGGGGTATGGTTTTTTGGCCGAGAATCCTGAATTTGCCGAGCAGTGTGAGGGTTGTAACATCAAGTTTATCGGCCCGAATTCGGATACCATACGGCAAATGGGGGATAAGGCGGTGGGGCGTGAAACCGTAAAAAAAGCCCGTGTGCCGATTATTCCCGGGAGCGATGGGCCGGTGGAAAACGAAAAGGCGGCCCTCAGTATCGCCAAAAAAATCGGTTTTCCGGTAATCATCAAAGCGGTGGCCGGCGGCGGCGGGCGCGGTATGCGGCTGGCCCATAATGCGATCACTTTCTCGCGTGAATTTTTCAGCGCCAGCAACGAGGCCGAAAAGGCTTTCGGCAATGGTTCCGTTTATGTGGAGAAGTATATCGAGGACCCGCGCCACATTGAGTTTCAAATACTGGCGGACAGTTTTGGTAAAATAGTGCACCTTGGAGAGCGCGATTGCTCGGTGCAACGGCGGCATCAAAAGCTCATTGAGGAGGCGCCTTCACCCTTTCTCAGCAACGACTTGCGTAAGCGGATGGGGCGTGCGGCAATCCGCGCGGCAGCGGCCTGTAATTACGAAAATGCCGGAACGGTGGAGTTTCTTGTGGATAAAAAGGGGGACTTTTATTTCATCGAAATGAATACCCGAATCCAGGTCGAACATGGGGTTACGGAGGAGGTTACGGGGATTGATTTGATCAAGGAGCAAATACGGATCGCCGCCGGGGAGAAGCTCGATATGGAGCAAAAAGATGTCAAATTTATGCGATATGCGGTCGAATGTCGTATTTGCGCCGAGGATCCGGCTCGAAATTTCGCGCCCAATCCGGGGGAAATCACGCTCTACTATCCTCCCGGCGGACATGGGGTAAGGGTTGACTCCCACGTCTATGGTGGATATGTTATCCCCCAGCATTATGATAGCATGATAAGTAAAGTCATCACCTATGGGCGAACACGCGAGCTCGCGCTGGACCGGATGTACCGGGCTTTGAGCGAATATCTCATTCGCGGCATCAATACCACTATCCCTTTTTCGATGGCCGTGATATGCGATCCGGTCTTTCGACAGGGGGCCGCCACGACCAGTTATGTGGAAGAATTTATCAACCGATCACCGAAAAATCTATTCAGCAAATCCAAACAGGAAGGACAGGAATAACCATGCCCAAGAAAAAACAAACCCCTACCAAAGCCTCCGAGGTTCAGGAAGTCCCAACAGTTAACGAAGACTCTTCAAATTTCGGCAACATCCAGATAAATCTGGGAGTCGTAGAAACTCTAGTAAGGTTGGCGGCCAAGGAAGTTGAAGGAGTCCACTCCGTGGTCCGAAGCGGTTTAGTGGACGATGTCTCGAGTTTTATTACCAAGAAGGAGCCCGTTCGCCCGATACAGGTGGAAGAGGAAAATAACTGTTATATCATCACCGTGCGGCTCAATATGCTGATCGGGTATGAATTGGCTAAAACCGCCTATGAAGTGCAACAGGTGGTCTGCGATTCAGTATATAAAATGACCAACCAGCGGGTGGCCAAAATCGATGTTAAAATCGAGGATGTCAAAAACAAGGATGAGTCCAAGCATGAGATATCCGAAGAGGATGTCGATCTGCCCACCCACAATACCGATTAAGAGCCATTTTTAACTGAATTGGGGGACAACGATTATGGAGGCTTACCAACATACACTTAATTACCTGATGTCGGGGCCCTACCCCTGGATTGGCGGAGCGGTATTGCTGCTTCTCATCGTAATGTGGGTGCGGGCGCGCCATCAGCCTTCCACAATCGTGGCCTTCGACAATCCGGATGGGCCGGTGAATGTTTCCCGCAGCGCGATCAACGAGCTGGTCCAAAGCGCGACCGATGACATCGGCGAGGTGGCCAAATGTGTGGCCCGAATTCAAACCCGTGGTGGCCGCTTAAATGTGGAACTGCGCATAAAAATGGTGGCGGGAAGTAATTTGAGCGAAGTATCCATAATATTGCAAAACCGGGTAAAAAGTTCTCTGCGAAACAGCCTCGGAATCGAAAAGATGGGTTCTATCAAAGTCAGGCTAACCGGTTTCATCGGCCAAAATAAAGCGTCCTATGTCGTTACCGATCCGACACCCCGCGCTGTAGAAGTACCCGAGGAGGAAACCGCCGAGGAAGAGTCGGAGAGCTGATAGTTTTAGCCTGCTTAATCCGAATCCGCAGCGCGGTGGATATTTTCGATCAATCGCGTGGTGCTGTAGCCTTCGAGAAAGGGGAGAATCTCGATCTTCGCCCCCACAGATTCGAGGGCGTGACGCTCGTCGGGGTCCAGGGTGGAAATTTTATAGTCACCGGCTTTTACATAAACATCGGGCTTTAAAGCCTCAATCTCCGGGGTCAGTCGCTTGCTTTGAAAGGTGACAATGCCATCGACAAATTCGAGGGCGGCAAGGGCGTAAGCCCGCTCCTCCTGAGGCTGGACGGGCCGGTTCGGGCCTTTCAGCATGCGCACACTTTGGTCGCCATTGAGCAATATCCAGAGTTGGTCGCCCAATGCGGCAGCCTGTCGCAAATAGTAAAGATGGCCGGTATGCAGGAGATCGAATACTCCGTTGGTTATGACCAGGGTTTGCCCCTCACTTTGAAGCTTACGGCGTCGGGTGACGGCTTCCTCGAGAGGCCACAATTTTTTGTTTATTAGTTCTGTCACCTTGATAGGGCGCGAAGCCGGGTGGGCAAATTAATCGAAAAATCGTTTCGCTTTTTCAAAAAATGAGGCCCCTACGGGGTTGTCGGCATCTCCGCAGGCGATGGCAAATTCCTCGAGTTTGGCCCGTTGGTCGCTGTTGAGTTTGGTGGGCACTTCGATTTGGACGCGTATTAGCTGGTCACCTTTGCGATTGCCGCGAAGGTTGGGCATGCCGTGCCCGCGCAGGCGAAAGGTGGTGCCGCTTTGGGTGCCGGAAGGGATTTTCAAGGATACCTTGCCCCCGAGGGAGGGCACATCAATGGCCCCGCCAATGGCTGCGAGAGTGAATTTAATGGGGATTTCGCAGAAAAGGTCGTCACCGTGTCTTTCAAAGATTTCGTGCTCCTTGACATGGATGACTACATATAGGTCGCCCGAGGTGCCACCCATAATGCCTGCCTCTCCATTTCCCGCAGAGCGTAATTTGGATCCCGTATCGACGCCCTTTGGAATGCGGAGCTTGATCTGGCTGTTTTTTGAAATCCTGCCTTCGCCACTGCAATGTTTGCAGGGATTTTCCACCCTGACACCCTGTCCTGAACAGGTGGGACAAGTTTGGCGGACGCTGAAAAATCCACGTTGTGACATGACCTGACCATGCCCGCCGCAAGAGGTGCAAGTGACGGCCTTGGAGCCGGGGGTGGCACCGGAACCTCGGCAATTTTCGCAGGTAGCGGCACGGCGAAAGGAGATTTGTTTTTCCGCGCCGTTGGCTGCCTCGCCCAGTGTTATCTCCAAATCGTAGCGCAGATCGGAGCCGCGTCGGGAACCGCCGCGTGAGCTTTCCCCCCCGCCGAAAAATTCCTCGAAGATATTCCCGCTACCGGCACCTCCAAAGACTTCTCGAAAAATGTCGAAGGGGTCGTGAAAACCGCCGGCTCCGCCCTGCCGACCCATGCCCCCGCGTTGAAATGCGGCGTGGCCATAGCGGTCATAAGTGGCCCGTTTATCCGAATCTTTGAGGATTTCATAAGCCTCGGAGATCTTTTTAAACATCTCTTCGGCATCCTTTTTGCCCTGGTTTTTATCGGGATGGTACTGCACCGCTTTTTTGCGGTAAGCCTTTTTTATATCTTCGGCAGAGGCATCCTTGGATATCCCGAGCAGATCGTAATAATCTTCTTTGGCCATTTTGGGAATGTATTATGAGGAAGACTCACCTGGTGCGGACGCCCCGCAGGAGACCACTACGGCGGCTGCCCGTAACAGACGGTCATGTAGTTTGTAACCTTTTCGGGTTACAGCGATAATTTTACCCTCCTCCACTTCTTCACTGGGATGATGGGCCACGCCCTCGTGTAAATTGGGATCAAATACCTCGCCCTGTGGATCGATTTCGGAGACTCCATGCTCTTTTAAAACGGATTGTAATTGATTGAAGACCATGGCGAATCCATCCGTTACCGGTTTGGCTTCGGGGTGCTTGCTGGCTGACTCCAAGCCGATGGCGAGGGAATCGAGCATCGGAAGCAGGTCTTCGAGCAACAGGGCAGCGCCGTATTTGCGCAATTGCTCCTTGTCGCGAACCATTCTTTTGCGAAAGTTTTCGTGTTCGGCGGCAGCCCTGAGAAACCGATCCCGGTGCTCCTGGACCTGTGCCTGAACCTCATCGAATTTTTTCAAAAGCTCGCTCTGTACATTCTCATCTGCCACGGTCGTTTCTGCGACAGCCTCTTCTGGTTGTGAATTTTCTGTTTCCACTTCTTGAACTGGTTTCTCTCCACTCATGATTGGGTAAATTGCAAACGGTCAGGTTTTACTTTTTCTTCAAGTTTTCAAATACTTTTTTCAAGGCCTGCCCTGTTTCATCGACTCCTTCAATTATTGTTTTAGCGCCTTCTTCCAGCGTTCCCGTTGTCCATTGGAGCAACCCGCGATAAGTATCGCCTTGAATCAGCGAATTCACGACATCCTTGACGATGAAGGCGAGACCCTGGTTGGAAAGTTCCGAAATGATGGGGCTGGCGATTTCTTTGGGATCGGAAACATCCTGCAACTCGACCATGATATCGACATCATGTTCGCGAATACGAGGGGATCGCCCGGAATAATTGGCCACCTTCAACGTATCCAGTTTTATTACGAGGTGTTCGATGAGGAAATTCTGAGGGGCCTCCTCCTCAATCACTATCCCTTCATCTTCGTCTGTATCTTCTTGTTTATCGGATTTTGGTTCTTCCTCATCCAATTCGAGCGCCATGATAAACCCGGCGATGTTGTTGGTTGATTCGGAGTTGGTCACGTATCCGAGTTGCTCGATATCAATGAATAGTTCCTGGATTAAGTAGCGATCGCCCAATAAGGATAGTGGGCGCAGGTCAATTTTCAAACGATTGATTTCGATAAATTCCGGTTCGGGATAGGCAACCGGGTTTTCGAGGCTTGCCTCCGTTAACTCCACGGAGCCTTCCAATGGATTAAAACTCAGATCACCGAAATCGGCCCTGTAACCCGTTTTTTTCTCCAATCGGTATTCCAGGTATTCGGGCAGAAGAAAATATCCGGCCACGGCGAGACCCCCGGCCATGAAGAGGATCATGAACAGGAGGCTGAAAAGGCAGCCCAAGGTTTTTCGCGCGAGCGTGAATATCATGTCAGGTAAAGTTATCGGTTATCAGAGCCACCGAGTCTTCGGTAGCTTCGAGGCCAAAAGAGCCTCCGTAGGGAAGGAGCGCGTTGTCTCCTTTTTTAAAAGTATTGTCCGAATCGGTTTCCCGAAGGCAACCGGATACGACATGTAACAAACGAGCCTGTTCCCCGCATGGCAACCCTGGAACCTCTGCCCCTTCAACAATGTTGAACAGTCGTATGCGAAAATTGGGGCAAGAAGCCAGCGTTTGCTCCCGCTTTTGCCCATCGGGACGAAGAATTTCAGGTTCGAAATCGTTCCAATCGATACATTTGAGCGACTCCTCGATATGGAGCTGCCGGGGTTTCCCATCGAGTCCCGAACGGCCCCAATCGTATACGCGGTAGGTGGTATCGGAGTTTTCCTGGATTTCCAGAATGAGGTTCCCGGCGTCGATGGCATGGAGACGGCCGCTTTGTACAAACATGGAATCACCGGGGGCGACCGGTATCCGGTGGATGAGGGGCTCGAGTGCGTCTGCGCACAAGGCAGCCTCGAATTGCGGGCGAGTTACTCCACGCTTGAGACCGACGAGCAGGCTTGCTTCGGGTTCGGCGGCGGCGATATACCAATGCTCCGTTTTGCTCTCGCCTCCCAATGACTCGGCAACCGATGCAGGGGGATGCACCTGAAGGCTGAGTCGCGCCCGGCAATCGAGCCATTTCACCAAAATAGGGAAGGGCATTCCGGGCGGGAAATTTGGCCCCATGATGAATTCTGGATGTTTGGCCAAAGCCTCCTGCAAGGTAAGCCCCTGCAATCTGCCGTTGGCAATGACCGATCTTGCTTCGGGTCTGTCAGCCACTTCCCAGCTTTCTCCAATCCGCTTTTCGGGCATCAATTTGCGCCCGAGGTGGGTTTGCAGGCCAGTTCCTCCCCAAACCCTTTCTTGATAAATTGGCTGGAAAAGAGTAATATCACTCATTTACCCAAATTTATTCAGCCTATAAATGGGGTCAACCAGCAATCTTCCTTGTCATACGCAGCCGACCGGGTATTTTAGAGCGGTTTCAAATAATCGATGAAGAAAAAAAAGAAGAAACAGGCGAAAGCTCGGAAAAAACCGACCTTTAAACCGAAAGATGCCCGGCCAAGGCCTGTGGCGGGGTTTCTCCTGCTGGCGGTGGCTGTTTTAACGCTGGTAGCCCTTTTGGATTACTCGCCCGAGCAGTTTCATACAACCGATGCGGAAGATAATCTGGTCGGGAAATTCGGTGTCTATTTTGCCGTTTACTCGTATCAGTTGGTGGGATTGTCCGCCCTGCTAATGCCCCTTTATCTGTTGTGGGGCAGTTATATGTACTTTTTTTCCGAGCGTCATAAAGTCGATAAAATAAAAATCGGGGCGATAGTCCTCGGTTTGGTTTCGAGCGCCGGATTTTTCGATGCCCTTGATATTAGCAATCTCAATCTGGATAAGTTTACAAATGGATCAGGGGGCTATTTTGGGGGGTTGCTCTTCAGCGATTTACTGGAAGATGGTCTGGGCCATTTTGGCGGCTTTCTTATCCTGATAACATTATTTGTAACCAGCACCGGGGTTATCTTAAGCGATAATCTTGGCAAAAATATAATCTCGCCCCGAAAGCTGTTTGATAGCTTCAAAACCAGGATGCGGGAGAAAGCAGCTCTTAAAAAGGAAGCTGGTCAGGCCAAGAAGGAGATTGAGAAGACAGAGGCAGCAAAAGAAAAAGCGTCTAAACCTAAACTTGAACCTGAACCTGTAAAAGCAAGCGAAACAAAGGCTGTTCCTGCGCCGAAAGCTGCCCCGAAGTTAATTAAAAAAACCGACACCCCAAAAGCAAAAGAGAAAATAGATGATGGCCCGGTATCGGAGGAGGAACTTGAGCCAGATATCGGAGGCAGCGATTATCTAACCTCCTTTGGCTCCGGTAAAAAGTCCTCCAAAGCGGGTAAGGAAGACAAAAAGATGAAACCGGGCGGCTTGAAAATCATTGCCGGTGAGGAAACCAGGAAAGCCAAAGTGCCTCTGCCCGAGAAAAGGGGCGATTACCTTTTTCCTCCACTCAAATTGCTCAAAGATGTGCCGGTCCTTCCAGAATCGACAAGCGAGGACCACCAGTACACGGCCCATACTTTGGAAAGGATCCTGGCTGAGTTTGGCGTAAAAGTGACGCTTGGGGAAATTCACACCGGCCCGGTCATCACCCGCTACGATGTGCATCCGGCGGCCGGAGTGCGGGTGGAAAAAATTATCAATCTGGACAAAAATATTGCGCTGGGGTTGAAGGCGACCTCGGTGCGGATTCTTGCCCCGGTTCCGGGCAAAGGGTGCGTGGGTATCGAGGTGCCGAACAAAACGGCGGTCACGGTGACCATTCGCGAAATTCTGGAATCGACCAGTTGGGCAGAGAGTAAGGCGGAGATACCAATCGCCCTTGGCCGCGAGGTGAGCGGCAAACCTCTCGTTGCTGATCTCTCCAAAATGCCCCACCTGCTGATTGCGGGGTCCACGGGCTCGGGGAAGACTGTCTGCATCAACGCCATTATCACCTCGCTGCTTTTTCACTCGAGCCCGGAGGATGTGCGGTTCGTGATGGTGGATCCGAAGATTGTGGAAATGCAGTTTTTCAACGATTTACCGCATATGCTGATCCCGGTGGTAACCGATCCCAAGAAAGTCCCCGGGGCTCTCAAATATTTACTGGGCGAAATGGAAAAGCGCTACCATATCTTTGCCAAGGAGGGGGTTCGCAACATCGCCTCTTTCAATGCGAAGAGGGCCAAGGATAAATCAGCCGTGGAAGCCGCCAAATTTCAGGAGTCCGATATGACGCCGGAGGAGCGGGCCGCCGTCAGCCAGGTAGTAGTGAAACGGGACGACGATATAGAGATTCCCAATAAACTGCCTTATATAGTCTGTATTGTGGACGAATTGGCCGACCTCATGATGGTCGCCCCGGCCGATATAGAGACCTGCGTGGCCCGGCTTGCCCAGTTGGCGCGCGCGGCGGGGATTCATTTGATAATTGCGACCCAGCGCCCGTCGGTAAACGTCATCACCGGCGTTATCAAGGCCAACCTGCCCAGCCGGATCGCCTTCAAGGTGGCCTCCAAAGTGGATAGCCGAACAATTCTCGATTCAATGGGTGCGGATCACTTGATTGGAAATGGCGACATGCTCTTTTTGCCGCCGGGTTCAGCGGATATGGTGAGGTCTCAGGGGGCTTATGTGGCCGATGAGGAAATCAAAAATATCGTGGATTTTCTCAAACAGAATGGTCCCCCTGATATTGATGAAATGTTTCATCAAACGGTGGAGGCGGGAACCGAGGAGGATGGTGGAGAAGGTGGTTTAGACGAGGATCAGGATAAGTTGATGCCGCAGGCGATCGAGGTGTTGCGAACGACGAAACGGGCCTCGACCTCGATGCTTCAGCGGCGCCTCAAGATCGGCTACAATCGGGCGGCCCGAATTATGGAGCAACTGGAGGATAATGGGATCGTAGGGCCGGATAATGGTTCCAAACCGAGGGAGATTCTCATCGACCCCGATATGCTGTGAGCCTCTCTTATCGATCCGGTGAAGTTTTTTTAGATTTAATGGCAATTTTTGATAATCCTCATTGATTGCTTTGAGAAATTCCTCTATCGCATAAGAAAGTAATTATGCAGACTATTGGAGAACGACTGGAAGAAGCCCGAAAACGACAGGGCATATCCCTGCGGGAAGCGGCTGATGCCACTAAGATTCGTGGAGAATTTCTCGATGCCATGGAGAACGACTCGATGGAAATTCCCCTGCAAGAGGTTTACCGGCGTGGGTTTCTCATCAATTACTCGAAGTTTTTAAAAATCGATCCGGTTAAAATATTAACGGATTACGATGCGCTGCAAATGGGCCGGAGTAAAAGCTCAAAGCATGGCAGGGGTGAGTATCTGGGCCACATGGAATTACCGGAGAAGGAAGTCCTGACCGATGCCCCGGACCTTTCCACACGGAATTACCAAAAAACAAAATCAGAGGCGGTCGACTGGGAGCCCTATTTGAAGGCCGCTCTCTTTTTTGGAGGAGTGGTGCTGGTTATTGCGATTTTGGTGCTGATTGTGAGACTCATCCTCCCCGGTTCATCTCCGCAGGTAAACCCGGAATTGCAGGAGAGCGGGAGCGCAACTGGAACTGCTACCGGTAGCGAATTGGCAGCAATTGCCGAGGAGGAGATCACTCTTATCGCCCTTGACGATGTCACAGTCACGGTCACGCAAATCAGTGACAGCCGTCTGTTGTTTACAGGGACTCTGGCCAAAGGTGAGACCAAAACGGTGAAAAAAAGAGGCGCCGTGCGGATAGGCTACACGGAGGGGGATTACCTCCTTTTACAAGAAGGTGAGCAAAAATATAAAATCGGCAAGCCGGGTGTCGGCACCATCACCCGGGAGTAATTTGTTGTGCGCAGCGGCGGTGTAGGTGTAGGTCAAATTCCGGTGATTCTATTGCAGGATTTTGAGTTACTACCCTGGCGAAGATGCGGGGGTTGTTGCCGATCTTCGGGCTGATTACAATTTCCACACTTTACTGCTTTATATTGGGGTAGAGGGGAGCAGGCAAAAAAGACGGATAATATATTCTCCGCTTGTTAGGCACAGGTTTTTGTAGATAATCTTCGGATAGTTGACGTAACAAATCCGCAACTTATAGCTCCAGTCGATTTATTATTAACCACTAAACACACGGATTTTCACGGATAGAGATCGAAAAGGCAGTAGTGAATTCTTTTTGAATTCCCTATATCACCATCAGTCAAGAATCAAGTAATGACCTCCTTTTGCTTCATTCGTTATTGCCATTAACTAAGGCTAACTGTCTTCCTGTCCTGTGATAGTGAAAAAGTGGATACATCACATTTTTTATTTTATGCGAAAAAAGAAAATAAAAGTGATGCAAGGGAAGAAAGAGTACCCTATTGAAGTGCTTGGTGTGGCGCAAACCAACGTCGCACAAATCCTTCGGACAGAGGCAATTATGGTTTTGACCGCAGAATCCGGCCTTTCAACAAAATTTGGAAAAAGGATCAACTATCACGAAATTAGCAAGCTAGAATTCAAGCCGGATAAATTTAGCTGATTGCTTCACTCAACCCAAGTCGACAATCAATCCTTGACATCGTTATCTCAAGGCGCATCATAACGGGTTGCTATGCACGACTCCGAGTCTTTTTCGGATTTTTTTCACACTGCGACTGGAAACCAACCCTACAGTTGGCAAACGCGCCTTGCCAGTGGTGAACTGGAATATCCAGTAGCAGAAGACGTTAGCTGTGCATCGCTCCTCATCGACATCCCCACCGGTTTGGGTAAGACCGCCGGGGTCGTCCTTGCCTGGATTTGGAACCGCGTTATTCTCCAGCGCCGAGACTGGCCCCGACGACTCATTTACTGCCTGCCCATGCGTACGCTGGTCGAGCAAACATCGGGCAGCGTGGATGAATGGCTTGGTGCATTGATTAAAAAATACCCCAAAAATGAAGAGCTTCAGTGGCTAAAGAATCACTCCCCCATCATCCTCATGGGCGGCGAGGAGCACGACGAGGCGCGACGAGATTGGGACCTCTACCCCGAGCGGGCGGCCATCCTCATCGGCACGCAGGATATGCTGCTCTCCCGCGCTCTCAACCGAGGCTATGGCATGAGCCGCTACCGCTGGCCCATGCACTTCGGGCTGCTCAATAACGATTGCCTGTGGATCATGGATGAAACTCAGTTGATGGGCGTGGGTATTGAAACCAGTGCGCAACTGGCGGGACTCCGCGAAAAGCTGAAAACGCAGTTTGCTGCCCAGACATGGTGGATGAGCGCTACGCTCGACCGAGAGCGGTTCAATACCGTGGACTTCATCGATACGGTAGCAAAGAGCCTTGCCACACATCAGCTCTCCGAGATTGACCGCAGTGCCCCCCCGGTTTGTGAGCGGATCAAGGCCACCAAATCCCTCGAAAAAGCGCCTATCGCTCCTTATGAAAAGGCCGCCAATTTGAAAAAATACGCCCAGGTAGTCGCCGACTTCGCCCTCGATAAACACAGGGCCGGTACTTTGACGCTTATCATTGTCAATCGCGTAAACCGGGCGCAGGAAATCAGAAAAGCGTTGGCCAAACTTAACCCCGGATTCCAGGTTGGGCTGATTCATTCCCGTTTCCGCCCTCTGGACCGCGCGAAACAAGAGCCTATTTTGAAAGCCGAAGGTGACCGCATCGTCGTGGCGACTCAGGCCGTCGAGGCGGGGGTGGATGTGTCCGCCGCCACCCTCATCACCGAACTGGCCCCCTGGCCGTCGCTGGTGCAGCGTTTCGGGCGATGTAATCGCGACGGGCGTTGTCAGGATGGTGGCCAAATTTTCTGGATCAACCTTCAACCCAAAGATGAAAAAGACGACCGCGTCCTCCCCTACACCTTGGGCGAATTACGCACCGCGACTTCTCTCCTTTCAAACCACACCTGCGCTTCGCCCGAATCCCTCTCAAAAATAGACTACGAACCCCCGCCCGTAATCCGTCCCGTCCTCCGTCGCAAAGACCTCATTGATCTCTTTGACACCACTCCCGACCTGAGCGGTAACGATATCGATATCTCCCGCTACGTGCGCGATTCCACCGAAGTCGCTGATGTTCAAGTCTTTTGGCGGAAGATCGATCCAGCAGATAAGGAAAAAACGGACAAGGAGTGGTCCCGGCCTGATCGCAGGGAATTATGCCGCGTTTCCATTACCGATATCCGAAAATTCGCCAAAAAGAAATTGTCGATTTTCCTCTGGAACGGTCTATCCGAGCAATGGGAACCTCTGAGCCAACAGGCAATCGCACCCGGATCCATCTACATTTTACCTTATTCTGACGGTGGTTATAGCGCCTCTCTCGGCTGGACAGGCAACACTAAGGATTTGCTGACCGCTGTAGATATCCCGGAAGTGAATTCTTCTATGCCGGACGCACTCAATCGAGACCCGGGATGTTTCCTCGGAGAATGGGTATCGCTGAAGCAGCATCAATGGGACGTTGAAACCTATATGGCAAAAATTCTAGACAACCTGGCGATGGACTCGGACCTCAACGAAACGCTCATTACTGCAGCCCGATGGCACGATGTCGGAAAAGCACATGAGGTTTTCCAAGACATGCTAAAGACCGGAGGCCCTCCCCCTGATCCTGATAAAAAATTACATTGGGCCAAATCCGAAAAATCGGGCAGAATTAAGGACAAAAAACGGCGCGGATTTCGCCACGAACTCGCCTCCGCCCTCGCATGGCTCCAAAATGCCTCGGACAACCAGCCGGATACCAACCTGATAGCTTTCCTGATCGCCGCCCATCATGGGAAAATCCGCCTCTCCATCCGTTCCATGCCCAATGAAGTAGGGCCGGAAGATGAAACCAACACGGACAGACTCTTCGCGCGCGGAGTATGGGATGGCGACGATCTCCAGGAAGTGGAACTCAGCAATGGCGAAACAGCCGCCAGCTGTGTGCTCGACCTCTCCTGTATGCAACTGGGGAAATCGGACTCCGGCCCCTCCTGGCTCGCCCGCATGACCCACCTCCGCGACAGCAAAGGGCCATTTCGCCTCACCCACCTCGAAACCCTCCTCCGCGCCGCCGACGCCCGAGGGTCCAAATATCCAAATACAAGATGAAAAAATCAAGCTCAGACGGAGTCAGGGGCCGCGAAAATTCGCGGACCTGTGGTGTTTTTGGTTTAGAATTCCAAAAATACTCGTGCTTCAAAGGGGCCGCTTGAGCTTGATTGCTATAAGAATGATATTGAAAAACATCATATCAAGCATAAATTTTTTCCGATTCCTTAAATTCTCGTAAATCACTTGACTTTTACAGCGCATTCCACTTTCATCCGAACTTGGAATCATTAACCATGAATACCATCCATCTGCCCGGCTGCCGACCTTTGCCCCTTGCGGCTTACCTCAAAGGCCTGGGTGTTTTTCGCCTCGTCTCAGAGCAGCGTGACCCCGAAGCCCGCTGTTTTTGGCAGAATGAGCAATTTGTTCTACAAACCTCTCTGACCAAGGAACAACTGGAGGGCTTCTTCCTCAACGAATACAAGCCCAGTCCCATCATGGCACCGTGGAATGGAGGCAGCGGCTTTTACCCCAAAGACAATGAAAGGGCGCTTAAAAAAATTGAATCCTCTCAGGCCAAACGTTTTTCCGCCTACCAAACTTGCCTCGCCGAGATCCGCAGCCATCTTCGCCTGATCAACCTTAACGCAAAACCGGAGAAGAAGAAAGACAAGGCGTATTTGCTTGAACAACTTAGAAACATAATGCCGGAAGAGGCTCTTGAATGGCTCGACGCCGTTTTTCTCTTGAGCGAAAGTGGCCCCAAATACCCTCCCCTATTGGGAACCGGAGGAAATGATGGCCGCTTCGAATTTACCAACAACTTCATGCAACGGCTGATGGAGGTATTTTCCTCTAAAACTGGTCAGCCAACCAACCAGGCTGCATCCTGGCTCAATGCCGCCCTTTTTGATGAACCTATCGCCGGAATGGAGAAAGTTCCCATCGGCCAATTTGACCCCAATAGCGCTGGCGGGGCCAATGCGGCAACGGGTTTCGATGCGCCGTCTCGGGTTAACCCGTGGGATTTCGTTCTCATGCTCGAGGGCACGCTGCTCTTCGCGGTGGCTTCGGCCAAACGTCTCGAATCGCACTCCCGGGGCCAGCTCGCGTATCCCTTTTGTGTGAGACAGGCGGGCGTTGGCTATGCCTCAGAAACCTTGGCCGACGAACAATCTGCCCGGGCGGAAATTTGGATGCCGCTTTGGAAACGCCCCGCAGGCCTCGATGAATTACGCGCCGTCCTCAACGAAGGACGGGCACAGGTATCCGGGAAGCCCGCGCGCAGCGGAGTGGATTTCGCCCGTGCGGTTACGTCTCTGGGTGTGGATCGCGGCCTCTCGGAGTTTCAACGCTTCGGGTTTCAGGTGCGAAATGGTCTCGCCTACTTCGCCACCCCTCTCGACCGCCTGCCGGTTCGACAGAGTCGCCATGTCCGACTGCTGGACGAAATCGACCCCTGGCTGGACAAATTCCGCTCCAAAGCCGCGTCCACTAACCCCGAGCCACCGGCGGGAATTGCCTCTACTCTGCGACGCCTCGAAAACAGCATCCTCAGACTTTGCCAGGCAGACACCGAAGACCCGGCGCGGGCGCAAGACGTTCTCTGTGCCCTCGGCTATTGCCAACGCAGATTGAGCCGCAGCGTCCGTTGGACCCGTGATTCCGCATTTCTCAAACCCCTGCAAAATCTCTCCGAAAAATGGCTGGATTTTGCCGACACCGGGAGCGTGGAGTTTCGCCTCGCCGCCGCCCTGGCCTCGTCAACGCTCGACGGTGGTAAGAGGATGTGGCACTTCAGGCACTTCCTGGAACCCGTCGAATTCAAGGGCAGTATGGAAAAGCATTGGATCGAGTGGCGGGAAAAAGATCTCCGCGACACCGTCTGGAGCGAGGGCGATCTTACCGCCACCCTCAATGTAATAATGGGGCGACAACTGCTCCTCGCCCAAAAAGCCGGAGCCAAATTCTATAAAGTGGGGGTGAAAAGACCCGCGCCCCTGTCAGATGTAATCGCATTTATCGAAGGTAATGTAAACGAGTCGCTCCTGGCCGAATTACTCTGGAGCCTCTCACTTCTCGATTGGCCCAATATTGAGAAGCCCCGGCGGAATGAACTAAAAGAAGACCGAACACCCACCGCACTTTACTCCCTGCTCAAACTCTGCTTCCCCGGTTCCGAAGTGAAAGATGTCAAGGTTCCGCTGATTCCCGCCATTCATCACAATGCCTCGCGTGGCAACGCTCTCCAGGGCACCCTCCTGGCTTCCCGCCGACTGCACGCCTCCGGTCTGGCTCCGGCCATAACGTCACTTTCAGCAAAATCGGAACTATCCAAACGAGTCGCTGCGTCACTTGTATTCCCAATTTCTCCCTGGAGCCGTCAACATATCGAAGGCCAGATCCTCGCCATCAACGATGAACAAGCGGTAGAGAGTATAAGCCCGTAAATGCTTTGAGTAACAGTTTCGCCGAATGAATTTTTTCACCTCTAAATCACCAACTAACGATAGATAATCCATGAACCTGACACCACTAAAATCCAGTCCACGCCTCCTGCTCGAAGTCGTGCTCAAGCCTCTTCAGGGCTCCCGCTTCCAGCCCACCGGGTTTCCCGACCTCGGCGCCGCCACTTACGCCCTCCACGACAACACTCAAATGCTCCTCGTCGAGTCCGCCCAAAGCATGGCCAACCGACTTGAAGAGGTCTGCTGGGACACGGCGACTCAAGAGTGGCAGCCATCCCTCAAAGGTCTTCCCTATGTCTCGGTGCTCAATGAAGAGGGCGAAGTTCTGACCAACTCAGTAATGGAAGCCCATCGCCTGAACAGCCCCTATATTCTGGAGGGAAAGGACGATAGCTTCCTCAAAACTTTACAGGAGCAGCTTAAGATCGCCGAGGAAGGCGTGGTTGATCTCAGTTTGCTGGCCAAAGTTCTCTTGAAATACGATGTCAACGCCCTCATTCATGGCGTTTTCCTGGCCAAGAAGTCCATCGCCGGAGGCCGAATGCGGCTTCCGCGAGCCCTCACCGCCTTTATTGAAGCGAAGAATATCACCCCGGCGGCAAGCGGCGGGGTAAAACTTGATTCCGTCAATCCGAAAGGCGAAGCGAAGACTGGCTTCGGTCACGTCCCCTTCCACCGCGATGAATTCACCGGTGAAATCACCGCCTACTTCAATCTCGATCTGGCACAGATCAGGGGCTACCGTTTTCCCCCGGAGGTGGAAGAACTCCTCATCGCGATCAGCCTCTACAAAGTGCTCCGGTTCCTTCGCCACGGTCTGCGCCTACGCACCGCCTGCGACCTGGAGCCCGTATCGGAACCCAAACTCAAGGGCTTTGAACTACCGGAACTGGAAGAACTGCAAACGGCTCTCCCCGCCCTTATTCAAAAAGCAAAAATTCATTTTGCCGACCCCCGGGTAACCCAAGTGATCTACAAAAAGTGAGGTTCGCCGCCACCCCTATAACATGACAACTCCAGCGACCTCAACACCTACCCCTACCTCGACCAGCCTGGAATTTCGCTTCCCGGCAGGCCGCTACCACGCTACCCCCTGGGGGCATCAAGTGAATGAAGGGGCCGTGGAATGGCCATCATCTCCCTGGCGTTTGCTCCGCGCTTTTCTGGCCACATGGCATCATAAAGCGAAACACGAAATCCCTCCGGAAGTGATCACCGCCCTTATCGAATCCCTCGGCTCAGTGCTACCCGAATTCGAACTTCCAGATGCCACCGCCGGCCATACCCGGCATTATATGCCGGATTACTCAGGTAAAAAACCGCCAAAGGTGTTTGACACGTTTGCGCATGTCGCCACCGGACAGGCTCTCCACGTTAGCTGGCCCGTGTCTCTTCCACAGGAACAGAAGGAAGCCCTTAACACACTGGCAGAGCGAATGAACTACTTCGGGCGCGCCGAAAGCCTCGTCCAAATAACTCCGTCAAAAAACGCGTTCACCCCAAATGCATTTCCGATATCAGAGGATTGCACCCTTAATTCTGATCAGGAAATCGTTCGCCTTCTGGCACCTTATTCGGCGAGTGAATACCATGCCTGGCGTGACGGGTTTCAGATTTCCTCCACAAAAAATAGAAAGAAAGGCTCAGGAAAATCCAGCAAAACGGCGGATATTCCAAAATCGCTTTTTCGGGCATTACAGGTGGATACCAGTGACTGGAAAAACGCAGGCTGGAATCGCCCACCCGGCTCCCGCTGGATATTCTATGCCCGCCCCCGCCGGGTCTTTGAAACCCAGAGTATCGCCCGTGTGACCGAACGTGCTTCCACGACAGCGCCAAAAGTCGCCTGTTTTCGTCTTTCCAGTAATGTCCTGCCGTCGATCCGTGAAGCGATCTCCGTAGCCGATCGCTTCCACCGTTCCCTAATCAAATACTCGAATGGCGATCCGGTATTCACGGGAAGGTCTCCAGACGGAAGCCCACTCCAAGAACATCATCACGCCCATATTTTTTGTGAGCCTGCGTCATCAGGCCCTTTCCTCCAGCAAGTCACGGTATTCGCAGTGGACGGATTTATAGGTAAAGCTCGACGAGCGGTTGAAAATCTTCGTCGCGTATGGGGAAGAGGAGGACACGACATCAAAATAGTCCTCACATACCTCGGTGCGGAGGAGGGGGCAGACAAAGTGTCGACTCTTTTTGGAAACTTTTCCGAATGGCATTCGCTCACCCCTTTCATCCCCACTCGCCACCCTAAAACCTATCGAAATGGGCAACCCAAGCTCGACGATAATAATGGTCTCCAAATCGGATCACCCGAACACGACCTCAGGCGCTTGCTTGCCCTTGGTGATTTACCAAACCCGACTTCGGTCGAACCAATCGACCGCTGCCCACATCCGGGTGCCAATCTCCGATGGCTTCAGTTTTTACAAAATCGTAAGCACGGAAACGGTCGCCGCGCCACCAATCAAAGCGGTTCCGGCTTCCACCTGACCTTTCCCAAAGGCATACCGGGCCCCCTGGCTTTCGGTTATGGCTCCCACTTTGGTCTAGGCCTCTTTGCACCGGTTATTGAAAAAGAGCGCTGAACACATGGCACCCGACACCAACACGATCCTCCCGGCCCGCATGCTCAACGAGTTCGTGTATTGTCCGCGTTTGTTTTACCTCGAATTTGTCGAAGACATCTTCGTGCACAATGCCGACACCCTGAAAGGAGCGGCCCAGCATAAACGCGTGGATGCCGGAAAAGGCCAACTGCCCACTGCAAAAAAGAAACAGGCACAATCAGACGAAAAAGATATCCGAGACCAAAAACTCGAAACCCTCCACAGTCGCTCCGTTTCACTCCAATCCGAACGTCTCGGCGTGACGGCGAAGCTCGATCTCGTGGAAATTAAGGATTCGGGTAACGGATATTCACCACGAGTGCGCCCCATCGAATACAAAAAGGGCGCACCCAAGGAAGGTGATGAAGGCTTCGAAATATGGGATACCGACCGCATACAGCTAGGCTTGCAAATTCTCCTCCTGCGCGAAAACAACTACACCTGCGAAGAAGGTGAAATCTACTACCGCGAAACGCGCCAACGCGTCTGCATGGCATTCGACGCAGAACTCGAGACATGGATCGAAACAACCATAGCAGCAGCCCGAAAAGCAACACAAGGTGAGCGACCACCCCCATTGGAAGACTCCCCGAAATGTCCGCGCTGCTCCCTCGTTTCCGTATGCCTCCCCGACGAGACGCGCTTCCTCCAGGAAACCGGTGCCTGGCGTAAAGTCGACCCGATTCAACAGCTAACGCTAGACATGGAGTTTCCATCCACGAACAACCGTCTCGATCAAGGGCCATTCGTCGAAATCCCCGAAGTCCGCCTCCCAACTCTAAAACCCGGTAAGGACGTTCGCCGCCTCATCGCACCGGCATCGGACACCCGCGCGCTCTACCTCAATACCCCCGGCCTCTATCTGAGTAAAAAAGCAGAATGCATAATCGCCAAAGACAAAGGCAAACCAGTCGGAGAATTTCGCATCATGGATCTCCAACACCTCGCGCTATTCGGCCCGGTCAGTGTATCCCCGGCGTTGGTCCACACACTATGCGAACGCGATATCCCAATCACCTACTTCTCGATGGGCGGCTGGTTTTACGGCATGACACGCGGCCACGGCCTGACCAATGTCTTCACCCGCATTGAACAATTCAGAAACGCAGCCGACCCCGAGCTATGCCTCACCCACGCACGAATATTCGCGCACGGTAAAATCCGTAACCAGCGAACCCTCCTCATGCGTAATCACATGGAACCGCCCCGCAAGGCATTGAAGTTACTCAAGTATTTGGCCCGCTCAGCCTTGGTCGCCCCCTCGCTGCCCACATTGCTCGGAATCGAAGGCTCAGCAGCCCGTGCATACTTCGAAAACTTCAGCGGAATGATCAAATCCGCCCGCGAATCTCCCGACTCCAAAGACGAAAACAACACACAGCAAGAATTCCCCTTTCATTTCGAAAAACGAAACCGCCGCCCACCCAAAGACCCCGTCAACGCATTACTATCACTGGCCTACAGCCTGCTCGCGCGTGACTGCACCCTGGCCGCATGGTCCGCCGGATTCGACCCCTATGTGGGCTTTTACCACCAACCCCGATATGGCCGCCCTGCCCTTGCGCTGGATGTAATGGAAGAATTTCGACCCATAATCGCCGACTCAGTAGCCCTCACCCTCATCAATAACCGAATGCTCGGCTCCCACCACTTTACCCACGCCGGAGACTCCGTAAACCTGACACCCAAAGGCCGCAAAATCTTCTTTCTTGCCTACGAAAAACGCCTCCAATCCCCCGTTACGCACCCAGTATTCAACTACAAAGTCAGCTACCGACGCGCCCTTGAGCTACAGTTTCGCCTCCTCAGCAAAGTACTCACCGGAGAAATCGAACAATACTTTCCCTTCACGACTCGCTAACTCCATTGCTGCCCCCACCCAATGCGCAACAACTACTTCGTAACCTACGACATATGCGACCCAAAACGATTGAGGAAAGTCTTCAAACTATGCAAAGGCTACGGGATGCACCTACAGCTCTCCGTCTTTGAATGCGATCTCAACTCCCAGGAAAAACTGGAATTTGAAGAACGCCTCAAAAACGTCATCCACGCAACTGAGGACCAAGTGCTATTTATCGACCTCGGCCCCTGCCACGCCCGCGGAGAACGCACCGTATCGTCTCTCGGCCTGAAATACTCCAAGGCTGACATTCCATGTTTTGTCGTGTAGCATTTTTTTGCATACACAAAGTTCTTTGACAGGCGAACAAAAAGCACGAGCGGCTAGGTGCCGTGCAAAACGCAGGAAGCCCTCGCGCTCCTTCGCTACCAAAGACTTGGGGAAATAAATCCAAAAACTACGTGACATGATCTGGTAAAATGAACAAAATACATCAATCCCTCGCAAACCACCGCGCAATTCTTTGGCACAACAGCCCTTACAAGAGCGGGCCATCCGCGCCCAAAACAGCGCGGCCCCATTGAAGCCTCTTCGCTACCGAAGGGAGAAGATTCATATTTCGACCATCCGCGCCCAAAACAGCGCGGCCCCATTGAAGCACACAGAATGATGCTGTTGAAAGGAAAGATAAACTCCATCCGCGCCCAAAACAGCGCGGCCCCATTGAAGCGGCTAAAAACCTCACTGTCTCGGCAAAAACCGGGCTCCATCCGCGCCCAAAACAGCGCGGCCCCATTGGAGCGATTGAGTCCTCGAACTGCATCGAGATCAATAGCACGTATCCGCTCACTCGAAAGCGCCTCCTTCTTGCTTAATTCAACAGGTCGGCCATAGAGTTTTTTACCGGACTCTGAATTACTCTTACTACCCGATATTTGAAATTTGAAATAATGCCGACGACGTTGGCGACCCGATTTACCCTTGCTCGGATAAAAATGCCCTTTGACGATCCAGTGCCCCCTTTTTCATTCAACCCTAACCGCCAATGATCCCATTGCTTCGCCATAATTTAAAAATCTGCGACGGAGTCAACGTTAGAGTGAAAAATGACATCAAATATATTTTGTAACTCTTTGATTATCAATATGGTGCCCCCACCGGGACTCGAACCCAGATTGACGGTTTAGGAAACCGGTCAAAAGTGTTTCATAAGTTGCTTATATTGAGTAAGTTCTGTAATATCAAACCTTTACAAAATTAACTGAATAGGCATACACTGTCTGTTTTCGATATTGTCCGACAAATTTCTGCGACAAATCTGCGACAGCTAATTCCGTTAGTAAATACAGTTTTATAACTGAAACCCTAACAAATGGAAAAAAACGATAGCACGAAATAGGAACCATAATCCCCCATTAAAACTTTTGCGCTCCTTTTGCAAACCGCTACTCCTGTAATTGAAAATGTACCAATTTGAGGACGAGTGTATTATTTCTAGATCGTACCGTCAAACCAGAGAATTCCGAAGAAACCGGTGAAGAAATACCCAACACACCGCAGAGATTGGTGGCTGGAGGGTTTCTTGAGCCACTCACTCGTTCTGGGAATTAGTATTCCCACCTCCTATCTGGATCAATTTGAGGTTTCATTCTTTGGCAGCCCCAATGGTTGCACCTGGCACAAACTCCGGTATAATCCTTAAATGCGAATTGTGGATCGGTTCACCATTAATAACCCTTAATGCCATCTTCAAAAGTCCATGTGCCTGGTTATAGGGATGTGTGTCATAGGTCGTCGGATGTGGAATTAAAAATGAAAGAAAACTGTCAAAATGAGTTGTGATAATTGAAATATCGCGTGGAACTTCCCTGTTATACTGATGCAGGAGGCTGATTATTGTTAAATGAAACAATGTATTCGTAACAATGTATGCGGTTGGCGGGTTAATTTTCTTGAGATCTCTTTCAATGATCCGCCGGATGCCATTTGGTTCAAGCTCCGAATACAGGACTACGGGCTTCAATTCAGTATTACTGCTATGGATTATAGCTTCACTAAAACCTGCTTCAGCATCCACCATTCCTCCGGTTCCAGCCTTTTCGAGTATAATTGATATTCGCTTATGACCAAGGCTAATCAATTTTCCTGTTGCGTGTCTACAAATCGCTCTAAAGTCCAAATCCACAGATGGTAGATTTACGCCAGGGTGTGGTGTCCCTGTAACAATGCAAGGTATGGAGTTTTTCAGAAACCATTTCTGAATATTTTTACTGGAAAGTGCGAGGATCCAACAATCAGCGCTGTCAGATCGAATTAATTTATCGAGGGCCTTTTCAGGATTCTTCTGATAAAACACCTTGCCTGTATGGAGTTTCAGATTTATTTTTGTGTCCCTGAGCATAAAACGAAGCTCTCCTATCAACAACGTAATGTAAGGTCGTAACCTGTCCAACGGTTCAGGTGATATTAGTCCGATCGTACGCTTGTGGGTTCGTTTTATTTTACCCACTCTTTTCGAGGTAACCTGGGTACCTTGACCCCTATTGGATATTAAAAGCCCCTCGTTCTTAAGTTGGTCCATTGCAGATCGTAGAGTGTTTCGACCCACCTGTAGTACTTTACACAATTCACGCTCCGCCGGTAACCACTTCCCCCAAGTATTTTTCTTAATCTCAGCGCGGAGAATCAAGGTGGTTTGATAAACTAAAGAATTTCGCTTGGGGATTTCGACCATAGATTTAGGCAATGGTTCACAGCAAAGGCTGCATTGGTTGAGGATTGTCCTAAAATAGAACTATTGGAATGATATGCAATCGAAATATCGTGACTCTCTTGCGGAAATCTTGAGAGTCCTCCGTATCGCGGTAAACTTTGGGTAAACAATCATTGCTCCTGAAGTCGATACAAAGCCAGAATATCCATTCGTCTCTGCGTGAACTTGCTTTACCGGATAGATTAGGCTGTTTCGCGTTACTTCTCCTTGATAGAAGGCCAACGATGATTCTTCGGGTCAAGCAATCGCATTGGGCTGAAAAACTCATCTGGATAGTCATCCTCACGTTCGACGATATTGAGGATGCGATTACAAGTCCAACGTGCCGCATTGAATGAAATTGCTGTGCCTGAGCCACTCATCCCTGCGATTATGTATTGTCTTTTTTCATCCATAACGCCGACGATGGGATATTCATCATCTGTAAAACCAACGGTTCCACTCCACTCATGGGTAACGCGGAGCGGAAAGCACCCATAGAATCTGCGTAACTCCCCAATCAGGAACTTGGTAACAAAACGGGAAGGTTGATTGCGCCCGATCTGTTGATCCGGAATCCGAGTTTCATCCGATCCAAAATAAATATGCGTTCTATGCCGACCCATGAAGCCTGTATTGGTACTAAAAGTAATATTAGGTTTAAGTGACTGCCCATCGTCAGTGCCGGCGCTAAGTTGCGTTTGCTTTGGCAGTATGACATTATGAAACTGTTTGTGCAGTTTGGGCGTGTAAGCTTCAGTAGCATTTACCACATACTTGGATCTGATCAATCCTCGCGTGGTATTTATTTCATATACATCACCGACATCTCGAATCGACAAAACTTTGGTGCGGCAATAAAGTTTAACTTGTGGTGATTTGAGCGCACTCTGAAAAAGAGACCATACCCACTTAGCCGGTTGGAACTGAGCGGCGCCCTTAGAAAAATTTGTTGGATTCTTGATATTTGCGCCGGTTTTTTCAGCGGCTTCATCGGCAGAGAGTTTGGCCCAATCCGCAAACCCGTTTTCCCTACCTGCATTCACGGACTTTTCAAGCTGCTTTTGCTCATCTATATCACGGGCCTGAACCCATCCTTCGCGAACATAGTCGCAATCGAATCCTTCATCGCGTATCGTACGCTCGATTAACTCCGCATTCTTGTAGGCTGATCGGCAATAGACTATTGCAAAAGATTTGGCTAACTGCACTCGTTCATCCTCACTAAGGTCAGGACGCAATTTAGTCAAACCGTTGGTCACAGTCCCAAGAACAAGGGCAAAGTAACGCCCCATGACCACTTCGCCACCGTTGCGTCCCGAGGCGCCATTGGCGGGGTCGTCCATTTCCAACACAACCATCTGTTTGTCCAACGATCCCGCCTTGGCCCAGTGGTAGGCCAACGCACCGCCTGTGAAACCTGCTCCGATAACCACGACCTCGGCTAATTTTGGTAGCGTCGCCTCGGGCTGATCCCGCCACGGATAATTAGCTAAAGGATTACCCCCGGAAAGCCAATAAGGAGTGCGCGATATCGGTTGATCAAACGTCACGTTTAACAATGCCTCTGGAATTACAATCAAAACTTGCCGCATCGTCCAAAACATAAATTTCCAATACCGAAGCAGGAATGATTGGCCAGCATACATCCGCTTGATAAATGTTCCTGCTGCGCGTAAATCATGAGGGCGTAAGCCCGCAAATAACCCTACTGCCACACGACACCGACGGAAAGACGAAACACGCTTTCGTTTGGAGGAAGATATTGTTGTGCTTTGCACCGCAGTCAAAAATCCCTATTTCAAGGCATCCGCATTGAACCGATACGGGTTGGCCCCGGCAGTGGCGGTTGACTGGGTTCGTGCCGCGTAACGTTTGGTCTGCGCAATAATATCTACGCCTGAGTCTTTACTCCAGGCTTCGAGCAACTGCTTGGTCATTAGACCCATTTCGCCGGAGCCAATAGTGATACCGTTGATCTTGGTGCATGGATAAATGCAGGCAGGAGTCGAGGTATAAAAGGCTTCATCGGCATGGATAACGTCGTACAGTTCGATGTTCTTTTCGCGAACCGTAATTCCCAATTGTTTTGCCAAATCCATGGTGTGGGAACGGGTAATTCCGCGCAGAATGTTGCGGGGTTCAGGAGTCCATAGTTCACCATCTATGACTATAAAGAAGTTGGAACCCGTGCCCTCAGTGACAAACCCGTCCGGGTCCAATAACAGTGCCCAGGCATGGGGATCGGCAACCAGGGAGACTTGCAAATTGGCTATCATATAAAAAAGTCGACTCCGGTTTTTCATCTTCGGATCCATAAGGTCTGCGGGAATCGCACGCTGGCTGGGAGTGATTGCATGGAGGCCCGGATCATAGATTCCCTCAAACGCTCCGAGCGTTAGTGATAGAGGAAAACTCGATATAATCAATGTTGGCCCTGGATCGCCCCCAAATATAGGATGATACAAAGACAGAATGCCGCGCGAGACGTTAATCGCGACACGATCTTCATCATCCTCCTCAATGAATGGCTGATTTTTCTCGATGACTTCGAGCACGAGTTGTTCAAGTTGCTCGATCGGCATCTCGAACGGGATACGCAACATTTTTATCGAGCGATAGAGTCGTTCGAGGTGCTCGCGTAACTTAAATTGCTTACGATTGAACGAACGCGTCATTTCAAAGACAAGATCCCCGAACATACACGCTGAATCGAAAATTGAAATCCCCGCCTCGGCCTCGGGCACATAACGACCGTTGAGGTATACAGTACGCCCTGTGGAATAATTAGTATTGGTCATGATTAAGACGTTTTTTTGTTTTACTTTCGAGTAAGAACTTGCTTACCACGCTCTATTTAATATTAATATTTCTAAAAGATTCCTGACGCAATTCATCCACCCAGTACATTTCGAAATCCGATTTTAGCCGAGACAAAAGTTCCGGGGAAATTGGATAATAGGGTGCGCGCGTCTCACCGCCTTCGACCAAAAAGCCGCTCACCATCCCAAGAGCCCGGCTCACAATGCCGTGTCGATGCCCTGCCCTTTCCAGCGGCGCCACATGCTGTAACTCCCACAGCCAGAGTTTCTTATGACAAGCTACTGCTTCTTGCCAGCGACCGACCATACACGCATCCATATATTGGCGACTCCAGCGGGGCAGTGAATTAACCCAGTAGCTGCAATTACCGGAGGCTCCTAACAACATTCCGATGGACAACGTAGGATCACCGACTAAGTGGGCAAGAACTGGGGCGTTGGACAAGATTTCGGTCAAACTGGAAACATCAAATGCAGCGGCAATTTTGGTTCCGATGAGCTGATCGCGGTAGCACTCGGCAAGGCGTGAATAATCCCTACCTGACAACACCGGCAGTGAACTCGAGTGGGCGTAATGGATCCAACGAGCATCTGGTATCTGTCTGGCCAAGTCTTCGAAAAATCGATCTACATCCCCATCAGCCAAAGGCATAAAAAGAGGCAATGCCACATGCACATTTGGGATGCCTGCATCGACAGCGATCCGAATGCGATCGATCACCCCCTGAGTGCTGAACCAGGAAACCCCCATAGCTGCATCCACTCCAACCGCTTCCATCGCTTGAGAAAATGCTTTTGCCAACAAAGAAAACTCTTCGAGTTCGACGGCATAAAACTCACCATCGGCGTCGGTTGTGTAAATTCCATCTACGTTTTCTGACGCGAGACGACGACAATTTTCAGCCAAGATGCCACAATCCAGCTTGCCACTTTCATCCCACGGCGTTGCTACAGCCGCCCATAAGCCCTGTAGGTTATCTCGATCTAACGCACGCATAGGTTCGTTTCGTAACTATTAACTTGTGGGTATTTTGATTGTCCACGCAGTAGTCTGCCGAGTCGGGGATTATCACCGTTGTAGGTCTCCACGGCGTCGGCATCGGCATAGCGTAAAAACAGGATTCTCCGATCACGATTCTTTGATCGATTACCATCTGATTTGTGCAAGGTCCAACAGTGAAATACGATCGCCTCACCCGCTTTCATGTGCACAGGGATCGCCGGACTCTCATCCACTTCCAGTTCAATTGATTTTCCGGAAGCCTTATCGGCTATCGAGTGCTCGACATTAATTTGTCCTTGTTTATGACTGCCGGGGATTATCCACAAACAACCATTTTCTTCGTCGGCATCATCCAAAGCGGTCAATGTAGTCAAGGTGTTGTAGGGATCCAATTCGCCGTAGCCGTTATCTTGATGCCAACCGAAGGGTTTGTTATTTCCACGCATCTTGAAAGTTAGCTGCGATGTTACGCCCTTGATATTTGGCCCGACAAATTGCTCGGCAATATCAACTAGAGGACCATTAAAATAATACTGAAGCACAACATCAGATCGATGGTGAATATTACCCAACAAAGCGTTCTGGAGCCAAGTTTTCTCGGAATCAAACCTGCCTTTTTCCGCCTTCCATGCCGCCATACATTGCTCACGCATCTGTGTAAGACCATCATTGCTCAACACGCGGCCTAGTGCGAGAAATCCCTGCTCCTTGTAGCTACAGACTTGTTGCTCAGTAAGTGGGCGATTGATAAACAAATTATTGTTGTGTGTCATGGTAATTATTAATTTCGATTTTTATATGTGTTTCAAAAATTGAGATCGCTACACTATTTCAACTAGCTCCACGATCACTCCTTCCGGATCGCGGCAATAGGTCACCTTGGCGCCGCTATCAGGTGTGATGGACGGCGGTGTATGAAATATTATGCCTTCGTTTTTCAGCTTTTCATGGAGAGCGTCAAGATCATCCACTTGAAGGGCAATGTGATTACAGCCAACGTCACAGGCTTTCCTTGGCTCGGGCAGACCCTGTGGGTGCGACAGATATTGCAATAATTCTATGGATACACCATCGGCCGCCTTCAGCTTGATCATCCAGATTTTTGCGCCAATTACGTTCGTGATTTCTTGCAACGTTTCACTGTCATCAGTGAAGTCGGCCCAAACTTCCAAGCCTAATAAATCACGGTAAAAATGTAGCGACCGCTGCATGTCGCTGACAACAATACCAGTATGCCGAATAGCTAAAATAGTCATGATACTTTCTCTTTATTAATGTGGATAAGTCGCTCTAGATCACCCCAGGTGTTTTGCATTGCATGAGCATCTGGCGGGCTTTTTCGCGAAACATATCGCGGATGTCGCGTGTCGGGGGGCGGCAACGGCTGGAGTTCAGCCCGACCAGTTCCATACACAGCTTGTCGAGGTAGCCGTCGCCGGCGGTATATTCTTCCATTTCGGCCCAAAGCTGCAGGTAAGGCAAAATAACGCGAACCATCTCTTTTTGGGCTTCAACATATTTCTGGTCTTCCAGCAGTTGCCACAACTGTAACCCAAATTGTGGCCAATGATTGCAAATGTGAAGTTCGATCGCCCGCGCCCCGAGAATATGGCTGGTTACGAAGCGGTTCTGGTTATCGATGATGCTCAAACGATCGGAAAAATTATCGACCACTTTTTCAAATACCATTCGTGTTGTATCCGATGAGGCCCATTTGAGGCCAACCATTGTGGGAATTTTAACCAGCTTTTCGATCAACCCGAACGAAATGCCTGCGCTGGTCCAGTAGGTGTTGTAGACAATGAAACCTACATTAGATGCTTCGGCGGCCGCTGTAACGTAATCGAAGAAATCGCCTTCGGTATTAGCGAAATAAAATGGCGCGGAGATTTGAATGAAATCGGCCCCCAATTGCTCGGCAGCACTGGCCAATTCTACCAATTCGCGTGTGCTGGTAGTTTGAGCTCCCATGACGACCGGAATTTCACCGTTCGCTTCCTCGATCACTGTTTCAGCAACCTGCAAGCGTTCCGTAAAGCTGAGGGTTGAAAAGTCACCAGCGGCTCCCCCGGCGAGCAGCACAGCGTTTTGCCCGTTCATCCCGCCCTTTTTTAAAAAGCGGATGTGTTGCCGCATGCTGGGCAAATCGAGTTCCAAATCGTCATCGCGGAACATGGTGGGAACAGTGACGTAACAACCGTATAAACAGTTTCGCAGTTCTTCTTGATTCACTTTGGAAGTCCTTTTTCTATTGTTTTGTATATTTTGCCCGTGTGCTACTCCACGAAATTTTTACTGCGCTCCTCTAGCTTTCGCAAACTAACTGGATACATTGGCGAATTACTTCCACTGCTTCCAATGCCGCTTCGGGGTCGATACATAACGGCGGTGTAAACTTGATATACCCTCGCCCTGTAGGAAACATCATAACACCTCGGCGTATAGCCTCATGCGCTACTGCATCGGCTAATGCGGAATCCGGTTTCGTGCTCCCAGGCCGATTAAAGTGCATGGAGATGAATAAACCACGGCCATGGACCGACAGAATGCGATGAGGGTTGTCCTCCTGTATCTTTCTGAGTTGCTCAAGGACCAGCTTACCGGTAGTTTCAGAAGCTTTCACAAGTTGTTCATCTTCGATAATGCAAAGGTTTTCCAGTGCCGCTGCGGCGCACACCGGATTACCGCCGTGAGTGGTGGACATCTCTCCCGGAGCCGGCTGATCCATCAACCATTTCGGCCCAAGAACTGCGGATACTGGCAGGCTGGAGCTTAATCCTTTTCCAAGTGCGATCAGATCGGGAACGACACCAATATGTTCGTGGGCATAGAATTTTCCTGTTCTGCCACAGCCGGATTGCACTTCATCGAAGCAAATCAAAATGTCGTTTTGACGGGCCCAATCTGCCATTGCCTGGGCAAAGTCGGTCGGGATCGGCCAGGTCGTCCAGCCGGGCATCGGCTCGACAATGATGCCAGCAATGTGCTCCGGCCCGATACCTTCTTGATGAAGATGAATCACACATTGGTCGAAACAGGCTCGATTACACGGTTCATTTCGTTCTTGTTTCCACGGATTATGCAGGCAAAACGGAAAGGGAATCTGATAATGATGCACCTGTTGACGCTGAATCCAATCGGCCTTTTGCGGCACACCCGACGCCAGGGATGCGGACATTGTTCGGCCATGGTAACCGTCAAGAAAACTCAATATTCCTATCTTCTTTGGATGCAAGGATCGGCCGTGCCTCCGCATAAGCAAAATCGCGGATTCAGTTGCCTCTGTGCCTCCACTATAGAGAAGAGCCTTGGAATCCGGAATCGGCGAAAGGTGAACCAGCTTTTCAAGAAGATTCGCTCGCTGTAAAGCGGGAAACGCATAGGTCGCCAGCAGTTTTTGATCCAAGGCCCGGCGAATGGCTTCGCAGATACGCGGGTGTGCATGGCCTACGTTAGCAACTACAATTCCGCTCGTCAGATCAATCCACTGATTGCCCTGACCATCACTGACAAGGAACCCCTCTGCTTTGTGCCACCAGATGGGCGACATACCCGTCATGGATCGTGGCTCCAACGCACGCAGCCTCTCAATCATCGGTAGTGTTGCCGGTGCCGGAATCGGTGTGACAATCCGACGCCAGCGCGTCTCGACACGCGGTCCGTCGATCGAAGCCAATTCTGTTGGAATCATACCCATTTCAGGTGTCTGATATGCGCTATTATTTGCATCTACGGACTTCCAGCTTCTATGGTTGCAAGATTACCGGTAGCTTAATTACGTTGCGATTGGATGTGTGGTGCCGCCACTCCAAAGTGTCTCCATCCACAGCCATCTGTATGTTTGGGTAACGGTCTGCGATCGCACGGAAAGCAATGAACGCCTCCAGTCGGGCGAGTGGTGCGCCGAGGCAAATGCGGCGACCATACCCAAAGGCAAGATGTTTGTTTGGAGAGCGTGCTATTTCAAAATTGTTTGGTAAGAGAAACTGCGCGGGGTCGCGATTTGCAGCGCCAAGAAAGGGCAATACGCGCTGACCAGTTTTGATCTCTCGTCCGCCCAGTTCAAAATCTTCAGCCGCAACTCGCGTCTGGTGCTGGATCGAGCTGTCAAATCGCAAACACTCTTCCACCGCCGACCTAGTTAATTGAGCATCTTTCTTTAATTCTTCAAATTGCTCACGATTCTGGAGCAAGGCTAGAAGCCCGTTACAGAGAAGCATCATGGTCGTCTCGTGCCCGGCAACGATCACAAATCCGCACATCGAAAGTAACTCGTGTTCGGTCAACCGGTCACCTTCCTCCTCTACTTCGACCAGGGCGCTGATCAAGTCGGCACGAGGCTCTCTTCGTCGTTCATCGACGATTTTCTTAAAGTAGGCCGTAAGCTGAAAGGCGCCATCGCTTGCTTTTTTAGCAATACCAAGTTGCGGTTTGCCTGTGCCTGCGTAAGCCGTTAAGGGATCAGACCAGGCCATGAATTTATCATGGTCTTCTGCAGGAACACCCAGCATTTCCGCGATTACAATTGCTGGTAGAGGATAAGCGAACTTGGCAATAAAATCGCTTGTGTTATTAATATCCATCTTGTCCAGCAGTTCGTTCACAACTACTTTAATTCGCGGTCGCAATTCTTCAACTACACGCGGGGTAAACGCGGCCGTGAGTAATCGACGCAACCTCGTATGGTCCGGCGGGTCCATGTTGTTAAACCACTTTCCGATTTGATAGTAAAGCGGTTGCAGTCTTTTCTTTGAATCGGAAGGCAAACCGGCCGCGTAGCTCTGTACACGTTGCCCAGAGATTAGACGGGAGTCACGGAGCGCCGCATGAACGTCGTCGTAGCGGGTCAACACCCATCCATTTAATCGCGCTGAAAAGTACACCGGTTCGCTACGGCGAAGCGCTTCGTAATACGGATACGGGTTTGCCAGATAACGCGGTGTCAGCAGGGCATCGTCAAAATTCGCTAAGTTTTTATCCGGATTCATGCTGATGCGAACCTCGTGTTGTAGTAAAGTTGGTCGCAAGGTAACATTAAATTGTTAATTTCAAAATCATTTCAGTCAAAATATTCATTACAATCGCCCTGCATCAGGTTTGTCCCAACTCCGATGAGCAAGCCAGCCTCAGGACAAAACCTTTGGCGCTAAGTCCCCAATCGACACTTCCATCTCCTTAAACTCTCGATTTATCACACTCCCGGCAGGTGCTGGCAGCGGCGTATCGAATTGATAGTCTGGGTCGATCTTCTGCCTATGCCATGTCTCGCGCATCTCCCGCCAGGCACCGAGCAAGGTACGAGGCTTCGGCATATCACTGGCGATTTCTTTGCTCAATTTCTTGAGATTGTAGCACGGCACGCTGGCGTACATATGGTGCTCGGTATGCCAGTTCATCCGCCAGTAGAGAAACTCGGATAACGGGTCCAGTTTTATGGATCGCGCACAAAGCCGAAAGTCCGGCACATTGTCGCGCAGACCGCAATGCATGGGGACTCCCACCAAGTAGCGCCAAAAGTTCCCAATAAAATACGAGTACGATACCAGTAAAGGCAGCAGCCAGAGATTGAAAAAAATCGCCACCACAATCATGCTCAAATGGAACAACACAACGACCTGCGCCCAATTCACGGCCTCTTGGCGCTCCTCCGGACAATTCCGGTAGAGCGCTTCCATCCACTCCTCCTTTGGCTCCCTTGCTCTCTTCTCGGTCGAGGGCGATTTACTACACGGATAAATGCCCAATGCGGTTTTGACGTTATTCGTCAATACAGGAACCAGCCCATTGGACTCGAATCCACCTTTGATATTGAACGTGAGCATCTGCAACACATAAAGAACCCTCAGTGTAGGGCTTTTCGGGAGTAAAAGCTCACGATCTCCTTCCGGATGCAGCGTGTAGCGATGATGATAGGTGTGACTCATCGCATAAATGTGAAAATTGTGCCACGCAAGAATGCTGTAAATTCGGAGAAATAGCTTATTGAGCCATTTGGTCTTGAATACCGTCCCGTGTCCCAATTCATGGACCGCCAAGCCCATAAACGACGTAATTGCCCCGTGGCCAGTCAGTGCCAATCCGAAACCTACCCATAGTTGCTGCATAAACAGGTAGTAGGTCAGCGCCCCTGTTCCGGCAAATAAAGTCAGGTGCCCCAGCGATTGAAACCAACCCTGAAGGTCGCTGCGTTTGGAGAACGCACGCAATTTATCTCCAGAAATCGGGCACCGGTACCATTTGATGCGGAGTTTATTTCGAATTTCCTCAAGCGGCAAATATTCGTGTTTCATTTCAAATTTTCTCGATTACTGAATGTATGTTGGGACTCTGCAATAGTTTCAAGGGTCAATCGAATTTCTTTGCGAATCTCATGAATGTGAAGGTCGAGATCGGCAGATTTCGGCGTGACCTCCCAGTAACGGGAACCGGGAATATGATGCGCCCATTGCTTTGCAAAGTTGACGGGGTGAATTGGATCATCTTCGGTGCCAATAACAAGGGTTGACACACACAGTTCATCGACACCTCCCCAGTCTCCCAGAGGGCGGTCCAAAGGTAGACGCCTCAATCGGCTTGAGTACTCAACTGCGTTTGGTTTATGAAATTGCTCCAACAAACCAGCGGCAATTTCTGGTGCGGATTCAACGAGTTCTACAAACGTGGGGTTTTGCTGAAACCTGCGAGAACCTTCTACGACACCGAATTGTTTCAGCAAATTGCCAATCACCACTAATAGCTCTAAATTTTTTGTCGAATGTTGATCCGGCAACCAGGCAGGCCGTATGCAAACCAGCCCCAAGAGACGTTCCGAATAATCTACCGCAAACTGAAGAACGATGGACGCCCCCATCGAAATACCACCGATTGCCGCATTATTTATTTCCAGATGATCCATCAACGCTGCCATATCATTTGCTAAAGTCTTGAACGATAGGTTCTCTTCCGAACCGATGGGACCGGTTTTACCATGGGCCCGATTATCCCAAAGGGTAACCTTGCATTCTGGCACCTCACCCAGAAGTTCTCGGGCGCTCTGGAGATTTCCGGTTAGCCCATGTGAAAAAAAGAACGGAAGTCCTTCTCCGATCACCTCATAATTAAATGTAATCCCCTGGTGTTGAAATAGTCCCATTATACTCTAACCTTTTGTTGTTAATGCATTCGAACCCTTCAACGGAGAGGTGGGGAATTCCAATTGAGCATTTGTACCTGCCAATATTCTTTGATGGATACAAATAATTCCCTATCATTCATTTAAGAAAAAAAATCCCCCCACCCAAGTGGAGGGATTTTGAAACCTATCCCTCCTTAGAAATCATACGATAAGGTCACGTAAAATGAACGCGGTTTACCCAATCTGGTATGTGTTTCTGTATACCTTAGATTCGTCATGTTCTCAAGGACGAGACGAATGCCAAACATAGATTCATTCTCGAACCTATACTTATAGCCGGCAAAAGCATTGAAAACTGTGTGCGCAGGGCGCGTAGAGGGTAAATCCCTCGCTATAATCATTTCTCCTCTGAAAAGTGTATTAGAACCAAAGTAAAGGCCTTTTAGCGGACCTTCTGTTTCTGTGTAGCGGATGAGTAAGTTTCCACTATTTTTGAAACTCAGGAACAAATTATTCCCGGCGAATTCTCCCGTCTGGATTGTTGCGTCATTATAGGCATATTGGCCAAGAATGGAAATCTTTTTTGTCGCATTGAAAAGCACTTCGACTTCAACACCATTGGTATTGAATAGCTCCAGGAAAGGCGACACAAAGCGATCGTCAATAGTCGTATCCGGCAACCGGAGACCGTCGGGGCCGAGTTCTGTCCCCAGAAAGTCTTGTACCACAATTTGCGTTAATGCTCCCGGTGAAGTAGTGTCATCAATATCCCAGACAGATACTGTCCCGGAAAGCCTGCCATTGAGAATATCAAATTTTATTCCCCCCTCGTAGGTCTGCCCTTGTGATGGTGGAGCGGAGCCTCCCGTGGGATTAGACAATAGGTCGGCTGGGGCAATTTCATTCGGAGCAAGGTCGAAAAATTCCGCTCGTAGTGCTGGAAAACTAACAACCGATGGTCGAAATGACTCCGAACGGGTAAAAAATAAATTTATGTTTTTACTGACTTGAAAAACAACGGAAAAGGTAGTCGTGGTTACCGATTGGGTCAAACTGCCGGCCTCGTCAGGTGTGAAAACTATATCGCGTCCAACGCCCGAGAACGCGCCAGTAAAGGCTTTGCGGTCGAGCGAATCCCTTCTTACACCTATGTATGACTGGATGCGCCCATTGAAGTATTTACCCGCAGCCCCAAAATAAAGGGCATCAATTTTAACGTCATTGACATTTTCTACGGAATTAAGTCGTTGCCAGGTTCCTCCAGCATCAAGCCACCGCTGCTGACTGGTCTGTTGAGCAGATAAATCGTCCAAATATACCGGCAAAATAAGATTATCGCCATTTGAATCCAAGATTCCATCGAAAAACAGTCCCCGAGGATCTTCTCGTTTTAAATAATCGAAACCACCGGTAAGCGCCTGCTGGGTAAAGCCGAGATCGAGGTCATAATTGGCAATGATACGGGCTTCAAACACGTCTCGTGAATCTGAACTGGCGGGTCGACGCCATGAGCGAGTCTGAAAATAACGCGCCGGACCGTTCGGGTTGACCAAATCTCCGTTCGAATCTTTGGTTAAGTCGGTATCGCTAAATACTACGCTGTTATCTGGAAGCACTTCAATTCCAGTATATCTGTTATTAAAAATACCTCCCGCCATTATATTTCTCGGGTTAACAGTAGACTCTTCTTTATTGAAACTTATACTTCCCCTGATATGGAATTTTTCGGTAATTTTCTGTAATAGATCGATTTGTGTATAAAGATTCTTTCGTTCCAGTTTATTATCCGGCCCTGCGGTTGTCAGGGAATCCCCCCAGCTCCCGTACTGGTCTGCAACAAACGCTCCGGTGGGAACCCTTGATGAATTGATGCCGGCAGTTAGTATACCAGTCTCCAGAACCCAATCGGGCACTTTTCCATAGGCAGGAATAGTTCTTCCGTTCACATCCTGGAGAAATATATCATGGCCTTGGGTCAAGCCGGGGGATCCCGACCAGCGATCCGCGTTTGCGCCCTCTTGAGTGCGCTTTTCTTCAACTCTTTCAAAATCAACGAAAAGTGTAGTTTTAGGTGTTATTTCCAGGGCAAAATTAAGTGCCACACCATAAGCCCTTTTGTCTACGAATCTAATGAAACTTTCTTCATTGTGATAAAAAGAATTAACGCGCAAAGCAAACGGCATATTTCCAATCTGCTCGTTTCCGTAATTATAATCTAACGCTACTCGATAACGGCTATAGGCGCCAAATGTAGCGTTTAAACTGCCGAAATTACTGCCTATGGTCGCCTTCTTGGTGATGGTGTTGATATTACCCGCACCACTGGACTCCCCTACGATCGTCGAATTGGAGCCCTTAATGATTTCCACACGTTCCGTGTTAAAATGATCCTTGATACCGAGAAAGTGGTAACCATTGCGCTGATGGGTGTCTTCACTCTGAAATAAACCACGCATTACAGTGAATCCAATCTGGCCCGAAAATGAACCTGAGTTCACATTGTTCATATATTTAAATGTTTCATTCTGATCCACTACATTTAAATCCGTTAATACTTCTTGGTTAAGGATTTGAACATTAAATGGAGCATCGATAACATCCATCGCCAGGCGATTTATAGATGTGGTCTGCATTGATCGATAGCCGACATCCTTTTCGTCAGATAGAACAAACGGCGATAGTTCTATAAGTTCTTCGTCATTTGATTCTTCCTGGCTATGTAATACAGGAACGAGTATAAAAGCCAATCCTAACGTCACTGGGGTATTGATCAATATATTTATTACTTTCATTGGTTTATAATCCTAGGGTTTATACTATTGGTTAATGTTTTAAATGCATAATTATGTAAATTTGAGACACATTTTGTCATTTCTAATTGAACTTTACATTTTACTGGATTGAACCATCAAGGATTAACTATTGGTTCTATATGGGAACCAATCGATAATCCAATGAAGTAAATTTATTAGAGGCTATTGCCCCTTGTGAATCAAATTACAATCATAACGATTTAACTAACCAAAGATTGAAAAACTTTAATCGCTTAGCCAGTTTGTCATGCGCTGGTGCAATTCTGTTGAAACGGGGTTTCGCAAGCAATGTAGTGCATTGTCTATTTGTGACTTATCCCTTGCCCCTACTAGAACAGAAGATATGCCAGGGTAAGAAATCACCCAGGCCATTGCCAAGTGGACCATGCTGGTCCCTAATTCCTTCGATAATGCGCGGAGCGACTCCAGTATTTGAAAATTGTGCTCGTTGAAATAAAGATCGATATGCCCAGGACTCACATCGAAACGAGAACCCCTGGGAATAGAGTCCCTGAAGGGAGAATACTTTCCGGACAAAAAACCTGCTGCCAGCGGACTGTAGGCCATGATGGTTACTTTTTGCTCCAAACAAAGGGGCAGAAGAGCCAGACGCGTCCCGGAATCTGCCAAGCTAAAGGGTGGCTGGATGAATTCCATCCGGGCGTAGCCTCGGGTCTGGCTGAGTTCGAGTGCTTCCACCAATTGAAGATGTGAAAAATTGCTGCAACCGATCGCCCGAATGCGCCCTTCATTTACCTCTTTCGTAAGAGCCTCGAGTGTTTCTTCCAGAGGAACATCGGGATCCGGTAAATGCATCATGTATATATCGATGACATCCGTTTGCAGGCGCTCTAGACTCTCCCCGACCGCTCGGTGGACATTGGTCGCATGTCCGCCTGTGCTGAACTTTGTACAGAGTGTGACTTCATTTCTATTATCCCGGTCGCGCAGCCAACGACCAATGATCTTTTCTGAGGAATGCATTTCATTCGAAACCTCCCGGACATCTTCGGTGCCACAATTTTTCCGTCGGCAGGAGCGGGCATTGCCCCCGCCATAAGATTCTGCCGTATCGATCAAAGTGATATCTTGCTCCAGAGCGTAATCGAGGATTTTTCGACTCGATTTCTCATCAATTTCCCGCCCAAAGAGAACACCTCCCAACCCAAGCCGACTGAGGCCAAGGTCCTTACCCCCATTTTCCATCAGATCCCATCCTCAATCACCAAATGGATAATCATCGTTATTCCTAATTATAATCCGTCGGAGTGTTGCTCCAGCGAATCAATTCTCCTTTGGCAAATCGTTCCTTGTTGAACAGGTCCATATCTCCAGGTTTTGCTTCCTCGGCAATAAAAGTTGCCATGCGTTTTCCTACCCATGGTGAAGAGGAGAATCCGCCACCACTGAAGCCGATGGCAAAATAGAGACCGCCTACCGAAGCAGCTTTATCAAGTATCGGCATATCATCGGGGGTACTGTCGTAAGTGCAGGCATAGGTGCGATGCACAAACCCGTTTCTCATGAAAGGCAGTGTCACCTGTAGATTCTGATGTATTTCCTGCAAGGAGTGAAAATTGGCCGTTTGCCTATAGTTGTCAGGATCAATTTGCTCTCCATTGCTCTCGACAAATTCGCGCTCCTTTCGCCCGACAAATAATTGGAACTCACCCTCTGGACGCATATATAAATTTGCTCTTGAGTCGAAGATTATACGGTGAAGACGGTGGCTGGAATTAGTGGGCACCTGGAAAAATCCCATTTCCGCGATATGTGGACAAACGGGAACGTCTATACCAAGTTTTGCCAGTTGCGGTTGCCCCCATACTGAAGTAGCGATCATGACTTTGGGGACTTCAAAAACTCCCATCGCGCACTCGACTCCAAACACGTTATCATCTCGCACCAAAATATCACCAACTTCGCATCCTTCGATAACTCTCACTCCTAAATGCCTGGCCGCTAAAAGGAAGGCATGCACTGTTGGCATCGGATCTACATAAAGCCCGCCCGGTTCATATACATAAATTCCGCCCTCCTCTGTATTCAATCCGGGTTGCAGCTCTTTCACCTCATATGCCGTGATTTCTTTTGATTGGCAGCCAACTTGACTGGCAGCCGCAATCGTGGCTTCTATATGCTCTCGCTCGCTGGCTTGGCCAACCAGAATATACCCAGTCTTGTTTATCCGAATTGGAATGCCATAGCGACTTTCAAAGGTATGTAAAAACATTTGCCCTTCAAGCTGTGCGGCAGACACGGTTGGATGGTTTGCCGTCCCTCGGATTATGCCTGCTGCGCGCCCTGATTGACCGGACCCTATAAAGTGTCTTTCCAAAATAATGACATCCTCGACCCCAAGCTCCTTAAGGTGTATTGCTGTGCTAATTCCGGTTACACCCCCTCCGACTATGATTACCTCCGCTCTTAGTTTCATTTACATCACTCAGTTTACTGTAGTGCAGATGTCACACTCATTATATATTCTTACGACCGTAATGGCCCCAAATTGTCAATTGATCGTCCAATTGCACTTGGGGGGAAACTAGACTAGCCAAATATCCTACGATAAAACTAATACTAAAACAAAATGGAAAATAGTATACAAAGTGCGCCTCAACCCAAAATTGCAGCCATAGTGTCGCAAGAATAGCTACCACCGTTCCCACGATCCAGCCCTTGAAACTTGCCTTACGGGTTAGTACCCCTAAGAGGAATAGACCGAGTACCGGACCGGAAAATAAACTGATAAACAACTGCGCAGCCTTTAAAACCTGACCAATGGTGGATGCATAGCAGGCTACGAGAATTCCCAGTAGTCCAAATACCAACGTTAAAATACGAGCCAGCTTGAGGTCTTTTTCTTCACTCCTTTTGCTACCCACTAGTGGTCTTATAAAATCGCTGATAACAACGGTGGAAAGCGAATTAATTCCAGAATCCATACTTGACATAGCAGCCGCAAATATGGCCGTGATAACCAAACCAGATATACCAACTGGAAGCGCCTGTATAATGTAAAAAGGAAGAACGTTATCTCCAGCGATCCCTGCTGTTAACTGATCGGGGTAAGTTTGATAGTAAGCGAACATTCCTAAACCCACAAATAGCAACAAACTGATGATTAAAAGATCAAAGAAAGCATTCAAAATAATGGCCTTAGCCATTCCCTTAAAGTTTTTAATAGCCATTAGCCTTTGAACCGATATCTGGTCGGTACCGTAATCCTGCATCATCTGAAAGAAAAAAGCTACCGCCACGATGGGTCCGCTCATTTTAAAAATATTGATTTCCCATTCGAATATTTGTAATCGATCATTAGCACTGGCAATGGCCATGATACCGGCGAAACCATCTGGGACTTTGTTGACCAGGGTAACTGCAACCCAGACTGCGCCACCAATCAAAAAAGTAAATTGCAAAAGATCCGTCCAAATTACCGCTTTCAACCCCCCTAAAAGAGTATAACTGACAGATATCGATCCCATCAAAATGATAGCCAGCCAAATATTAACACCTGTTACCACGGAAAGGGCTAACGCTGGCGCATAAATTACCACTCCCAGCCAGCCAAGTCGGGCTGCAATAAATAATCCGGATACCGTATACCTTGCGCCCGGACCATACCTCTTATAGATGTAGCTATAGGATGTAGTGACATTCAGCTTGCGATAAAAAGGAAAGAAAAGCAGAATAATAAACGGTGCCGTAATAATACTGACAAAACCGGCGACTACCATGGAAATGTTTTCCTTGTAAGCTATAGCAGGCAGTCCCATATAGGAGATGGCGCTTGCGATGGAAGCAAATATACTCATTGAAACGACAAACCATGGCATGTTTCGACCGGCCAGGAAATAATCGTCCGTAGTTTTTTGCTTGCCCGCCATAGACAACCCGATACCGAACACCGATGCCATGTAGGCAAAAAGCACAATATAATTTATTGTCCCAAAATGTGCTGAGCTTTCCATTTTGTCCTAATTTTTCATCATTAAAGGTTTAAATACTGCCGTGAATGCATAATTATTTGATTACTCCGAACGGACTTCTTTCAAGATTTCTTCCAGGTAAACGCGAGCGTGAACTACTCGATTTTCCGGTAGATTATGCATGATCAATGGTCCTTCAAAACCATACCGCACAAGTGTCCCCAGAAATAATTTCCAATCTAGTTTACCTTCTCCCGGAACTGCCAATGTTTTATCTGGAGCTTTGGGAATCTCTTTAGCATGAGCCATGACGGTTTCAGACGCCAATAATTCGAGCGTGTTGTCGAAAATTTCAGCCATCCGGCATTCCGGCTGATCCCCTATTAAATTTGCCCCATCGATAATAATTTTCAGGGCCGGGCAGTCTAATTCATCAAGTAACAAGCGCGCCTTCGCCGCAGAATCTATAACATTACCTGGCTCTGGCTCAATTGCCAAATCTATACAATATTCTGTTGCTGCGGCCAACAATATTTCCAAAGTCTTTAGTAAATCTTTCCATGCCTCCCCGGTATTATTTTCCGGGTGCCATAGCCACATATTTTGAGGATTACGTGTTCCGGTAGACAATGAAATAAGTGTTGTTCCAAGGTCAGCTGCCATTTTTATTAACCTGATACAGCCTCCAATCTCCCTTTTTCGCGTTTGAGTATCAGGATGAATCGCGTTGAATGTACCTGATATTGAGGCGATATTAATCTCTCTTTCTTCGCATAAGGTTCTTATTGTTTTGGCTCCGATTTCCTCGATAGTATCGGCTAGCATAGTGGTATCGGCAACAGGAAGACTGAAATGAATATCCTTAATCCCACTAGCAATAACTGCATCAAAAACCAATTCTGTTGATGATCGGTTAAATCCGCGTGAAAATACTCCAAGACGCATTGGTAATTCTTTGTTAAAGATTTCCTACCTCTACACGTAGCCCACCACATGCAATCGACGCAGCCACTGCTTCGAGGAGCAATACTGAAGCCAAGCCATCCCTTACGTTTGGGACCGGATTTGCATTGTTCCGGATTGTCTCATCAAAGGCATCCAATTGTCTCGCATAAGGATTGCTGAATACGCCTAGCTGCTGCGTTCTTACTTGTCGCCGAGCGTTAAAAATCTTAATATTCGCAGGACGATTGTAAAAAGGCAAACCAAGCTCAACTTCCACACTTCCATTTTTTCCATGTACGATATAACCCTCAGCGATGTCTGCGTTGACTTTGACCGTAAGCTCAAAATGCCCCCGGCCACCCTTTTCAAATTCGAGAAGGCCATGCCATGAGTATTGGTCATTCTTTGAAGCAACTGTGGCAGTTACTGCACATATCTCGCCGGCAAGATAACGCAGCATATCAAAGAGGTGGGAACCGTGTGTTTTCAGACTATAATCCTGTTTGTTCGCCCGCGGATCCACTTCAGGTTTTTTCGCTGCCGTATTATCGTGCGGAGGATTAACTACCGCATTTTGCATAATTGATCGAAACAAGCTGTCCCGATACCAGGCTGACACAGAAAGAAGGTCGCCAAGCTCTTGCTTTGCAAAAATGTGCGCTTCGTGCATCCCTGGATAGTGTCGCTTCATATTTCCTACTTGAAGTATTAAACCGGTGTCCTCAACTACTTTCACAATTTCACGACATTCGCCAGAAGTCTCAGCCAGAGGTTTTTCAATCAGTACATGCTTTCCAGCGTTTAATGCCTCAATGGCCAAAAATTTATGAAAAGAATCGGGAACCGCTATGAGTACGGCTTCTATCTGGGGATCATTAAACAGATCCATATGATCACAGTAGGTTCTGCTAACACCCGTTATTTCTGAGGTTCGCCGCAATAGTCCTTCATTAGCGTCACAAAGGGCCATCAGGCGTACATCACTACATCGGGCTAATGCTGGAATATGTGCATACTGAGCAATGGTTCCACAACCTAATAAACCTAATTGAAGTCCTCCCACGAGCTAATAACTTCTCCAGATTATTTACCGGAATACCAAAAATCACGACGCCAATTATGGTCGCGTAATTTTTTCTCCAAAGTGTCAGACATTGGTTTTGCTTTTCCTACGGCACAGTTTAATTCCGCTTGCCTCTCATTACGAATACCTGGAATAACCGTTGATACACATTCTGGTTTAAGAACAAATTTAAGCGCCGATGCCGCTAAATCCGGTTCTTCGTCTCCAATCGTTTTTCGAATTTCTTCGACTCGATCGACGGTCCGTTCTAACCGGTCTCCGGCAAAATAATTTTGCCGCATATCTCCTTCTGAAAATTTCGTTTGTGCAGTTAGTTTACCCGCAAGAGCCCCTTCATCTAAAGCGACTCTCACAATAACGGCAATTTGATTTTCCATTGCAATTGGAAATATTTCCGATTGGGCCTCCTGATTAAAAATATTGTAGATAACTTGCACACTGTCCACCCAGCCATTTCGCATCAAATCAGCTACCGCCTCTTGGTCATGCTCCGGGGTGCTTACTCCTATAAACCTGATTTTGCCCTCTCGCTGGCACGCCCTTAACACCTCAAACGGTCTTGGATCTTTGTTCCACGCCCTTGACCAAGTATGGATTTGCATCAGGTCGATACAATCGACGCCCAGATCTCGCAAACTTTTTTCCAATTCGCTTCTGATGTGATCTTCAGAATATCGATCACCCACTAAATCATAGGGAGAGGGCGGCCAATCACCTGGCATGAGCGGCGGGATTTTTGAGGCCAGGTATATCCGCTCTCCAGAGCGCTCTTTCAGTACGGAGCCTATTATTCGTTCGCTCTTACCGGCTCCATAGGCTCGAGCAGTATCAACGAAATTGCATCCCAAATCGATAGCCTTGTGAATTGCTTTGGTGGAGTCTTCCTTATTTTGCGAACCCCAGTCACTTCCTATGGCCCAAGTTCCGCACCCGATTGAGGACACTTGCCAATCAGTTTTTCCAAATTTTCGGTACTTCATTTTTTAAGGTTTGTTTTAAATCAACATATCTAATTTTGAGTCTAATTTTTGTTCATTAAACACAACCCCAAGTTTTGCGAATGCTTCTTTTGTTTTCTCCAATCCTGTCTTTAGGAACATCAAATCCATCCCGTAACAAATCAAGCTGGCACCCATATCGAGAACTTCTTCCGCTTGCTTTTCGTTAAACACAAGTGTTCCAAAACGCTTGCCCGCATCAATGGTTTGCCGTGCAGTTTCCCTACAAGCTTTTCGGAGAACAGGATTGTCAAATTGACCAGGAATTCCGGCGAGAAGACTAAAGTCACCGGGGCCAAAAAACACCACATCGACACCCTCCACTTCCGCAATTTTTCCTGCCTGTTTTACCGCTTCAGGAGACTCAACCTGAATCACCATAAATGTTTCCCGATTGGCAAACTCGACATACTCCAACATATCCATCGAACCATAAGGTTGATCGGGATTCGTTCCGAAGAATCCACGTTCTCCAAGTGGGGAAAATTTCGACCATCGGATAACTTCTTTGGCCTCTTCAGGACTTTCACACCGGGGATACATAATGCCCATGGCACCCGCTTCAAGTAAGCGGCCCATACGCATGAATTCCCCTTTCCCGGTACGTGCCATTACATCGGCATTCCCAACACGAGAGGCGCGAATCATCTGCCCAACAGTTTCGACCGAGGTTGCCTGGTGCTCAACATCAATCCAAATACAATCGAATCCCAGCAGACTGATCAACTCGGGGGAAGCAGGATCTGTCAAACCAGCTACTGTTGCCAAAACTGGTTTTCCACTATCCCAACGTGATCTTACCCTACTACGGCGCATAAATTATCCTGTGATTTACGGTGAATGATCGCATCTGAATACAAAAGTTAATTCGGTAATTGATAAAATGAGTCCAGTTTGCACGAAATATTCTGCGAAAATAATTTTAGAATGTTTGATTGGAAAGAGGTATATTATATCGTTCAGCGATCAATAACTAACCATTGGTCCTAATTTAGGACTTATTTCAATAATCGAGCAACCCAACTCGCCCATTCCGTTATGACCCATTAGGAAATCCCTAAATCCCTTACAATGGTCATGTCGGCTGCATTAGAAATTATCACCAGAAAATAGTAAACCGTCAAAAATTTCCTTACCACACCAAAATCCAATAAAAATAGGCTCTGGACTAGTGTTAAGTCAAGTTTGATATGTCGTATGTTGTGGGACACCTTTTGTGTCCTATGAATATATACAAAGTGACCTTAACCGAGCAGGAACGCTCTGAACTCAAAGCTATTATTAGCAGAGGTAGCCACAAATCACAAAAAGTGCTCAATGCGCTGATTCTGCTAAACTGCGATTTGGGCGAACATCAGTCAAAACGCTGCACTAATGAGCAAACCGCCGATGTCCTCAATATCAGCATGAGAAAGATTGATCGTGTCAAGAAACGTTTTGTCCAAGAGGGTCTGCCAGTGGCCTTGAGCGGTCGTAAATCAACGCGTGCCTACGCCAAGAAACCGATGGGGACTTCGAGGCTCATCTGGTGGCCCTAAGCTGCAGCGCCCCGCCCGAAGGCTTCGGCAGATGGTCATTGCGCCTGCTGGCCGACAAGGCCGTAGAGCTTCAATACATTGAGAGCATCTCTCATGAAAGTGTCCGGCGGGTTTTAAAAAAACGAGATAAAACCGTGGAAGAAGCAAGGCTGGGTCATTCCCCCTGAGCAGAACGGCCGTTTTGTGGCGGATATGGAAAAAGTGCTCGAGGAGTATAAGCGCCGCTATGATCGGCATCATCCGGTGGTATGCATGGATGAAACGCCCAAGCAATTGATTAAGGAAACATGGGTAGCTCTGGGTGCAACTCCCGGGTGAAAGGGGCGGGTTAAAAGTGATCCATTATGGGCGGTTCAGATTTGACCGACTTGAGGGGCTGTTTGGCTGCTGGCTGTGGAGCCGAGGCCGGATGCCAACCGTATCCGCAGGCACCTTGAACTCGATGAAATCGAGCCTGTCATACCACCCAAAGCCAATAGTCGTATTTACTACCCATACGATATAAAACGCTACAAACTGCGCAACCGCATCGAACGCTTCATCCAGATATAATTTTATCATTCTTGTTTAGATATGGTCTGACATCGAAGCCAATTCGCCGATACACTCAATTCCGCATTGGGTCATTTGATCGTTCACCTGTACCATTTCCGCCCCAGGGCAGATAACTCAAAGGTTTTCGAGCGACAGATCCCGCATCGCTATCCAGGTCGGGCTTTCAGTGTAATTGAACTCAAATCCGTAACGTTTTCCTTTTCGGGAGAAAAGATGAGAATCAGAAAAGTCACTTTTTCAAGGCGATTATCCGCGATTACCTGCAGGATAGGTAATTGCTCCGGCACGGTTTGGATTTCGTCAATTATTACAAGTCCGTCCAGCCGGGATAATGCCATCTCAGGATTTTGCAAACGGAGCTGGTCACGGGGCGATTCCAGGTCAAAATAATGCGATGGATGGGTCGAAGCAAATCAAGAACCCTGTGGCAGAGACCACAGGGTATGTGGGTCAAAAGAGCCACATTTGCAATGATTCCCCCTTCGGCAAGCCTTGATCACGCACATATTTTTCCACCACCGACCAGTCACCCCTCTCCCCTACTGTTGCCAC
>JAJFLU010000049.1 GCA_021772515.1 Opitutales bacterium
ATGAAATTTTTGCAGTCCTGAAACATGTGCCTCAAACCGCTCGCGAAGGTATTTGCGGAAACTGGCCGGATGCGAAAGAGGCAGGCCGATATACTCATCGAGATGAAAAACGGTGACCTGAGACCAGTCAATTTTCTCCTGTACGAGATTTTCCAGTAATTCGACCTGGCTCATACCGGTAGCCAAAATGATGCTTGCCTTTCCCTTCTGTTTAATCGCTTCCTTAATCGTTCTGCTAGCGAGCCTGGCGGCTTCTTTCGCCATATCTTTCCTGTTTCTGTAAACTTTAGTTTTCATTGCGATTATTTTTTAGTGGAAGGATATTGGTTTGACCAGAATATTGTAATTTAATAACCAAGAGTTGTCGGAAAAGTCTTGTTGAATAACTAAGGATAATGTCCATATAAAGTAGGTAAATCTAGTTCTTCACGAAATTGCGTTTTTATAGCTCCTTTTGTGTGGATAGGTGTGGCGGGTCGTAGATTTTGATGTACAGATATGCTTCGTCGCGATATCCGTAGGCTTGTCTTGTGAGCCATCCGATTTTGTTGTTAAAGCCTTCCTGTCTGGCATTGGTGAGGCCTTTGTGCTTCCAGAATGCCAAGAGTCCTTCGATACGTTTGCGGATCGTTTTGACCATTTGCTTGAGGCAATGGATGCCGGAGACCTCCGCATCACAGGATGAAGGCCCTGCGGGCGGTCTGGCAGCAGTCGGCCATTTTGTAGATATTGCGCAGGTCACTAGTGTCCGGTTAAAAGTAGTTGAAAGTCAACTGGTTACAGTAATCACAATACGCACTGCTGTGATCCGAAGAATTTTTTTGAAGGTACTCGAAAAATGGTAGCGGTTGCAGAATCCTGTTTGCTTGGCAATTTCTTCAATGCTTTTGCTGGAATATGCCAGAAGAATACAGGCTTTTTCAATTCGCTGGCTTGCCAGATAGGCTTGAGGTGTGGATCCTGTCCTTGCCCGAAAGAATCGGATAAAGGCGTTCACATTCATTCCAATCAAGCGCGCCAATTGAGGGTTTCGTAGAGGCACGTTCAGATGTTGGCTTATATAGTCCAGTATCAATCGGACGCGTATATCATCAGGATTCAAACGTAGCGTGCCTGAAGGAATATGCAACAGGGCTGCGCTAACGAGATAATAAGCGAGAAAAGATTCTCTCGTGGATAGTCCATCCAATTGTTGTGACCATCTGTCCAATTCCTGAACTTTTCTTCGTAACTGAAGGGTAACTGGAAATTGAATAATCAGGTTTGAATTCGATTGAAAAGAAAATTGAACCTGGAAATGAAGGTAGAAATGACGTACAGGTTGTTCGAGGCGTGTTTTATAGGGTGTATTGGGCGGAATAAGGAAGAATTTTGATGGTTCCAAATGGATTTCTCTGCTCTTGAAAATTATCAAAGCGCCGGGACGATCATTCCAATAAGGAGCTGATAGATTACTATAATGCCATTCATGTAGCGTCTGAACACGAAAGAACAGAATCTGCGTCTGAGGATTTATTTAACGATGCATTTTTACTCGAAACCATAAATGGTTGTAACTTAGATTATAGCAATCATGAAGTCAATGTCAGGAAGTGTGAATTCCGTACAGAAAAAGTGTTTCAGGACATTGCAAATTTAAACACTATTTGATTTAATAAAGTTTTACCGATTTGACTTTTAGGTTCTAATTCCAAAGCAAAGAATTATCTCGTGGCGACAAAATCTTCTACTGATGCTCTATCGTGGTTCGTTCATGACCGGCTTGGCATGTTCATTCACTGGGGGATTTATTCTCTGGCCGCACGACATGAATGGGTAAAAAACCGGGAACGTCTGACAGACGAGGAGTATAAGAAGTATTTCGAGCATTTTAATCCAGATTGCTTTGACCCAAAAGATTGGGCACGCCAAGCGAGGGAGGCGGGGATGAAGTATGTGGTTATCACCAGCAAGCACCATGATGGATTTTGCCTTTGGAAATCAAAATACACCGGCTACAATGTCACCAATACGCCTTGGGGTAGGGATCTCCCCAAACCTTTCGTCAGAGCTTTTCGAGATGAGGGTTTGCGCGTCGGGTTTTACTACTCCTTGTTAGATTGGCATCATCCGGAATATCCCATCGATTCACACCACCGCCAATGAGAAAAAAATGAGTTCCGAAAGAATAGCGCGAATCGCGATGTTAGTAAATACGCTGAATATATGCGAAATCAGGTCAAAGAACTTCTTACGCAGTATGGCGAAATCAGTATTATCTGGTTTGATTTCTCCTTTCCGGGGGAGGACGGCAAAGGACGTAATGATTGGGAATCTCGAGAATTGATCGAGCTTGTCCGTCAACTCCAGCCTGACATTCTTGTAAACAACCGCCTGGATTTACCCGGAACAAGTAATTTTGAAACTCCTGAGCAATTTCAACCGTATGAGCAGCCAAAGGAAGAGGATGGCAATCCGGCGGTATGGGAGGCGTGCCAGACATTTTCAGGTTCCTGGGGGTATCATCGTGACGAAAATAGTTGGAAAAGCGTGGAGCAATTATTGGGTATGTTGATTGATGGAGTGAGTAAGAATGGTAATTTGCTGCTCAACGTGGGACCGACTGCCCTCGGAATATTTGACTTGCGCGCCTGCGATCGCCTGGAAGGAATTGGACAATGGATGAAATTAAACGGACGCTCAATCTACGGTTGTGGTTCCGCTCCTGATGGCTGGAAGGCTCCCACCGATTGCCGCTACACCTGGAACCCCCAAATGAAGCGTCTTTACCTGCATCTATTTGCCTGGCCATTCAGACATATATGCCTCCCCGGGTTAAGAGATAAGTTTAGCTACGCCCAGTTTCTCCATGACGCAAGTGAAGTGTGTATTTATAAGGAAGAAGAAAAAGGAAACTGTAGTTTTAAAACAATGCCCGGCGATCTTGTGTTGGAACTGCCGACCCGAAAACCCAATGTCAGTATTCCCGTTATAGAATTTTTTATGGCCGATTGAATTTTGGACGAATCCGCCAAATACATTGCCAACTCTTTTGCCGCCGAAATAATATAAATTAATTCATGAAACCGAAACGACGGTACTGCTTAATCGGAACGGGAAATCGGGCCAGATTTTTCGTGGAAGGGATCGCGCAAAGACACCGCGATAATGCAGATCTGGTTGCCCTCTGCGACACCAGCCGTGTGCGCATGACTTATTATCAAAAACTACTTGAGGGGAAATACTCCTACGGGGAGGTTCCGGCATACCAGCCGGTAAGGTTTAATGAGATGCTGGAAGAGTGCCGACCCGACGCAATCATTGTATCCACCCCGGACTTTACGCATCACGAATATATACTCAAGGCGTTGCGCGCAAATATTGAACCCATTACAGAAAAACCCATCACCATCGATGATTCCATGTGCCGCGAAATCTTGGAACAGTGCAAAAAATCCAACCGGAAAGTTCGTGTATGTTTTAATTATCGGTGGGGACCGGGACCAACCAAAGTAAAACAATTAATCAAAGAAGGGATAATCGGCGGCATCAAGCAGATCAACCTTGTTTATCTCCTAAATACTCGGCACGGCGCCGATTACTTCCGTCGATGGCACAGCTACAAAGAAAACTCTGGAGGACTCCTTGTTCACAAAGCGACCCATCATTTCGATTTGGTAAACTGGTGGATCGATTCGATTCCCTCGGAAATTTTCAGTTTCGGACAATTATCCTATTATGGAAAAAATAACGCCATCGCCAGAGGTGAAAAAAAACTTACAACATACGAACGTTACCTGAAATCAACCAATGATGAAGACCCGTTCCGGTTCGACCTAAGACAAAAAAACTACCAAGAACTTTACCGTGAAGCCGAAACAGAAACAGGCTACATACGTGACCGTAACGTTTTTCGAGACGACATCTCTATTGAAGATACCATGGGCGTTCTCGTTAAATATCGGAACGGTGCGTTGTTAAACTACTCTTTAAATTGTTTTTCCCCCTACGAAGGTTTAACCGTCTCCTTTTCCGGAGACAAAGGCAGACTGGAATATACTGAATTTCATGGAGGGCATATTTTAAATGAGCACTTTGAGGATGACCCCTCAGCACGGGGCCGACATAAGCTGCACCTGAAAGTCTGGCCCCTTTTCAAACCCTCTCGCGAAATTGCCATAGATACGGCGGCGGGAGGACACGGTGGCGGCGATCCACTCCTGCTAGATGATGTTTTCGGCCAAAATCCGCAAACGGATCGTTGGGATCGAGGCGCCTACCATGAACAGGGGATCGCCTCTGCAATTATTGGGATTGCCGCCAACAAATCGATGAAAAATCGCCAGATTGTTCGCATTCATGATTTAATATCGCTAAGGCCCGATGCGGTCAGGCTTTCTCAACTCTTTTAGTTCCTATGTTTGCCCTAAAGCCGTAATTTTAAAAGTCCCCGAGCTTCAGGAATTATCCGCTTTCTCAAGGCGATCCAGCTCGGATTGCAAAAAGTAGGCCTGCCGTTCCATCTCGTTTTGAATTTCGACGCTCCGGTTCAATTCGAACGAGGTGTCTTTATGGCGGCTGTCCGCTGCATGATCCAGCACTAACCGCGCACCTATCGTAAGATCGGTCTGGATAATGCTATTAAAGCGATTAAGGTTAAATTTTTCCAAATTTTTTCGCGCACGAGTGGAATATTCTTTTGCCATCACTTTCTGAAAAGTATCCGGGGGCACCTTTCTGTTGCCCAGCAAATATAAATTTTCCTCCAAGAAAGCGCGCGTCTCGGCATCCGCCACAAAAGAAGCTCCGAAAAGATAGCCTTCGGTGACAGGATAGAACGGCTCCAATTCTTTGTCGAATGGTGTATTGCGGATAACCGGCAGGCGTTTGCTCAATTGGCTGAATTTGCTGTGGACGGTCTTGGAAGTCAGAAATTGCAAAAAATCGACAGCTCTCTGCGGATGGAGGGAAAAACGCGTTACCCCAATGGCGATATCCGTCCTGATAAGATGAGCCTCAGAAGGCTGCCCAACGACAAACGGTCCGAATTCGGGATCGTCCGGCGAGGGATAAGGCATACGAGCGATTCCAAGAGGAAACGCTATTTGAGATTTGATGCCCAAGTAGTTTTCACTTTTGGCTCGAAACATCAAAGCGCGCTTTTGTGCAAACAAGAATAAAGCATCGTCATCTGAAAACTGGGAAAAACCCGGTTGCATGCGAAAAGCTGCCTCTCTCATCAATTTCAAACCCGATGCAACAGCCGGTTGATGCGCGTTCCATTCGCCACGCAAATTCGCCAACATAAAGGAATGGGAACTGGCCTTCAAAATTCCGAAGTCGTACACTTCAAAGGTAAGCTTCTGAGTCTGGCTGGAAAAAAGAGATAATAAAAATGTTCTGGCGCTCTCTTTGGAACTGGCCAGGGGGAAAATGGCTTTCTCGTTTTCGGAAGCGTAATCCCTAACCAGATCGCAAACCTCCATGAATTCGCGAAAATCCAGGGGCAGATCTACCCGGCCGGTTATGGTTTCGAGTAGCCGCTTGTTGTAAAATACTCTTTCGATAGACATGACAAGGGGAATGCCGTAATAGTCCATCAATCTAGAATAAAAGGCGGGACGATTTTCCAGATTGTCGATGAATGTTTCCCGCCAGGGTATATTTTCCAAATCGGTAGCCCTGTTGTATGGGTTTGCTGAATCTACCCACCCCGAAAGGGGCAAGAAGTATCTCATCAATTGTTCGTATGTTAAACCTTGCGAAATATGCGGTAGTTCAATGAGGTCGGGCGCGGTGCCTCCAATCAATTGAGTGTTCACCCACATCGGCGCAACCTTGCGAGGGATTCTCATCTGGATTATTTTAACGCCGGGGTGCAGTTTTTCATAATCCTCAATCAAGGACTCGAAGGCATCCTCCATCCCTTCATAGAGCTGGTAATGGGCAAACCGGATAATTTCTAGGTTTGGATCGGCCACTTCGACTTTCCGAATGGATAATCGGGCCATTGCGATGGCAAACACCGACATCAACAAAATCAGGCCCAGCCAATTAGTATTTATCCACTTCGTCATTCTGCATTCAGCAGTCGAAGGGATTCAACAAGCCGCTCTTTTATCACATTTACGCGGTTATCGCGCTCGAACTCGCTGAGGAATTCTTGATAGAGTTTCACCGCAATTTCGAATTGTTTTTCAGCGTAGGCTATCTCCGCGGCGCGCACCAATGTGTTGGCGCGAAATGGAGAGGCCAAAATGCCGATATCCAGCGCCGTGAGGTAATGCTGGAGGGCTTTTTCATTCGATATTCGATAAAGCTGACAGGCATTTGCCAGAGCCAGCGAGACATCTTTTTTAGCGACGGGATCTGTAAGATCGGCGAGAATGTCCACCAGTCTCCGAAGCCGTTCCAAACGTTCCTCCGGGGTGATATTTTCAAACAACAGGATGTTCGCATATTTGGCCATGCCACGCTGTGCCACAATGCTTTCTGGAAATTTTTCAAACAGTCCTAAAAAGAGAAGGCCGGCTTTATCTCTATCCACCTCAAAGGTGTGAATCTGATACAGTCTAGCTAGGTAATATTGAGAGATTTGGCCCCAAAAGTCTTCTTCTTTTTCAAGAATGATTTCCTCCAATAATACTCGGGCCTCATCTATATTCTTTCGGGTCGTAGGCTGACGATAAAGTAACGACAGTGCCCGACCCAAATCCCTTTCGCGCACACAATCTGTCGCGCAATCATTGGCCTTGTTAAATCCATCGCTTGCTTCGGAAAAGAAGTAACCTTCCATTTTAGCCCATTCATCGTGGAAATCCAGCGAGTCATTGTTGGCGGAAACACGAACCGGAGAAGGCATCAGCCAAATCGTCAATATAATGACGCCTACTATTCTCAAGCTCATCTACGCTTTCTGCAATGTTGTTTACAGATTTACCGGAAAAGGAATGGTTAAATAATTTTCTTCCCTGAAAGGAGGCGGATAAAAGCTCAATTGTTTTGGTCTGTTTTTCAAGATTAATCCATAAACCGTTGACCAGTTTCCGATGTTCATTTCCGCTTCCTGAAAAAAGTCCCCCGGTTCTTTTGTCCGCAATAGCCGTCTAATTAATTCCTCGGCGTTCGGGCAGCGAAGAAGGGCTTTTTTGTGCCGTTTAAAATACATTAACCGGGAGACAGAATTATAATATTTGCCGGATTCCCAAAATTGAGGAACTTTCTTCCTTGCAGGTTTGGCCAGTTCCTCAGCCTGCCAGAAGTTGACTTCAATGCCATAATCACCGTAAATTTCCCGAATCGAGAAATTGGCAGATTCCATTTCCAGGGCCAGCATGTCACCACTGGCATCTACAACCACCATGGTCAATCCTTTGACCCCTGAAATACGGTATTGACTGACGAATTTTCTTACATCTCCGCAATCGGCACAATGCTGGGCCAGCAAGTGAGGAAGGAAGTAGAGATTCAAATATTCAGGTTCATCCACCTTGTTGTATTTTGGATGGCCGCTGGCGGGCGCAACCATAAGTCCTGCGCTGTTAACGATCCGGCTTACTTTGATATTGGCATCGCTGCATACTCCGATCATGCTGTAAGGTCTGGCATCGGGAAATGAGCCTAGGTAGAGACCCGGCAGTAGTTCAGCCGCTTCCTTGCTACTCATGGCATCATTGGTGCTAAACAACAAGGGGCCATCTTCAAGATGTAATCCCAAAGCCGTGCATCCTTCGTTTTCAAAGCCGGTGTGATAAATATGCAAGTAGTAAGTATGTGGCAAGTCCGGCAATCCGGCGGCTTCTCCGAAAGACTCCATTTGGTCCATGAAATTAGGAAATTCGCGTTGCATGAAGGCCAGGTTTTTCCGAAAATAGGGACTCCTCAAGTTATGAGGGCGCGACAGCATTGTGGCCAACTGATGTTTTGTCCGCGTCGGTGAAATTCTGGCCTGTTGAAGGCCGACCTCAGAAGGTTTCCCCCTGAAAATGTGGTGGATTGGATGATTTTTCATGTATCGATGAAGGAAGGCTTGGGGGCCGTCGCCACGCCTATATGGCGGTAGATTCCGGAATTATCGGTTCGGAGTTTCCCCTGTCCGTCACAATAGAGGTTTCCGCGATCCCGACTCGAGTAATAGAGTTTGTAATGATCGCCGCAATCCAGAAAACGGGGCGTGGAAGTATATCGGGAATCAAACAACTCCTTATCGCGCCTGATGGGCAAAAAGGGTTCCTCTTCGGAAATCGTCCACTGCTGCCCGTCCTGCGAAGTGGCCGCATAAACCTGGTAAATATTTCCTTCCTTGCTGGTATTGGCGACGAATAGCATGATGAACCGGTTATCAACTCTGGCCACATCCGGGTAAAGCGCGGTCGTTAATTTCCCCGTTGGTTGGAGAGCCGGTGAGGATGAACGCTTCCACTTGATTCCATCCGGCGATGTAAAATAGTAGATGTTTTTATAGAGATCGAAGGGATCGTGCTTGAGGCTTGGGCGGGAATTCATCCACATGCCGAAACTTCCATCGGCGTTTTTACGCACACAGGGTGCCCGCCCGGAATCATAAAACGGTTCAGGGCGGATTTTCCATTTGATGCCGTCTTCGCTTTCTCCATACCCCAACTGCTGCGTCATGGTGACGACCTGACCCCTCTCGTCTTTTGTTATAGAAGGAGAGACAAACCACAATTTGAAGATACCAGCCTCCTCATCGAAGATCACGCACGGGGTGCCGATGCCGTTGCCGAAAGGAAAATCACCGGGCCGGGCGATAGGATTTTTTTCATACTCACTCCAAACCAGTCCGTCCAGCGATTCTGCATAACCAAGGGCATTGTCGCCCGACCGGGTATCGGTGGAAGTGCCAACATACCACATGCGGTATTTCCCTTTATGGTATAGAACGGTGGGAGCGTAAAGTGCTACTTTACACCAGCTCTGCCCGGTACATAGAGTTGAGAGTATTGGCTGTTCATATCGTTCCCAAAAAATATTAAAAATCATTTGCACTTGAACCTAAACGTTTATTGTTTACTGTCAATCTTTAGATATTTAACAATTGATTGGATTAATCGGTCACATGCTACATGCTTAAAGTTAAAATGCCTATAGGCAATAAAACACTAAAAATCTGGGCCTCCAGTTGCTGTCATGTGGGAACCGATTTGGCAAACGGTAGAAATCGGGAGAGTCTGGCCGAGGCCATTCGGCAATCGGAGGGGGGAGGATTGGAGGGCGGCGAAGCTTTTGACTGGGATGTGGCCCTCATGCTGGGAGATTTCTCCGGCAGCATGACGCCCCCGCAAGACGACGAAGGGCGCGAGGTGGTGCGGCAATTTTCCGCCTCCACCAAACACACTCGGGAGCATTTCTATTGCCTGGTGGGCAATCATGACGCCAGTGGTCCCAATGAAGAATGCCAATGGTGGTTCAGAAAATGGATTGATCCCATGGGCGAAAACTCCGTTTACTCTCGGGTCGACAGGAATAATTACCCTTACCCGGTTGAAGGTTCTTGGGAGCGTTATTTATTCCGCATTGGCAATATGCTCTTGCTGCTTATGGGAGATCGCAACGATGGAGGACCGCCGGTAGGCCGGGGCGACATCAGAGGCTATCCGGCGGGAGCCGTTACCGGCGAAACCTATGAGTGGTGGCGTCACATCGTCGCCGCTAACCAGAATTCCATTATAATCACAGCTCACCATCATATGCTGAAAAATACGACCGTGGCCTCGGGTCCATGGGAAGGCTTTGACAAAGACGGGGAGGGCAACTGGATCGGCAACTACCACGGCTACTGCCCCGATGGCGGTCCCAAAGGCGCTTCTTACCTTTACTTTGTAGATGGCCAGCCGGACGCGCAGGCCTTTGAGAAATACCTGCAGGCGCACCCCGGCGCCATCGATCTATGGCTGGGCGGGCACACCCATACCCATCCGGACGACTGTCATGGCGGCAAATCGCACATCGAGCGAAAATGGGATGTCAATTTCGTCAATGTATCCGCCCTGACAAAATACCATGGACGCATACACTCAATGCCCATGAGCCGCCTCTTTACTTTTACCGAGGGAAGCAAAAAAGTCCGCGTCGAATGTTATCTCCACACCTCCGACCATGCGCCGCAGGGATTTTACAAACCGGCTGAACGAACCTTGGAGCTGAGAATGCCTTTCCAATACTGATTCATTATTGGCCCGCTGGTTCGCCGTCGCGGTATGGCGAGAAGAGAGGTCCTGGCGGAATCGGCTTCACAAAGGCGCCCTTCTTGACCCACCCGCAGTTTCGACACTCGAATTCCTCTATGAGATTCTTTTTAAAGCGGTCTGTTTGCTCCTGATATTCCGGATCGCCGATGCGATTGCGCAATTCTCCAGGATCCTTTTCAAGGTCGAAATACTGCTCTTCACATGTCCTTGGAAACCAGATGTACTTTGCCTTACCGTCGGTGATGAACTGATTTTCCTGTGTTTGAGAATAGAGCGCATTATGCTCGCCGTGTAGATATTGGCGAAATGCCGGGTCGGGCCGCTCGAGTAGAGGTAAAAGGCTTTTCCCGTCCACTGATTCCGGGATTTCGATCCCAGCCAAGTCCAATACTGTGGGCAAAATATCCATCAGGGCGACCGGCGAATCGTCGGTATTTCTGAGTGTGAGGTCAGCATTGTTTGCTGGCGCTATGAAAAGAGGAATCCTTGCGCTTCCCTCATAGGGAAGGCATTTTCGCCAGTAATGGTGATCCCCCAGCATGTCGCCATGGTCCGAGGTAAAAATGAGGTGGGTGTTTTCCCAGCATTGGCGATCGTTATCAAGGAACCAGTTTATCAATCGCCCTATCTGGGTGTCGATAAAACTTATTTCACCGTAATAACCCGCCCGCGCCTGTTGGACCAGCGAGGCTGAGAGGCAGCTTCTCCAGGTCTCGGGTCCGGGCATATTGCGGGCTGCGGCCTCATCGACCCAATCGCCGATAAAAGGAGCTGGTACTCCGCTTTGTCTGTATTTATCAAAGTAATATGCGGGTGGAACATAGGGAGAATGAGGGCGAGCAAAAGAGATGTTGAGGAAGAAAGGTTCCGCGCGGTTGGTATTTTTCAAAAACTCGATTGACCGGGTCATCGTCCAGGCGGTGGGGTGAAGATACTCATCCAAATGCCAGGGGCGGGAAAGGCATGAATTCCAATATATGCCGTGATCGTCAGGCGAGAGTCCGTTTCCCGTCGAATCTTTGAACCATTGGCGGTAATCGCTTTTAAACCCGATCGTTTTAACACGGCCGGATTCATCAAGTTCATGGGTTTGAAAGCCCATATTTTCTCTTTGAGGGAAAAAATGCCCTTTGCCCACGAGGTGCGTTCGATACCCGGATTTGGTGAGTTCGCCAGCGAGCGTATGGGGATAGTCGTTGCGAATTTCTCCCTGTCCGTTACCCATGCCCAGTTTACCCGTATGCCATTGGTTCATTCCCGTCATGATCGAGGCGCGCGCCGGAATACAGGAGGGAACCGGAGAATAGGCGTGCGTGAAGCGCGTTCCCCGATCGACGAGATAATCGAGATTGGGAGTTTCAATTTTTTCATTGCCGTCCGCGCCCCAGCAATCGCCCCTCATCTGGTCTGTCAGGATGAAAATGAAGTTGGGTCGTGCTTTCATGATGTTAGGAAATAATTGTTTTTTAAAAGAGGGAGGGCGGTGGAATGTCGTAAGGCAAATTGCCGTTTCTTAACGACTCCGTGGCCATGCACCCAGCAACTGCGCTCATCCTCGCCTCCAAAGGCGTGGCCCCCCACGTTTTTTCACCTTTGATGAAACGGACAAAATCTTTCATGATGAGCGGATCGGCCCCACCGTGCCCTTGCGGACTCTTCGGGATATCAATAAACTCCGTTCCCTCTTCCGTGTATTGGCAGCGCGATGTCCACAGGCGGATAGTGGCCGACGATGAGTAATCGCCGCAGTTTTCAAGGCGGCCATGGGTTCCGATGACGGTGAAATTGCGATGCGCGTCAGGCGTATAGTGGCATTGCCCATACATGCCTTGAACACCATTATCGAACTGCATGAGAACCATACTGTGGTCTTCCACATCAACAACCGGGCTGATCTCTGTCTGCGCTTTGGGCGGCCAGTTTTCAAGCCGGAAGGCGGTGTCCGCTTTTTCCTCCAATGAGCGCTTGTTTTCAACGCCATTGTAAACGCTCAGTTTGCCCATGCCCACCACGCGCCGGGTAAAGCCGCCCGCCCACCAATGCATCAAATCAATGTCATGAGAGGCCTTCTGCAAAAGCAGACTGTTGGCATATCGGCGTTCGGAGTGCCAATCCTTGAAATAGGCGTCTCCGCCATAGCTGATAAAATGCCGGCCCCATATCGTCTCGACCTTGCCGATCCGCCCCTCCGCGATCAATTCTTTCATACGCCGAAACACCGGCGTGAAGCGAAGATTGTGACCGACGTAAAGCCGGTCTTTATATTTCCCGGATGTTTGCAGTATTCGGTCGCACCGCTCCACAGAAATCTCAAACGGCTTTTCGAGGTAAACAAATTTTCTTGCGTTCAACGCCGCTATGCTATGTTCGGCATGAAGATAATCGGGCGTCAGGATCAAAATGGCATCGATCGTTTCCCTGGAGATAAAGTTTTCCAGGTCGTTTGATAATAAAATTCCCCGATGATGGCTGAAGGCGCTCAATGCCCGTTCATCGCTGTCGCAAACACCGGCCAGACGATAGCCTTTGGCCGGTTTCTGCAAATATTGACTAAGACTTCCGGCACGCCTCCCCGCTCCGACGATGCCAAAGTTAATCATCACCCCGTCCGCCATTATCCGCAACCTTAGCGAATATTGCGTCCATCGCTTTCGATGTATTATAGATCAGGGTATCGGGGGCATACCGGTAAAAGGGGACCGGAGGAATCATTTCCGCCGCGCACCATCCGTCATAGCCGGCCGCATGGAGCTCGCTCATAACGGCCGGCCAATTGACATCCCCGGAAAGCAGGTCGATGAATCCGTGCATGGAACCTACGGCCCGCCGGTAATCCTTGAAATGAACCCGCGTTATGCGATGGCCCAGAATGCGAATCCAGTGCTCCGGGTAGCCGTTGGCCAGAACATTGCCGACATCAAAATAAGCTTTCACAAAATCACTGCCGATACCGTCGATGAAATTCCGCACCTCCAGAGGACTGAGCATGGCCATATTCCAGACATTTTCAATGCCTATGGTAATCTTCAACGACTCGGCTTTGGGCACGGCATCGCAAATGAACTTTTTTGCCCGCTCCAGGGCCAAATCATAGGGCACGACTTCGTCACCTTCGACAAACTCGCCTCCCACCGCGCCAGGCACAACGAGGATGGCATCGATTCCCAAGGCATGAGCGCAATCCAACTGCTTATCCAAAATCCTGGCCGCTCTTCGACGAATTTCCAGATTCGCGCTGGCGGCGTTGGCCTGCCAGTATAAACCGGTTGCCAATCCACTGAGTACCAGGCCGACTTCATCAGCCATCCGCCGCACGGCAACGAGGTCTCCGGGGCTGCTCTTGATGTTGACGGGGCCGTCTTCGCTGAGATCAATTTCAAAACCTGCAAAACCGGCTTTTTTGGCCAAAACGAGCTTCCCCCTCAAATCATGCTGGCCATAAAATGACCAAATGCTGATGGATTTCTTCATGTTTTTAAAAATTATTATTAATCGACCACAAGTTGCATTCGGATCTGGTACGATTCATTCAATGGATACGGCATGACCCGTTTTTATGCTCGCGCTTTCGGCTTCAATTATTTTAACCGCCCAGGCGCCGTCTTCGGCCGTAACCATCCGCGGTTGCCGTCCGCGCTTGATGCAATCCAAAAAATAATCGATTTCGTATTCATAACCCATGCCCGGTAAAAGGGCGACACTTTCCGGCTCTCGTCCCTTCCGGTATAGAAGCAGTTGGTCTTTTCTATTGAGATCAAAATCCGCCGCGGCGTTCTCGAAATTCACCGTATATTGCATGGTGAAAGGGAAGCCCTCGACCATGGACCACGAGCCCTCCGCCGTGACAAGTGGAATATCCTCGAATTCATAACGCGTGAAGATGTGATCGATTTCGCCGGTGATGCATGAATACCCGAAGCTTTGCACCGACTTGGGCCGGCCAAAGTAAAACTGTGTTATGTCCGAGTCATGAATATGCAAATCCATAATCGCTCCTCCGCACGCTTGCCCGTCACTGTAAAACGGACCGCCCGGATGGCTGGCGACACGCCTGAAGTGGGCCGACCGTACCTTTCCAAATTCCTGATCTTCGATTTTGCGTTGCAACCAGCTCCAGCCGGGCCAAAAACGTATGCACATGGCTGGCATCAGGAATCCACTCGAAGTTTGAGACAATTGAGCGAGGGCAAAGGCTTTATCGGCAGTTCTAGCCAAGGGTTTTTCCAGAAGGACGTGTTTTCCGCACTTCAGTCCGGCGCAAGCATAATCGTAGTGTAACGGGGTTGGCAGGCAGATGTCGACTAGGTCGATGTCTTCAAAATTGATTAAATCCATGCCCTCGTCGAACCGCATGACGGAATGCAGATCGAACGAACCCGCTGCCTGACCTTCGATATTTCCCGCCGCCTTTTCTTCCCCTGAAAGACGCGCGGGATCGCTGTCGGAAACCGCCACAACTTCCACATCGCTCCTATGTGAATACACATCGAGATGAGAATTCCCCATCATGCCGAGTCCGATAACGCCTACTTTTATCACTGTTTACTCAATTATAGGATTGAAAAAACTAAGCGTTTAGGTAATGAGTGGATTGTCAATGCTTATTTCAGTTTTACAAAATAAACCCGAAGTGCTCTGTTAACCGCAGATTACGCAAATGAGCGCAGATAATGCAAAAGAGTTTCCATCGCCATTTAACAATTATCTGTGTTCTTCGGTGTAATCTGAGGTTGAAATACAGGAAAATAATTTATGCCTAAGAATTGTCCCCATCTTTTATATATACATTCTGATCAACATTCACCGGCCGTCCTGGGACGCTACGGGGATGCTGTTGTCAATACACCCAACCTGAACCGTCTGGCCGCTTCCGGCGTTGTTTTTAATAACGTTTATTGCCCCTCTCTTATCTGTGTTCCCTCCCGCATGTCTTCCCTGACCGGGTTGCACCCCTTTCAGAACAAAGTATGGACGAACTGTCATATGCTGCGGTCCGACATTCCTACCCTGGCTCATTCTCTGGGAGCCGCAGGACACCATCCGGTCTTGATTGGGAGAATGCACTCGGTAGGGCCGGACCAACTGCATGGATACGCGGAGCGACTCGTAGGAGATCATGGGCCAAATTCTATCGGCGGGGCTTCGGCTGACCGGGGGATGTTGAGCGGAGCGCAGGGTCCGGGAAAGAATAGTTTGCGTCTATCGGGAGAGGGGCAAAGCGGCTATGAAGCGCACGATGAAGATGTCGTCTCCGAGACAATTAGTTATTTGAAAAGTTACACAAAAAAAGAAATGGTTAAACACGAGCCTTTTTGCCTAACCGTTGGTTTTATGTTACCGCATCCCCCTTATGTTGCTCGAAAACAATTTTATAGTCGTTATGTAGATAAAGTCTCCATGCCGGCGGTGGAAGAGGCATTTACGGACCAATGTCACTCACATATAAAATGGTGGCACCAGACCCGGGATATTATGGAGGTATCAAAAAGCGAAACAATCCGCGCCCGCACAGCGTATTGGGCTCTTGTGGAAGAGTTGGATTCGATGATCGGAAAAATACTTCATGCTCTTGAAAGTGAAAGTCTCCTTGAAAACACCCTCGTAATTTATACCTCCGATCATGGCGATATGCTGGGAGAGCATAGCCTCTGGTGGAAGCACGTCTTTTACGAGGAATCGGTTAAGGCGCCTTTAATCATCTCCTGGCCTGGCAAACTTCCGCGGAGAAAAAGATGTCAGCATGTAGTCAGTTCTCTGGATGTCACCGCCACCATCCTAGATGCGATGCAATCGCCTGCCCTTCCCGGTTCTATCGGCCGCAGTCTTCTTTCATTATTCGATTCTGCTTCGCCAGACGATGTTTGGGAAGATATCGCCTTTAGTGAATATTGTTCGGATGAGTATGGACCTTCGGGGGGATGCTTCCAGCGCATGGTGCGCAAAGACGACTGGAAATTTATCTACTATGATAACCAACCACCTCAACTCTTTAACCTAAAAGAGGATCCGCATGAGTTTGTCGATTTTTCAACCGACAACGAATACTCAGCAACCTTGAGAAAACTTGAAGAAACCGTGATGGCAGACTGGAACCCCGAAATGATTAAAAGCGAAATGAAATTTATGAACCGGCAAGGCGAAATGCTGGAATCCTGGGCAAAAAATGTAATTCCTAGAGACGCCTATTGCTGGAAAATGGATAGTAAGATGAGTTATCTTTCCTGAAACCGCACGAGTCTTATCCCGAAAATAGGGTCGCTTCACTTGATTGATGAATATCAAACCGAACATAGTTTATATCTTGGTTGACGACATGGGTTATGGCGATCTCTCGTGTTTCAATGAAGAGTCCAAAATCAGGACTCCTCGACTGGATGAAATGGCGCGGCAAGGCATGATTTTTCGTGACGCCCATGCCAGTTCAGCGGTATGCACGCCATCGCGCTACAGCATTCTGACAGGACGATACAATTGGCGATCGGTCCTCAAGGAAGGTGTCCTGTTTGGATACGACGGACCCATAATCGAGAAAAACAGGATGACAGCAGCCTCGTTCCTAAAGGGCCATGATTACCACACTGCCTGCTTGGGCAAATGGCATCTGGGCTGGGATTGGGCCCGGAAAAAGGACCCGACTCCTAGGGAAGACATCGATTTTTCCGAGTCCATTAAAAATGGACCGACCAGCGTCGGATTCGACTATTTTTTTGGCATCGGCGCATCGTTGGACATGCCCCCCTATGTTTATGTGGAAAATGATCGGCCGACCGCCCTGCCGGATCAATTCACGACTGGCTCTGAAGGTATGGCATTCTGGAGGGAAGGGGCCATTGCTGCGGATTTCAGGCACCGGGAAGTCTTGCCCAAGCTGACCGAAAAAGTTTTGCAATACATAGACGAACAAACCAAAAGCGATCGCCCCTTCTTCGTTTATTTTCCACTGCCGGCCCCTCATACGCCAATCCTGCCGCTAAAGGAATTCCAGGGAAAGTCCGGCCTGAATGCCTACGGCGACTTTTGTTTGCAGGTCGATGATGTGGTCGGGCAAATAATGGATAACCTGGAGAAAAACGACATTGCCGATAACACGATCCTCATTTTCACTAGTGACAATGGCTGTTCGCCCATGGCCGATTTTGAAACGCTGGTTAAGGCCGGGCATCATCCGAGCTTCGTTTTTCGCGGGCATAAGGCCGACATTTACGAGGGTGGCCACCGCATTCCGCTCATCGTTCGCTGGCCGCAGAAAATCAAACCCGACACACATTCGGATGAAACGGTTTGTTTATCCGATTTCCTGGCCACCTGTGCGGATATTCTGGGTCATCAACTGCCTCCGGATGCCGGCGAAGACAGCGTTAGCAACCTTTCCATCTGGACTGGTGAAAAAGCGGCGGCCCCCCTGCGTGAAGCGACCGTTCACGCCTCGATCGACGGCTCCTTTTCCATCCGCCAAGGGCGTTGGAAGCTCGAAATGTGTGCGGGCTCCGGCGGATGGAGTTATCCTAAGCCGGGAAGGGAATGCCTAGGCTTCCCACCAGTTCAACTTTATGATCTGGAAGCGGATATCGGGGAACGCAAAAACGTCAGCAAGGAATACCCGGATATCGTAAAAAAACTTACCTCTTTGCTGACGAAATATGTCAAGAAAGGCCGCAGCACGCCGGGTGCAAGCCAGGAAAATGAGGGCGGCAATGAATGGGAGCAACTTCGGTGGATGAAAAAATTGGGCCGGGGCGACGGCGATGAGGCACTCCCATAAACGTTATTATTCTTCCAAACAAATCTTCACGGCCAGCAGGTCGGTATCTTCCCCAATGGCAATGGGCAGTTTCCATGAATCTTTTTTGAAAGGTTGGAGTGATTTTGTCAGATCCATGTTTTTCCACAACTGGCAGACTTTTTTTATTTTGCGATGGCCGGGCGGCGCAATGATGAGATTTGTTTCCACACGGCAAGGAGCGTAGGGAATAATGAGAGCGAGAATACTATTTGCGCCTAGCAGAGGGAACAGTTCCGCCGTGGGCACGCTCCTGCGATCGTGTGGACGGATTCTGCCGTAGGCCGAGTCTGGGGGTGCCGGCCACAGGCGAACCACCGGTTCTTTGCCGCTGACCCATTTTAAGAGGCGGGTAAATAACTCGAAATTTCCAAGGAGGGTTTTGCAAGCGGGGTGCCCCTTGGGATCGATATGCAGGTGCGAGGGAAATCCGCGCAACCACGCTTCCCGGGCGTTTTCGCTCTCGTGGATGACGAGGCCGGGAGCGTCCCCGACGGTGGCCAACACCTGCCCTTGGGGGCCGTCCCAGTCGACGCGGCTGCGTAAAAAGCAGGGACTGGTGCAGTCTTCAAAGATTTCGTGCTCACGGCACGGCGTTAAGGCAAAATCCCCATATTCAGATTTGTGCGGCGGAAGGCAGAAGCCGTCCCCCGGCCACGGTTTTTCACATCTATTGCCTATCCAGATGATTCCGTTTCCGTTGTCGCGAAGCCTATACAAAGCTTTCCATTGGTCAGTTGTCAGACAGTGGGCATCCGGTACTACGAGGGGACCGTCGATGTTTTCAAAATCATCGTAATCCGCTAACCTCTGGTCCCAACGCCATTTCCAGGGTAGGGCGGTGAGGTACATGAACTCCGGAATTAAAGAGAGGTATTTGCTTCCCCAGTTGCGCTCTTCGCCGTGACCCCATACATCGGATTGATAAGGGTAAATCATGCTGGCGTAAGAATAGGGCCGGTGCTGCCTCAATTCCGGTAAAAGTTTTTCCATGACCTCCTGAAAGCCCTCAAAATAACCGGGGATGATTTTCATCAATTCATAGGTCCAGAGGGAGACCTGCCCGGCCCCCAGGGCGAAGGGAATCAATCCCGCGGCAATCCCGTCCGCCCGTCCCATGGGCGGAGAGGAACCGGGCGGCATGAATCCTTGGGGGAGAATGTTGACCGCTTTGCCAACCGCTCCGGCAACGGCGATGCGCGTCGTTTCGGTCAAAATTCTGCGGTGGGGACGGTGTGGAAATAAATCCGCGTGAAGGAAATGATAGGGATCCGTAGCCACCGTATCGAGTGATTGGGAGTCGTCGGAAAAACTGACCCCGCTGATCCACCCGTTGAGGAGGTAAGGAACGGAAGTCAGGGGGCTCTCTTGAATGCCTACCTCGACATCCGGGTTCAGGCTTTTTACGAAATCCCTGAATTCTTCGTGTAGCTCAATCCACGCTTTCAGGCGCCATTGAATCCACTGGAACCAGGTGGGATCATCCCATTTGGGGGATTTGGGCGGATAATGGCCAGTACAAGCAAAAAATGTTTCCTGCGTTTCCCTGGCATAACAACCGATAGCCCCGCTCCCGAAGCCCAAGGTCGCTTCATCGTTCAAGCTGATTTCCACGAGGCCCGGCAGTTTCACAATTTCCTTCAGAAATTCTTTATAGTATTGCTTGTTTTTTTCGATAAACGGACTTAGCCAACGCGCCTTCAGCCTATCAGAGTCCAGGACGCCGCCGGGACCGGCCACTATCATCCTTCGGTCCGGATCCTTGGCCAGAAGCGCTTCGTTGTACTTCATATAGCCGGTTAAAAGAATGACCCCCAACCCGTAATTCTGTGCCAGCAGGCAGGCTTCATGCGCTTCCTTAAAATTGAAGGCCTGGTTAGGAAGAGAACTCTTATCTCCTTTAACCAGCAACCCGACCCGGTCGAAACCTTCTTGCGCGATCTTCTGAAAAGTTTTCTCATGCAGGCTCTGCAATGGAAAACCCAGATAGGTGGCACGAATTAATTTGTGCGAAACAGGAGTGTGCATAACTGGATTGGTGTAAATATTGGAATCATTGATGAGGCGGGAGTCAGAACTCGAACAGGTCCATGTGAAGGCGGTTATCCATGCGACGGCTCCTTGGGTCTATCTCTCTTATGCAAGCATACCTGCATAAATCGAGCTGGGCAATTTTTTTTCCATCAAATCCGAAAAGCTTTTATGGAAAAGACCGGGTAACAGGAAATTAATTTAATAGCCCGCTTCCACGCATTCAAATAAATCCTTAATAATCAGCTTCATTTGGTTTTTGAAAAGACGACTTAGTTGGAAAAATGTATCATCGTAAAAATTTTTTGAAATATTGCTTGACAAAATAAACTAAACGCTTAGGTCAATACCTAATTCATTGTCAAACATTATTTTTTCCTCCAGAACCTAAACGCTTAGTCTCACTTGTTTTTTAACCTGCTATAGACACAAAAACCCTCAATAATTGAACAAATAAAATGAAAAAAACCAACCTACCTCACATCCTTCTGGTTTTGGCCCTATTATGCAGCGTTTCGCTGGTTGCGCAAAATGATGATAGCGACGACCCATCCGATGAAAACCCAGTCGAACTGTCCACCTTTGAAGTTGTCTCCTCCGCGGATGACGGCTGGAAGGCCAACCTGACGCTTTCGGCGACGCGTATCAATACGCCGATCAAGGAATTGCCTATGAACATCTTCTCCATCACCGAGGAGCAGATGGACAACTTTTCCATTGATACGATTTACGAGGCTCTGGGTGCCCTTACCGCAGGCGTCGCCCCGGAAGATGCTGGCGATCCCCGAGGCAATCGGCGGATCACCTTGCGAGGTTTTAATATCGAAGAGGTGCTCAAGAATAATTTTGGCATCGAAAACCCCACAGATACTTACAATGTGGCGCGAATCGATATCGTCAAAGGCCCGGCCGGCATGGTGAACAATATCACGCCACCGGGCGGTTCGATCAATTATTTCACCAAGATTCCAAATTTAAGCAAAACGTTCGGATCACTGAGATTTCGCACGGGTTCCTACGATTTCTACCGGGGCAATGTAGATATCAATACGAAAGTCAATGACAACGTTGCATTCCGCTTGAACGCTGTGATGGAGGATTGGGATACCTTCCAGAATTTTTCCAAGATCCAAAGGACCGCGATCAATCCGGTAATTTTAATAAGGCCTTTTGAAAATACCTCGATCTTGGCCGAGTATGAACATTCGGATTTTGACCGGCCCGTCCAGCGCACACAGACCATTCAATTTCGACCCTCGGGGACCCGCGATCGGCTTCCCCTCTGGCTGGTAAATCCCGACCTCGGTATCACCAGGGAATTTGCTTACCAGGGACCGGAGGGAAGGCAGGTTGAAGTTTTGGACAGTTGGCGGGTGGAAGCCACTCACTCTTTTGGCGCCAGGACCAAACTCAACCTGGGATTTCTCAGTCAAAAAGAAAAAAGGGACAGGGTCATCTTTGCTCACGGTTTTAGGTTCAATCGGGACGAAGGGAACGATCCTAATGCGCTACCCACGACTACCAATTTAAATCCCCAGGTTCAATTTCGGGGCCGTGATTTTGATCAGTTCAAGATCCAGTTGGTGCAGGATTTCAATATCGGTGAGTCCTCCCATCGCTTTCTTGTCGGAGCTCGCCTGCAGGACGGCGTTCAGCAAATAAGAAATTGGGAAGAGCGGTTAATCGACGCGGATGGGAACAGGGCCGGTCTTTATACTTTCGATGTACCTTTGTTTAATGGTCTTGAAGTCGTGCGCCCCTCGGATCGGCCCAGCGTTCTCTTTTTTCGAACAGGAAGGAACCGCAATTTCGACCGCGGCAGCGATCAGGAAGCTTACTTTGCTTCCATTCATTCAAAGTTTTTCAACGAAAACCTCATTATCAGTCTGGGCTACCAAAAGTTCGACTTAACTCAGGAAACCACCTTTGTGACAACTTTCAATTCCGATGGCACACCCGTGGTCGAAACGAGCTTTAATGACAAGGCGGCGCCTTTTTTCGGAGCGCTATACCAGTTGCTGGATAAAAAGCTGGGCATCTATGGCCAGTATTCGGAATCCCTCCAGCCCAATTTCGCGGTTGACAACGAAGGTGTGCCCTTTGGACCGCTAATCGCGGAAGGTTGGGAGGTTGGCCTCAAGTGGGAATTCTTTGATGGAAAGTTCAGCGGAACCGCCTCTTTCTATGAAATCCTTCAGACAAATATCCCAACGACCATTTCTGACGAAAACAATGAACCCATTGTCGTTCGCATAGACGGAGCCCAGTCGGAAGGATTCGAGATTGATACCTTTATTACTCCGCTGCCAAACTGGATCATCCAAATAGGTTATAACTACAACGATTCGTTTATCAAAGATGATCCGAATTCCGCAAACATCGGCAATCAATTGCTACGCACCTTCAACCACGCGATTGTTCTGTCCTCCCGCTACAATTTTACGAAAGATCTCCTGAAAGGGATTTCCGTCGGGATGAACTATAATTATACCGGCGATAAATTGGACAGAACAGAGAATGTTGCCGGCGGAGTAGGTAGAACCCCAGTCTTTGATAATCCGAGCAACTTGCTGGGCGCCTTTATCAGTTATACCGGCAAGTGGGGGGAATACGATTATATGATCAAACTGGACGGAAAGAATCTACTGAAAAATCCTCTTCCCATCGGTTACCGATATGACGGAGCAGAGCGATTCACTACTCTCGAGATGGTGATTCCGGCGGAATTTTACCTTACATTTGAAGTAAAGTTCTGATCTTGGAACTTCTCGGCATCGACATTGCAGAAACAACCCCCGAGCGAGCCAATCTCTTCTGGCTGATTCACTGGCAAGGCCGCGGCTAAACTATGGAATCAATTTACAGCCCCTCGCGGCGCCGTGGTTTGGTTGTGAGCAATATCAATTGGCACCGAGAAACGGCTAGTTTTTATTTGTGCACCGGTGCAATAAGCAAGGAGAATCTGGCAGGCTTCGATGGCTTGGCGGGTTCCCATCAGATCGATAAAAGAAGGTTTGGGGGTCACCAGGTTAGCCAGGGAGGCATCCCCAATGCTGAGTACTTCCACGTCTCCCGGTACTTTAATCTGGATGGCCTCCAGTCCCAGGAGAAGTCCCGGCAACAAAATATTGTCTGTGCACAATATGGCGGTTGGCCGATCTGAACTACGGAATAGTTTTTGGATATGGTGCATGCCAGCGGTGGCGGCCCCTCTTTTGGCCACACCAATTTCTTTGATTTTTATTTTTTTCGATTGGGCCGGGGTCGACTGCAATCCCTTCTTTATGGCCGCCAGCCTCGTGTTTCTAGATTTGTAAACCGACTCCATCCAGAAAACGACCAGAGATTTGTGTCCGGCGTTGGCCAAATATTTGCCGGAGATAATAAGCGCTTTCTTCCAATCGAAAAATGAATGAGGAACATCGGGATCTAAATCCGAGCCGATGATGACGAAGGGCTTTTTCAGCATTTTTTTATTTCGCAGGATTTTACCCTTCAGTACCTCCTCCGGAATCCTAAGGAAAATGGTGCCGTCGGCTACGTTGTCATTAACGATTTTGATGTATTGTCGGGTGCTTTTAAGGATCGGAAATCGAGTGAGGTTGAAACTGTAGCCTCTGCCTGCCAGGTAATCGATGGCGGCCACATAGGCCTCGGAGTCCGAGATGTGGCCAAAAGTCATTTCCACATCCTCCATTATCACGATGTTGATGCGCATAGTGTGTCCGGATGCCAGACCCCGCGCCAGGTAGTTGGGTTTGTAGTCGAGGCTTTCTATCGCCTTGCGGATTTTGGCTTGGGTCTGCCGGCTGACATTCCCCTCCGCTTTACCCTTAAGGGTGACTGAGACTGAATAGGTTGAAACACCGGCCTTTTTAGCAATATCTCTAAGTGTAACGGGTTTCTTAACGGTTGCCATTGCGAGTGAAAGGAGGTTTTTTATAAGTTTGATGGTGTGCCGACAAGTCTGTCGGCGTCAATTAGGATATTGCGTATTTTATAAAGTGATTTGTAAAGGCTCAAGTTGTGGGTTTAGAAGAATCTCTTTAAGTTTGCTGGGTGGTAGCTTTTGGTGCACTATGATAATGCCTGCGGGCCACTTTTGCCTCTGTTGTATTTCATTGCCGAAAATATCAAACAATACCAACTCATCCGGTGCGATATACTCGACATTCTCATTGGCGCCGTAAGCAGTCATTAATATCGCTACAGAATTGCTTTCACCGCCAAAAATGTAGGCTTGTAGGCCAAATCCCAATGGAATCGTCTCGAAGAATTTTTCCCCATCGAGAAACCATGCCAGGTTGGAATGGGCCGCGCCGCTCGGATGTAGGGAGAGGTCCGGCGCCGTAAAATAATGGAAGAGGCTTTTCCGGGATTCGCTCGCCAGATAGGGCCGCATGCCCATGGAGTAGTAGAAGATTTTCTCTACACCCTGGGCCAAAAGGCGGGTTGTAAAGCGAATATGCATTCCGGAGGTCAGCCAGACATCTTCGTTATTATCAAAAGTGAGCGTGTTTTTGTAGAAACCGAATCCGGTGAAGTTAAAGATGGCGGAACCCTCGGTCAGCCAGATGGGGAAAGTATCCTCAATATTAAGAGTTGGAGGGAGAGCGCGTCTGAAACCCTCTTCCACACTGTCTCCCGGGCTTCCCAAAGGAGCCGTCAGGTATTGATGATAGGTGGCGATATCCATATGATTTAAAATTCCCTCTTCAACCGTGCCGCGTGTCCAATCGCCACCGTCGAAACTCCTGTTTTGTCGTTCCGGAAAGGTGCTCGTGTTTAAACCTGCTATGGAGATGCTGAGGTCATTTTCTTTAACCGTATCATAGGCGGATTTGACCAGTAAGGCATAGTCGCGGAAGGGAGTTTCACTAGTTTCATATCGTTTGGAGCCATCTTCTTTGTTTTTTAATTCCACCGGGATGTAGGCGTGGATCCAGGGTTCGTTCCAGACTTCGTAGGTAGAAATATTTTCTTGATATTGCGATGTGACTTTCGCCACATAATTTTCAAAATCCGTCAGGTTTCGGGGCAAGTAGTAGCGATCGAAATATTTAGAATGAGGTTTGATCATGTAGCTGGCCCAAGGTGGGGTGGTGGCGATAACGCCCAGGATGGACAGATGATGCGAACGATAGCGCATGAGTAGTTCATCGCGAAACCGCCACTTCCCCGGCTCTTTTTCCAACCACCACCAACCGCATAAGTGTGCGCCCGTGTCGTGAAGCCTGACCCAGTTCAGGCCGATGGCTTTGGCCATCAGAATTCCCTGTTTGGTCGGTGGCACATGGACGCCAAAATAAGAGCCCGGAGCGTCTTTTAACCAGTGCCTGGGTCGGCGGAGCCGATAGGCAATAAGCTCGCAATCGGGACTGAGGCGCTGCCCGTCCTCGCTCATTACACATGCATTTATCCGAAACGGACCGAGAGCCGAAATTTCTTTTTCGAGGTATTCAATCCGGCCATAATTGTGAAATGGGTCGTCCAAACGTATTTTTTTCAAAACCGTTTTGTGGCCGTAAATATCTTCTATCTCTATGTGCAAAAAAGCGTTTCGGTATTGTCCTGTGGTGCAGTATTCGAGTGTCGGAGGTTCATCACTGAATTGAATCCCGGCCATGGAGGCTTCGCTCTCTGGCAGCTTCAAGGCGATCTCGAAGGGCATTTGGCCGATGTAGTCTTTTGGTTTCTTTCCTTCGCTCACTTGCAATGCGTCGGCCAGATATACGCCTTTGCCGATAGCATGAATTTGCAGGCAATATCCCTGAGAAAAAGGGATGCCCTTGAAGGGCATCAAGATTCGCTGCCAGCCATCCTCAACCTGCAAGGTCACATTCTTCTCGGCAATTAATTCCCTGTCGCCGCCAAAAACCTTGCAGATGAGATTTGCCTTTCCCTTGAGATAGACGCTTGCCATGCAATCCATACGGCGATCCGGTAGGGAAAATGGTGGGAATGTCAGCCGTACGGGCCCTTCTGAAAGTGTGCGGACACGGAGGGGATGTGAACCGCTGGGACCTAGAATGGATGTGTCTGTATCGATTGAAACCACATAATCCAATGAATCATTCTCATTAAGGAACATACCCGGTTGCAGTCCGAGTGGAAAACGTGAAACAGGCAGGAAATTTCGTTCTGTTTCAAGAATATTATTTACTTCTAACGTCTTGCGTGTATCGATTGCTCGCAAATGGACCTTTATCAGGTCATAGGTAGAAGACCCTAAAAATTGAATACTCAGATTTAATTCGTGGCCTGGGGAATCCAGCATGAATGTGTGCTCGTACTGGGTCCATTCACCGGACAGGACTGATTTTTTTCGCCAAATCAGTCCATTGTCGAGTTGATGGTGAAGGCTTATAACGATGGGCATGGGCACTTTGCTGCGGGCTATAAAGCTAACTTGATACACTATTTCAGAATTCAGATTTGGAATTGGACAGGTTATTCGCGCAGCGCCGGTTTCATTATTATCGACTTCGACCCGAAGGTACTTTTCTCCTGCTTCGTCTATGAGTTGATATGAAGTCTTGAGATTAGTATTGACCGGAGTCGTAACAGCCCAGTTTTCGGGCAAATTAACACTCATTTGAAAATTCGGCCGAATTACATTGCGGTCAGCTGCCGAGCCTCGCGGTTCATCAAAACTCAATAAAGGTATCGGTTCCCTTGTATCCGCGTAAGAAACCCCCAACATAGCAGGCAAAAATGTCAGTAGATAAATGGGCCCTAAAATTCGCATTACTATTATTGTAAACAAATAGGTCTTTTCCATTTTCGGCTTTTAACCTTATTCCTTGAACTCTTCGCTGGTTTGCCAATATTTCACCACTAATTCCGCATAGAAACCGGCAGGCAGGGTTTCGACTTCATTTCTAATTATCAGTAAATTCAAAAGTTTCATTAATGATTGATAACAAGGTGGTTAAAAAATAAATTGACGTAGCGATTTTCTCAGAAAAAGGAAATAATCTGTTGACACTCTTTTATGAATAGCTAAACGTTTAGGTTAAGCAATGAAATACTTCAAGCAGGCTTATTCTTTTCAAAACTCATATATGGGGGCTATGTCTGACTAAAGTTGGACCTTGGTTAGCATGGTGATTGATGGATATTGCACTTTGGGCGATGAGCGGGATTGCAACTGTAACGCAAAAAAGCTCATCAGAGAACTCGATGAAGCGGGGATTGAAAAGTCAGTCATCGCACCGCAAGACCGTGAGATTATTTGTCAAAACCAATCGGGTAATGATCGGATTCTCCTGGAGCACCGGCGGCATCCCGAGAGGTTCATCCCTTCTTGCACCGTGAACCCCTGGTTCGGAGATGAGGCCATCCGCATTATAGAGGACGCTGTTGACGGCGGGGCCCAAATTTTATGTTTAGCGCCCGCCTTGCAGGGGTTTATTTTAGGCGACGAAATTTGCCATCCGGTTCTCCAGTGGGCCGGCTCCAACAACCTTCCGGTTTATATTCATACTGGAAATCACGCCTACAGCACTCCCGCCCAATTATTGATTTACGCGAAAAAATTTCCACAAACACAGTTTATTTGTGGTCATTGCGGCAGCACGGATTATGGCAGAGAAATGCGCCCTGTGATGGAACTCGGACTGGGGAACATCTGGTATGAATTGAGCTTCGTACGACCCTGGTGTTTGCCTGAATACTTATCCTTGGCAGGCCCGGACCGGGTCATCTTCGGTTCTTCCGCTCCAAGGAACAAACCATCTTTTGAGTTACGGCAATTTACTAGGATTCTTTCGTTAGAAGATAACCCGCAGGTGTACGGAGGCAACCTATTAAACCTGCTCGGGGGTGATAATTTATGATCGTTGACTGTCATAAGCATTGGGCCGAATTTTGCGCACAACGCCATTATGGCATTACAACGTTTATAGACGGGGTCTTGATGCTCAAGCACATATGGATATATTTAAAACCAATGTTTTAAACAATGAACAACCTGATAAAGACGATGATGTGCGGGGAAATGAAAGCCGAGATCTATGAAGATATTGAAGGTGTTGCCAAAGCGGCGGCCGACAATACCTACAAAATACTGAAAGAATGTGTTGCCGCCAAGGGCTTTGCGAGAGTCATTTTTGCCACGGGAAATTCACAACTTCCATTTCTGCGGGCCTTGAGAGAGTTTGATGATATGCCTTGGTCTAAAATCACCGCGTTTCATATGGACGAGTATATCGGTCTCGACGCTCACCATCCGGCAAGTTTTTTCAGATGGATTAAAGAGAATATTGAGGAAATGTTTTCTCCTCAAAATATTTACTATATTTCAAGCGACCCTGAGTCGATTCTATCCACTTGTTTTACTTATGAGGAACTATTGAAAGAAGATGAGGTTGATTTAGTTTGCATGGGAATCGGTGAAAACGGGCACATAGCATTTAACGAACCGCATATCGCCGATATCGATGATCCTGTTTTATTAAAAGTAATTAAACTGGATAACATAAGTCGCCAACAACAAGTGAACGAAGGTCATTTTATTCGCATTGATGAGGTGCCCTCCCACGCTATTACACTAACTGTTCCCGCATTGATTATGCCGAAACATATTCAAGTCGTGGTGCCGGAAAAACGAAAAGCCGATGCGGTATCAAAAACATTTAACGAAAGTATTGGCTCTTCATGTCCCTCAACTTTTTTAAGGACTTGCCCAAACGCAAGAATTTTTATAGACAGAGATGGAGCAATAGAAATTCTACATTAATGCTTCATACATGCCGTAAATAATACTGATAAACGCAGATAGAGGCAAGGAATTTAGATAATTGTTAATGAAGCATCTGTGTAATCAATGGCTAAGAATATATTTTTTCTGAAGCAGAGAATAAATGGCAATGGCTTTTACCATATCTCGCACGAAAGCCTTGCATGCTCACCTACTTTCCTCAGGGCAGCGCGTTCTATCATAGTTTCTTCGATTTGGGAATTTAATAGAATTTTATTGGCTCTGGAAGGGTTTTGGATGCACTTGAGCCAGACGCAGAAGACCTATATCGAGGCGGTGACGTTGGACATGTGAATGCCTGTATTTCATTCCAACGAAGGCGCCACTTTATGGTTAAAGTGAATGATGCGGTCAACACGGTGCGCAAGCAGTAATATGCGATGCTGCAGAAACAAGGCGATTAACGGCTGAAAGGGACGCGGAATAAAACCAGCCTGAATAGTGCATGCGTGGTAGACTCTGAAAGTCGAAATTCTTAAGACGGCTCGCGCCTGGACGATCGAGGAAATGTTCCGCTCCATATGAAAGTGTGCCAGTGCGGACGAAGCTTCGAGATTCGTTTCTAACTGGTATGGCTGGGCAACCCGCAGCCACTTAGATCCTGTCAGACAGGTCGCAAGGATGCTCAAAAAGAATCTTCCTCAGATCTTCATTTACTTCCCATCATCGTTTGACCAATGCTGCCATCGAAGGACTCAACAACAAGATTCAGTCCGCCATTCAAAAATCTTCCTCTTCGTCTCACTCTTCCTCTTGTCTTGCTCATCCTCCTCGTTCTTATTCTCTTATTAACAACCACTTGCGCAAAAATAGAGGAAGACAAAGACAAGGAGGAAGCAATTGTGTCATGATGCAAGTGCTAATTGGTGTTTTTTTAGCAGTGATTGCAGGTGTATGAGAATTTTTCTCATGGCCGCTACCAGGGCGCATTTGTATGGCTTGCCGCGTTCCATCAGCCCTTCGACGTAG
>JAJFLU010000050.1 GCA_021772515.1 Opitutales bacterium
CGTTGCTGCTCGTTGTGTGTGATGCCTTTTACCGCCCAGCTATCGCCGAGCGGTAATAACGTTCCGAATAGTTCTTCTGGATTCATCTTCCCAGTATAGCATACCTGACCAGTACCACCGAAAGTGTCGAGGAACCAAGCAAGGATATTGTATGAAGCCCGTCTTCGTTTTGGGATAGATTGATATAAATGGTACTTAAAAAAATAAGCAGAGAATACACCCCGTTTACCCTGATTTGCTTTGGAATAATTCTAATAGTCGTATTGGTGTTGTTGGGATATGTTAAGATCCTCTCTCAATACGGCAGGTTCTCTCCCGCTTTTGGGTATTCGATGCTGGTGTTAGTTATGTTATCTGCCCGACTAATTTATTCATTGTATTGTTTTCTACAAGAATCGAAATATGATTGTATTGAGTTGGAAGCCAGGAGAGTGCGTTTGTTGAAATCGAATTTTGCGACTTTGGAATTTGAGTTACCTGGTGAACTAGTAGAAGTATGGATAGATCAGGGAAACACACACGCCAAGTTAATAGGAAGAAATGGAAAAATAGCATTATCGAGCGCCAGCTTTGAAAATAGTGAAGTTTTTAGCGATTATTTCTTAAATCAGTGGATTGAAGCGGGCAATAAAACTTGGAGAAATCTTAGCGGGGGTGAATGAACGAGAGAGAATGAAGAACCCGCCGCACCCTGGACGGCTTGTAAAGCAGGAATGCCTGGAACCGCTGGGCCTGACCACAACCAGAGGCGCAGATATTCTTGGCGTAACCCGCTTAACTCTGAGCAACCTTATCAACGGCAGGAACGGCGTTTCCCCGGAAATGGCGATTCGGCTTTCCAAAGCTTTTGGCAGCAGTCCCGAAGTTTGGCTCGGTATGCAGATGGACTATGATCTGGCCCAAGCCGAGAAAAAATCCTCCCATATCAAGGTCGAAAAAGCACTCCCGGCATAGTGTAATGCCACCCGGGGGGCTGGTCTATCTGCGTTTTGGTTTGTAGGTTTTGCCTTTGTGGACTTTTTTTGCCCGGCGTTTGATGGGGATTTTTTGGTAGGAGGATGAATAGCCGCGCTTTCCTTTTCCGTCTCCGAAATCGCCTTTGCGGAGGGCTTCCACCTGGTCGCGAAGGAGGGCCGCCCGCTCGAATTGCAGGTTGTTGGCCGCGGTGATCATTTCTTCCTCCAATTCCGCGATGACTACGGCGACGTCTTCGTCACCACTGGCTTCGGCTACGCTTATGGGGTCAACTTTTTCCTTTATCCGATAATGGAGGCTGGCCTGGACGGCTCGTTTGACCCCCTTGGGCGTGATGTTGTGCTCTTTGTTGTAGTCGAGCTGCCGGGCGCGGCGATGGGTCGTGATTTCATCGGCTGCCCGGATGGAGTCGGTCATTTTGTCGGCATAAAAGATGACGCGGCCATTTTCGTGACGGGCGGCCCGCCCCGCTGTCTGGATAAGGCTGGTACGGCTGCGTAGAAAACCCTCCTTGTCGGCATCGAGAATGGCCACCAGAGCCACTTCCGGCAGGTCGAGCCCTTCGCGCAGCAGGTTGATGCCGACCAACACATCGAATTCGCCTTTTCGCAGATTGCGGAGGATTTCGATTCGCTCAATGGCATCGATATCGCTGTGCAAATACTCCACCCGGATGTTTCGCTCACGCAGATAGTCGGAGAGGTCTTCCGACATGCGTTTGGTCAAAGTGGTTACGAGAACGCGTTCCTTTTCCTCGACGCATCGGTTAATTTCTCCGATGAGATCCTCGACCTGACCCTGGGTGGAGCGAATTTCAATTTCGGGATCGAGTAAACCGGTTGGCCGGATAACCTGCTCTGCCACGACGGAGGAAATATCCAGATCGCGAGGCGCGGGGGTGGCGGAGAGGAATACGGTTTGGCCCGTCAAGGCCTTGAACTCCTCCGCCTGCAAAGGCCGGTTGTCGAGGGCCGAAGGGAGGCGAAAACCGTATTCGACAAGCCGTTCCTTGCGCGAGCGGTCACCCCGGTACATAGCGCCGATCTGCGGAACGGTGGCGTGACTTTCATCAATCACGAGCAGAAAATCATCGGGGAAAAAGTCGATCAGGCAAAAGGGTCTTTCACCCGGCCTTCTTCCCGAAAGGTGCCGTGAGTAGTTCTCGATACCGGTGCAAAATCCCATTTCATGCAGCAATTCGAGGTCATAATCCGTCCGCATACGAATTCGTTGGGCCTCGATCAACTTGTTTTCCTTTTCAAAAACGCCGACCCTTTCCTCGAGTTCCGCCTTGATGGTGCGGACCGCCTGCTCGACCTTGTTTCTCGGCGTGATGTATTGATTGGCCGGGTAGAGGTGAAAATGCTCGAGAGTGGCCCCTGTTTCACCGGTCAGGGGATTGAGTTCCTTGACGGATTCCACCTCATCGCCCCAAAATTCTATCCGAATCGCGCTTTCCATATAGGCGGGAAAGACATCCACAATCTCGCCGCGAACCCGAAAGCAGCCCCGCTCGAAGGCGATGTCGTTGCGCTGGTAGAGGTTTTCCACCAACCGCTCCAAAAAGGCATCCCTCGGGAGTTCCGCGCCGGGGTCGATGGGAATCATCATCTCCTTGAAATCCTCGGGCGAACCGAGCCCGTAGATACAGGATACGCTCGCCACCACAATAACGTCCCGCCGACTGATCAGGGAACTGGTGGTGGCGATACGAAGGCGCTCGATCTCGTCGTTGATGGAGGAATCTTTCTCGATATAGGTATCCGATTGCGGGATGTAGGCCTCCGGTTGGTAATAGTCGTAATAGCTGACGAAATACTCGACGGCGTTGTTGGGGAAAAAGTTCTTAAACTCCGAATAAAGTTGGGCGGCGAGGGTTTTGTTGTGGGAAATAACGAGGGTGGGGCGCTGCACCTTCTCGATGATGTTGGCCACGGTGAAGGTCTTCCCCGATCCGGTCACACCGAGGAGTGTCTGGTAGCGATTTTCCGCCTCGATCGAGCGTACGAGGGTGGCTATGGCCTCGGGCTGGTCTCCGGTTGGCTGGTAATCGGCATGGAGTTGAAACGGTTTGGACATCCGGTCGAACTTACTCTGCTCCGGCGTTCCGAGCGGTTCAAACAGTTTCTGGGTAAATCCCGGTTTCCCCCTCCGAGCGACCGATGATGACCGCACCGCAGGTATCACTGTAAACATTTACCGCGGTCCGGCACATATCGAGCACGCGATCCGTTACCCAGACCAGCCCAACGGCCTCCAAAGGCAATCCCACCACCCCGAGGATGACTGTGATGGCGACCAAACTTGCCGAGGGTATTCCGGCCACCCCAATCGAGGTCAACAGGGCGAGTAAAACGACGGTGAACTGCTGGGCGAAACCGATTTCGAAGCCATGCACCACGCCATAGAATTGGGCGATGAATATCACCACCACGCATTCATAGAGAGCGGTCCCGTCCATGTTCACGGTGGCGCCAAGGGGCAAGGTGAAACTGGCCGTGCGGTTGGAAACACCGGCGTCTTTTTCCACCGTTTCGAGTGTCACCGGCAGGGTCGAGGCCGAGGAAGAGGTCGAAAACGCTGTCAGCAAGACGGGGGCCATTGTTTTAAAATGAGTGAACGGCTTGATTTTACCGACAAATTTCAACAACAACCCCAAAGTGATAAACAGGTGGAATCCCAGAGACAGGACGACCGTGACGAGAAACCAGACTAGGGGTTGAAAAACATCGAACCCGGTTCGCGCGATCACCGGGGTAACCAGCCCGAACACCCCTATGGGGGCAAATCGAATGATTAAATCCGTCACCCGCATCATGACCCCCTGGACGCTCTCCCAGAGGTCTTTTTGAAATTCCCGCTGCCGGGCGGGAAGCTTTCCGATAAAATAACCGAAAAAGAGGCAAAAGGTAATCAGCCCGAGCAATTGGCCGTTGTCCGTGGCGGCTTTGAAAATATTGGGCGGGAGCATTCGTTTGAAAACGCCCACTATTTCGCCGCTGCTTCGTCCTTCAAACTTTGCTTTAAAAGTATTCGATACCTCCGACTGCCCAATGATTTTTTCGGCCGTCTCAAGATCGACCACCCCCGGTCTGATGATATTGACGGCAAGCAGTCCGACGCAGATCGCGACAAGTCCCGTGAGGGAATAATAGCCCAAAATTTTCAGGCCCATGCGCCCGAAATTGCGGTCCGAACCCAGACTCATTATCCCGCTGATGATAGATGAGACAATGAGCGGGACGACAATCATCTTGAGCGCATTCATGAAAAGATCGCCCAGGAATCCGCAGGTTGCCAAAAACCCGTCGGCAAACGAACCCTCGACGGCAGCGACCCCGTTGAGACCAGCTCCGCAGATCGCGGCAATGAAAAGGGCGGCAAGTATTTGCCAGTGAAATTTCCACTTCAAGGGGTTGGCAATCGAGGATTTCATGGGGTGAGGAACTCTGGCAAAAGAAAACCATTGAGTTACCTGGGCGAATGTCGCTTTTAGGACAAATGGAGGCAAGAATCTTTTTCCATTGAATTGCTGGGAAGTTCGCCTAGCCTGTCGCTTCAAAATTTATTGCAAAACTATTATGATCATTAAACCGAAAATCAGGGGATATGTCTGTATTACGGCCCATCCGGAAGGTTGCGCCGCCCATGTGCAGGAGCAAATTGACTACGTGCGTTCAAATGGGACTATCGAGTCGGGACCCAAGAATGTGCTCATAATCGGCGCTTCTACCGGCTACGGACTCTCGACACGCATCGTGAGCGCCTTCGGCTGTGGAGCGGGCACGATCGGGGTGTTTTTCGAGCGGCCATCCACCAAAGGCAGGCCGGCGACTGCGGGCTGGTATAACTCGGTGGCTTTCGAAAGGCAGGCCCATGAGGCCGGACTCTATGCCCGGAGCATAAATGGCGATGCCTTTTCCGACGAAATTAAGGAGCAGACCATCGACCTGATTAAAAACGGCCCCGGCAAGGTCGATTTGGTCATTTATAGCCTGGCTTCACCCCGTCGCACCCACCCCAAAACGGGGGAGACCTTTCGCGCGGTTCTCAAGCCGGTCGGTCGGTCATTCGAGGCGAAAACACTCGATACGGACAATAATTTAGTCAGCGATGTGTCAATCGAACCCGCCAGCGAGGAGGAAGTCGAAGCCACCAAAAGGGTCATGGGCGGTGAGGATTGGGAGATGTGGATCGACGCGCTGACCGAGGCGGAAGTTTTGGTCGAGGGAGCGACCACGATCGCCTATTCCTATATCGGTCCCGAAGTCACCTGGCCCGTTTACAAAAATGGCACCATCGGCGGGGCCAAAGAGCACCTCGAAAATTCGGCCCGGAAGATAGACGCCCTCCTGCGCCCCAAAGGAGGTCAGGCTTTCATATCGGTCAACAAAGCGGTCGTCACCCAGGCCAGTTCGGCCATCCCGGTGGTCCCGCTGTATATTTCTATTCTTTACAAAGTAATGCGGCAAAACGGCACCCATGAGGGTTGCATCGAGCAAATTTACCGTCTTTACGATGAGCATTTATTCAACGGAGCCGAGCCGGTTTTTGACGAGTCGGGCCGGATGCGTCTGGACGATCTTGAAATGCTCCCCGAGGTGCAGGAGGCGGCCAAATCATTATGGGTTCAGGTCAATACGGAAAATCTCGACGAAATCTCGGATTACACCGGCTACCGGCAGGAATTTTTGAAGCTATTCGGATTTGGTATCGAGGGGGTGGATTACGGAGCGGATCTCGATCCGGTTTTGGAATTCGACGACTGATTAAGTCCCGCCAGCCGTCAACGGGATTGCAGGCGGATTTTATCCAACCCGGCCTCACGGCAGACATCCATGATAAAGGTGACGCTCTTGAGGAAGGTATCCTCATCGGCCACCACCAGGACGGGCACTTCACTGTCGATTTTTGACTGAATTTCGACCGCCGCTTTCAACGCCTCTTTGCTCACTTGATTGCCGTTGAAGTAGAAGAGACCCTCGGCATCCACGGCGATTTCGATTTGCTCGATTTTTGTGTTTTTCCCAGCCGTCTCGATCTTGGGCAGGACCAGATTGAGGGTGGTAAGATTGCGAAACTGCATCGACACCAGAAAGAAGAAAATTAGAACGATGAGCACATCAACCAGAGGCACGATGTTTATCTCGGGCTTCCGCCGATGGGGCCGTATGACAAGGCTCATTCCTCTTCTTCTCGTTCTTCTTCGGTTTGTTTGCCCAGATACATCAAACGCTCGACCCCTACACTGAGCCGGGCTGCCAAGGTATCGATCCGCCGAATCAGGATGTGGTTGCCGACAAGAGCAGGTATGGCGATGGCGAGCCCTATCATGGTAGTGGTCAGGGCCAGGGCGATACCCTCGATGAAAGTCCCCGGGTCGGGCATTCCGGTTTCGATCGAAATATTGGCAAATACCTTGACCAGCCCGGTCACCGTGCCGAGCAAACCGATAAGCGGGGCCGCCGAGACCACAATTTCCAGAATAAACAGCCCTCGCTCCATCCGGGTGACTTCCAGGCGGGCAAACGCCTTCATCTGGTCGGCCTCCGGCTTGTTTTTCAAATAAAACTGCAAAATGCGGCCTCCCACAGAATCGTCTTTTATATCGGGGATTTTCCCTTCGATCAAACTGTCGACAATATGCTGGGGCATGATCTTGCCCGGCATGAGGGCATAAACCCTTTCCACGATGATAAATACGCCGAAAAAGGAGCAAAGCCCCAATGGCCAAATAAAAATACCCGCGCCTTCAATCAGATTTATCATTTCCTTAAATCCATATAAGGCAGGGCACGCATCACCCTGTCAACATTCTCGTTATTTTCCAACAGCTCGGCAATGGGATCCCACCGGCCATCAACCAGGCCCGAGCGCGAACCCTCCGGCAGTCCGGCCTTAAAAATTTCTCCTCCACAGGTTATCTTGGTTGCAGCGATATCTATTTGAACCGGTGTTGCGGGGTTTTGTTCGATAATTGCGGCGATTTTTTCGATATCCTGTCTCTCCAATGTCAGGCAGGGCATCCCCAATTGTATCGAGTTTCCAAAAAATATTTCCGCGAAACTCACTGCCAGGACGGCTCGTATTCCGTAGCGGTAGAGAGACTGTGGAGCGTGTTCCCGAGAGCTTCCGCAACCGAAATTGGATCCCGCCAACAGGATTGAGGCTCCCCCGAAACGCGCCTCGTTCATGGGGTGTAGTTTGGCCGAACCTTCGGTGTCGAAGCGCTCGTCGAAAAAGGCGTACTCTCCCAACCCATCGAAGGTGACGCATTTGAGGTATCGGGCCGGTATGATGCGGTCCGTATCGACATCGTCGCCCGGCAGGTAGATGCCCCTTCCGGTGATGTTAGTGATTTTCGTTAAGGCCATTTTATTTTTTATTCTAATAAAGTAAGTTTGAATAATTCGATGTTAATAAAGAATCGATGATTCCTTGGGTTCTGTTTTTTTATCCGTGTTAATCTGTGAAATCCGTGGTTGAGAAGTTGGAGTTTAGTTCTCATTGGGAAGCGGCAGTTTCCACTCCGAAAACCTCCCGGGCATCGCAAATTTCACCGGTAACCGCCGCCGCCGCGACCATTAGCGGGCTCATCAGCATGGTGCGCCCCGTGGGGCTGCCCTGCCTGCCTTTGAAATTGCGATTGCTGGTGCTGGCGCAGAGTTGATCACCCACCAATTTATCCGGATTCATGGCCAGGCACATCGAGCAGCCTGCCCCCCTCCACTCGAACCCCGCCTCGCGATAAATTTCGTCCAAACCTTGTTTTTCGGCGATTGCGCTCACGATTTGCGACCCGGGCACCACGATTGCCTTCACTCCGGGGGCCACGCGGCGGCCTTTCAAATAGTGTGCCGCCTCCTGAAGATCCGAAAGACGGCCATTGGTGCAACTGCCGATAAAGGCCACATCAATGGGCGTCCCGATGATGGGCGCTCCGGGGGTCAATGCCATGTGAGCAATGGCTTCCCGCGCCGTTTCCCTCTCTCCGGCTGACAGCTTTTCCGGGTCCGGGATGTTCTCATTGATAAATACCGCCTGCCCCGGGTTGATCCCCCAAGTCACGGTCGGGGCGATATCGGCGGCATCGATTTCAACCAAATCGTCATACGAGCAATCCGCATCGGAGGCAAAAGAACTCCAGCGGCTGACCGCCTCCTCCCATTCCTGCCCTGAAGGACAATAGGGCCGTCCTTTCAGGTATTCAAAAGTCGTCGCATCGGGGTTTACGTAGCCGCAGCGGGCCGCCCCCTCGATCGACATATTACACACCGTCATGCGCTCCTCCATCGTGAAGCGGTCAAAAACCTCGCCCCCATATTCGTAGGCGTAGCCGATCCCGCCCTTCACCCCGAGGGTGCGGATGATGTGTAAAATCACATCCTTGGCATAAACACCGGGGGATAGCCGGCCATTTACATTGATCCGCCGCACCTTCAGCTTGTCCATGGCGATGGATTGCGCGGCCAGCACATCACGCACCTGCGTGGTTCCGATGCCGAAAGCGATTGCCCCGAAGGCTCCGTGGGTCGAGGTATGCGAATCACCGCAGGCAATCGTCGTTCCCGGCTGTGTGATGCCCAATTCCGGCCCCACGATATGGACGATCCCCTGTTTGCCCGAGGGCAGATCGAAAAAGGTGATGCCGTAATCTTTGCAATTGCGCCGCAACTCGCGGATCATCTCATCCGCCAAAGGATCGCTGAACGGTTCCTCCCGCTCATTGGTCGGCACAATATGGTCAACCGTGGCGAAAGTCCGATGGGGGCAGCGCACGGCCAACCCGAGATCCCTCAGCATCCCAAACGCCTGCGGACTCGTCACCTCATGAATGAGATGCGTCCCAATAATCAACTGTGTGCGACCACTGGACAGCCGCCCCGCATCGTGGGCATCCCACACCTTTTCAAATAGATTCTTTTGTTCGTTCATGGATAATAAAATTTTCGTCAAGCTTCACAGAAGCGCTCAGACGGGAATCGCGCGTAAAAATTAAGCGTAAACTCTTCATCGTCCTCATCCTCATTGTCTTCCTCTATTTCTGTGCAACCAGTCTTTTTAGCAAAATCATCAAACCGAAGAGGCAGAAAGACAGATTCCGCCAAGCGCATCAACCCCAAACCGGATTCCGCCAGGACTGGGAATTCGGGTCTGCCGTTGTCTGATTTATTGTCAAATTTGCTCATGCCCCTATTATATCAAAAAAACAATAAACCACAATGACTGCGTTGGCTGCGTTGGCTGCGTTCGCTAAAAAACCGAAAATTAATAATAATTAGTACGAAAAATGCCCCGAAAACACACAAAACCAAGGCATTCGAGCCCCCCAACCCCCCCAAAAAACGGTGCTTCACGGATTTGCGATCCACCGCAGCAAGGGCAAATAATTTAATATAAGGTGGGATGTGGGGCGGTCGGTCGGTTGCAGGTAATAATACTCGGCGCTGTATTTACGCTCGGGTTTTTGTATTTGAATCCGCGGATGCCTTGGGTATGGTTGAGTGAGATAGGTTTTAACAACAGGGAAGCATTATGAGAACGATTTTAATTACGGGGGCCAACAGGGGGCTGGGTTTTGAATTTACTCGCCAATATCTTGAGGCGGGACAAAGGGTTATCGCTACCTGCCGCCAACCGGCAAAGGCCGTGGCTTTGAGGGAATTGGAATCCCGTTATGGTGAACTGCTTAGTATTATCTCTCTCGATGTTTCCAACGAAAACGATATTATTAAAGCGGCTGATGTCCTTGGTGGGCAGATTGATGTTATCGACACTCTCATCAACAATGCCGGTGTGGGGCGTTGGGAGGACATCGAAGATACCACTTTGGATCTGATGACTTCAGTTTACCGGACCAATGCGGCCGCTCCGCTCATCGTTACCCGCGCTTTTCTTCCTATGTTGAAAAAAAGCCAACGGCCTCTGGTTGCAAATATCACTTCCTTTCTCGGTTCAACTTCAAAACAGGAGGAGTTGGGAGTCGCGGGTTCCTTTTGCTACAATGCTAGTAAGGCGGCGCTTAATATGATTGGTAAAATGCTCTCCATCCAACTAAAGGGCGATGGAATTATAGTGCTTTTGCAAAGCCCCGGATGGGCGAGCACCGATATGGGAGGCGAGGAAGCCCCCAACTCTCCCGTGGAAGTCGTCGCCGGGATGATTAAAATATTTGAAAATGCCTCCCTTGGTAATAGCGGAAAATTCTACCAGTGGACCGGCGAGGAATTACCGTGGTAAGATCTCATGGCGGATAGAAGTTTGAGTTATACCTGCGGTGTGAGCGATGAGCCGTTACTCGGTGTTACCATCGGTGATATGTTTGATCGCATGGTCGAAACCTATCCTGATAATGAGGCTCTCATCTCGTGCCACCAGGGCATTCGTTACACCTATCGCGAATTGCAGGAGCAGGTTGACCTCTGCGCGAGGGCTTTGATGGCCGTTGGTATTGAAAAACAAGACCGGGTTGGGATTCTCTCGGCCAACTTCGTCGAGTGGACCATAACGCAGTTTGCCACCAGCAAGATTGGCGCGATTTTGGTGAATATTAATCCCAGCTATCGCGTCCATGAGCTGGAGTTTACATTGAAGCAATCCGGTTGCGCGGCTCTCATAACGATGCCTAAATTTAAAAGCTCCGATTACCTTAATATGCTCTATGAACTCGCGCCCGAATTGAAAAATTGTCAACCGGGGTGCCTGAAGTCTGAAAAACTGCCTGCTTTAAAAATTGTTGTTCGTCACGACAGTGAATCTTCTGTTGGCGTATGGTCGTGGCCGCAATTTCTTGCTCATAGTGAAAAAGTAACCGACCAAGAATTGCTAGAACGGCAGCGCGAACTCGATTGCGATGATCCTATAAATATACAATTCACCAGCGGTACCACAGGTTCACCCAAGGGGGCAACGCTGACTCATCATAACATAATCAACAATGGTTACTTTACGGCTCGAACGATGCGGTTCACGCAACGAGACCGTCTTGTTGTTCCCGTGCCCCTTTACCATTGTTTCGGCATGGTCATGGCCAATCTCGGATGTATTACGCACGGGGCCACCTTGATTTATCCGAGCGCCGGGTTTGATCCGCTCTCCGTTCTCAAGGCGATCGAAGCGGAGAGGGCGACGGCCGTTTTCGGCGTCCCGACGATGTTTATTGCCGAACTTGAGCATCCCGAATTTTCGAAGTATGACATGAGCAGTATGCGGACGGGTATCATGGCGGGCGCACCCTGTCCGGTCGAGATAATGAAGCGGGTAAAAACCGAGATGCATATGAGTGAGGTCGAAATCGCCTACGGGATGACCGAAACCAGCCCGGTTAGCCTCCAAACACGACCCGACACACCGTTGGAAAATCAGGTTGGAACGGTGGGGCAAGTCCATCCGCATCAAGAGGTAAAGATCATCGACCGGGCCACTGGAAGAACGGTTTCGATAGGCCAGCCCGGTGAATTATGCACACGCGGTTACAACGTTATGCTCGGATACTGGAATAACGAGGACGCCACGCGACGGGCCATCGATGCCAACGGATGGATGCATAGCGGGGATTTGGGAGTGATGGACGAGGAGAAGTACGTCAATATCGTGGGCCGGATCAAGGACATGATCGTGCGTGGTGGGGAAAATGTTTATCCGCGCGAAATTGAGGAATTTCTCCTGACGCATCACGGCGTCTGTGAGGCCCATGTCATCGGGCTTCCCGACGCCAAGTATGGAGAAGTGGTTATGGCATGGATTAAACTTCGCAACGGAGAGGCCACTAACGTTGAGGAAATACAGAAATATTGCCGCGCCAGCATCGCCCACTACAAAGTTCCCAAGTATATTAAATTTGTCGAAAGCTTTCCCATGACCGTTAGTGGAAAGGTTAAAAAATACAAAATGAGAGAGGAAAGTATCCGCGAGCTAGGCCTGGAGAAGGCCGCCCAAATCCCAAACGCTTGAATATTAATTTACCTCTGTAGCAAAAAATAAACTATTGATGTGCCAATTTTTGGAATGGACTTTGGATTTGGAATCCCTCCTCTTGGGTGCATGTCGGCGTGGCGTTTTTTTTGGATTTTAATGGGGGGGGCCGCTTTTTTGCACTTGTTGCCCAGTTCTTATGGCGCGGTCGTAGTTGAATTGCCTGAAATGGTGACGGTGGGGCGGAGGTTTTCGGATGTCCTCAACGAAAGCCCGTATCCGGTGGTAGTTCTGGGCCGAGAGGCGATAAACCAGGCTCCCGCGCGGCGGCTAGACGAGGTGTTGAAGCAGGTTTCAGGGTTCAGTCTTTTCCGGCGTAATAGCAGTCGGGTGGCGCATCCCACGACCCAGGGTGTCAGCCTGAGAAATTTGGGGCCAAATGGGGCCGGGAGAACGCTTGTTTTGCGGGATGGACTGCCTCTCAACGATCCTTTCGGGGGCTGGGTTTACTGGAATCGGCTATCGCTGGCGGGAATCGAGGGGGTGGAAATCCAAAGCGGTGGCGGGGCCGGACCGTGGGGAAATTCGGCCCTTGGGGGGATCATCCAGGTATTTTCGAGGGACTCGCCGGGAGATTCTGCCGAGCTTGAAATATCGGGCGGCAGTCATGGAACCAGTGAGGTTTTTTTCTCGGGAAACAATACGGTTGGGGATCTCGAATTTTTCTTGAATGCTAACCGATTTTCGACAGACGGCTATCCGGTTTTGCGCGAAGATCAACGGGGCCTTGTGGATACCAATGCGTATTCCAAATCCGAGGTCGTCGAGGGCGGTTTCAAGTGGAAATCGAGTGGGGGACAGTCGCTTGCGGTCAGGGCGGCCCGGTTTTATGAAAAGCGAGGAAACGGGACTATTTTAACGGGCAACGATACCGAGGGTTATGATGCCAGCGTTAGTTTATCCGGGGGCGAAACCGATGATACAATTCGGTGGCGGGCGCAGTTTTATTATCAACAAAGAACTTTTCGAAATCTGTTCAGTTCGACGACGGAAGACCGTAGTTCGGAGCAACCGGCTTTGCAGCAATTCGATGTTCCGGCGGAAGCTTGGGGAGGGAGTTTGGTGGTTTCATTTTCAGCGCCCAAGGGGCATCAACTGCTGGCGGGAGTGGACAGTCGGTGGGTGGAAGGCGAAACACGCGAGCGGTTCCGATTCGTTGAGGGCGCATTTCAGAAGGAGCGTGAAGCGGGTGGGGAGCAGGCCTTTTTCGGGGTGTTTGTTGAAGACGTTTGGGAGATAAATCACGCGCTGAGGCTTCATGCCGGTGGGCGTTTGGACTATTTTACCGACAAAAATGGGGTTCGCCTGGAAAAAGACAGGGTCACCGAGGAGATTCTGCGGGATGAAAAATTCGATGATCGGGACGATTGGGTGGGGAATTTCAGGATCGGACTCAATGCCGATATTGCCGGTGAGAAACGGGTTTTTATTTCGGCATACAGCGGATTTCGAGCGCCGACCCTGAATGAACTTTATCGCCCGTTTCGGGTTAGAAATGATATCACTGAGGCGAATCCATTTTTATCGACCGAGCGGCTTTACGGGGTTGAAGTCGGAATGGAGTGGACTCCGACGGAATCGGCGATGCTGAGGGTCAATGTTTTCGCCAACTATTTGCGGGATGCGGTGGCCAATGTTTTTCTTACTCCCGGACCGGGATTGATCGAGCCCTGCGGGTTTGTTCCCTCGGGGGGCTCCTGTCGTCAGCGGCGTAATCTTGATGACGTTCGAGTGGCCGGATTTGAATTTAAAGGAGAGTTCAAAATAAAGGAAAACTGGCGAATTTCGGCGGGTTATCTATATTCGGACGCGACTATTGAGGAAAGTCTTGAGCAGTCGAATTTGGAGGGCAAAAGATTAGCCCAAACCCCCGAGCATATTCTCCATTTTGCGATCGATTGGAGCCCCGCACCGAAATGGCGAAGTTCATGGCAAGTCAGATTTACGGGAAATCAGTTCGAGGAAAACCGAAACGAGGAGCGGTTGGGCGCTTTTACGGTGATGGATTGGTCATTGTCGTATCAAATGAGAAAGGATACGCAATTTTTTGCGGCTATCGAAAACCTGCTGGATACCAAATTTGAAACCGGAAAATCCTCCAACGGATTGGTAACAATTGGGGCTCCACGATTAGCCACAATCGGCCTGCGATATAATTTTTAGGGATACCCCTTCACGGATGGCAACTTGACTTCGGACAGGCTTTGGCGGTATGTATATGATGCCGATTCGTAGCGCAACTGACATTTTCCAAATATGCTCCTTAAAATGATTATGAGAAGAATCACAGGGGAAACTCCTGCCCGGCCGTCGGGTCGGGTCTGCTCGGTCCGGTTATGGACCGCAAACAGGTGGAGAAGAAGGTGTAACTATTTATAATATATTTTTTGAACTCTTGGTTGTGGGCATGATAGACAGATCCCGGAGGCTCGAATCGCAAATTTCTTGCCATAGCGAGATTATGCAATCATTTTAGTCTTGTGAGTCAGGAATCAAGTAATAATCCCTTTTCTCCGTCATGGTGGGATATCTGTCCATACGTCATTGATTGGCTTCCCTCTTTGTTCATCTAAGCAACGTTTGTCCTGTGGGACGGTTCCTGGATTTGTTTGTATTACAAGTCCATCTTCAAAGGCCTTTTTCATTCTTTCCTTTGTCCATCGCCAAACACGAGTAATACCTAGAAATTCGTATGTAAGGTTCGGTCGATTCGGGTTTGGATTAATCAGACTGTCTTACCTATAAATTCTACCATCTGAATCCTTGTATCGGTATTTACCTTTTGTCTTTTCATCTAGATAATCTGGATTGGTCTTCAGGTTCTTTAAGCTCACTCAACCGATTTAGCCTAGAGTCTGAGTCAGCATCATAAGTTAACCGAAGATTGAATTCATTGGCCTTGCGAGCGTTTTTCACTTGCTCAAAGAACTGGTCAGATTTGACAGCAGTAGTATAATGAGCGTTGTTATCGTTTGAATCTTCACCAAGAACAAAGGGCCCAGGGGTCTTTGTTCTTTCTTTAGTAGTGCTGTTTGCTAAGCCAACCATGAGGGGGCCGTAATGAGGATGAATATAAAACATAGGTGAGCCAGACCCTCCTTCGGAGTTCCCACAGGAAGTGGCGAAGACATTCTCCAAAGTCCCTCTATTGTGGCATGAGTGACTGAGAATCATATCGTGTTTGATTTCATCCGAGTCATATCCAGGGTAGTTTTGAGGAAAGCCCAGTTGGCAGAACTTGGGCAGTCTATCATAATCATCGTCATTACTAATGGGGTAGGCCCAGCGGTCTTTGCCCACTTTTTCTTGTTCTTTGGCAAACATCGGGTAAGGGCTGGTTTCACTTGTACAAAGGTCTTCTGCAGAAAAATTGGGTTTGCTTTTAGATGATTCTCCTTCAAAGCCTGGCAAAATTTCACCTTTTGAATTGATAATGCCCATCCAGCCAAGCTTGTAGCCAATAGGTTTTTCAATGCGCATGAGGACCCAATCGTTCTCTTTTTTCCAATTCGATTTATCTCCACCTTCTGAAGATGTCTTCCACGTGCCAGAAGTCTCTATGACCTCTGTAACTTTAAAGCGAGGACCCATTAATGATGAATCGGTATTATAGCGTTTTCCCTTTGGGTTAAAACTGACATAGAAACTCTCACTCCTAAGTTTTCCAGTTTCTTTGTTGATAGGGCAGTGACCATTGTTCAAAGCTAAGTCGGGGCCGACTAAAACCACAGTGCAACCATAACGATCAGTCTTAGATAAACTCAGTCCTCCGACAGTTCTCCATGGGTAGTCATTTGTATTGATGATTTTTTCTGGGTCAGAGTTAGAGTCAATATTAATAGAAGGTGTATCTGAGAAATACACGGCCTGGCTGGTGGACGTGACCATTAAAATTGAAAAACAGATAAAGTAAGTGATCAAGTGCTGCATTTGTTTTTATGTTCCCATCGGTGTCAATTGTATTTTTTGCTCTCTATTACTCGACTAATAAGGCATCTTCCGTGCCAATAAAAAGTATCAAATTGATACAGTATATTGGTCTGTAATGCAAATAGGCTTTTTATGGGACAAATGTTTCATTTGAATTCCAGGTGGCATTCTCGCTTTTCTGAGAGGAAGATGTTACATCATGATTTCTGGCATGTCGTTTTGAGATTAAACCCTTGGATAACGTTCGTTGCCAAATAATCTCATTCCGGAAATTAACTGGCCCGAATACACAATCGAGAATTAGATTCAAGTAATGGGCCGCCTTTGGGTCGCAGTGTAAACCCCATTGTTTCAAAAATTCAATTAGATTCAAGACTTTGGGATGCGAAGCAATTCTAGAAAAATATCAAATATCATGGCGGGCGCGGCCAGTCGAGAATCCGTGGTACAGAGGTAAGATTCCGTGGTGACATCCTAATGAAATAATAGCGGGATCACCATTAGCATGGTTCATGCCAACTTATAGTTTATTTTTGGCCTTGATGTCAGCTTCTCGGGGTGGTTGCTCCTTGACGCACCTGCCCTACTATTTTCATCAAGACATGCCAACACAGGATCCTCCTCTCCTCCATGTGCTTGTCCCCAGCGCAACCAGGTTCGTTGTCGGCGATCCTCAAAGCTGGTTGGTTAGGCATGCGACTGGCTTAAGTTTGTCGCTCCGACACTGACTGCACTATGGGTTTTAACCGCATATTTCGCAGATAAACGCAGGTTTTTGTATGGGAGAGGGAAGAATATCTTTTTGACCACGGATTCTCACGGATAGGGATCAATAGATTTAGATGATTTTTTTGGAATTTCTGTGTTATTGGTAGGGAATTGCACACCTTCAGTGTGCTTGAGTTTGGAGGTTGCGGGGGTGTCCCCGGGTTTTACCTCACCCGGGGCTGACGAATTGCACACCTTCAGTGTGCTGGGGAAGTTTGGTTGTGGGAACGTTGGATTGCATATTTTCAGCGTGCTTTGGTTTGGGGGTTGAGGGAATCCCCGGGTTTCACCTCACCCGGGGCTGACGAATTACACACCTTCAGTGTGTGAGGTAATTTGGGTTGCGGAACGCTTGATTGAGCGCCATCAGCGTGCGGGGGGGATTTGGGTTGCGGAACGCTTGATTGAGCGCCATCAGCGTGCGGGGGGATCATTGAGCCGATAGAATCTACGCTAAATCGATACGTAGCGGGGCTGACGAATTGCACACCTTCAGCGTGCGGGATGATGGTTGAGGAAGTGATACGGTATCAGTATAGTAATCGCCGTGTGCCGGGGAGGATTCATGTGAGTGGTTTTGCGTCTGTTTCGGTGTTGGCTATGATCGTGCGGATGGCTACCCTGTCAAAAGTGATGAGATCGGCTCAGAGGAAATTGGGAATGTTTTGCGCAAAGGTTTTCGCGGGTCTTTTCGTGTTTTTGGTTTTGCTGACCGGTTGTGTAGGCTGCTTTTCTTCGCAAAAAGAAGATTCAGATAAAGTGGTCATCAACTATTGGGAAAAGTGGTCGGGATTTGAAGGGCGGGCCATGCGGGAAGTGGTCGATGACTTCAATGATTCCCAGGATCGAATATTTGTGAACTTTTTGAAAGTCAGCAAGATCGACCGAAAGCTCATGCTCGCGACGGCCGGTGGAAACCCGCCCGATGTAGCCGGTTTATTCTCCTGGATTCTGCCTGTTTATGTGGAGAACGGAGCCTTGCTGCCACTCGATAAATATGCGCGCGAGGCGGGGATCAGGTCGGACGACTATATCGATATCTTCTGGCAAATGTGTCGGCATCGGGGGCATTTATGGGCATTGCCGACAACTCCGGCGTCCAATGCGCTTCACTGGAACAAGAAATTATTTCGCGAGGCAGGGCTGGATCCGGAGCGACCACCACGCACGATTGCCGAGTTGGAGCGTTTTAATGAGCAATTGCTGCGAAGGAGTCCGGTGGGGAAGATTGAAATCATGGGTCATCTGCCGCAGGAACCGGGTTGGTGGGTGCATCAATGGGGGCGGTGGTTTGGCGGTAGTCTGTGGGACGGTGAGGAGACAGTGACGGCCTATTCGCCGGAAAACCTGGCCGCGTTTCAGTGGATTGCTAGTTACCCACGCCGGTTTGGGGTGGAAGATTTATTGGCGTTTCGGGATGGATTTGGAAATTTTGCCTCACCCCAGAACGCTTTTTTTCAAGGACGTGTGGCAATGGTTCTGCAAGGCCCGTGGATGTATAATTTCATTCAAAACTATGCGCCCGAAGATTTTGAGTGGGGGGTGGCACCCTTTCCGGGTTCGGGAATGGAAAGCGGGGCGTCGGTTACGATTGCCGAGAGCGATGTGCTGGTTATCCCGAAAGGAGCGGCCCATCCGCGCGAGGCTTTCGAGTTTATCCGCTATGTGAACCGCCGCGAAGTGATGGAAAAGCTCTGCCTGGCTCACCGAAAATTCAGCCCGTTCAAGGAAGTCACGCCCGGTTTCGTGAAGAAGCACCCCAATCCCTATATCGAGGTATTTATTGAACTGGCGAAAAGCCCGGGAGCGAAATCTCCGCCAAATATGGCAACATGGGCGGAATACCGGGATGATCTGATTGCCGCCGCCAATCGGGTGTCCTTACTCGAAGGAACCGCCGAGGAGGTTTTGAGGGAAGTTCAGGAAAGGCAGCAAAAGGCGCTCGATCGGAAGTCGAAACGGTGGAAGCGGGTGGAGAAACAGCGTATGAAAGAGTGGGACGAGCTATGACCGCAATGGAGGGCAAACGCCTGAGGATCGGGCTTCTTTTTATCGGGCCGTGGATATTCGGGTTTCTACTTTTGAGTGTATATCCGGTTGTGGCATCGCTCTATTTTTCCCTCTGCGATTACTCCGTTTTATCGCGACCAGTTTTTATTGGATGGCAAAATTACGGCGATCTCGTGTTCGACGAACTGTTTTGGAAATCGCTTTACAATACCATCGTTTACGCGTCTTTGCTGATACCGCTCGGGTTTCTGGTTTCGTTCGCGCTGGCCCTTATGCTGAATTTCGATCTGCGGGGCAAGGGAGTGTTTCGGGCCGTAATATTTCTACCTTCGCTGGTTCCGATGGTCTGTCTGGCGGTTATCTGGCGATGGATGCTCAATGGGGAATTCGGGCTCGTAAACACGCTGATTTCCCCCTTGGCCACATTCCTGAACGCCTGGATTGGAACCGATTTTCAACCGCCGAGTTGGCTTCAGGAGGCCGTTTACGCGAAACTGGGGCTGGTTTTGGCCAGTTTGTGGTGTGTCGGCAACGCGGTGGTAATTTACCTGGCCGGTTTGCAGGATGTCCCCCGGCATCTCTATGAGGCAGCGGAGATTGATGGGGCCAATTTCTGGCATAAGACACGGCATATCACCATTCCGGTTGTCTCACCCGTCATTTATTTCAATAGCATCATGGCCTTGATTGGAGCTTTCCAGGTGTTTGCCGTTCCCTATGTAATGATGCGTGGAGGCAATGGCCCGGATGGGATCGGTGGGCCCGACCGCTCGCTGCTTTTTATCTCAACCTATATCTACCAGAATGCCTTCGATTACTGGAATATGGGCTATGCCTGCGCCATCGGGCTCATACTTTTTCTCGTTATTTTGGGATTAACCCTCCTGGCGACGAAAATATCGGCGAACCGGGTTTATTATGCGGGGTCATGAGTGTTGCGAGGAGAAATAGGCGATTGAGGAGGGCGGCTGTGTGGCTGGGGCTTTGTCTGTGCGCACTCTTGTTCTTGGCGCCGTTTGCCTGGATGGTCTCGACCTCCCTGAAACCCCTCGATGAAACCATGCTTCTGCCGATGAAGTGGTTTCCCGGAAAAATTCAGTGGCACAACTACACGGAAGCGATAGAGGCAATGGGCGACTTTTGGCTCTATGCCTGGAATACCTTTTACCTTTGTGTCATCACGGTTGCGGGAACCCTGCTCAGCAGCGCCCTGGCGGCCTACGGTTTTTCGCGTATCGAGTGGAGGGGCCGCGACAAGGTTTTTCTCCTCGCCCTTGCCACCATGATGATACCCTTTCCGGTCATAATGGTTCCGCATTACAGTCTGTTCAAGGCGTTGGGGTGGATTGGCACATTTAAGCCGTTATGGGTTCCCGCTTTTTTCGCGGGCGCCTTCAATGTGTTTTTGCTGCGACAGTTTTTCATGACAATCCCGAAAGATTTATCGGAGGCGGCGCGGATCGATGGCTGCAGTGAGATTCGCATCTTCTGGCAAATAATTCTACCCTTGGCAAAACCGGCGCTGCTGGTGGTGGGCCTTTTTCAATTTATGTACACCTGGAACGATTTTCTGGGGCCGTTGATTTATCTGACGGACAACAAGGATTTTACCCTCGCCCTAGGGCTTCAGGAATACCAGAGCCAGGGAGGCGGGACGGAATGGCATTACCTGATGGCTGCCTCGACATTGGTCATTTTGCCCGTGCTGGCCTTATTTTTTGCGACACAGCGATATTTTATCGAGGGAGTGGCCACCACCGGGGCAAAGAATTAGCATCGCCCGCCTTCAACGTTTCATCTTCCGGAATCCTTTGTCGCCGATGTCAGGTTCCCGGTAGTTTTCCAGGTAGGGATATAGCTCCTCGCTGTCGTCGATAACGGAGTACAGGTTTTTCACGGCTGGCTTTGCGAAATTATCTTTATACATACGGTCGAAAAACCTTAAAAGTGGTTCGTAAAAAGCAAGTGTGTTGATAAAAACGATAGGTCGAGAGTGGTAGCGCAAATATTTGAAGCTCAAGACTTCCAGAATCTCCTCAGCGGTTCCGACTCCCCCTGGGAGAGCTACAAAGGAGTCCGCATTTTCGTCCATGAACCCCTTGCGATCCCTCATATCATTGGAGACAATGGTTTCATCGGCGAAATCAATGACAATGCCGAGTTGGTGAAGCTTTTTGGGAATGATGGCCAAAACTTTTCCCCCGCTCTCTTTCACGGAGTGAGCGAGAATACCCATGAGGCCCACATCGCCGCCCCCGAAAACCAGGCGATCTCCACGGCTGCCGATTAATCTGCCCAGCTTTTTCGCCTGTTCCTTGTAAACATAATCCACGGTGTCGCTGGATGAGCAATAGACACAAATTGAGCGGTTCATACTATATTTCGTTGTGTTGTGAGGGGCCTTGGCCGTGTTTGGCTGTGCCAAAGTAATACATGAGAAGGAGGGTGATCGCGCAAAGCAGGTAGGCCGAGGCGAACTCATAGGGGATCGTCAGCGAGCGCTCTATGAGTCCGTTTCCTGTTTCGAGGCGGAGATTCCAGGGCAGGTAAAGGTTTCCCGCCGGGAAAACCGAATGGATGAAACCGAAAAAGGACAAAATCCCCGCCAGCAACATAGTCACTGCCGCCCGGTGAATACGGCGGTCGATAATAAAGGCGACGGCAGAGCCCCAGATCATCGCGGTCAGGATAAAGCCTTGGCCCAGTGTCCCGAGGATGAGAAATTCATCGAGCCAATGGGCGGGCAGGAGGCTATCCACGTTTTGCGGCAGTAGTGGAGCGCTTTTTTCCATTACTCCTCCAGCCTTCTCCAAATCAATTTGGAGGGTTGAAAAGGCGTCCTGCATATAGCCGTAGAGACTCCTCAGTTTGACATAGGTGAAATTCAGGACCGACGGAACAATCGCAAAGACGGCGGCCATGATATGCCGGTGTGGGGTCAGATTGAAAGTCAGGCGGATCATATCGAAACCGATAAAAATCAGGATGGGTTTGACCGCCGGTCCGGGAATCAAGTCCACAAAAAAACCGATAAGGCCGAACATCCCCCCCAATCCCACCGCAAGTCCTGCGGCCAGTGTGTAGCTCGCTCTACCGCCCATTCGTTTGTAGGCGGAATGCCCAAAATAGGGCGTCGATTGGGCGACTCCTCCGCAAATACCCGCCGCGAAGGTGGCCAGGGCGTCCGTTATGATAATGCTGCGCACACTGTAGGAATCTCCCATCAATTTGGCCGCCTCCACGATGTTGATGGAGACGCTGATGACCAAAAACGAAAGCGGAATGGCCATGGGCAGAAACTTCAGGGAATCGCCGAACATGGCCTTCAATCCTCCTGGCTGTGGTAATGGGAGATGTAGTCCGATACCCTCCAACCCAGGTATTTTGAAAGCCAGGTTCATTCCTTCGAGAGCGCCGGTGAGGCCCATGCCGTAGTAAACCAGTGTCCCCACCAAGACAGCGGCGGCAGCGCCCGGAATTTTCAGGGGAAAATCAAAATGCCCTATGAGGGTGAACACGATGATGACTAGTGAAAGCAGCCCGACAAAGGGCAGTTCGTAAACCCCTATCAATCCCTGCGCGCCCAGCCAGACCAACCCGATTCCCGCTATCGAGCCAACCATGCCCGCGGAGGGAACCATCCTTTGAATATAGGGGCCGAGGAAGGCGCAAATCGATTTAATCACACCCATCCAAAGCATGGTTCCGATTCCCGTGTACCAGGCGTAATGAGCGGCTTGTTCGACATCGCCAAAAATTTCCTTGAAGGCCAGAAAAGACGGCCCCAATACGATGATGGCGATCCCCACGGTCGAGGGCATGTCGATTCCCAGCGGCATGGCGGTAATGTCGTCACGACCGGTCCTGCGGGCCAATCGGAAGGCCAGCCAGGTGTAAACGAGGTCTCCTATGAGCACACCCAAGGCAGTGCCGGGTATGATCCGTGTATATATGAATTCCCTCGGAAAACCGAAACTGACGAGAATCTCCGAGAGCACAAAGAGATTCACGACATTGTCAAAAAACAAGGCGAAAAAGGCATTCAGGTCGCCCAATGTGGACCATTTATAGCTGAATTTACTCATTGATTCACCCACCCATCATCGTAAATAAAAATGGAATCAACCATGACAATTGCCCTTGGTAGTCAACGTTATGTGAATTATTTGCGTTTGTATTTGCTTGCCACGGAGGGCGAATAATGAGAAATGACTACACTGATTTTATTATGCCCTATCAAGCTGATTCTGAACTGCGGGACTTTGTCCAGAGCCTTCCAAAAACTGAAACGCATTTGCATATAGAGGGCGCCTGTCCGGTGGAGATGCTGCGCAGGGTGGACCCCTCCAAAGTCTCTCCGCCGCCGCCCTTTTGGGCGGATGATTATCGCTACGACAGTTTTGATACGTTCATGAAAATGTTTCGGTCGTATGCGGGCGAGGTATTCACCTCGGCGGAAAAATACTATGAGGCCGCCCAAATCATCTTGGGTAAATGCCATGAGCAGAATGTCCGCTATGTGGAGACCAGCTTCCATTCGGGAATTTTTGAATATATCGAGGACGATGGCCCGACCGTTATTCGGGCAATCAAGGAAGGAGCGCCGAAAGGAATGGAGGTTCGGGTTTTTATGGGAATTGGGCACGATGCCTATGTGGGTTTGACCAAGGAAGCCATCGACGATTGCCATAATTGGGAGGAGCTTGCCGGTGTCGATCTGCATGGACCGGAAGATTTACCGATAGAGGATTGGACACCGGAAATCTGGGCTCGCACCCGCGCCGCAGGGAAGTTCAACAAAGCCCATGCGGGTGAGTTCATGGGTTCCGATTTTGTTGAAAGAATGATCGATGAATTGAAGGTGAGCCGTATAGAGCATGGCGTGCGATCCGTCGAAGATCCCGCATTGGTTGCCCGATTAGTCCGCGAAAAGGTGGGTTTGGATGTTTGCCCGATCAGTAACGTAAAACTGGCGGTCAAAGGCATTCCTGAAATGTCCGCCCACCCGATACGCGAATTGTTTGACGCCGGGGTCATCGTAACACTCAACTCGGACGACCCCTTCTTTTTTGGCAATACCCTGAGCGAAGAATATTACGCGCTCTATCAGGATTTGAATTTTACCAAGACAGAGCTATTGCAAATCGCCCGAAACGGTTTCAATGTATCGCTCTGGGATAGCCCGGAAAAAGACGCCTGTCTGGCCCAACTGGATGCCATCGAATCGAATTTGAAATAAAGCAATTAGAAGGGAAAAATCGTTATGAGCCTGCAAGTTTCCTCCCCCACCGAGATACCGGTCACTCTGCCCCGGAATTGCACTTTCAAGGAATCGGATTGGCGGGTGCTGGCCAACTTCTGGTATCCGTTGGCCTTCAGTGAGGAAATTCAGGATAAACCGCTGAACCGCATCCTTCTGGATGAAGATTTGATTGCCTACCGAACGACCGGCGGAGAGGTTGTCGTGGCGAAAAACCTCTGTGTCCACCGGGGAACGCCCCTGAGTCTTGGCTGGCAGGAAGGGGACGAACTGGTTTGCGCCTATCATGGGTTTCGCTATGGGCGGAACGGTGATTGCACGTTGGTCCCCGCCCAACCCGATTTGCCTGTCCCCAAAAAATTATGCCTGCAAACCTATCTTTCGGTCGAGCGGTACGGGATTATCTGGACATGCCTTTCGGGCCAACCCGCAGCCGATCTGCCCGATTGGCCGGAAGCGGAGGATAAAGATTTTCGCCGCCTGCATATTGACCCGGTCGAGTGGAATTCATCGGCAGGCAGGCAGGTGGAAAATTTCCTCGATGTGGGGCATTTTTCCTGGATACATGTCGGCACATTTGGAAACAGGGAATGTCCCGAGGTTCCCCTTTACGAAGTGGAAAAAAATGAGCAGGGGTTTCATGCCGAATATCCCTATCAAGCCAGCAATCCAGACCATTCTGTTTTAAAAAGTGATAGAGACGACGGCACCATCCAGCGCTGGATGATTTACGATCTCACGTTTCCATTTTCCTGCCGCCTGAATGTCCGTTATGGCGAAGGGCAGACCCATGGTATTTTCGACAGCGCGGTGCCGGTTTCCCGGAAAAAGGTACGCATATTCTTTTTTATCGCTCGAAATTTCGACCACCATATTCCATCCGAAGATTTGCTCAATTGGGAGCGGGGTATTTTGGCCGAAGACAAACCGATTGTGGAAAATCAGCGACCGGAGGAACTGCCCCTCGATCTGAGCGAGGAATTTCATATCCGCTCGGACCGCATGGCCACCGCCTACCGAACCGGTTTGCAGAAACTGGGGCTGGGCAAAGAGTTCTCGGCCTGAGAACTGCTGCCGGGTTTTCGCCAAGGCCTGTTGTTGATTATTCGGGGCTTGTGGTTGGATCTTCGTCGTCGACGGGGACTGTCAGGTAGGGGGTGAGGAACATGATCAGGGCCATGATGAGATAGCCCATTGTCCATTTTGAAAAGTTGATGGAGAGTTGGCCGATGACATCGGCATAGGTGAAAATGTAGGTGTTGGTAAAACCGATGAAGGAGAATGCGGCCCCGATCAGAAACCATATTCCCGCGTGGTTGAACCTGCGGTCGATTATGCAGACGGTGGACGCGGCCAAAACCATGCAGGTGTAAATGTAGCCTTGGCCGAGGGCAAACATACCATCGGTGAAAAAAGTCCGCATCTGGATGAAAGAATCGTTGATTTCGGGGCGGAAAAGAGACTGATCGATTTGAGCGCCTGCCACGGCGAGGGTGTGTTTGACCGCCAAGGCCACATAGGCAGCAATGGCGGGAATCAACCCCACCACCACGGCGGGGGCGTGTTTACGCTCTGTTGCCTGGAAGCATTGTGAACACATGACAATGCCAATCCAGATCAGGATGGCCATTCCCGCTTCCACCGGAATGAGATAGACGACGAAACTGAGCGTGCCGGTAAAACAGATGATCGACCAGACGATGGCATTGAGGGTGGAATAACCGGCTCTGGCCCCCATCTTTTTATATCCGGGATGCCCCAAAAAAATCGAAGTGGGGAAGGGCGATCCAAAAAATGCCGCTCCCAGAGTCCCCAAGCCGTTAAATGCCATACAGGGTCGGGGGTTGTAGGAATCTCCCGCCGCCGCCGCCGATTCGATATTCTGCAAGGATGAAACCAGTAAAATAAAACCCATTGGAATGATAATGGGTAGAAACTCGATGAGGTATCGGAAAGATTTCATCAGATCACCGATGACCGGTATGGGAATTTTCAAACCGATTTGGGCGGTGTTGATCGCACCCGCCGGGACCACTGTGGGCAGCCCCATTCCATACATTGCCCAGGCAATCGCGGTTCCCGTCACCAACACGACAAAACCTCCCGGCAGCCGCAGTTTGTTTTTAACGCCTCCGAAATAAAACACGAAAACCAGCGCCAAGGTGGTAAAACCGATAATCGGATAGGTGTAGGCGCGAAAAACGAAGTCCATACTGATGAAGGCCAGACCGGTCCCCCCGATGGCGACGAGCAAGGCCGCGCGGGGCGTTACCCTCCGCAGGTACTGGGCCACGAATGAACCGAAAAACTCAATAAATCCTGAGCCGAAGCAGGCTATGAGTCCCGCGTGCCAGGCGATAATATCCGCTTCCGCTTTGGGCAGCCCGTCGGCGAGGGCTTTTTGCTGGGTGGGAAACATGATCAGAAAAACGTAAACGATGATGGTGAGCAGGCTGGTCCCGTAGGGAATGGCGCAGACATCGTTGCGCCCCTCTTTTTTGGCCAGTTTGAGGGCTTGGTGAGCGTAGAAAACATTACCGATAATCAGACCGATGGCTGCCGCCGGTAAAATTCGTCCGTAAAAGAGATCCTCGGAAAATCCCAGAAAACCCTGGCATAGGCTGCTCATGAGAATGAACATGAGCATATTATCCAGGCCCAGGGCGAAGAGGCCCTCGAAGTCTCCTTTGACAAATTTTTTCATAATGGGGTAATGGGGGATTTTGGTTAACGAATTTTTTGGCGGGTTTTTGCCGGAGTATGGCATTATCATGGTCGAGCCATTTCGGGCAAGCTTTTGAATTTGCCTAAAAAACGGTTGATTGTAGGCTGGGATTCAGTAACAAAGCCTTTTTCTATTTTAAAACGGCATTGCGACTTTTATTTAACCACATTTATGGCCAAGGAAAAACCAGTAATTCTCACCTGTGCCCAACCCACGGGGCAGCTTCATCTGGGCAATTATTTGGGGGCCATCAAGAATTGGGCCGCCCTTCTGGATGATTATCAATGCTATTTTGGAATCGTTGACCTCCATGCCATTACGACGCCCTATGTTCCGGCGGAACTGCGGAAAAACACCCTCACCTGTCTGGCCCAGTATATCGCCTGTGGGCTCGATCCCGCGAAATGCCGCATATTTGTGCAGTCCCATGTCATCGGCCACACTGAATTGGCGTGGGTTTTGGGCTGCCTGACCCCCATGGGACAACTTCAGCGCATGACCCAATTCAAGGATAAGGCGCGGGGAAAAGAAAGCGGATCCATCGGTGCCGGGCTTCTTTATTATCCGGTTCTTATGGCGGCGGATATTCTTTTATACAATGCCGATCTGGTTCCGGTTGGCGATGATCAGAAACAGCACCTGGAACTCACGCGGGATATCGCGGCAAAGTTCAACAACACCTATTCACCGACATTTAAAGTTCCGGAGCCGTATAAACATGGATCGGGGGGCAGGGTCATGTCATTGCAGGATCCGACCAAAAAAATGTCCAAATCGGATGCCAATGAAAGCGGCGTGCTTTTTCTCCTCGATCCCCCCAATATCCTGCGGAAGAAAATAATGAGCGCCGTGACCGATACGGGAAAAGAAATCGTGGCCCGTGAGGACAAACCGGGAATATCGAATTTACTCGATATAATGAGCGCGGTAACGGATCGCAGCGCGGGTGATCTCGAAAAGGAATTCGTGGGCCAGGGTTATGCGACCTTTAAAACGGCTGTGGCCGACGCCGTGATCGCCCATCTGGAACCGATACGGGAAAAATGCAATGCCTTGATGGAGGATAAGGAAACTCTCAACAAGGTATTGCAGGAAGGAGCATCGGATGCGCAGAGACGTGCAAACCGCACATTGTCGAAGGTTTACCGCAAGGCCGGATTTATGGAGCGTCCGACTCTGGAAAGATAACCCACCGAATTATCTCGTAGTCACATGGAGCAGGAGGAATCAGCCGAATTAGCCAAGTGGCCATTTTTTCTTGGCTACCTGTCCCTGCTTGCGGTGGCCATTTCCATAATCGTTTTTGCCCCGAAGCCCTACAGCATTCCGGCCATGTCGGGGGTTATCATAAGTGGTTTAACAGGTCCGGTATTTCTCCTTTTGCCTTTTCTGATCGAGTATTTTTCGAGGCTGAAACAGGAGCGAAACCAGCTCAGGGCGGCCGCCGACGAGCAATTCGGCAATTCATTACGGATCGTTGCGGAACTGACCGAGCTGCAACAGGTATTTACGCGTCAAGCCAAGCAAGGCGCCGCCAATTTCACCAAACTTGACGAATTGGTGCCCCAACTGGAGAAACATTCCGACCATTTGAGCCGTCTGGCGGAGAAATTTGATCAGGCTGCCAAATCGGAAACCAAGGGGGAGATGCAGGCCAAACTGGAAGGGGTTGCCAAAGACATGGCCGGTTTCCTGAATGAATTGAAGGAACTTCCCGACCGGCTGGAAAAGCGGATTGGAGAGTTGGAGACTGCTGCTCCGCAACCGGAAGCGGGTTTGGAACGGTTAACCAAAATGGTCGAAGAACTGGCAGAAACTTTGAGGTCACAGGGGGAGACTTTAGATGCTGCCCCGAAACCTGTTCCCGAAGTTAAAATCAAGAAAAAGACGGCCAAGAAAAAGTCCGCACCGCAACCAGATTTACTCGACCTCGATTTCGATGAAGATTTTGACCCCGACAAACAAGAACCTGTCAGGAGGAGCCTTGAGGAAGCGGAGGAGGTGTCGCTTATTGTCAATCTTCACCTGAGTATCGGCAACATTCCCTATGTCCGGGGCGAAGGCGCTGGTTTATCATGGGAAAAGGGCGCGGAAATGCAGTTTCTTGAAATTGGCAAATGGGAATGGAGGGCCACGGAGGTCGGCGAAACGGTTGTGACAAAAATCTTTTTAAACGACAATCTATCTTCATTTGGTGAAGACATAGAAATCGAAGCGGGGGAGCAAGTTGAGATATTTCCCGAATTCCCGGAGTCCTAGCCTCGATTGGTCGCTAAATGAGCTGGGTGAAGCTTCTTAACTTTCGCTATTTTCATTATCCTGGGCGCTGGCTTTTTGCTGCATAACCTCCATCTGGCTTTCGAGTCCGATCGCCCGATCTACCGGGAAGGAAAAAGCAATACCAGTGCCCGGTTCGTTGAACTTGCCAGCTTTGTAAATCGCATTCAGGATTATGTCCACGAGATGTTCCTCGACCAGAAAAAGGACGACGTCGCTTTGGGCATCCAGCGAGAGTCCGAAAAAGGTCTTGGCTTCATGGATACCGACCCCTCTTGCGTTGATGATTGTCGCCCCGGTGGCGCCAACGGCCTTGGCGCCATCTACAATATTGTCGGTTAGCACAGATTTTACCATGCAGATAATTAGTTTTAGTTTCATAATTTTCCTTTCGTAAATTTTTTTGAGCGCCAGAGGGTCATCACATGTGCGCATTGAATATATGCCATGACCGATATAATTGGGAACAGGCTGGCAAAGGCAACCATACCAAAACCATCGAGGACAGGATTGCGCCCCGGTATCGTATTCGATAGCCCAAGGCCCATCGCCACTATCAACGGAACAGTGACCAAGGAGGTGGTTACCCCACCAGAATCGTAGGCCAGAGGGACGATATATCGAGGTGTTAAAAATGTCTGGATCACAATAATTATATAACCGACCACGATAAAAGAAATGAGGGGCGCGCCGGTTATTATTCGAAGTATGCCGAGGACAATTCCCACCGCAACCCCGAGCGCTACGGCATTTCTCAACCCCCATTGATTGATGTTTCCCTGCGATACTTTTTCGGCCTTTACTGCTATTGCGATAAGCGACGGCTCGGCAATTGTTGTTGAGTATCCAATCAAGGCTCCGAACACATAGATCCACCCATAGGCCCACCAGGCGGGATTTTCCGCGAGGCTGCCGGCGCCCAAAACGAACTCCGGGGAGGACAATTGCCGGGCCATGATTTCTCCAATCGGAAAGAGGGCTCTTTTCAACCCTGCGAGGAACAATCCGAGGCCAATGGCACAATATAGTAAACCCAGTGCCAAGCGCCCTTTGTTGGGTATGGGTTGGCGCAGGAAAAATAATTGAAAAAACAGAATCAGCGTAATGATGGGCAGCATGTCGCGGCCGGAAATCAGCAGGGAATACCCGATGTCTGTGATTTCTTTTATCATCGCCGCATAATCTATTGGTTGAAAACGATCATACCGTATGCGAGAACGAAGAAAATTGGCAGAAGGGAGGCGAAGGCGATTAAACCAAAGCCGTGGAGAAGGGGGTTGCGTTGGCGAATCGACATGGCGAGCCCTACGCCCAGGGCAGTCACCAGCGGGACGGTAACGGCGGAAGTGGTTACACCTCCCGAATCATAGGCGATGCCAATAATTTCGCGGGGCGCGAAAAAAGTCATAATCATCACCCCCGTGTAACCACCCGCCATTAAATAATGCAGTGGCCAATCAAGCAGAATTCGGAGAACCCCCAAAACAACCGCCAAACCCACCGAAAAAGCCACCGTCAAACGCAACCCCAGAGCATAGTTCAAATAGCTCGAATCATTGCGGTCGATAAATCCGGCATCCGCCGCCACATTTGCAGCTTCGGCGCTGATCGCAATGAGCGCTGGTTCGGCCACAGTGGTGGAGAATCCGAGTAAGAAACTGAACACCAACAGCCAGGCGATGTTACCTTTTTTGGCAAAGGCCTCCGCGATACTTTCTCCGATCGGAAAGAGGCCCATATCGAGTCCTTCGAGAAAGAAAAAGAGCCCGACCACCACCATAATCGCACCGAGAATCACCTCTCCGAGGTTTGGGAATGGCTGTTGGATCACCACTATCTGGAAAAATGCGATGACGAGAAACAAGGGTAATATGTCGCGTCCCGCTTCCCGGGTTTTTACCCACAACACCTTGATGGTCCTGGCAATGAACCAGTTGGATTTTTCTAATCGGTTAGAGAACTTAAAAACCATAGGCGGGAAATTGGTTTTCCATCACACAGCCATACGGAGTAGAGTTCAACGTGAAACCGAATGGATTTTCTGAAATCGTTTCGACAGTTGATGCTTTTAGGATTGTTTCATTGGCTGAATGAAAGATTATTTTTGGAAATGACGGATCGTTCCCCATTGCAGGAGGCATTTGAAAAGGCAGGGCAGGGCCATGTCTTTCGTTATTTTGACGAACTGGAACCGGAGGAGCGTTCCCGACTGATCGACCAGGCCTCCGAGGTTGATTTGAAAGAGTTGGAGAATTTGGTTTTGGAGCATATCAAGGGCCAAAAGAAAGCTGGGTTGGGAACTGGAAACCTCGAACCCGCTCGATATATCGCGTCGCCAAAAAAAAGGGGTGACACGGCAGTCTGGGCCGAGGCTGAAATGCAGGGCGCGGAAGCCCTCAGGGCTGGCAGGGTGGCGGCGTTTACCGTTGCCGGAGGGCAGGGGACCCGGCTTGGCTTCGATGGGCCAAAGGGGACTTTTCCGATAACACCGGTGCGAGGTAAACCCCTGTTTCGGGTTTTTGCTGAGAAAATTCTGGCCACTGCCCGGCATTACAAGGTGGCTATTCCTTGGTTCATTATGACGAGCGAGGCCAACCACATTCAAACGATAGTGTTTTTCCGGGAAAACGGATTTTTTGGTTTAGAAGAAAATGGGGTGCATTTTTTCAAGCAGGGCCGTATGCCGGCAGTGGATTTCGATGGCAAAATCCTTCTGGAGACGCAGGGAGCTATTGCCATGAGCCCCGATGGGCATGGCGGTTCTTTGAGGGCTCTTGTGCGGAGCGGGGCGTTGGAAATAATGCGAAAGGCGGGAATCGATATCATCAGCTATTTTCAGGTGGATAATCCGCTTTTGATGCCGCTTGATCCGGCGTTTATCGGTTTCCACCTTGAGCGCGAGTCCGAGATGTCCAGCAAGATGGTGGGCAAGACCGACCCCGGCGAGAAAGTGGGTGTGTTTTGCCTGCGGGGAGACCAACTCGAGGTCATCGAGTACAGCGACCTGCCCGTGAATCTTTCTCAGGAACGTGAGAGCTCCGGGCAATTGCGCTACTTGGCGGGTAGCATTGCCATACATTTGATTTCGCGGGAATTTGCCCAGCGGGCCGGTGGGGATGACCCAAGTTACCGTCTTCCTTTTCACCGGGCGGAGAAAAAAGTAGCCTGTGTTGATTCCGGGGGCGCTACCGTTAACCCCCAATCTCCGAACGGGGTGAAGTTTGAAATGTTCGTTTTCGATGCCCTGCGGTTTGCCAAAAATCCATTGGTTGTTGAAACCTTGCGGGAAGAGGAATTCAGCCCCGTGAAAAATGCTACAGGTGTCGATTCCGCGCAATCCTGCAGCGATGATATGCTGCGCCAGTGGGTTCGTTGGCTGGAGGCGGCTGGTGTGGACATTCAAACCGACGAAACGGGTCTTTCCGGTATTTCATTCGAGATCAGTCCACTTTTTGCCGATTCCGAAAAAGCATTCCTGGAAAAGTGGAAATCTCTTGCGCTAAAACCGCCTATTGTGGAGGGCTTTTATCTGGAATGAGACAAATTTTGCAAAGAATTGATTCGGCTGCGGACAACAATCAATTACTACCTGAATCCGTCGCCAACCTGAAATTGTGGATCGACGGGGAGATTCTTCCCGAGTGGGCCTGGAATAGCCTGTGGGAATTGATTGAGGGAGAAGCCTGGGAGGAATTGAATGACCGGTTTTACAAGAACCTCGCCTTTGGCACCGGCGGGCTGCGGGGGCGGACAATTGCCAGGCTGCAAACCGCCGCCGAGAAAGGCGAACTTTCCCCTCGGGGAACCCCCGCCCACGCTGCCGTGGGGAGCGCCTGTATGAACGATTTTAATGTCGTCCGGGCCACCATTGGTTTGTTTCGCTATTGTGACAATTATCTGCGGGATGCCACGACCAATGACGGCCCTCCCAAATTGGTGGTGGCTCACGATGTGCGGCATTTTTCCCGGCATTTTTGCGAGCTCACTGTTTCCACCTGGCAGCAGTTGGGTGGGGAAGCCTTTCTCTTCGATGGGCCGCGTTCGACTCCCCAATTGAGTTACTCGGTCCGCCACCTTGGAGCGACCGCCGGAATCGTAATTACCGCCAGCCACAATCCGCCCCATGACAACGGCTATAAAGTTTATTTCCGTGACGGGGGGCAGATCGTTTCGCCTCATGCCGAGGGAATCATCGGCGAGGTAAATCGCGTGGATTTGGTTGAAACTGGCGTCTATCTGGAGAAAAATCTCGACGGCGTTGTCACTTTGGGGCCGGAGGTGGATACCGCCTATGCCGAAGCGCTGGAGGAAAATGTCCTCGACCCGGCGTTGCTGAAACGGGTGCGGCCAAAGGTGGTTTTTACTCCGATTCACGGCACGGGAGGGATCATGGCGACGCCTTTAATGAAGCGCTTCGGGGTGGAGGTTGTGCCTGTGGATGACCAGGAAATTATGGACCCCCGGTTCCCCACGGTGCGCTCTCCCAACCCGGAAAATGCCGAGGCCCTTTCGCAGGCGATTGAAAAAGCGATCGCGGTTGGCGCCGATCTGGTTCTCGCCACCGATCCGGATGCGGACCGCATGGGCGTGGGCGTCCTCAACCGGCACGGGAAAATGGAATTGTTGACTGGCAACATGATCGGATCGGTCCTGGCCGAGTATCGAATTTGTAAACTGAAGGAAATGGGTTGGCTGCCCCGCGAAGGCTCCGCACGCGCCGCCATTATCAAGACTTTTGTGACGACTCCCCTACAGGCGGCCATCGCCGAAGCTCATGGTTTGAAATTGATCAACACCTTGACCGGGTTCAAATTTATCGGTGATAAACTGGCGGATTTTGAGGCCGCGCTCGAAGAAAATCTGTTCCGGAAAGAGGGCCGGGAAATCGATTACGATACCACTGGCCATCGGGAACTTTTCGACCTCCATTTGAAATATGGCACCTATTTTGTGTTCGGGGGCGAGGAGAGCTATGGGTACCTGGCCAGCGACCGGTTGCGGGATAAAGATGCCAATGCCGCCGTCATCATGTTTTGCGAGCTTGTGGCTGCCCTCAAGGAACAGGGCCAGACCGTTGGCGAATTTCTCGATGAGATGTATGTGAAATACGGCTGCTATTCGGAGCGGCTGCTCAACATCGTCCATGAAGGGGCCTCCGGGTCGATAGCCATAGGGCGAATCCTTGAATCTTACCGGAAAAATCCGCCCCGGACGATTGGAGGCGTCGGTGTGAAGCAGTTTACCGATTTCGGAGTAGATGAAGTTTTCGATGCCGATGGAAAGGAAATCCCGAAGCAGGATTTTTATTTTCTGGAACTCGAAAATGGTTATTCCTATGCGGTCAGGGGTAGCGGCACCGAGCCCAAGATCAAGTTTTACCTGTTCGCCAGAGAAGAAGTCGCCGAGCCCGCAGCTTTGCCCGAGGCGAAGGGAATAGCGGCGGAAAATTTAGTGACCCTCGAACGGGCCATCGAGGCGGACGCCGAGGAAAGATCCCGAATTTAGCGCTTCTGGCGGTGTTCCGCTTTTACGCTGATCCCAATCCCGCCCCGGACGGAAAAGTCCGCCACCACTTCACACCAACGGGGGTCCAGCGCCTCCACCAAATCATCCAGAATGACATTGGCGACATGTTCCTGAAAAGTGCCCTCATCGCGGTAGCTCCAGAAATAGAGCTTCAGGGATTTTGTCTCCACAATCCGTTTATCCGGTATGTAATTGATGGTGATAGTGGCAAAATCGGGCTGTCCGGTTTTGGGACAAATACAGGTAAATTCGTCGGTTTCGAGCGTCACCACATAGTCCCGCTCGGGGTGTTTGTTGGGAAAAGCCTCCAGGTTTTTGGAGGGCTCATTTTTTTCCGTTCCGAGCAGCGACAGGCTTTTCAAGTCCGCCTCGGTGGTGGTTTTTCGGATTTTGTCGGGCATGGTGATTGATAATGCTATATTTCCAGGAGGCTAGGGTTTTCGAGCAATTCTTTCAAGGCGGAAAGGAAAAGCGCCCCCGTTGCGCCATCCACGGCCCGATGGTCCCCGCTCAATCCCAAGGCCATTCGCTGACCGGCGACGATTGCCCCCTCTGGCCCAACGACCGGCTTCGGCAGACTCGCCCCAACAGCCAAAATAGCCGCATTGGGCGGGTTGATAATCCCGTAAAAACTCCTGATTCCGAACATCCCCAGGTTCGTAACGGTAAACGTGCTCCCGCTAAATTCGTCCGGCGTGAGCTTTTTATCCCGCGCTTTTTGAGCCAATTCCCGCGCCTCCCAGCCGATCTGTCGCATCCCTTTCAGGTGGGCGTCCCGGATCACCGGAGTGACCAGCCCATCCTCCACAGATACGGCAAAAGCCAGGTGCACCCTCTTATGCAAACGGATATTTTTCCCCATCCAGGAGACATTGATGGCGGGCACTCGCTGCAGGGCCACAGCCGTCGCTTTGAGGATAAAATCATTAACCGAGAGCTTGGGGCTCCCCTTGTCGCCCTCCCCGTTCAACCGGTTGCGGAAATCGCTGAGTGGCTCCGAATCGACCTCGTTTTCCACATAAAAATGAGGTATTTCAGTCTTTGATTCGAGCAGACGCCGCGCAATGAAGGCCCTCGTCGGCGAAACCGGAATATCCTCGAATTCCACCGCAGCCACGGCATCTTCGGCTGAAACCGGGGGAGTTTTTTCGCCGTCTTTCGGAGCGGCAGCGGCGAGAACATCGCCCCGCATGATGCGCCCCCCGGGGCCGGTGCCCTCAATCGATTCAAGGTCGACGCCATGCTCTTCAGCCAGCTTTCGAGCCGATGGTGATACTTTCTTCATTTTTACTTTTATTAAAAAACAGTCTCCAAAAATTGTTCAATGACTCACGAAAACCGCTTTCCCTATCTGCACTTATCTGTGAAATCTGCAGTATATTTCTTCATTCGCGGTTAATTGGCGTTCATTAGCGGTTAATCAGATAAATCATCCAGATTAATCCTGATTCTGGCATTCTTCAATAGTCACATCGGGTGGTTTTTCAAGAGCGCATTCGGCCCGCATGACGGTAAAACCCTTCCGATCATTAAAATACAATGGCCAGAGCGCGACGCGGTCCGTTTCGGGGATCGGCAAATCCTCGAGAATAGACTCCGGCGAATGAAACGCAAAACGCCCCTCATCGATCGCCTCCGGCAGCCGATCCAACCGCTTGTGGCAGTCGAAAAGAAACATCAGCCAATGGCTTTTATCCTCATAATTTTTCTCACTGATCATGGCGAACAAATGCAGATCCTCCTCCGAAACCGCCAACCCGACCTCCTCCCCTGTCTCTCGGATCGCGCATTCGAACGGACTTTCGCCCAAGCCCATCTCAAGTTTACCCCCGATACAGCTCCACAGCCCCTCATTGGGCGCTTTATTCCGCTCGATGAGCAGCAAACGGCCCGCACTGTCCCGGATGTGGACCAACACGCTGATCTTAAATGGAAGCAACTGTTTCATAATAAACAAAGTAAAGATAATCAGAAAAAGAATAAGAATAGGAAGTTATCAAAAAATCCACAGAATAAAAAGATAAACAAAGATGCGATTCAAGCAGTAGTCTAACGTTCATCCCAATCATCTGCGCCCACCTGCGGATACATCAAAAATAGTAAGGTAAATAGTTTCGCGTGCATAGGCGTTTATTAGTGGCTAGAACTCCAAAATTGAGAAAAGGAATCAATGCCAATCATTGACCCGGCCATCGTCGCCAACGCCTCCTATCCCAATCATTCCTTACCCGCGAAAATTGTCCTGGCTGCATAATAAACTCATAGATATGTCGGTTTTTATTAATAGTGAACATTAGAGCATATTTTTGAGCATACCGCAAGCTTTTTTTTCAAAAAAACGTCGATTAATAATCCTTAATAATCCGGTCTAAGCATCAACCACTCATACCATTTCGAAAAAGGATTGATAATATATGAATATCTGTCGATGTTGGGGTCATGAAACGTCATATGGGCACGGAAAAGGACCGTAAGCGGGTGCAGGAACTGTTGGTTAAAGAGCGCAGCGGATGGCGTAAAGAA
>JAJFLU010000006.1 GCA_021772515.1 Opitutales bacterium
CCAGGGGCCGGGAGATCCTGGCACTCTCAACATTAGAGAGGGTTAAAAGTTTTTTCGAGTCCTTCCTCCGACGAGTTATATGGACCCATTCTCGGAAGGACTCAAAAAACTCGGCAATCATCATGGGGTAACCTACAAGACAAAGAGGAGGAGGAAATCATGTTTGAGGTCGCGTAATTCGGGGCCAACCGATGCACATGGCGGTTTAAATTTTTGAGAAATTGCCGATGGGCCGCTAATTGGCTTCAATTTTACCGATTGTTTTGCTATAGGATTTGGGCATGGGGGAAATGCCCGATTCAGCTTTTATTTGGCGACCTGAGGATTACCAGTGGACTGGGAACTGTCACCTTGCCCGGTTTATGCGGGAGCAGGGTATCGCCGATTATGAGGAACTGCGACTTCGGGCCATAGAGGATGAAGATTGGTTTTGGCACGCGGTGTTCAAGGACATGGGGCTTTCCTGGTTTCGGCACTATGAACAAACCAGCGATCACAGCCGTGGGTTCCCCTGGACTCGCTGGTTTACTGGGGGCGAAATCAATATCACCTACAATTGCATCGATCGCCATGTCGAAGCAGGGTACGGAGAGGAAATTGCCCTCTATTACGAGGCGGAATCCTTTGCCCCAAACGAGACTGCGCGGGTCACTTTTTCAGAATTGTCTCAAATGGTGGATCGGTGTTGCGGCGCCCTCATAGCCAACGGCATAGGATCGGGAGACGCCATCGGCCTCTATGCCCCCATGAGAGTCGAGACGGTGGTGGTCATGTTTGCCGCCTTCAAGATAGGGGTCCGTTTCGTTCCGGTGTTTTGCGGTTTTGGGAAAAAGGCATTGATCGATCGAATGCGCTCCTGCGGGGCCAGGTTGATGTTTTCCGTCGATACCTTGCATCGGCGTGGAAAACCGATCGATTCGAGCCTGATAGCCAGGGTTGTCAAAAATGAGGTTTCAACCATTGAAAAGGTGATCGCCTTCGATACCGAAGAATGGCCGGAATTCCTCGCAGGGCATGAGCCTTTTACAAAATGCGCACACACCGCAGCAGAGGATCCCTGCATGATCCTCTATACCAGCGGAACCACCGGTAACCCCAAGGGGACGGTCCATACCCACGCCGGCTGTCTCGCAGTTACCGGCAAAGAGCTTCGATACGGGTTCGATGTCCGGCCCCAAGAGCCATTTTTCTGGCTTACCGACATCGGTTGGATGATGGGGCCGTGGGAGCTCATCGGTGCGCTCCTTTACCGAAGTCCAGTCGTGTTGTTCGATGGAGCGCCGAACTTTCCAACAAGTGACAGACTTTGGATGCTAATGGAGTCTCTCGGGGTGGTCACCTTTGGCGTATCGCCCACCGCGATAAGAGTTCTCATGCGCGCAACCGATGGCAAGGGCCCCGGCGCCTACGATCTGTCCCGGCTGCGGGTCATCGGATCGACTGGCGAGTTATGGGACGAATCCTCCTACCATTGGCTGTTTCGTGAGGTCGGGAGAAACCGCTGTCCCATTATAAATATGAGCGGGGGGACGGAGCTGATGGGCTGTTTACTGCAACCGGCGCCGGTTGAACCCCTGAAATCCTGCACCTTGGGAACCGGCGCATTGGGCATGGCGGTGGATGTTTTTGACGAAGAGGGCAATTCCCTGCGGGAAAAAACCGGCTATCTCGTCTGTAAAAAACCCTCCCCCTCGATGACCAAAAGTTTTTTAAACGAAGATGGCCGCTATCTGGATACCTATTTCAGTCAGTTCGAGGGAGTTTGGAACCACGGGGATTGGGCCAATATCGATTCCGATGGCTACTTTTTTCTCCATGGACGCTCCGACGACACTTTCAATGTTGCCGGAAAAAGGGTGGGGGCGGCCGAAATCGAATCCGCGCTCCTTTCCCACCCATTGGTCAGCGAAGCCGCCGCCATCGGGGCGCCCCATGAAATCAAAGGCCAGTGCATCGTCTGTTTCGCGGTTTTGAAAGACGGGGTTTCCGCAGAGCAGGCGGAGCTGATTGGCCATGTGGGGGGAGAAATTGGCAAGCCATTGGCCCCGCAGGCGATCCATGCGGTAGCGGCTCTACCCAAAACCCGATCCGGGAAAATTGTCCGGGGAGCGATAAAAAATGCCTACCTTGGTGAGAAACCTGGGGATTTAACCAGCGTTGAAAATCCGGGCGCATTGGAAATCATTGCCAACCTGCGAAATTGCTGATTTTCGAGTTGCCCGGAATCCTCGTTTTTACCTCAATGAGCAGCCAACCTCTACGAAAATGAATAACAATAGCGATCCATCGAAAAACCCTGTCATAATAAGCGCAGCCCGAACTCCCACCGGACGCCTGTTGGGGGCATTGAGCAAATTTTCTGCCCGCGAGCTTGGTTCCACGGCCATACGGGCGGCAATCGAACGCTCGGGACTGGCAGACCTTGAAGCGATCGACGAAGTTCTCATGGGCAACGTGGTTTCGGCCGGTCTCGGCCAAAATATCGCCCGGCAGTGCGCGATCTCGGCCGGGCTTCCCCAAACCGTGGGCGCCACCACGATAAACAAGGTGTGCGGGTCGAGCCTAAAAACTGTAATGCTGGCCGCTCAGGCCATCCGCTGCGGCGATGGGAACCTGTTTGTGGCGGGCGGCGTCGAAAGTATGAGCAATGCGCCCCACCTGCTTCACGGGCGGCAAGGGCAGTTTCGCTATGGCAACCGGGAGGCCAAGGATTCCATTGTGGTGGACGGGCTGTGGTGCCCCTTCGAAGATTGGATCATGGGAGAAGCGGCCGAATTTATTGCGGAAGAATTTGGCGTTACCCGCCAGGAAATGGACGAATATGCGCTCGCAAGCCATCGCAAGGCCATTGCAGCAATCGAAGGCGGGCAATTCAAAGATGAAATCGTTCCCTTGACCCTCACTGACCGACGCGGAAATTCAACGGTTGTGGACACCGATGAACCGCCCCGGAAAGATAGCTCGCTGGAATCACTCAGCCGGTTGAGGCCGGTATTCACAAAAGAGGGAAAGGTGACCGCCGGGAATGCCCCGGGTTTAAATGATGGAGCTGCTGCCGTGGTGATTTGCTCCGAGGCCAAGGCGGCTGAAATGAACGCCGCGCCACTTGCCAGAATAGTCGGCTACGCTCAGGGGGCCATGGATCCGAAATATATTTTTGCCACCCCGGCTTTGGCCATTGAGCGGCTTCTCGCAAAAACCGGGTGGAGCTTGTCCGATGTCGATCTATTCGAGGTCAACGAAGCCTTCGCGGCACAGGTGTTGGCCAATGGCCGCGCTTTGCAGGAAAAAGGCTGGAACTGGGAAAAGGTGAATATCAACGGCGGCGGAATTGCCCTCGGGCATCCTCTGGGGGCATCCGGCGCGCGTATTTTGACCACATTGCTTTACACTTTGAAAAATCGTGGAAAACAACGGGGAATTGCCACCCTTTGCCTGGGAGGCGGGGAGGCCGTCGCCGTGGGTGTGGAAAGGATGGGGTAATTCCGCGATAGCCCGATGCCATACCATACCATCCCATTATCATTTTGTTTCAATATTGATTGAACGTGCGAATTGAAGGTCAGACAAATTTTGCCAGCCAGAGGTTTATTTTATTTGCAAAAATAACGCCGGGTGGATTGAAATGCGGTCAATGGATTTCGGGGATGGATTATGAGTGTTGACCTGCCTTTGCTAATCATTGGCGCCGGTCCCTACGGATTGGGTTTGGGGGCCTTTGCCCAGCGCCACGGGTTGGACTACCTGGTGGTTGGGAAATTCATGGATTCCTGGCATAATAATATCACTGAGGGGTTGAGTTTCCGAGAAGTGCCGAATTGGCATTTTGATCCCGTTGGCGGCCATTCCATCGAGGACTATCTGGCCTCGCAAAACCATGACGCAGCCATCGGTCAGCCGTTATCTTCCCAATTTTTGCTCGATTACGCCGAATGGTTTCGAAATGGCAAATCACTCAATGTTCTCGAGCAGAATGTTACCCAACTCAATTTATCCGAAGGGATTTTTGAAGTGACACTTGCCGACGGCGCCCGGTTGAGAGCGCAAAATGTTGTGGTCGCGCTCGATCAGGGTCAATTCCCCTATCTGCCCCGGAGACTGGCGAAAATCTTTAACCCCGAACGGATCGCCCACACGAGCCGATTTTCCGATGTAGCCTCACTCAAGGGGAAACGATGCCTGATAATCGGCAATCGGCGGAGCGCTTTCGAGTGGGCAGCGCTTTTGCATGACAGTGAAGTGGCCGGAGTGCATATTTCCATCAACCAATCCGGCCCCCAAATTGAGAAATCGGATTGGTCCTGGATCAATGAATGGCTCGACCATTCTCATCTCAAGATTCCGACTTTCAGAGCTCTCAGCGTCGTGCAAAAAGAGGAAATCAACAACCGAATCTGGTTGGAGAGCATGGGCAAAGTGGAGCCCTGCGTGAAGCGTCGGATGAAAGACCACGCAACCTGGGTATGGCCCCGCAGCAGGATTGTGCGCTGCCTTGTGCACCCGGACAATTCGCTGAAAATTCTCCTTGATAGCGGCGAAAGATTGACGATCGATTTCGTCCTGTTTGCCACCGGTTACAAGGCCGATATCTCTACCATTGCCTCGATTAAAAAGAGTAATTTTTTCGGCGATCTGCACATTAAGAATGGCTGCCCTAAACTGGATGACAATTTCCAGAGCGATGTTCCGGGATTATATTTTACGTCTTATGCGGCGGTCCGTGAATTTGGGGATTTTTTCGGTTACACAATGGCCGTGAGGGCATCCGCTAAAATTATTGGCAATCGCCTGCTAAATTCCATCGGCCAAGGCTGAAAACCCACTACTATGGTCATTTTTCAAGCTGCCGAAGCCTCGGCCAACCGCTCGTATTGACACCTAATCATGACATTCGATCAAAAAGAGGAACCGCTCTGGAAAGTTTCCTCCTCCGACATCCATGAAAAGGGAATTTTTGCTGCGGGAAACATTTCCGAGGGTACCCGAATCATCGAATATATTGGTGAAAAGATTACCAAGGCAGAGTCCGATCGGCGGGGTTTGGCATTGATTGAACACGCCAAAGCCAATGGCGGGGGTTCGGTTTACATTTTCCAACTCAACAAAAGATACGATATCGATGGCAATGTGCCGGAAAATCTGGCCCGCCTGATAAATCATTCCTGCGACCCGAATTGCGAGGCCATAAATGTCCGGGGCCGTATCTGGGTTGTGGCGATGCGCGATATTGTGGCCGGAGAGGAGCTTTCCTACGATTACGGTTACGACATCGAGCATTTTTTGGACCATCCCTGCCGATGTGGGAGCGACAATTGCGTTGGCTATATAGTGAGTGCCGACAAACGCAAGAAATTGAAGAAGATTCTCCGAAACCGGAAAAAACGAGCGAAGAGAAAAGCCTCCAAATCACAAAATTAAGAACGTCTAACACAATTTTTTAGTGAAAATAATATCCTGGAATGTCAACGGGCTGCGGGCTGTCCTGAAAAAAGGCTTTCTGCGCTTCATGGAAGATTCTAACGCCGATATCCTCTTTTTGCAGGAAACCAAGGCACGCCCCGACCAAGTCGATGCCACCTGGCCCTCTGGTTATTCAACCTTTTGGAATTCCGCGATGCGACCGGGTTATTCCGGGACTATGGCATTTTTCCGCGACCCGCCAATCGAGGCGACCACCGGTATTGGAGAGCCGGAGGGCGATTCGGAAGGGCGTGTCATCACTTTGGAATATCCCGAGTTTTTTATCGTTACTGTTTATACGCCGAATTCCAAACGCGACCTCTCGAGGCTGTCGTTTCGGCAGAGGGTCTGGGATGTGAAATTTTTGCAGCACCTCAAGGCCCTTGAAAAAAGAAAGCCGGTTATTTTTTGCGGAGACCTCAATGTGGCCCATAAGGAAATCGACCTGGCCAACCCCAAAACTAATCGCCGCAATGCCGGGTTCACGGACGAGGAGCGCGAGGGAATGAGCAACTACATCGAAGCCGGTTTTCTCGATACCTTCAGGGAATTCAATCAGGAAGGCGGTAATTATACCTGGTGGAGCTATCGGGCCAATTCACGAGAGCGGAATATCGGGTGGCGCATCGATTATTTTTGTATATCGGAGGTTCTCAGGCCACGACTCAGGGGAGCCTCGATTTTGCCAGAAGTTGCCGGTTCCGACCATTGTCCGGTCGAAATCGTTATCGATTGAGGCTGTTGTCTTGTTGAAAAAAACGTCTGCAAATGGCGTTGGCGTTTTTAACCGAACTCATGATCCATTCGAGGCTGACATCAAGCTTTTCCGGTTCGGATAAAGGCCAGTCTTTATTCTCCGTCCGGAGCCGCCTGCTGATCTCGTAGAGGCATAAGGCAACGCTCACTGAGATATTAAAACTCTGGGTAAACCCCGACATCGGGATGGTTAGCCGCAGATCAGCCAATTCCAGCGCAGCGTCGCTCAATCCCTCCTCCTCCGTCCCGAACATGAGCGCGATTTTTTCGTCCAGCGGCGCTTCCGAAACTGGAATGGCATCCCGGTTCGGCACGGTGGCGGCGAGTCGATAGCCCTGCGACTTCAAGGCGTTCAGGCAATGTGCAGTGTTGTCGGCATCCGGTTTGTTGAACCGATTCAAGCGCACCCATTTACCCGAGCCCATGAGGACGTCCGGATTGAGCCGATACACATAACGATTTTCGATAATATGGATATCCTGTATCCCAAAACACTCGCAGGAGCGAATGGCCGCGCTGGCATTGTGGGGTTGAAATATATCCTCCAAAGCCACCGTTGCATAACGCGTTCGGCCATTCAAAGCCCGCTCCATAAGCTCCTGCCGATTACCGGTGACAAACGTGAGGAGATGTTCCCTCAGGGCTATTTTTTGAGCAACCTCAAGGGCGTCGACATCAAAGGGTTTCATTATTGGTGGAAATTGCGGATCGTTTCAACTTTTCTAGAGAAACCCGATTAAAACTAAAAGGTAAAAGTGCTTCCGTTGGCGCAAATTCCCGGACCGGCACTGTTCAATTGCTCGTTAAGTTTACACAGGCTGCCAACAGGTAAGAGAGCGCCGCAAGTCCAAAAACCGCATTGAATCCACTGTGCAGCGCCACCGCCAGGCCCACCGCGGGGCTGATGACCGAGAAGCAGCCGTTGATACCCCAGGCCCAGGGTAGTTGTGCCCTGTTTTTCTTTTCCAGCACCCTTAATCCGAGCGGAAAGGGAAACCCCATGGCGAACCCGAGGGGAGCGATCAGGGCGAGAACCGTGACGGTTAGCAAGGGCGTTGGCAGGGAACCTCCGTAACGGTGCAGGATAACCGTGGAAATCGCGAATATAACAACGAGCAGGCCCGACAGGCCGCAAACCTGCCGAAGGACTCTGCTGTTCGCAGCAAAACGGCTGGAAAACAGACTTCCCAGCCCGGAAAAGAAGAGCAGTCCCGAAATGGCGGCCGCCGCAGCCAAAATCGGACCTCCCAGGAACAAGGTCAGTTTTTGCATAAGGACTATTTCCAACAGCATGAAACCAGACCCAAGGCTTCCAAAATAAACCAGGGTCCATCCTCCGCCAGCGCTTTTCCATCCAAGCTTGAACAATGGAAGAATTATCAGGATCAACGCGAGAATGCCGAGTAATGCGAGGTTGAGAGCCAGGATGAGTGAACCCAGCTCGAAAAAGGGCGCTCCCTGCATCCCAAAGGTCTTTGCCAGCGCGGGGAGGCGCGACCATCTCAGGAACTGGTAGAAAAACGGATTGTCATCGGTGGCAGGCCGCAGGTTAAATGCGTAACCCTTGTATATTTCCTGGCGTTGTGGGGAGAGCAGGGCGGTTAGTGTATCGAAAAAATCATCATTCTCCTGCGAATTATGCACTTGAAGTTCATTTTTGCGTATGTCCGGAAGGAGAAGAGGATCGAAAAGAAATTTTTCGCACTCATTGCGGATCATGGCTGTTTCGCGGGCGGAGACAGGAACTTTTTTAAGGACAAAGGTGACGGCGCCCCAACTGCGAATGGCAATCAAATGCCGTTCCGGCCGGGTGACACCCAACTCTTCCATAACCTCCGCCAATGTAGATGCGATTTTATAGGAAGTTTTAATCGGATAATCCATCCAGCAGGTAATCATTATGAGACCATTTTCGCCCAGGTTTTCCCAGGCATCCTGGAAAGATTCCCGGGTGAGGAGAAATTGCTCGCTCAAAGCCTGCAGGCCCGCCGTACCGCCAAATGAACCCACCGTCGGCAACCGGATCAAATCGAATTTCCCCTCGCGAAGGGCCAGGAAATGGCGGGGATCGTCGTTAACCATATGCGGTTTCGGTTGTCCGGAAAAACTGTTGCCCAGCGTTTCGGACATTTTCACATAAAATGGAAAAATCTCTCCATGTGGTTCCACAAGCACAACCTCGGTCATTTTATGGCCAATCGCTTGTGTCACCGGTTCCCCATCTCCGGGTTGAAGGAGTAAAACTTTGCCGCCCGCTTTGGCCAGGGTGTAACCGAGAATTTCGGTGGTATAGTCGGAGAGGTTTTTTTGAAGATAGGGTCCGCCAAAATCGAAAGGCAATGCGCCGAAGGCATCTCCGTTGAGAAACACCAGTTGTTGAACGGGAATCGGCCCCCTGTAATTAAGGCTCAACCCAGGGGCATACCTCAGGGATGAAGATTGGACGACCTGCACCAGACCCTTGGGGCTGGGTGCTTGAAAGAGGATAACCGAGTTGGGCAAATTCAAAGCGCGGCTGATGTCTTTGAACTGCGAGGGAATGAAACGTCCCGGAAAGACAAAAAGCAGGAGGTTCACGCCGATCGCAAGAGCTATGGCCAAGGTTGCCTTTGGCCAGTTCTTTCCAGCAAAAAGCAATAACCCTCCCACAACCGGCGCCAAACCGGTTAAAGCCGGCAAATCTGCGGGGAGAAATAAGGTCGCCAGGGCCAACCCTAAAAGACCTCCCGCTCCCGATCCGGTCAAGTTCGCGCAATAAAGCTTTCCGGCATTTTTCGTATTTGTAGTCAAAGCAAGGCCGATAGCCAAGGCCCCCAGGAGAAAGGGAATCAGGTAGAGCAGGGATGAGGCTGCCAGACGCCAGAATTGAGTTTTATCGACAAATAACAGATAGAAATCGCACCTCAGCCCATTTGACTGAGTTAGATTCGCGGCCCAAGGCATGGACAAACCGCATCCGATCAGCAGCCAAGGCAGGAGGTCGCCCTTCCGGGCTGTGAAAAATGTTTTAAATAACGACAGGATCGTTCCGCTCGCCCCGAAACCCAACAATGCCAGGGACACGACTAGGTAGGCGAAATGATACCATTGCAAATACGAGAGAATTTGCATCAAAGCCAACTGGTAAGAGGTGATACCAGCGGAGAGCAGGAAAAGGGCCCAGAGCATACGACTTTCAGGGTCTTTTCCCATAAACCCGGACCGTGGTTTACCCCCGCGCTTTTCGCCGCATCCACCAAATGGCCGGGCAGAGTCACTGCCGCGTGAATGGGACAAAACGGACGGGGATCAATGTTTTGGTCTTAATTTTGCCTTTGACCTTGGTAACCAGCATCAAATGTTGCGGCCCGAACGAGGAACCCACGGGAATGATCATCCGTCCTCCCTCTATTAGTTGATCCAGTAAAGGCGGTGGAATGAATGAAGCTGCCGCCGTTACGATGATGGCATCGAACGGGGCCTCCTCTTCCCAGCCGTGAAAACCATCCTTTTGCTTAATATGTATATTTTTATACCCCAAGGAATGTATTTTGGCCACGGAGCGAGCGGCCAGTTGAGGTATGATTTCCATCGTATAGACCTGATCTACCAACTGTGCCAGGATAACCGCCTGATAACCGGAACCGGTCCCGATTTCAAGAACGCGATGCTCCGGTTTTAGCTGGAGTTTTTCCGTCATATAGGCGACGATATAGGGTTGGGAAATGGTTTGACCGTAGCCGATAGGCAGTGGTCGGTCGTTGTAGGCGTATTTTTCCAGTTCCGAGGGCACGAATTTGTGCCGGGGCACTTTGCTCATCGCCTTAAGAGTGACCTCGTCGGTGATTCCACGATTTTCAATCTGCATGCTCACCATTTTCCGCCTTTCCTCCTGAAAGGTTCCTTCCAGCTTCGGGCTGCAAACGGCATACAATGCCGCCGCCAGGCAATATAGAATTAAAGGTATCGGCATCGGCGCGTCTTTCAATATTACCCAAATACGCCTCTTTGACAAGGGCCAGTGGCAAAATGGTCGCATCAAATATAATTCTTCCGGCTAAAACACAAGAAAGCCGGTTAAAACAGGGTTTTGGAATAATGTTTCTGGGTTTTGGCTCTTTCATTTTGATGGCTGGAATTTTTAGAAAACTACCCTTGGTCTTATTGCTTACGGTATCGGTTTGGGCGTTGGTGGCGGCCTTTGGAAGTGGGAAAAAGATTCGGGGGTTCGAGGTTGGCAATGCCATTATACCCCGAAACAAGATTCTGAGCGGCGGGGCGGCCAAGGATGCCATACCGTCTATCGATCTACCCAAATTCGTGGACCCGGGGGAAAATTCCTTCATGGGCGACAAGGAATTGGTCATCAGTGTGACCAGTGGGGGCGAGACTCGGGCTTATCCGCTGCGTATCCTCAACTGGCATGAGGTCGTCAACGATCACATCGGGGAGGACTATTTCGCGGTGACCTACTGCCCGCTTTGCCGCACGGCGATGGTGTTTGATCGGAAATTCGGCGACGAGATTCTGAGTTTCGGGGTTTCGGGGTTGCTCTACAACAGCGATGTTTTGTTTTATGACCGACAGACTGAGAGCCTTTGGTCGCAGCTTGCGATGAAATCGGTATCTGGTCCGCGGGTGAAAACCCTTTTGAAATGGCGGGCCAATGAGGTTATGAATTGGGGCTCCTGGAAACGTAAATACCCCGATGGCAAGGCGCTTTCATTCGAGACCGGGTTTGACCGCCAGTATTCGGCCAGTCCCTATACGGAATATGTGAAAAGCAAGGCGCTCATGTTTCCCGTTACAATGACCCGGAAGGAGTTGCCCAAAAAGACCCTCATGATCGGCCTGTTGGTAGGAGAACATGCCAAGGCATACCAACTTTCCTATTTCCCGTCCGATGAATATATTACCGATGTGGTCGGCGGAAAAGAAATTGGCCTCCTCTTTAATGTGAATGATTTTCAGGTGCGGGCAAAGTATACCGAGACGGACGAAGAGATTCCAACCGTCCTCGTTTACTGGTTTGCCTGGCAGGCTTTTTACCCCGAAACGGAGGTGTGGGGGAAAATCGAGGAGCCGCGAGGCGGTAAACGGAAATTGAAAGCCAAAGATTGAGGCGCTAGCGGGAATCGACGATGGATTGCATGGCAGGGTGGCGGGATATTTCGTCGAGAGCGTTTTGCAAAAGCGTTTTTCCGGGTTCCATTTTCGGCCAAGGGGAAGCTCCCGAAGGGTGGGGCAGGGGAATCGCCTCGAATTTGTGTCCATTGAAATCGCAAAGCCATTTGCGGCCCACAATTTTGCTCAAACCATTGTAATCGATGAAAAGCTCGATGGCCATTTTTCCGACCGGAATGACCAGAGTGGGTTTGAGAACTTCAAATTCCCTTTTCATCCAGCGGGAGCAATTTTCGACTTCCCGAGCCGTCGGCACCCGGTCGCCCCCCGTGGATTTTTTGCCCGGAAAACACCTGCAGACGGCCGCCATGTAGATTTTTTTCCGAAAAAGCTCCTCGTCGATGCCGCAGCTATCCTCGAACCAGTGAAAAAGGGTTTTTCCGGCGGTCCAGGCGAATGGCCGGCCCAGTTGTGGCTCCTTCCCGCCGGGCGCCTGCCCAACGAGCAATACCTTGCTCCTGATCGGCCCTCCGCTGACCGGCGCGGATTCCATTTTTGGGCATAACCTGCACGCCTTCAACGAGGCTATATGTTCGCGCAGGGGATTCAATGGATGGCGTCGGAAAAAAAGGTAATCCAGGGGGCAGAAAAAGCTCAATCAACCCTCATAACCGCCGAGGAGTTTGATCGCTGTGATGATGGCTGTGTCTTTTGTCTGGCGTTCCTTGGGGTCAAGTTTGAGCAGGGCCTTGAGGGTTTCCGAATTTTGTTTGACGAGGAAATCCGGTTTCAACCCCTTGCTCTGCCAAGCGCGGCCCTTGGGCGTATACATGGCCCCCGTGATGAATTTTACCCTGAATTCGTTCTCCAGCGTAAAGGTTTTCTCGAACACCCCCTTGCCAAATGTTTTTGTTCCGATAATGAGGGCTTTGGCGTGGTCGCGAAGCGCACTGGCGAGAATTTCCGCCGCCGATGCCGTCGATTCGTTGACCAAAATGGCAATCGAGTAGTCAAAGGGCTCCGCGTTCGAGGAAATGTAGTTTTGCAGCTTTTTATCGCGGGTAAATGTTCGCAGGAGGATACTTTTTTCCGGCAAAAAAACCTCCGCAGCTCGGATGGATTCTATGAAAACACCGCCGGAATTGTTTCTCAGGTCCAAAATAATTTCGGTATAACCCTGCTCGAAAAATTCCTTTAAACGCTCTTTCAATCGATTGGAAATCTCGGTTGAAAAGGTTTTCATTTCCACCAGAACAAGCGTTTCCGTCAATGGCGTGATGATTAGATTTCGGTTGGTGAATTTCTCCCGTGTCAGGCTGATGTCGAACACCTTTATGTCCCGATTCACCGTCAAAGTGACTTGGCTGTCTTCTTCACCGTTCATCAGATTGTTGATCTCGGTGGTCGATTTTCCCTTCAGCGAGAGGCCGTCGATGCGTAAAATTCTGTCGTAGGGCAGCAGAACGTCCTCGGCGGGGGAATTCGGGAGAATTTCGGAAACGGTCAGGCTGCCCTCGACGGCATTGTAAGTGCTTTTTACTCCCAGCGATATCTGGACTCCGCTCAACGAGTTAAAAATTTTCTCGTAATCCTGGGCGGTCCAAATTTTTGCCAATTTGGGATTATCGGGCGGTGAAATGTGGCTCAACATACCTTTGATGGCAGCCCAATAGAGAGCCTCATCGGAAATTTCGGATGAATAATAATTCTCCAGGATGAGCGCTTTAATCTCCTCGAAAGTTTCCTCGGCGTGGGGAAATTCGTGTTCCAGACCGACCTTGAAAAGAGGATTAACCTCGCCACTCTGGGCAAAAGGATTGATCGGAAACGCCAGGAGGCAAATTGGAGCGGCGAAAAATTTCAGGAATTTCATGCCCGCAGATGATGTTCTTTTGAGAGAAAACCGAAAGCAAATAATCGAATGCCCCAAGGTAAAGGTGCAGAGTATTCGACATTGACCGAAACCGAGCGGTTTCTATCATTGAAATCATGCGTATTACGATTTTTTTCCTGTTATTGACTGCTATGGGATTATTAACTGCTCCCGCGCGGGTCGGGTTTACGGAGATCGAGGTTACCGTCGCCGAGGGAGTGGCGGGTAAGATGGTAACTCCCTCGGGTGATGGGGGGGCGCCGACGAGGGCGGTTCTTTTACTTCACGGCTGGACGGGGAAGATGGATGAAGTGGGAGATATGTACAAACGGTTGGCGGGAGAGCTCGGTGACGCTGGTATCGCTTCTTTGCGCATTAACTTTCGGGGCGAAGGAGAGAGAAACGGGCACCTGCTAACTTCGACCTTTGCGACACGTATAGCAGATGCGGAGGCGGCGTTGGCGATGGTTGAGGAGAAATTTCCCGATGCGAAAATTGGGGTTGTCGGATTTAGCCTCGGTGGGGCGACAGCCCTGGGTCTGACGGGAAACCATCCCGACGCGGTTACCAGTCTTGTGCTCTGGTCAAGCGCGGGAAATCTGGCGGTCGATTTTTTTGGAGATCCGGAAAGGATCGCGGGCCAGCGAGAAGCGATCGAAAAGGGTCGATCAACGATTCAGGATTGGGCGGAAATGACTCTTACACGCGAGCATCTTATGGGATTTATCGGCTATGATCTTTTGGGTCCGTTGAAAGCCTACAAGGGTGCCCTCCTTGCCATTCGGGGGAGCGATGATTTCCTGAAACGCTACGAGGACGAATTTATGGAGGCGGCCTCGGGATGGCGGGAAGAATTTATAATTCTGGGAGGCGCTGACCATATTTACCACACCTTCGACCCCGAGAGCGATTACGACGAGCGGGTGATCGCGGCAACGCTCCGCTGGCTCACGGAAACGCTGTAGGAGGAGGGCCGAGCAAGCGAGTCAGTGGGCCAAGAAAGTAGCTTCACCGAACGCAAGGCGGTTGATTTTCTATTTACAGCTTTTGCAGGTCGTAGCCCTCGCGGCTGTCTTTGACGGCCCAACCTTCGGCCTCGATTTGGCTGCGTAACTCGTCCGCCTTTGCCCAGTCCTTTTCGGATTTGGCCTTCCAGCGTTTTTCGGCTAAATCTTTTACGGAAAGAGGAGCCTCTGTGGTATCGGTTTTCTCGGTAAAAAGATTTATTCCGAGGGCATAAAAAAAGGTATTCAGTTCGAGTAAAAGAGTCTCCGCTTTTTCTTTAGACAGTTCCATGCGGTCGATCTCGTGGAGGCGGCTGAACATTGCGCCGGTGGCCTCGGGCACATTGAGATCCTCTTCGAGCGCGGCCCATGCGGTGTATAATTGACCGATGGCAAGGGCTTGAAAGTCGATGGGCATTTTTTCGAAATCCTCGGTGTCGCGATCGGTAATTTCAAGGAGACGGCCAATCGATTTCTCGATTTTGTGGAGGGCGCTTTGGGCGGACCGCAGACCGTTTTTGGTGAAGTTAAGCTGTTGGCGGTAGTGAGCGGAGATCAAGGCGTAGCGAACTACTGCGGGCGACCAACCCTCGTCCTGCAAATCCCGTAAGATATAAAAATTACCGAGGCTCTTGCTCATCTTTTTCCCTTCCACCAACAGGTGGACGGTATGGAACCAATGGTGGGCGAAAGTTTTTCCGGTGGCGGCCTCACTTTGGGCGATCTCGTTTTCGTGGTGGGGAAAACAGAGATCCTCACCGCCGGAATGGAGGTCGAAAGTTTCTCCCAAATATTTCATGCTCATGGCCGAGCATTCGAGGTGCCAACCCGGTCTGCCCCGCCCCCAAGGGCTGGCCCACCCATTTTCGCCGTCCTCCGGTTTATGGCTTTTCCAAAGGGCAAAATCGGCCACCGAGGCCCGGTCGTAATCGTCCGCCAAGTTGGTCGAGCCCCCGCTGGTTGCCTTTTGAGTGCGCAATTCCCTTTGGTCGAGCCGCGAAAGCCTGCCGTACTGTGGAAACGAATCGACTTTGTAGTAAACCGAGCCATCGGCGCCCTCGTAGGCATGTCCCTTGGATATTAATTTCTCGATGATGCTTATTTGTTCCGGGATATGCGCGGTGGCCTTCGGTTCCACATCCGGGGAAATCATGTTGAGCGTCTTGCAATCCGCGTGGAAGCTCTCCGTCCACTGGGTCGTGAAGGCTTCCAGCGAGATACCTGCCTCGCGGCTTTGGTGGATGGTTTTGTCGTCAACATCCGTGATATTGCGGACGTAGTAGGGATTTAACCCCGCCACCTCGAGAACCCGGCGCAGGATGTCGTTTACCAGAAAAGTGCGAAAATTCCCGATATGGGCAGGCCCGTAAACAGTGGGACCGCAACAGTAGATACGATACCTCTGGCCGTCCTCCGCATGGAGGGGCTTGATCGAGCGGGACATCGTATCGTAGAGGCGCATAAAAAAATGATTAAAATTGCTTGGAGGGGACTTTGGTTGGCGATTTATTGAGGGCAACAAAAAATACTGGCCTGTCTCAAGCAATTCGGCTAATTTTCTCTCATTATGGACAACCAATCCGCCTTATTTCTCAGTCGCAGACCCCGCCGGTTGCGCCGCACGGCCTCAATCCGCGCAATGGTTCAGGAAAACCGGGTAACCGTGAACGATCTGATAATGCCGCTTTTCGTCATCGATGGGAACGGCGCGCCGCAGGATATCGCCTCAATGCCGGGGCAGCAGCGGTTGAATATCGAGGATTTGGTCAAGGAGTGCGAGACTCTGGCCTCGACCGGCATCCCTGCAGTGGCGCTTTTTCCCTCGTTGGATCCCTCGTTGAAGGATGAGGAAGGCAGCGGCGCCCTCGATGAAAACACCCTCGTGCTTCGGGCGGTTCGGGCGATCAAGAAAAACCTGCCGGAATTTGTGGTCATTACCGATATTGCCCTGGATCCCTATACCTCCCACGGGCATGACGGCGTTCTCAACCCGGACAAGACCGATGTGGAAAACGACCGCACGGTGGCGATCCTCACCCAAATGGCCGTGCTCAACGCAGAGGCAGGGGTGGATTTTGTGGCCCCCTCGGACATGATGGACGGGCGTATCGGGGCCATCCGTGAATCTCTCGATACCGAGGGTTTTCAAAATACCGGAATCATTGCCTATTCGGCAAAATATGCCTCCGCCTACTACGGACCTTTTCGCGACGCGGTGGGCAGCGCCTCGGCGGCGGGGACGAAGCTTTTGGGAAAGCAGACGTATCAGCTAAATCCGGCCAACCGCTGGGAGGCCCATGTGGAGACATTTCTCGACGAGGAGGAGGGGGCGGACATCCTCATGGTCAAGCCAGCGGGGCCTTACCTGGATATCATTCGTGAATTGCGTGACTCGACGGCCTTGCCGGTGGCGGCCTATCAGGTATCGGGAGAGTATGCCCAAATACACGCCGCCGCTCGATTGGGTTGGCTCGATCTTGCCAAAACCCGCGATGAATCCCTGTTATCGATCAAACGGGCCGGGGCGGATATGATTCTTACCTATTTCGCCCGCGAAGTGGCTCAAAATCAGGCTAAGCCGCGTTGAAAATTCGGCGTCGTTGGCAAATCGCGATACCCACCAAACCAAAAGCGAAAAGCGCATAGGTCGAAGGTTCGGGAATGGCCACCGTGAGTTCGGCCGTAAGAGTCATCCGTTGCGGCGAAGTCAGGCCGCTTATCCACAATGGGACGGTGCTGGAGGTCGGGAAAAAGTTTCGCTGCAACTGAAAGCCATCGCCAGTGCCTGAAATATCCTGAGTTATTCCCCAGAAATAAGAGTCGGTATTTCCTTGTAAAACTACCCAATAATCCCCTCCGCCATCAAGGGGAATGGAAAGGTTATTAAATGAAATATTCATCGAACTGGTTGTTAACCCCGCAGTGCTGCCTGTTCCCGAAAATATTGTCGCAATAGAGGAATTCGGCGCACCGATCGTCTGGCCGACCTGATTGAGCGCAGTTGGATCGTGATCGTAGATAGACAATGAGAAACTCCCTGTGCCGTTGGGTTCACTCAGCGGCAGGGTTAAGGAGGTTATCGTAACGGCATCGGTCGTACTGAATTGTTGGGCCAGAAAGTTATCTGAGCTACTGACAATAGTGGCGCCGGAATTAGAGTTGCCGAGATTGTCAAACAATATGAACCCATGCAACTTGGCGCTGGAAACGAATAGACATGCCGATACGGCAACTATCACCCTGAATTTCTTAATTTTCCCAGCCACGATTTTTCAAAAAAACCGACACCAGAAGCGTTTGCAAACAAATTCTTGCCTACCTTTTGTTGCGTTGAGCTTCAATAAGGCGAGCGGGGGACGTTCAGGCTGTCTCCGGGGTAAACCTTGAAATCCTTGTCGGGGTTTCTGAGGGCGGATTTGAGGTCCACCACGTAAGTTTTGGCATCCCGCGTGAGGAGAACGCCCGATTTCTTACCGTAGAGGCTGAATCCACCGGCCTCCTGGATTGCTTTGTTGAGAGTGAGGTCAGGGCTCCAGAGGACTCGACCGGGGCGCATAACCTCGCCGCCGACATGGATAAACCGCTGTGTCACCGCCACGGATACATCGATTGCCGTATAAATTTTCTGATTGATATAGGATTCACGAACTTTTTGGGCAATTTCGGATTCGGTGAGATTTGCCACTGCCACCTGTCCGATATAGGGAAGGGAGATGAATCCCTGGTCATCAATCTGCTCCTGCAGGCTATTGGCGTCGGGAATACTCTGCAAGCTGACCACGATGCCATCACCGGGGCGCAGGCCCACGGATTTTGGTGGCGGGATCACCGTGGCGACATCCGAGGCGGGGTCTCCGCATCCGAAGAGGAGACCTGTCAGAAGGAGAATAGTGAAGTATCGCAAAATTAACAAAGGCTTTAAATGCATAACTAAAGGTTATGTGCACTACCAAATTATCACTGGGAGTCCAGATTATTCGCGAAACTTGGGTCTGCCGTCAATCTTTGGAGGCAGACTCCTTCGATTCATTGACGGCAGTATCTCCGTTCTCATCCTCATCCCCTGGAAGATATTCCTCGGTTTCCTCATCTTCCTCGACCCATTTCATGGTTTCGTCCTCTTCGATTTTTTCTTCGACCAGATCGGGTATTCCAGAGAAATCTTCCTCGTTTTCGTGTGCGAGGGCAAATTCTTCTTCAAAATCGGATTCAAATCCCTTGGGGACGTATTCGAGGATCGAGGTGATTTGAGTTAAAAAATGCACCTGCAACTCCTCGAAGGCATCGATTTTTTGTTGCTCCCTGATTTCGTCCTCCAGTTCTTCGATGGTGAAGATTTGCTCGAAATCGATCATGTCATTGAGCAATTTGACACGAAACTTGGTGGCCTGTTCGAGAAAGTCGGCGTAGGGGCCTTTTTCTTCATCCAGGATATCGGGGAGGGCAAAAAGGGGCTCCTCGCTGCCAAAAATGGAATCTTTGGTCCGCGTCAGATGGATACAGCCTTCTTCGATCTCCCTTTCGATATGGAATTTGAAAAAAGCATTTTCCAGAATATCGGAGTCGAAACCGTATTCGTACAACGGTTCGCTGAGATCGGCGATATGGGCAATTTGGCGTGGGTCGATAATACCGAGCCCATCCACATCCCAATGTTTGTCATCGCTGATGCTCTCGACCCACCAGTTATTATCATCCTGGAGTCGGATAATTGCCCATTCAAGTTTAGGAGTGCCGCTCATATCCGGTTGTCTGAGTGTTTGCTGGTCAGCCTGCGAAAAAATCGTTGAAGGTTAATGTCGTTGGGGCTTAAAATTACAATATTTAGTATCGGGTAATATCTTTGATGAAGCCTTAGCAACACTTAAAGCATTTTTTTTAAAAATAATTAGAACCTGTCTCAGATTCGATGATGATGATGCGGAGAGCAATTTTGAGATGGGTTCTACAAATTTTTGCCATAGGGTAGGAGTGAAATGTCTTTTACTGGGTTCTTGCGCTTGGATGGAAATTGTGACAATTTAGCTTTATGGGTCGATTTTATGAAAAGGTAGCGCGTCCGATACTCTTTATGCAAGATCCGGAAAGAGCCCATGAAAATATCGTCCTGGGGCTGAAATTTTTGCATAATTTTTCCCGAATATGCGATTTTTTCCACCGTATGAACCAGAATTCACCTTCCCGGCCGATTCAGCTATTTGGCCTGGATTTTCCCAATACGGTGGGTATGGCGGCGGGAATGGACAAAAATGCCCAATTCTGGCGGGCTTCGGCGGCATTGGGTTTCGGGCATGTCGAAGTGGGCACGGTTACCCTCAAGCCACAGCCCGGCAACCCTCGGCCCCGTTTGTTTCGCTACCCGGCGGAAAAGGCCCTCATTAACCGTATGGGCTTCAATAACGAAGGGGCAAAAGCCGTTGCGGATCGACTTAAAGCCGATGGGGCGCATCGTTTCCGGCAAATTCCCCTGGGCATCAATATCGGCAAATCAAAAAGCGCCGATCTCTCCAAAGCGGCAGAGGATTATTTGGGTTCCTTCCACCTGTTGGCCGATTATGCGGATTATTTTGCCATCAATGTGAGCAGTCCGAATACCCCTGCCCTGCGGCAGCTACAGGGGCATAAATACTTGCCCGGATTGCTGAAAACTCTCCGCGAGGCCAATATCAAACGCGCCCGTAAGCTCGGCCTGAAACCAATCCCCATGCTGGTGAAAATTTCCCCTGATCTCGATTTCCAGGAGATCGACAGTGTGCTGACCGATATTCTCGATCTTGGTTACGATGGCATTATCGCCACCAATACGACGATCGAACGCCCCGGATCGCTGTCGGCGGCCAATGAGCCGGGTGGCCTCAGCGGAAAACCTCTCCACCACCGAGCCGTGCAGATTATCCGCTACATCCACAAGGCAACCGAAGGCCGTTTACCCATAATCGGGACGGGCGGGGTGTCCGATCCCACCTCAGCCGGGCGAATGATCGACGCCGGCGCATCCCTCGTCCAGATTTACACCGGCCTGGTGTTTAACGGGCCATTTTTCCCATCCACAGTAGCCCGAGCCCTCGCCCCCCGCTACGAGGACTGGGTGTAATGGTGGTTGGTTTCTTTACTGATTATTTTTTCAATGTTTTGAAGCATTGAAAGATTTGTTAATTCGAAGGAATACCCTTCGGAAATCACTTCAAGAGTTGAATCGTGAAATGTGAAAATGAAATGTCGATACTCCTTGTAACTTTCCTTATCGTGATGGTGATGAACTCTATTCATTTTTTCGTGCTTATCTATCCATGATGAATTCAATACTTCGAAATACGAGTATGGTTCTAGGCCAGCATTATACAACGGATGCCCGTGTAGGGCTTCATCGTTTGGAGGTCCAAAAAAATGTGCATAAGCGTGGTCAAATTTTACGATGATAGATGGCTCACTTGTCGTGTGAGAATCTATAATTTTTACCGATGATTCATCCGACTCGGATTCGTCAAAATTAAGATAATAGGTAACGTATAAGCTGTGTTCACTAGAGTATACAACCGGGCAGGGTGCTCCCACCGAAAATGCCGGAAGATCCTTTATTTTCTTAAGTATTTCTTTTCGGTTTGAATTATACATCTTCTGGTATACAAACTAGATTTGGTAGATAGCTCTCTTGCTTTAGCTCAATTTCGGGATAATTCAAAACTTTGGTAATCTTTGTTGTTTAGGTAAATTTTTGTTGATTCGGAAAATTGAAATACTTTGGCCTGTTTCTTGGTCTGTTCATCTACTAAAATTCGTGCTTTCACATCTTTGGCGGCGCTTTCCAATTTTGAGCAAATATTAATTACTTTTCCCGTCACAGTATAGTTAAATCTCCTTTCACTTCCCACGTTAGCCGCAAATCCTTCGCCCGTGGCAATACCGATACATATGTCTGCTAAGGGAAAATCCATCTTCGAAGCCCACTCGTTAAACTCATCAATCTTTTCTATTTGAATTAATGCCGCTTCGCATGATTTATGAGGCGCATCTGCATCTTTGGTGATGCAATTCCAGGCACTTATTACTTTATCGCCAATAAATTTATCAACGAATGCACCATGGTGAGTTACTGCATCTACGATAAATTCAAAATACTTGTTCATATAGATGGGGAGTCTATCTGTTTCAATCGCTTCGGCGATACCTACATATCCAATCATGTTTGTAATCATTACCGTTATGTCTGGAGTAATACGCGCCGACAAATCCGGTTTTATCTCTGATCTAACCATTTCATTGACTAAATCATCGGAGAGGTAAGCGCCGATGTTCCCTTTCTGGCGACGCTTCTTAAAAAAATTATTAAACATAGGATAAAAAAAGACCAAATTTTAGAGCTTAACCGGGTAGTTTCAATTTGCGCTGCGTATTGGAAAATGTGAGGTTATTTTTTTTAATTGGCTAATGGACATGCGAAATTGAGTTTGATCAATCAATATGTTGAATATAAGGCGGTTTCCTATTCCCGCCATATCCATAGCTTCACCGCGTATGTTGATATGGCCCTTGCCATCTCCTTTAAGCTCAAGAAATAGCTGTTCTTCTAAAGTTTGAAACTCAGCTTTTCCATTTAAGGAATCGTGAAGATTTACCAACTGGGTCAAGAATTGTGAAAAGTCTGCGGTTAAAAAATGCGGCATCGAACTGCCCACTAAAGCCGCCGACCAATATCGATACGGTTCCGCACAGCCAATTGTCGTCGTAGTACTCACCTATTGCTTTACGCTCATAACCAGAAACGTCGACTTCTACCTTTTCATATTCATTTCCGCCAAATAATAATTTCATAATCCTATTCTACTTAGCCGCATAACCATGTGTAGGTGGCAAACATAATGCGATAATTAGGACTATATTCTCATGATCGATATTTTCAAGAATATTTGTGTGTCCTGATCTTGCCAAGCCTTCCGGGGTTTTGGGGTGTGGAAATGGTGCTCAGGGGGGGACTTGAACCCCCACACCTTGCGGCATACGCCCCTCAAGCGCACGTGTCTACCAATTCCACCACCTGAGCTTTAGTGCCGGAGTTCCGGTCTTCAATCGGCTTTCGTGGCTGGTTTGGCCCGCGCTTCTTGAAAATGGAACATTTAAATTGAGGTTCTCCAACAAAGCATTCGTCACCCCGATTTCAAGTCTTTTCTGAGCGGAGTTTGATCGATTCCCGTCTTTTGGGGCCGAAAGATGAAATATTGCGGGCATCGGGTTGGCTTTCCGGATTATTTTCGCTGCTGATTAAACGATCATTTATGATCTGGGTTTTTTGACCTGAAATCTTCCTCATCCTCTTCCTCTATTTTCGCGTAAGTGGTTGTTAATAAGAGAATAAGGACGAAGAGAATGAGTGAGACGAAGAGGAAGATATCTGAACAACGGACATATATTTGCGCCTTGCTCCTCTGACGCGGGTATTGAATTGAAATCTTCGTCGTCCTCTTCCTCTTTGTCTTCCTCTATTTTCGCGCAAGTGGTTGTTAATAAGAGAATCCTTCACCACAGCGATCGAGGCAGCACCTACGCCAGCGACGAATACCAAAAACAAATCAATAAACTGGACATGAAAGCGAGCATGAGCGCCAAAGGCAATTGCTACGACAACGCGGCCATGGAATCGTTCTACGGACGCTTCAAAAACAGCACTCTGCGAGGCCGCCACATCACCGACGAGCGCGCACTACGAGCAACGGTATTCGAATACATAGAAATCTTCTACAACCGCTACCGCAAACACTCCTCGCTGAACTACCAAAGCCCGATCCAGTACGAGGAAAAAAATTGCCCCCCATGGGGGGCACCCGAAAATAAACCCCTTTACCCCAAACCAGCACTCCGATGTGCACTGGAAAAAGTGGACACGAGATTCTCGCAAA
>JAJFLU010000051.1 GCA_021772515.1 Opitutales bacterium
TTCTTTACGCCATCCGCTGCGCTCTTTAACCAACAGTTCCTGCACCCGCTTACGGTCCTTTTCCGTGCCCATATGACGTTTCATGACCCCAACATCGACAGATATTCATATATTATCAATCCTTTTTCGAAATGGTATGAGGTATTTTCTAGTTCCAAAAGCGCCAGATTCGCCCTTTCAAAATCGCCTTTTGATATACCGGGACTTTTAGCTTTTTCCCACCAAATGACCTCAATTTCAGTCTTTTTATCCTCAGCCAAATTCTTTGTTTTGTGATAGCTCCGGTAATAAGGCTCCCCAGGCACGATGACAGAAAGCACCCAGCATCTCCGTCGGGTTCCGTCCTTTCTCTTGCCCCCGACCGGCTTTGCCTTTTTGCTGATTTCTAGTTTTATTGTCTTCTCAGCGAATACTATGAAAACCTACTTCTTGAAAAGTCAAAAATATTGCGACGAATTTTAGTATTACCTTTAAAATAGCGTTTTAGAAGGCTTTATATCTTTATATGGGGTGCAAGGGGTCGCAGGTTCGAATCCTGTCAGCCCGACCATTGGAGAGAGAAATCGTTTGGAAACAATTGATTTCTAGTTTTCTTCGGTGGCTGTTTCGGTGGCGGCATCCTGTTGTAGGAGTTCGTCATCGACGCCGAGAGCCTTTGTTACGAGTTCGAAGAGATCGTCGCTCTCCGGGGCCACCAGAACACTGCCCGAGGCGGTGTCGAAAACATAGGTGTATCCTTCCCGGGTAGATACTTCACGGATCGCCTCCTGCACGTTTTGAATAATGGGCTGCATGGCTTCGCTCTCTTTTTTCTGGACTGCTTCCTGTGCCGTCCGCTGAAACTCGCGAATACCTTTCTCGCTCTGCTGAATTTCAATCGCTTTGGCGCTCTTGATTTCATCGAGCCATTCAGCTTCTTTGGATTGATATTCTTCCACCTTCACCTTCAGATCATCGGTCATCTCCTTCAATTGTTGGTCGAGAGTCTTCGCGTATTGCTCCAGAATCTTGGCGGCTGCTTTGCGTTGGGGCATAACAAATATCAACTGATTGGAGTTGACGTGCCCGAATTTCGGCGCAGATTGCCCGTTGGAGATAAGGCCAGAACTCAGGAGAAAAGCCAGGCCCAGAAGGTGGAGTGTAATTTTTTTCATAGGTATTATTTCTATATTCAGTAATGATCTTGAGGGGCTTGTCCAGCCAAACTATCATCTTTGATCGTGCCGGGGCCGCTCAGACGGCTGACAACCACCGCGGCGACCAGCGAAACGACCAAAGATGGGGCCAATTCTTCCATTTTGGCGAAATCTTTGAAAAAGGCTGGAATTTCAACCACCCCCACGGCAAGCGCCCAGGATGGCCAGAATTTGAAGAAAATCACGCCGAAAAATCCGGACACCATTCCGGCGATCGCCCCCGCGCGGTTCAGGCCTTTCCAAAAGAGCGAGAGAATGATGACGGGGCAAAAGGTCGCCGCGATACCGGACCAGCCGAAGATGATAAACCAGAAGATGGTCCGGCTTGGAGAGAGAATGGATACCGTGAGTGCGATTCCCAATGCCATAAAGGATATCATGATGGTAAAAATGCGGCAAAGGCGGGTCATGGCCTCATCCGATAGTTCCGGATGGATGGTTTTTTGGTAAATGTCCCGAATAAAAGCGCTGGCGGCAAGGAGCAGAAGAGAGTCCAGCGTGCTCATTATGGCGGCCAAAACGATTGCGATGAAGGTTCCCGATATCACCAGGCTGAACAGTTCCCCCGTCATCAGAGGTAGAATTTTCTCACATCCGGCCCCGAGAAGTTGGGTGAGAGCCTCCCCTTCCAGCCCCGCAGTGTCGAACATTACCCGACCGGCCATTCCCGCAAAAACGGCCCCGGAATCGGCCAACAGGGTCCAGACGATGGCCACGATAGTTCCCTTTTTCAGTTCGCGTGGATCCCTCAGGGCGATAAAGCGGACAAATATTTGGGGAGAACCCAAAAATCCGAAACCGATTGCAAACAGCGATACGATTCCCGCCAGATTTCCGAATTTGAGTCCTTCCGAGCCCCATATCGATGTGAGCCCGCCGGGTAATTGTTCCAGTCCGGCCCACAGGCTTCCCAACCCGCCAAGGTAGACGATTCCAGCGATGGGCAGCATCACCAGACCGACGAGCATGAGCATTCCCTGAATGAGATCGCTCCAGGCCACCGCGATAAATCCCCCGGCGACCGTATAGGCCAGCACAACCAAAAATCCAACCGTAAGCCCCACACTATAATCCCATCCCAGAAAACTCTCGAAGGCCTTTCCGGTGGCATCGAGCTGCGCGGATATGTAGATTGTCGGAAAAATCACCAATGCCAGCGCAGAAATCACCCGCACCAGGTGGGTTTTGTCTCCGAGTCGGCTTTCGAGGTAGTCCGGTATGGTAACTGAACCGAACCGGTCAGTCAGCTCCTTGAATCGGTGGCTCATACAAATCCAGCAAACCGCGACACCGAGAACTTCACCAAAAACCACCCACATGGCCCGCATTCCCATGAGTGCGCCAAATCCGGTCAGACCCAGCAAAAGCCACCCCGATTCACCGGTTGCACGGGCGGAAAAGGCCACCACCCAGTAGCTCATTTTCTTCCCGCCGACAAAGAAATCCTTCAGGTCATGAATTTTCCTCGAGGCGACCAATCCGATGCCGAATACGGCCAAAAAATAGACCGCGACAATAGAAAGCTGAACCGTCTGTTCCATCAATTCAGGAAATCGGCGGCTGGAGTTAACCGAGATTCACTTTCAAACCACAAAATGGCAGCTTTCAAATCTCGGATAAAGCCCGATCAAGCACGGCTACCAAGAAATCGGCATCGGCGCTATTCAGGCACATGGGCGGCTTGATGCGGAGGGTATTGCCGTTGTAACCGCCCTTGCCAATAATTAGCCCATTGTTGCGGCAGCGTTCGACAACCTCGGCGCATTCGGCGGTTGCCGGTTCTTTGGTCAGGCGGTCTTTTACGAGTTCGACACCGAGCATGAGCCCCTTGCCCCGGACATCGCCGATGAGGGAATGCTTTTCCTGTAATCGGCCAAATCCTTCCAGCAATTGCGATCCGATATTTAACGCGTTTTCCTGGATTTTTTCCTGTTCCATGACTTCGAGAACCGCCATGCCTTGGGCGCATACGACGGGATTTCCGCCAAAGGTATTGAAGTGTATCCGGCTGGCCAAGACCTTGGCGATCTCGGGAGTCGTCACGACAGCGCCGAGAGGGCAGCCATTACCGATACCCTTGGCCATGGTAACAATGTCCGGGATGACGCCCTGCAGCTCGAAGCCCCAAAATTTCTCACCGGTGCGGGCAAAACCGGTTTGCACCTCGTCGGAAATGCAGAGGCCACCGGCTGCTCGGGTATGTCGGAAGGCTTCCTGTAAATACCCTTCCGGAAACACCACACTGCCGCCCACTCCCTGGATCGATTCCGCAATAAAGCCCGCAATCTGCCCCGAGGAGCCAAAATTCACCAGACTCTGCACATCTGCGGCGTATTTCCTGCCCGCATCGGGGTCATCGTGCCCGTAGGGACCACGGTAGGGGTCGGGCATCATGGCATGCTGCACGCCAAAGCTGTGGGGGACATTGAACTTCCAGGTGCTGTGCGAGGTAAGGGACATGGCCGAGGCATTGCCCCCGTGGTAGGCGTTGCGCAGGGCGATCACATCGTAATTTCCGGTGTAGGCACGGGCCATCATGAGAGCCAGATCATTGGCTTCGGAGCCGGAATTGACAAAATAACAAACCTTTAAATCCCCCGGCATTTTGGAGGCCAACGCCTCCGCATAGAGCGCCACATTGGGGTTCAGGTAAATCGTGGTCGAGTGCTGAATTAGTGAATTTTGTCGATTCACTGCTTGAATTACATGTGGATGGCAATGCCCCACACTGACCGTCGCAATTCCAGCGAAGGCATCCAGATACCGCCGCCCGGTTTCGTCGTAGAGGTATTGCATAAACCCTTCCACAACCATCAAGGGCTTTTTGTAATAGAGGAAAATTCCCGGATTGAGAAATTGTTTGCGAATACGCAGGACTTCCTCCGGCGATGGACCTTCGTAGGATCTCGGCTGATGGTCGGTGGGGGGGAGATTCAATGTTACAGTGGATTGTTCAGACATGGTTTTTGTAATTTATTGGTTAATTGGTGTGGGGTCAATGCGGACAGGCCCCGAAATGGATTTTCCCGCCAGATAGGCGCAAAATGCGACTATGAAGCCGGTAAACCAGGCAAAATTATAGATGCTTAAAAATATCGCGGGGACATCCTCCTCGGCTAAAATGGATACCTTGACCAGAAATCCGGGAGCATTGGGAAAAATTCCAATGGCCAGGGCGGTAAAGGCGGTGATGCTGAATCCTTTGGTATAGGAGTACTCCCCCTCCGGTTTGTAGAGTTCGAGAACCTTGATGCGCTGCCGACGATGAATGAAATAATCGGCAATCATGATGCCCCCGATCGGGCCGAGAAGCGCACTGTAACCAATCATCCAGCCATCGATATATCGGTCGGCGTTTTCGAGAATTTTCCAGGGAAATATGCAAAGCCCGACGGCGCCGGCAATCATCGCGCCCCTCCGGAAGTTGATTCGTCGCGGCCAGAGATTGGAAAAATCATTTGCCGGAGAGACAATATTGGCCGCGATGTTGGTTGAAAGTGTCGCCACCGAGAGCGTTATCAGAGCGAATATGACAAGAGCCGGGCTATCGAATCGGGCCATTAACTCGACCGGATTCCAAATCGCTTCCCCATAGACCACCAAGGTCGCGCTGGTGACAATGACCCCGATTCCCGAGTAAAAGGCCATCGTCAACGGCAGCCCCAGGGTTTGGCCGATTATCTGGTCGCGTTGGGACCGTGCGAAGCGGGAAAAATCGGGTATATTGAGCGAGAGGGTTGCCCAAAAACCAACCATCGCGGTGAGCCCAGCGGCGAAGGCATCGAAAAATTCTCCTCGGGTCTTGAAATTGTCCTCCTGCTCCAGAAGAGGCCCGAAACCATCCGCCACCTGATAGGCCCAATAGAGCAGCCCCACTCCGATTGCCAAAAGGAAGGGCGCACTAAGATTTTCCAGCCATTTGATGCAATTCATACCCCTCAGTATGACCGCGATATTCATTACCCAAAAGATGAGGAAACAGAGAAGTTCCCCGGCGGAAATACCTAGGATGGGTAAATTTACCTTTTCGGCCGGGTCGAAGCCGAAAATCAGAGCGGCCACCGTGTAAATGGCCAATCCACCGATCCAGGTTTGAATCCCAAACCACCCACAGGCTACCAGCCCCCGCATGATGGCCGGTATATTTGAGCCCCAAACCCCGAATGAACTCCGCAACAAAACCGGAAAGGGTATCCCGTAGGCGGTGCCGGGGCAGGCGTTCAACGTCATTGGAATAAGGACGATGAGATTTCCCAAAAACACCGTGAAAATCGCCTGTTTCCAGTTCATCCCCTGCGCCATCAACCCGCTGGCCAGAGTATAGGTCGGGATACTCACCGACATGGCCACCCACAACGCGGCGATATTCCACTGCGTCCAGGTCCGATCCTCGCGTCGGATGGGCGCCAAATCCTGATTGAAAAGCGCTGATTCCCGCACCGTTGCAAGGTCTTCGGCGGTGGTATCGGATTTCTCGATTAGTTCCATATCAATCAAAATCGGCCCGCCGGAATAGCGCCCGACAACCGCAATTTATCCAAATTAGGAACGCGGGCGGGGGGAGCAAGGATAAAGAACCGGCCTCAACCGGGCAGTCTGGAAAGTTGGAAAATTTCCATTTCCTGTTTTCCTTTGACATTGACCTCCCCGAGGGAAGCGCCGGAAAACTGCCCATCGGACTCCTGCCAGGCCTTCTCACTGAGATTGACCGCATTGGTGGCCCCATGCTGCTGGATGCGCGCCGCCGTATTCACCGTATCGCCCCAGATATCATAAAGGTATTGCTGGTTGCCCACCACACCGGCCACGACCGGGCCGACATGGATTCCCACCCGCACCTGCCAACCCGCACTCAGTGAGGGTACAGCATCCACCATATCCAGACCCGCCCTGACACAGTTGATAACCGGGTTTTCCTGTTCGCGGAGCAGACCGCAGGTGGCCATAAATGAGTCTCCGATGGTTTTCAATTTCTCCAATTCATAGCGAGTGGCAATTTTCTCCAGAGCGACTACCATTTCCTGCAAATGGAACACCACCAACTCCGGGGCTAGTCCTTCGCAATACTGAGTAAACCCGGACACATCGCAAAACATCACCGCCACATTCTCATGGCGTTGTGGCTTTACCTCGCCCGTCTCCTTCAATTCCTGGACAACACCTCCGGGGAAAATCGCATGCAGCAGGTCATCGGCCCTTTTTTTCTCCTCCTCGATCCGTATTAAATGCCTCGCCTCCCTGTCGTACAGTCGTTTTTTATCGAGCGTCGCCTCGATCCTGGCCTTGAGTAAAATTGGTTCGAACGGTTTGTGCAAATAATCCACGGCCCCTTTTTGAATGCACCGAACCACGCTCTGCATTTGCCCCACCCCGGAAATCACAATGACAGGTATTCCACGCAGCTTATCGTCCGACTTCATCCGGTCGAGCACGGCATAGCCATCCATATCGGGCATCATGATATCCAACAGCACCAGATCGGGCGGTGTTTCTTCCATTACCTCCAGAGCCGCTTGGCCATTTTCCACCAAAGTCGGTTTATAGCCCAAAATTACGCATAGATCCCGCAGAGCCTCGCGGTTCAAATCCATGTCGTCGACAACAAGTATCTTGGGCAGTTCTTTCACGTCGCAATCATGTAGGCCAAGAAAGATCGAAACCGCAACTCTTGTTTCACGGCTGTTAAATCATATGACGACACCGCTCTTCGGCTACCTTCCTGAACATAAAAATTGCCAGCAATCAGGTGGGCTCCAGAAAGTCCGAAAGGCTCTCGTTGGACTCCCGCACATGCTCGCAGAGAAAACGGGCCAACCCTTTTAGCAATATCACCCCGATTACCGGATGCTCATCAACCACTTGCTCAAATCCTTTTTTATTCAGTGAAAGGACCGAGGATTGGGTAACGGCCGTAACCGAGGCCGAGCGTGGTAAATCATCGATTATGGATATTTCCCCACAGGAGTGCCCCGGTCCCAGAGAAGCCAGTTTAACCTCTTCTTCCCAGTCGGACTGCATCGTAACATCCAGCTCACCATCGATTATGAAATATACCGAATCTCCGGGATCACCCTCCTCGAAAACCACTTCACCGGTCTCAAAAATATGCCCATCGACATGCTGCCCGACAATTTCCAACTGCTCTTCATCGAGACCCCTGAAAAACTGTAGGCCCTTCAGCCGTTCTATTATTTGGTTATCAGACATGGTGTTACCGCAAACATTACCCCCATTTCACAATCCAACGCAAGACTAATTCTTCACTCAAATTAGAGTTTCATCCAATCCCAAAAGATTTGCCAATTTTTACTAATTTGGAAATATGGAGTTATCTTTCAATCTTGGAAATGACAATAGTATGAGCATCATCGGTAAATCTGTAGGCCGCCTCTGGCGCTGTCAAAGATTTTGCGCCCTTGCATTGGCGGTCTCCATTTCCCTGGCGGACTACTCCACTCAGGCAAAGGAGTCGAAGACCGAGCAGCACGGCTCCGCTGTTCATGTGGTCCCGCATTTCGCACAACTTCCTCCCGGATGGGAACTTGATGCCGTCGCGGGTGTGGCAACGGACTCACAAAACAACGTCATTATCTTCCATCGTGGCCCGCATCCTCTCATAATTTTCGACAAGAAGGGAAAATATCTTCGCTCCTTCGGTGACGGGATGTTTCAATCCGCCCATGGCTTAAGAGTGGATGCGACGGACAATATTTGGGTCACCGATAACGCAAACCACACGGTTATCAAATTCAGCCATGCAGGCAAAATCCTCATGACGCTGGGTGAAAAGGATGTCGCCGGTGAAGATGATTACCACTTCAACCGTCCAGCGGATATCGCCTTTGCTCCCAATGGAGACTTTTTTGTCGCCGACGGTTATGGAAATTCCCGGATTGTGAAATTCGACAAAAATGGCAAATACCTGCTCGAATGGGGTAAAAAAGGCGCCGCTGAGGGGGAATTCAATGTGCCGCATGCCATACGGCTCGATTCCAGGGGCAATGTCTACGTTGCCGACCGTGAAAACAAACGCATCCAGGTTTTCGATTCCAATGGCATTTTTCTTCGGCAAATGTCGGGATTTGCACCCTTTGGACTATTCATCACCGAGGATGACACCGTCTATGTGGTCGATGGATTGGCAAACAATGCTCTTCAAATGACCCTTGAGGGAAAGATTCTCAATACTTGGGGTTCATCGGGGTCTGAGCCCGGTCAATTTAATGTTCCCCATGCGGTTACGGTCGGTAAAGATAATGAGGTTTATGTAACCGAGATCAAAGGCAAACGGGTGCAGAAATTTGTTAAATAAATGATCCACATCTGATCGGATTTTCGTTCGGCTAATAATCCGTCGTCAGTGTTCGGTGGTGGGGTAAATCGGATTCACAGTCAAAGCCACGCCTCCATAACCAGAAATCGAGCTTCAGGGCATCGATTTCGCCCCCTTTTTCGCGGGTGACCTCCAGCAATTGATCACAGGCCGCCACCGTGGCTACGCGGATCTCCGTCTCTTCCCGACTATCGGCGTCCAGCAATCGCCTCGCGTTCACCCTGTCTTCGAGTTCTTTCGAGAATTGCATGATGCCAAGGCTTCGCAGGGCAACCGGCAGCATGTAATCGGCGTAAACCGTCAACTGTTCGATCTTGCAAAGCCCCTCCGCTCCCCTCGCCTTTCGCGCCGCGTGGAGCATTCCGGCTGCCAACTGAGCGCGCTTGTACAATGGAATCTCGATTCCGTTCATCCGTCGTACATCATTAAAGGAGGGAAACGTCGCCGCGAGAAAACTGGCCATGCCCGGAGCGTCCTTACCGGCGGCTTCCACGGCATTTTCCAGCCTGCCGTCAAATTGATGTTCGAGGATATCGCCAATGTCCCGCAGTATTCTAATTCGATCCTCGACCAGGGGGAGATACCCTCGACCCGAGGCAAACATTGCCGAAATGGCATCGCTCCTGAGAACATGAGCATCTCCCAGATCATGCCCTTGCTCGAAGGCGGCATTGAGCGCCCCGAACAGCGCAAAGGCGTCCACTTCCCGTTGTCCGGCGATGGATATCGACCACATCGACTCCCCTTCCGGTACCCAATAGCAAAAATTCAGGGCGTTTCCCAGCCATACTACGACATCGAGAGTGGGCCCCGCAGTCACGGGGAAAGCCGGGTGGTCCCATGCCGGGTGTGGTAGCGACTCGCTGGCTAGGTCGCTCGCCAATGACTCGATGGCATCGGCACTTATTGACAAATGGCGGAGGTCCCCAGCCACTTCCCGGCAAAACGCCCCCAAGGATTTTTCAGTTAATTGCTCCATATTCATATTTAAATCTTACGTCCGGTCGAAACCAGGATCCAACTCAGGGCGGCGACCATTATTGCCGTTATCAATACCAGCAACCATTTGTTTTCCAGAAATTGAAATCCCTTCTGATCCAAATCCGCATTGAAGTTTGGATTGGACATTTCCGCCGAAAGGCTGGTCGGCACGGGTTGATTAGTCTCCCCCATGGAACCCAAAACACTGGCAAAATCGTATCGGGGGCCCTCCGCCGTTTCGGAACCATAAAAAAGGCGATAGTTGTTTTCGGTTTTGTTCAGATACAGAATTTCATAAACATTTCCCTCCGCAGCCATTCCCGAAATCTCCAGCGGTTGATTATCCTGATTGTTTATCACGAGGCGGTAAACATCCGCCCGATTTTCGGGAAATCCGACTTTGATGGTCTCTTTCCGAAAACCTTGAAAATCAATTTTTGAAAGGGTTGCGTGGCCAATTTCTACCCAGTCTTCGCTGCCATATTGAGCTCTTTTTACTTCGACATGCGCCCGGCGGTGAAAATTGCGGTCCGGGGTGGCAATACCGAGCGATGTCAATGGTTCCCGCAGGGTGGCCACCTCGATGATCGTCTGCTTTTTTTCCTCATCCTCACTGATCGTGAACTTGGCCACAGGGTAATTCGCTTTGACCTCGTTTTTAAATTGTTGGCGTTTATTCCTGCGCCAGAGGTCGATGCGATCGATCCGAAAAGTTCGATTAAAGACCGAAAACTGCTCAACATGCTCAAGTTCCGCCTCGTCACTCATTTTAAGCCACAAATTACGAAACGGCGAGGCCTTTTCATCAACCACATCTTCAACCTCCAATCGGAACAAGCGAAACTTGTTTTTCAGCAGGTCAATCTTTCGATTATCGACATCCATATAGCGAGAGTAGTCGAAAACAAGCGCCCCCTTTACGATTTCAATCCAGTATTCCCCATCTTCGCTTCCAAAAACCGATACCCTTCGCTCGAAATTTTTATGGGGTGTAATGAGCGTCAAACCGTCCGCTGACGGCTCATTTTCTCTCAGGCGAATAGTTATTTCGATTTTATTTTCCGGCAACTCCCGGAGGGACATCACATCGCTCCTGCAATTTTCCTCAATGATGCGTGTTTTCGTATCGATTGCCTTTTGAATCAGGTAGGGTACCTCGACATCATCTTTATCGATAATACGAATGGCCGGAAAATTGTTTCGGGTTGCAGAAAATATCTGGCTGTCGAGCTGCGCGGCGGCAATCGCTTCCTTCATCGGGGTCTGCGCTTCCATCTTTTTAAATGATTCGTATTGGAATGGCTCGAAATCGCCCAGGCACTCAAGCGATGATTGCAGCAGAACAGCTAAAGCGATCCCCGGAAGTTTTTCGGTTAATTTTTCGAATATTCGCGAAAGGATTTTCATCATAACTTTTCCTCAATATTTTCTTCTACTTCCTCTTCATCATTCTCATTGGTGAAGGATTGCCGGTATTGCAGGTAAACAAATGACCCCGCCAGTATGAGAATTCCCAGTAGTATGAACGCGATAATTCTATACAGTTGCTCAAGTTGGTCCAGATCGACAAAGAATATTTTAAACGCCACCACGGTGAAAAGAACCAGACCGGAATAACGCAGGGCGGACAGATTTTTGCGAATCCCTATTATTAGAAAAGTGATTCCAAAAGTCGCCCACAAGATACTCACCCCTCCAGTCCTCAGTCCGGGCAGGAAATTCGCCAGGATGGTGTCGATTTCCAGGGTCGAATAGATGAAAAACAGCCCAATCCCCAGGGATGCCAATAATGCCCGCTCCTGCCGTAATTCCGGTTTTCCAAATAATGTGAAACAGGAGAATCCCAAAAATGCGATTAGCATTCCAAAATCCAGTGTCCGAAAAAATCCTCCAACTATGGTATAGGCCCCATCGTATCCGTGCGATATCGTATAGTCCCATCTCAACAGGTCGAAGGCCAGCAATTTCATCGCCGCCAGGCAGCAAAAGAAGAAGAACACATTACGGATGGCCTCGTTTTCCGTTTTCTTGTAAATGGCTAAAAGCAGGCCACACAATGCCACCCAAATTAGTGTTAGGGCAGGTAGTTGCAGCGGCAGATAAATAAATTTAAAGGTGCGGTAGGCTTCGAGGTTCAAGTAGATGAATGCAATCGCTACAGCCACCATAAATCCGATTTTGACGGCCCGCTGCTTTTGCATCCACTCAGAAATATCATTGGCCGTGGATACCGTTGTGGAAAAAGCCGACTGAGTTTTTTGCATAAGGAGAGCTCCACCCAGAAAAGAACCGGCGGGCACGATAAATATCACCAATCGCTCAACCAGCTCCGGCAGATATTCCAGCAATGTCATGTAATTCGATAGGGGGTTCCCTGAAAAATTACCCGGAAGATCCAGAAACGCATAACGGTAAAGAACCAGGACGTAAAGCAGGTAGGCCGCCGTGCGGAGGAATTCGCTTCGCACTTTGCCCGCTATCCACAATAGAGCCAGAGCCTGCAGCGCCCAACTGACCGTTATCCACGCATCCGATAGAATCAGCGGCATCGTGACGGTCAGGAAAAACGCCGACAATCCGACAAACGTGAACAACAGATTGCGGTCAACCAGATTCTTAACCAAAAACAGCCGCGCATGGAGACAATAAAAAATTGCCAGCCCCAACGTGACCACCGCCACCCAATCTTCGCTGAACCGCGTGCTGATAAGCCCTTGGCTAAAACCGTAAAAAATGGACGCGTTTACAAGCAGCCCCAATACATCCAAAAGTGTCGATGGGATTCTGTTTACCAAATGGTGGATGAAGGCAATTGAGGAAAACAGGATGAAAAACCCTGCCAGAAAGGGCATTACCACCCAGAAGTCCGATTTATCATAAAACTTGATCAAAGTTGAGATAAACAGGCCATAGGTGAAAACGAAACTCAGGTAGTTGAGTAGATGCCAGTTTTTCCTTAAAGCAATGCCGAGCACCCCGGCGCCGAGCAGGAGCATATAGCCGAATAATCCCGGGAAATTGACAACCCCCGTGGAAAGCATGATGGGGGTGCCGTAGCCTCCAATAATTCCCAAAATGGCAATGAGGAGTGAGTCGAACCGCACCGCCAGCACTCCCGCGCTGAGGGTGATAACTATCATGGGACCGAAGGCGATTAGGGGCGGCATCAAATGATAAAAATTCGTCGCCGCAAAAACGCTGAAATATAGTGTCGCCAGTCCACCCCCGATAAGCCCCTGCCCGAAGAGATGATAACGGCCATTTAGAATTCGAACCCCCGCCACCATCATGGTCAAGCCGGCCAGAATGCTCAGTGAAACCCGCCCGATTGGCCCGATCAATTCGTGGTCAAAGGAGTATTTGAGAAAAAACCCGATGCCCACGACCAACACCATGATCCCGATGCGTAACAGCCAGTTGGTGGCAACGGCGTACTCGAAGGATACATTGGCCGCCCGATGCTCTTCACCAACGATAATCCAGTTCCAGATCTTTCCCAAAATTTCCTTCGCCGCCACCTCGAAACGGCTCGGCTCAATCGATTCTCTCTCGTAGGCATGGCTGATTACCTCTTCCAGTTCCGGCTCCGGCTCCTGCCCCTGTTCGCCCTCCTCTGCCGGTGTTTCTGCGGACACCCCTTCGTCCGGCGCTCCGTAGATGGGGCCAATATCAGGCGTTTCAAATTTCTCTGCTTCGCCGAGTGGAACAGCTTCAACCGGAATTTCAGGTGTCGGCGGTTCTTCAGTTTCTTCTGATATTTCCTGCCCCCCGATCTTTGAAACCTGCTCCGAAAGAGCGGTCAGTTTGCCGAGGATTTCACCGTATTTCAGCCAAACTTTAAGTTTATCGTCGCGGTAGTTTTCCGATACTTTCTTTGACCGGCTACGAATCCCGTTTACCATCAATAAAAGGATAATTATCAGGATAAAATTCAGTGTTTCCATAATTGCTTTCCTTTGTGTTTTGTCCGTCTCTGAAAATTAAAATTATTACTGTATATAAACGCGATTGCCAGCTTTTACGCGAGGGCGATCCCAACGGAAAAAAGGACTCCGTAGCCCAACAGGAAACCTGCCGTTTGGGCGAGTAGTTTGTTGAACTCGCTCCCACTCCGGGCAATTCGTAAGCCTCGGCTCAACCTGAGGCTGAAAGGCCAAATGATCAGGGGCAAAAAAACCCATACTGCCATGCCGGACTGCCACAGAATTATCGGCGCCACCAACGCCAAAAGCAGATTTGCCTGATAATGCCGGAGCGCAAACGACCGCCCGAACCTTACCACCAACGTCTTCTTGTCGGCACGGGCATCCTGTTCGACATCACGGTAATTATTGACCACCAGGATATTCGTTATGAGTCCTCCCGCCGACAACGACACCCAAAATGATTCGAGAGAAAAATACCCGGATTGAACAAAAAACGTGAACATCACCGCCACAATTCCGAAAAATATGAACACCAGGATGTCGCCAAAACCGTTGTAACCCAGAGGATAAGGCCCCCCCGTATAGGCAATCCCGCAGATGATGCTGACAATGCCAACCGCCAACAGCCACCAGCCGCCATAGTAAATCAATCCGCACCCCACAGCAAATGCCAGCGCGAATACCACCGTCATCGCCCAAAACATCTGCCTCGGCTTCACCAGACCTCCGGCCACCGCACGGAGCGGTCCAATGCGGTCGGGTGTGTCCGCGCCCTTTACGAAGTCGAAATAATCGTTCGCATAATTGGTCCCAATCTGGATGAGCAGCGCAAATATCAGGCAAAACATAACCGGTGCGAGATCGAAAACTCGGGCCTCGATACCGAGCGCCGCGCCCAAAAGAACGGGCACTATCGCGGCGGGCAGGGTTTTGGGCCGTGCCGCTAGAATCATCGACGAGAGATATTTCACAATGGCCTCCCCAACAGAATAATTTGGCGGCTAAAGGTCCGGCCATTTTCATTGATAATTTCGCTGACATCCAGGGTAGAATCAAGCCCTTCGACGACGGCCTCCAAACGTCTTGTCCCTTCGGTGGATAAAATAGTGATCGAAATTTCCGCCATTGCCGGTTTTTCAACTCCCTCACCGGGAAATCTCAAATTAGGTCCAACCATTTGCTCAAGTTCCAATTCCCCATTATTGCTCAAGTTGCGAACAAAATATTTCACATCCATCGAAACAATATTTCCGAGTAAAAACGACCACCCGATTGATTGGGCATCCGACGTGTCCAAAAAGTCACTCTCAGCCGCGCTTTCGAGTTTTCCTTGAAAATCCTCAAAGGTTTTCTCGGCCTCGATGACCGTCCGATATAAACTCGAAAGGCCATTGGTCGTTGCAGTGGCGTTGATTGGTTCGATCGGGAGAAGCCGATAGCTGACCGCATTGAGGTCGCCGGGATTTGTCCGGTCGCGGTCCATTGCCGGAGTAAAAAAGCGAAGCCAGAGCGAATTTTCCGAGACTTTGTTGGAAATCAGCCAAGCCTCCTCGCGATTTCCGAAAAATGCCCCCTCCAAATCCTGCGCCATATAATCCAGAACGATTTGGGCCTCCGAATCCAGCGTGAGTTTCTCCGTCGCGCCCTGCCAGGAATTGAGGATGGTGCTGGACAAATACAAAACAATCCCTGCCACAATGGTCATCATAACAGAGGCAAATAATACCTCGATCAAAGTGAATCCCGCCGTTTTCTTCATAGCGATCTCCCCCTCGTCACAGCGTAGTTGTAAACGGTGATAAAATCCTCGGATCTCACTGCCGGACCAATATCCAGTTCAGCCTCCGGGCCAACACCGGTTTCAGAATATACCCACGCCTCCACCGCCAGATAGCCTTCCGCAAAATCATCGGGACTTGCCGGGAGGGTTCGAGCGATGCCGTCAACACCACTTTCCCGAAACGTCAGGGGCGAGCTTTTCAAAATGATTTTCAACACTGGCCCGATCGAATCCGCAATTTCATCTGACAGTCCGGGATAACTGGTTTCTCTCACGTTTAAATCCCCGCCTTCCAAACCACTGTCGCTTTGAAGTGAATAAAAAAACAACACCTTTTCCGAATCTCCCGCCACCCAGGAATAGACCGTGTCGAACCCTTTTTCCTGCAAAAAAGCATCCAGTTTTCCGGCCAGGGCCTCGGCCTTGTTCTGCGATTTCGTCTCCACGAGATTTCCTGTCGAACGCGCCAAAAGTCCCGCTAGCGTGAGTAGCGCAAGCCCCAGCACGCCGACCGCCAGAACGACTTCCAGCAGCGTAAATGCCCTTGATTTTCCAAAGATTTTCATTCGGTTTAAAACGATGAAACGCCTCCCAATTTATGCACCACGAGGCCGCTCGTTTGAGTTCCTTCACTTGACACTTCCGACGTAAATACCAGTCTCGCCCCCGCCGTGTCCTGCGCCGCTGTTCCGTCTCTCCCGAATTCATAAAAATACCAACTCTCACCCACTCCCGCCACCGCCTGCAATCGCGGAAAAGTGATTCGCATCGTGCGCAGCGGCGCGCTCAGTTCTTCGCTAAAAGTAACTCCCGACGGCAATACAACCCCCTCCTGCGGCGCGACCCAAATGTCTCCATCGGGTTCCTCAAGGCTTTTGTAAATTATCCCCAGGTAGCGGAGTTTTTTATCCGGCTCGGAGGCGTCATTATGAATTATCAGACGGGCTTCGGTATGTTTTAAAACCGCCTCCATACGGGCCGAACGCAGGAGAGCAGCCGCCGTTTGTTGACTCGTCTGAACTGCGCGGCCATTACTTTCGGGCCACAGCGCCAGCCCCAGACCACCACCCAGAAAAACGATCAACCCGATCACCACCAGCGCCTCCACCAATGTAAAAGCCGAACACCGACACCTGTTGCGAAAACTTATCTTCATAACAACCCCCGCGATCACTCCCAACTGGTTATCGTTTTCCATTCCTCGCAGCCACCCGCATTCAGCGAATAAATCGCCACCTCCGCATGGATATCCTCACTTCCGGGAGGCAGATTCCGTTTCTCGATCACCCCGTTGCGGTCGCCGTCGAAAACCACAAAGAGATTCGGGTTGTCGAAAGCATCCACCAACTCGCCTTTTAGCGCCGTCTCACCACCGCAGCGAGTTGCCGTATCGGAGGCAAATTCCGGCTCCCGGAACCGGTAAAAGGGTATCCGCTGTTTATTGGCGGCGAGGGCATAGGTGTCGTCCATCGTCAGTCCCTCGACTGTTCGCCCGGAAAGGGTTTGGATAAACACCGCATTATTTCCGCGCAGCGAAACCACCGGGTCCGCATCGCCGGAACCCACCCCAAAATCGGGATAGTAGCCGTATTCGACTTTAAACTGCCCGATGGCCGTCGCGTATTGTAGAAATTGGGCACGGGTTTTGGCCGTCATAACCGACCGGCGGACCACCCCCGCAACCGGTAAAAGTATCCCCGCCAGCAATGCCACGATGGCGACAACCGAAAGCAGTTCCACCAGTGAAAACCCCGCCCTCCCGTTGACAGGAGGAGAGTTTTTACCAGAGAAATTACTGCCCCGATATGATATTATCCTGCGAGTTTTCATTTTCAAAATAGTCCGCCGGGGGAATCCCGTCCGACGGCAAAGTTGCGCCCTCAATCCCATCGGGACCAAACGACATTAGTAAAAAACCGGGCCGCTTCCAATCACCACCACCGGAAAGGCCGCCCCCCACTTTCTTGTATTGGTAAACATAGGGATTCCCCCACGGATCGACAAAAAAATTATCCGCATAACCCACGTCGAGCGACGCCCCATGCCCCCCACTCAAGGGAATCGGAACCTCCGCCGTTTGCAGCAGCCCAAGATCGACAAAATGCCTGCCCTTGACCTCGGCCAAGGCATCCGTCCCATCCACTCCCAGCCCAAAACCGCCGGTCGGCCCTTGATTGCCGATGAGGGCCGCATATAGCTCCCCGGCGCCTCCCCTCCCCGGCTCAGGCCCCGGCTCAATCCACGGAAAATCCCCGTAATGCGCCTTGTAAGACTCCAGCGCCTGAGCCAAATACGCCAACTCGCCAAGAGCCTTTAAACGGGCTGACCGCCTTTCCAAACCCTCCGCCAACCCAATCGTCAACCCCGCCAGAATCGCAACAATTCCCATCACCACGAGCAGCTCGAAGAGGGTAAAAGCCGACTTCATTTTCCGGTTCATCAATTTAGCGGTGTGCATCGGTGTAATTCTTGATCTACAGTTTTTCTCAAATCCTGTCAATCGGTCAAACAAACGAACAAAGATAATCTCGAACACCGAACACAAAGCACGAAAAAAGCAAATCGAACGATTCAACGAGAGATGCCTCGACCAACTTCCTAAACTGGACTGAAAACAAGTGAATTTCATAATCGGCCAACATTTTACCACACAACCCAAAACCCCGCAATGACTGCGTTGGCTGCGCGTGCTGCGTTGGCTGCGTTGGCTGCGCGGACTATAAAAAACACCAAAAACACCCCAAAAAGCCCAAAACCGGGACATAATGTCACACCAAAAACCTCAAAAAAAGCCAATAATCTTCGTCTTGTAGGTTACCCCATGATGATTGCCGAGTTTTTTGAGTCCTTCCGAGAATGGGTCCATATAACTCGTCGGAGGAAGGACTCGAAAAAACTTTTAACCCTCTCTAATGTTGAGAGTGCCAGGATCTCCCGG
>JAJFLU010000052.1 GCA_021772515.1 Opitutales bacterium
AGGGTAAAAAGTTTTTTCGAGTCCTTCCTCCGACGAGTTATAGGGACCCATTCTCGGAAGGACTCAAAAAACTCGGCAATCATCATGGGGCAACCTACAAGAGCAAGACGAAGAGGAAGAGGAAGAGCGGGAGGGATGAGATGAGTATAGTCTGGACGTCGTTTGTGGTTTGGATGGCTGGATACCTTTTTTGGGGTATATTTTGTACTAATTATTATTAATTTTGGGTTTTTTAGCGAACGCAGCACGCGCAGCCAACGTAGTCATTGTGGTTTTTCGTTTTTTTGGTATAATGTTGGCTGAATCACGAACTTGAACCCGGATGAACCTAATTATGATTTTTGCTACTTATTTTTCTTTTATTGGACTGCGGCTCTGGAATTGCTGGCGGATTGAGTCCTTTTTCGTAAATATAACCGTTGCCACGGGGTTATTGCCCCTCGCAAAATCAATAATTGTTTTACTTGAATCGACGAAACGAAATTTCGCGCCGCCGGCCATTGGGCGGGGAATGACTTACTAAATCTTTAATCAATTTTTTTTTGAGAATATGTTTGAAACATTGACAGATCGACTGGGCAAGGCCCTCCGTAATCTTCGCGGGGTGGGTAAATTGTCCGATGAGAATATGGGGGCGGCTTTGCAGGAGGTGCGTTCGGCCTTGCTGGGGGCGGATGTCCACTTTCGGGTGGCTCGTGAATTTGTCGAGCGGGTGAAAACGGAATGCGCCGGGCAGGAGGTGACCAAATCGGTGACGCCAGGGCAGATGGTCGTAAAAATCATCAACGAGGAACTGGTCCGGCTTCTGGGCGAGGGGACGGCGGAACTGGCGGACAAAAAGCCTTTGCGGGTGCTGCTGGTGGGGCTGCATGGTTCGGGTAAAACGACCACTGCGGTGAAGTTGGCCCTGCGTTTGCGGTCTCAGGGGTATCAACCTCTGGTCGTCGCCTGCGATGTCTATCGCCCCGCCGCAATCGACCAACTGGAAGCGCTTGCGGGGCGGGAATCGGTGCTTTTTTACGCAAACCGCAATTCCAAAAATGTGCCGGGGATCGCGAAGGAAGCGCTCGATTTCGCCAAGACTCAGGCGGCAAACGCGATCATTTTCGATACGGCGGGAAGACTCCAAATGGATGGGGATTTGATCGAGGAAATCAAACTGGTCAATAAAAAGGCTTTGCCCGATGAGGTTCTTCTGGTGGCGGACAGTGCCTTGGGCCAGGAGGCAGTCAATGTGGCGAAATCGTTTCACGAAGCGGTGAAGCTGACGGGGATCGTGCTGACCAAGCTGGATGGCGATGCCCGTGGCGGGGCGGCGCTTTCCATGAAGGCGGTCACGGGGGTGCCCATCAAGTTTGTCGGAACCGGTGAAAAGCTGGAGGATATTGAGGTTTTTCACCCGGACCGGATGGCTTCACGCATCCTCGGAATGGGAGACGTTGTCACGCTGGTGGAAAAAGCCCAGGAGTCGGTGAACATCGAGGATGCCGAAAAGTTAGCCAAAAAACTTCGCAGCTCCGATTTCAACCTGGAAGATTTCCTGGATCAGTTGAAACAGGTGAAAAAGATGGGTTCGATGAGCAGTTTGATGAAATTGATTCCGGGCGCGGGAAAGATGGAATTCGGCGACAAGGAGGAAAAACAGATGAAGCGGACCGAGGCCATCATCCTTTCCATGACACCAAAAGAGCGGCAAAATCCGCGAATTCTCGGCGGGAGTCGACGAAAGAGAATCGCCAGCGGTTCCGGAGTGCAGGTGCGGGATGTCAACGCCCTGCTCAAGCAATTTGGCCAGATGCGCAAGATGATGAAAAAAATGAAAGGCGCGGGTGGAAAGAAGATGATGCGTCAGATGGAGGCAATGACCGGAGGCGGCAAGGGCGCGCCGGGTATGGGGGCGCCAGGTATGGGTGGTTTCAGATAAGCGAGAACATTTTGAGGAAAGAGCATGAGTAATAATTTTCGAAAACGATTGATTGATGGGGAGTTGCTGATTGGGTCGGTGGTGACTTTGGCCAGCCCGGAAGTGGCTGAGATACTGGCCGAGGCGGGTTGCGACTGGCTTTTTATCGATGGGGAGCATTCGCCGCTGGGGCCGAGGGATATCCAGGCGGTATTGCAGGCGGCAGAACCCAAATGCGCCGGTGTAGTGCGAGTATCTTCGAGCGAGGAGGAGCCGATTAAAAAAGCTCTCGATGTGGGTGCGGCGGGTATAATTGTGCCGCAGGTGAATACTGCTGAACAGGCCAGAAATGTGGTCAAATACAGCAAATATGGACCCCTGGGGAATCGCGGCGTGGGTTTGGCAAGGGCCCATCGATACGGTCTCGGTTTCCTGCGATACCTGGAAAAGGCCAATGAGGAAACTGCGGTCATTTTGCAGGCGGAAAGCGCGGAAGCTGTGGAAAATATCGAGGCCATAACCGATGTTGAGGGTGTCGATGCGATTTTGATTGGGCCGTGGGATCTTTCCGCCAGTTTTGGGAAAACGGGACAATTGGATGATCCCGAGGTTTTGGAGGCCATCGGGAAAGTTGAGGAGGTGTGTCGGAAAAAGGAGATTCGGCTGGGGATTTTCGGAACCAATGCCGATGCGGTGAGACCATACATCGAACGAGGATTTACTTTGATTGCGGCGGGCGTTGATGTTAATTTTGTGGTCAATGGCGCCTGTAATATTCTATCCGACCTGAGGCCATAAGGGAAGCCGTTCCGCTGCCCTCCCCCACCTGTCTACCGCCGCGCCCCATCATGCCTTTCGTCGAAAATTCCTCCTACCGGCCACCGCTCTTTCTAAAAAACGCCCACCTGCAAACGAGCCTGCCGACGCTGTTTAGAAAAGTCCGGGGCTTTGAATACCGGCGGGAGCGGATTGACACCCCGGATGGCGATTTTCTCGATCTCGATTGGTCGGAAACAGGCTCCAAAAAGGTCTGTATTTTATGTCACGGACTGGAATCCAACTCGGGGGAGCCCTACATGATGGGCATGGTGCGGGCGTTTAATCGGCGCGATTGGGATGCCGTGGCAATGAATTTCCGGGGTTGCAGCGGGGAGCCGAATCGGCACCTGCGATCGTATCACAGCGGGGCCACGGATGACCTGCAAACGGTGGTTGCGCATATTGAAGGACTGAGCCGCTACGAAGAAATCGTGGTGGTGGGTTTCAGCCTTGGAGGAAATTTGGCGCTCAAATATATTGGGGAGCGAGGCGGCAATGTTTCTCCAATCCTGTCAGGCGCGGCTGCCGTCTCTGTTCCCTGTGATCTCGAATCCTGTTCGGGACAAATGGCGCAGTGGGAGAACCGGTTTTACATGCGGCGTTTCATAAAAAAACTGAACCGTAAAATGGAGATTAAATGCAGATTCCCGGAGGCTCATTTTCGATTCGAGGAGTTCCTGAAGATGACGACCTTCAAGGAGTTTGACGACCACTACACGGGTCCGGTTCACGGTTTCAAGGACGCAGTCGATTACTGGAATCGATGCAGTTGTCGGCAATTTTTGCACGATATTCAGGTGCCGACACTCCTCATCAATGCCGAAGATGACCCATTTTTGACCGAGCGATGCCACCCGACTTCCGAAGCCGAGGAGAACCCGAGTTTTTATTTTGAAAAACCAGCCCACGGAGGGCATGTGGGGTTTATGTCCAGGAATTCAAATGGTGAATACTGGCACGAAAAACGGGTGGCCGATTTCCTTAGCGTGAAGCCCGATTGACAGATTTGTGAGCGCCGGCGAGGGCTTCTTTTAGGTGGTTGAGAACGACCGGCTTGGGAACATGGTCATCGATGCCTTCGGCCAGACATTTTTCCCGATCCTCCTTTAAAGCAAAAGCCGTTACGGCAATGATATATATGCTTTTTCGACCCTCCCCGCATTCACCGGAGCGAATCCGTCGGGTAATTTCCAACCCACTCATGTCCGGCAACTGCAAATCCATAAGCAAGAGATCAAATTGGCCATTTTTAATACTGCCCAAGACCTCCTTTCCGTTCTCGGCGAGGTGGGCCTTGTAGCCGATATTAGAGAGAATTTCGAACATGAGGCGCCGGTTCACCGGGTTGTCCTCTGCAACCAGTATTTTCAACGGGAAATCCGATGAAAAATCTCGATTGACGTGGCTGAATTTAAGAGGAGTTTTGGCCTGCGCAATCTCTCCGGATTCCCGGGCAACAATGGTAAAATAAAAAGTTGAACCCCTTTCGGGTTGGCTTTCCACCCAGATACGGCCTCCCATTTTTTCACTTAGCCGTTTACAAATGACAAGGCCGAGCCCGGTGCCGCCGTATTCGCGAGTAGTGGAGGAATCGACTTGGGAAAAGGGCGCAAACAGACGCTCCACCTTGTCCGCCGGTATTCCGATTCCAGTATCCTTGACGGCAAAAAGGATCTCCCAATCAGAGCCCTCCAACTTCCTCGTCTCGACTTCGACCGATACCTCGCCCTCGAAAGTAAATTTTTCAGCGTTATTGATCAGATTCAAAAGAATTTGGCGCAGTCGATGGAAATCACCAATAAAGACCCCGCTGGAGTTGTCTTTAACATTGTAATTCAGACCGATGTTTTTGTCTTTGGCCTTAATATGCACCAACTCCAGAGCTTCTAAAACAGCGACTTCCAGTTTAAAAGGAGCCTCCTCCAATTCGATGGTTTGGGAGTCGATTTTTGAAAAATCGAGAACGTTGTTGATCAACTCGAGGAGAGCTTTGCCGCTACGATTGATAATTTGCAGGTATTCCTCCTGTTCGGGTTGAATATCGGTTTGTTCGAGCAGATCGGCAAACCCCAGAATTGCGTTCATGGGGGTGCGGATTTCGTGGCTCATCATGGCCAAAAATTCGCCTTTTGCCGAGCTGGCAGCATCTGCGGCGTTCTTAGCATGAAGCAACGCCATCTCGGTTCGCTTGCTTTCAATAAATCCTCCGATACTGGCTGCGACTGCTGTAAAAACCGCCACTTCGCTCTCCTGCCATTTGTGCGATTGCTGGAAGCTGGCAAACCCGATAATTCCCCAGTATTCAGTATCCCGGAAAATGGGAACAAAAAGAGCGGATAATTCTTCCGGCCATGAAAACAGTTTACGCACATTTGTTGAGAAATCCTTGCTATAGCCCTGAATCGCTCCAGCCTCGGAAAGGGTTTCGTACCAACCGGGCAATTTGTCCTGATAGGAAATATTTTGCAAAAAAGAGCCTCCAATTTCTTCTTCGGAGGAATCTTCCGGCCATAAAAACCGCAGACTCATTCCAGGGGAATCGTTCGCCGGGCCATTATGGTTTTCAAAAACGTAAACTCGATCAACCCCGGCAGTTTCCCCGAGGGTATCGACAGCTCGCCTGATGGCCTGATCGTAATCTTTAATCGTCAGGAGACTCGTTTTGGCTTTTGCGATCCCTCCCAACAGCCTATCTCTGGCCTCGATCGATTTTAAGGCATTTTTTCTTTTTGTGATGTCATAGGCCATCCAGATAACTCTGCTTTCTCCATTTTCCTCATCGGGAGCCATCCGGGCCAAACGACCCTCAAACCACATTTCTTTACCCTTTCGGGAGCGAGCATATTCAATTACCTGAAGCTGGCCGGTTTGAATGGTCTCGACCACAGCCGTGTGAAACCTTTCGGCAATTTCGGGAGGATAAATATCGAAATACGTTTTCCCTTTTATTTCCTTGGCCGCATCAGTGAGATGCGAAGGGAAACTGCTGGGAGAAGAGAAAACCTCTAGGTAACGCCCCTGTGCGGAAATAATATAGGCAATATCGGGCATGGCATCGAGAAATGCTCGCAAACGCTGCTCATTTTGCCGAATGACTTCCTCTCGGGATTTATACTCGGTAAGGATCGCCGCCAAACTCAAACCGGTCAGACTCAAAATACCCACGAACACCCAAAGAAACAAGGGGGGCTGGGAGTGCATCTTGATGGCATCCGGCCCCACGACATCCTGCAATTCCCACACCGCCATTATGAAAAGGATGAGGATGCCGATGGTTGCCCCTCTTTGCCCGAACCGAATGGCCGACCAGGCTAATATCGGGAAAATAGCCAATTCCAGCGGGTAACTCAAGGTATCGCTGGGAGCCCAATTGCCAAAAACCATCGCCCCGAAAAAGATGAGTGTGCCCAGCCAAACCAGCACCTCGGCGGCTTGCCTGTTCGTAAAATTGATTCTCGTGCGGGAAAACCAGACAAGCAAAAAAGGGCCTAGAACAATCATTCCAAGGCATTGGCCCAACCAGCGAATTGACCAGATTCGGTCTATATCAGGTTTGAATTCCGGGTACTGCCAAATGAGGATGCCGGTCGAAATCGTCGCGTGCGCAAATGTCCCGAGCAGGGTGGCAATGAGGATAAACCCCAGCACATCTTTCAACTTTTCGAGCGAGTTGCTGAAATTCACCATCTTTTTCAGGGCAAAGACCGCCAAGGCAATCGTCACAGTGAACGAGACTGCCGACAACAGGGAGTAGAGCCACCCACTGCCCTGCCATAGATCGGTTATTGCGGCCCCGATGGCAAATGCGCCCAGATACCGGAACCCAAAAAGCAATACAATCGCTATGGCGACTCCCGAAGGCGGCCAGACCAGCGGCGCGGTTTTGTCCAAAAGGGCCATATCCACCCCCAATCCCGCCGATCCGCAGTAGATCAATACCACTCCAAATTGCTTTAAAAAGCCGATTGCCCAACCAGATGGACTTCGGGGTACATGCTTCAACAGGGCGGATATTTTAATCATGGGGCATCAGCCAGGGTCTGAAAAGAAGATCCTGCCAGTGGTTAAATAAGTTATTCCTCACAGTTTTTACAAGAAAACACTGCCCCCCCGAATACTTGGCAAAAATCAATAAACAGTAAGACCGGAACGCGCAATTCTTTTTAAAGAAACCTCTGCGCGAGGTATTGGGAATGAATGATCTGAGCGAAATGATCCATTGAAATGAAAAACACTTCCCCTCGATAAAATAATGATTTATATTTGCCATCAACCAATATAGACAGGAGACAGGACAATGCCGATTTACGTTTACCAGGTTATCAACGAAGACGATACCGAAGGGGAATCTTTCGAGCTTGAGCAAAGCATGCAAGAGGCCGCTTTAACAAAACATCCGGTTACGGGACAGCCCGTGCAAAGGGTTTATCAGCCCCCCAATATTTCCTCCAAACACACACCGGGAAAAACGAAAACCCTGATCGATAACAAAAACGTGGAAAAAGCGGGCTTTACCAAATATGAGAGGGATAAATTGACCGGCAGGTATCATAAGGTGGCGGGTCGAGAGGGTCCCAGTAAATTCACCCCCACATGAACCGCCTGGCAGGTGCTCCTTGAGCCACTATTTTTGATACCACTCGCCAGCTTCGGATTGCAGCCACATACCCTTGATTGAGCGCTGGGATATAATCGCGGCACGATGCGCACCCACTTTTTTCGACGTTGAATACGTTCTTATGGCAATGATCGAGTAAATGGTTTTGCGATCCCCATTTTCTTCTCTAACCAAAGTCTGCTGCTCCGGGGTCAATTCTTTGCGGCTTTCCAGGTAGCCAATATTATTCTCCCCAATATGCCCGGATACCTTCAGGGCATCCAGAACGGGCAGCCGCTCACTCATTCGCCTGCGCACTGTAATGTCCTCGGTGGCAGAGAGTTGGAGCGTAAATACAAAAAGGCTTACCAGAAATAACAGGGCTATGTTCGATGGTTTTTTCATTAGTCCTTGATAATAGTTAATTGGATTTTATGGCTCCGACGGTGATCAAGTTGTTCGATTCTTCGTCCAGTATTCCGAAAAACTTCTCAAGCTCACTATCGATATATTGGGTTAATTCCGGGGTGCCTTGATCCTTCTTTTTCAATAGGGAGAAACAGCCTCCCAATATCAGACAGGAACCAAGCAAAACCAGTAATGTGAAAGTTCGCTTTTTCATAAATCAATTAATTAATTAACAGTTTTTTCAATGCCGTAAAAGGCGATTCCGAGTGAGAGCAATTTTTCATCATGGAGAATCGTCTCGTGATTCAAATAAAAAAATAGAACCTATTTGCTGGCTCCATTTACTAATTTTCCCAACAGTCTCGCGCCGCTTCAAGGTAAAAGCGACATTGTTTTGACCCTCTCCAAGATCGCTTTTTCCGGAAATCTTGAGGATGACTGGATCTGGACTTTCTGGAGAACCAAATAATTCGAGCGATAGGGATTCCAGAGATAGATTCACCAGGGATTTTTCAATCTCCTCCATTTCCAAATATTCCGCCGAATTGCGCGCCAGCCCCCCCGTAAGCTCACCCGTTGGCGAAAACCGGATGCCCGCCGCTCCTCCGCCTTCCTCCAATTCAAAACCGCCCCCTTCCAGTATAACGCCCTTTTCACCCACTTGAATACGCAACTGGCCCTTCAACAATCCGCTCGCCTCTCCCTCGAATCCCGGTACCTTTTTCACTACCTCCGATAGCTCGATCCCTGAAAATTGCATCGTCAAAGTAAATTCCGGATTTCCCGGATCGAACTCAAAGGCATCGCATTCGACACGGCCTCTGAGCAAACTTCCGCTTAAAACGGTGACCCTCACCCTGCCCATTTCATCGACCTCGAATGCCGCTTCGATTCCCTCGATTCGCAAATCGCCAAGATCGACGGCGCTTATTTCTACTTTTTGAGCCGTCTTGTCCTCGGCGGGATCGACCGAGGATAATTGATATTTTTCCTCGATGCCCTCGAATTTTACCTCCCGTCCGGGGTTTCCGAGTAGCTTTAAATCGGGTATCGTAACATCCAGAGAATCCCAGTCGCCTTCGGCTTCAATATAAAAGGACTCCAGTTGTTTTCCGCGAAAATCCACCTCCCGGAAATTTAAGGAAATCTGCGCCATCTCCTCAGCTTCATCTGGCGGCCCAAGGTCAATCTCCAGGAATACCTCAACAAGGCCGCTGGCTCCCTCGCCTTGGGAAAATCGCGTCTCCGATAGCTCGCCACTCAAAACTCGATCCTCCCCCAAATGTAGAATATACTCGAAGGGCTCCAGTGATAGCGACCGATAATCCAGCATTTCCGCCTGCCCGGACACGGCTGCCTCGATAAAATCAAACTCCTTTTCCTTGCGAATACCGATGTGGATCGCCTCATTGACGAGAAGTCCGTCCTTCATAATACCGTCACCCGATTCAAAGGATCCCACCAGCGCAAACGCCGTCGGCTTCCCCGCTTCGATCTCAAATTTGCCCTCTCCAGAAAAGGAGAATAGTGTGATATTGCTGCCCTCGGGCAGAGCTTGTTCAAAATAGGGCCGCAATAGCTCCAGCCACTCATCGAGGTCTTCCAGCTCCACAATGTAGTTAAAATCTCCATTTTGGGTTGCCCGCTCAAGGTTTCCTGTAATCGACAGGCTTTCCTCCCTCAGCCCCGCAGAAAAAGTGATCTCGGCCATCCCTTCGCTGTTTGTCAGGAATATACCCGAAAACGGCAGCATTTTTCGGTAGCCCGAGCGGATAAAAACCAGTTCCCCGTCGGGCATTATCAACTTGTTGAGCGAACTGGAAAATTCCGGGCTCATTTCGGACAATAAATCCGCCGTTTCTCCCGCCCTTACGTCATCCAGGTTTACCTCGATTATCGCTTTTTCCAAATATATCGTATCCACCTTCCCTTTGATAATTTCCATCGGCGAAAACCGGATATAGACATTGGTGCCCGACATTTCAACGCCCCCCTTTTTCAGTTCAACTTTCCTCAGGGCCAATCTAAAGGGGCTGACTGACGATACTTTCAACCGTATATCCGAAAAACCCCGATTTTCCAGCATATGCCGCAGCCGGCGTTCGGAAAACCCCGGAGCCTGTCGCAATACTCCCCAGACCAATAACAGGGCAACCACCGACAGGATTACAACGGAGGAGCCTTTTCCAAAGGGCCAATATTTCGTCTTCTCTTTCAAGGGTATGATAGTTGGTGGGCAAACTGATACAAGATTTTGCTAACTAGACGGATGTGTGAATTCGGAGCAATCAAAAATAGCGATTTGAACCTATATCCTTCCCATTATTGCCATGGTTTCGTCCCAGATTCTTGATTCATCCGCTCTGTCACCATCGGCGATCAGGCCATCCTCTACGCAAAATCCGCCCATTTTATTGGGGGTCAACATACGGGCGGCGCTGAACCCCTGTCGGTTTCTGGCGAATACCGCCAAGTCCGAGAGCGAATTCCCCGGAGTTGTCGCCGTCGTTAAATAGGCTTTTTCCACCCCGTTTTTAAACCCCTTCAAATTGGTCCCGGAGCTTCTGCGAACCGTATAAAGTCCCTTCGTGAGGGCCTCGCTTACTGTGAAAAAGTTATTTTGCCCCCAATACCCATACCAGGCGGGGGTGGGGTCATGCAGGTTAATTATATAGGTTTGGTCATCCGTCAGCGGGCGCGCCCCTATTGGGTCCCTGAAAGCGCTTACCGTGATGTCCTCCTGCATCCACACGCTAAACCCGCCCGTTGGGCCAAGATCCTCGGGCTTGAATCCCGTCGTAAAATAGGCCGATCCACTGGCCTGGAAGCCATAGAGCGCACCATAGGTCAGCGGGTCGAGCAGGTTGACCTCCGTCAGCGTCCGGCTACCTATTGTGGCTATATTGCAAACCATCGCCTGGGCCTTGTTGTCCCCCGCATACAGGTTGACCATTTTGTAATTACTCAAAATGCCCAACGCCTCCATCTCGGTATTGAAATGGTTCGTAGCATCGATATAGACCTGGGCCGGAGTCGCCCCCAGGGCCGCCAGCCAGTCATCGGTCTGGGCGTGGTTTGCGCTCCGTGCGGATCCTGCCCGGCGGATGATCTGGCGCGGCCCTGTGATTCTTCCTGAGAAGCCGCCGAAAGCGATTCTCGATAATTTCATTCCTTTTTGCATGGCTATAATTCTATCGATTAGGCGGCTTCAAAATCTTCGATTGTGGCGACAACCGTCACGGTCTTGCCCGTCGTGGCCGCCACGCTCAAAGCAGCCCGCAGTTTCCAGGTGCTCTTTATCTTCAAAACAGGATTGCTCGCGCTATCGCTGCTCAAAAACGGCAACACCGCCGCAGACAATCCATTGATCGCCGGGTTCGTCCCATCCGTCCCGGAACCCGCCGGGACAGGGATCAACCCGACCTGATAATCGGTCGTCCCGTCATTCAGGTAAAGGGCCGCGTTCAAGGCCGCCGTATCATCGCTCACTATCGATAGCGAGGTCACGATCACATCCTCCAGGCCGGGGTCGTAAATATCCTTGATGGTCGTCCCGTCCGCGTTGACGAATGTCTGCGACCCGTGGTCGAATTTCTGTGTATAAGGGGGTTCGTTTGCTTTGGTCATGGTATTTTTCTTTCAGTTTTTTGGTGTTTTAATTTATTGGTATTGTTAAAATTTCTGATTAATTACAGCGACTCGAAAGGCTTCACAGGAGCCCCGTTTGGGTCAGATGATAGGCCACCCGTCCGCGCCTCAGGGCCGCATCGGTAAAGGCGTTGGTATCGGCGATGGCCTCGTAGGCGGTCTTTATCTCCGCCCCCGTCTGGTCGGCCGTGGCCCCGCTTTCGATCCCGTCCAGCTTGACCTTGTCCGCGCTCGCCATGAGTCCCTTTTGCAACGTTGTCGCGCTCTGGATATCATCGCTCCCATCGGTATGGCTGGCCGCATGTGTGATTGACGCAAAACGCGCATCGCTCTGTGTGGCCGTATAAAAAACCTCCTGCGGTGGCTGCGGCACAGTCGCCAGGCCAACGCCATCCTCCGCCGCCTCGATTGGCCCAGCGGCCAGAGTAATCGACCGCCCCGGCGAGTCATTTGTCGTCGCCCACACAGCCAGCCAATATTGACCCGCCGCGATGTTCGATTCCGCCCCCGAAAAAGCCACGATCCCATGCTGATCGACCCCCGAAGTCCAATCCGCCAAAATAAGCGCATTATTGAGCGCCCCGGCGCTGATCGTAGTGGACATCAAGGCAACATCCGTGGCAGCGGGAGGCGCCCCATTGGCCCCCAGCGCCTTGATCTCCAAAGTGATACTCGCTAAATTCGAGACCGCCATGAGGACGCCGTTATTAAAAACCGCGATCTCGAACTGGACATCATTGCCCCGCCAAAAAACCGGCGAACCATTACTCTGTAAATCGCGCGGCCCATCAAAACGGGCGGCATCCCCCGCGATGCGAATTCTCTGTCGTGTAAGTGTAGCCATAATAAAAATAAGTTAAAAATTAATAAAATCAGTCAAAACTCTCTCCCTCCTCATCCTCTTCGTCTTCCTCTCCCTCATCGTCTCGGTCTTCCTCTTCTTCTCCATCTTCCTCTTTCTCTTCGTCTCCGTCTTCCTCTCCCTCTTCATCCAACATCCAGCATCCAGCATCTTCTCCCATCCTCCCATCCGTGTTCATCAGTGTAATCCGTGGTCAAAATTCCCTCTTCATCCAACATCCAGCATCCAACATCTTCTTCATCTTCGTCTTCCTCTTTGTCTTCCTCTTCGTCTTCGTCTTATCCCATCTCCCATCCAACATCCAGCATCTTCTCTCCTCCCTCCAATCCGTGTTCATCAGTGTAATCCGTGGTCAAAATTCTCTCCTCTCCCGGCCTCACCCAAGGTCAGCAACCACCGGCAAAGTTCCCGTAACCGTAAAAGAAAGCTCGAACTCATTACGCCCAAACTGCCCCAAACCCTGATCCACATCCCAAGGCTTCGTGGCCTGTAAAACCAACGCCGAATCCACCTCGCCCACGGGCGGAGTCCACTGGTGAAGCTGACGCGAAATAATCTCCGCCAGCCCCAACGCTGTCTGCCCCGAAGTATTCAGCAAAATATCCTCCACGATCAGCACCTTCTGGACCACCTCCGAAAAAGATAGCCCCGGAGCCACCACCGCCACCTTCTCAGGCAATGGCTGCAAAACCACCACACAGATACCGTCCCCGCTACTCACAATCTCCTCCAGACGATTATCAAAATCACTCGACTGACGCAGAAGAAAAGGAATTCCCTTCAATTCATGTTTACGGCTAAGACGATCCGCCACAGCCGCCTGCAACGCTATAAAAAATAAGTTCATAATTAATTAGTATTAGTGTTAAATTTAGAATTAGTGTTAGTATTAGTATTAAAATAATCCCCCTCTTCGTCTTTGTCTTCGTCTTCCTCTCCCTCTTCTTCATCCAGCATCATCCATCCTCTCCCCATCCGTGTTCATCCGTGTAATCCGTGGTCAAAATCTCCCTCTTCCTCCCATCCTGCATCCTACATCATGCATCCTCTCTCTCTCATCTGTGTTTATCCGTGTAATCTGTGGTCAAAATTCCCTCTCCCTCCCATCCAGCATCCAGAATCCTGCATCTCGCATCTCCCCTCCCCATCCAGCATCCTCTTCATCCAATCAAAGTCCCTGTAAACGGTTAGCGCTAAGTGGATTTGAGCGTGACCCCACCACTTCGACCCTCCCCCCGCGCTGCTCCGTCGGCGGCTCCTGCGGATTATCCGGCGCGCTCACCGGCACCTCGCAACGCGCGATCCTCAACAGATAGGCACGGGCATTATCGGCCGCCCGCTTTTGCTCATCGGTCAACTTCAACCCCGGCAGCCGCGTCTGCGCAGCCTCCACAATCAAAGCGATCGCCGTGCTCTTAAGCTCCGGGGGCAACGCCCCATCGGTTGCGCTCACACGGTTACTCGGGCAGCCCCGAATCTCCGTCCGAATCCGCCGCGCCACATCCGTAATTATCTCCACTAGCGGATCGGATTGCCCCGCCGCCAAAGCCTTCGTCCTGAAAGCGCTGACCTGCGCCGCAGCCAAATAATCGTTCAAATTGTCAGGTGTTATAGAAATCCAGGCAGTCATAATAGTAAAATCCTCATAATCTTTCTTTCTCAAGCTAGTATTAAATGTAGTGAATCCATGAAGACCCGACTCCCTTGACCGAAACGCCGAAAAACCAAAGCCCCCAGCCAAAAAAGTCGGATCGGTGGCCACTATAACATCAAAAAAGAAAACCCACAATGACTGCGTTGGCTGCGTTGGCTGCGTTGGCTGCGTTGGCTGCGCGGACTATAAAAAACACCAAAAACACCAAAAAAACCGAAAAAAACACCAAAAACGGGACATAATGTCACACCAAAACTCCCCAAAAAACCCCAAAATCCACCAAAAAAAAGAATTTTTCAAAAAATTTCTAAAAAAAATAAAAAATACACCACCCCCAGAATCCTGACACCAGAAATCCCCTCTCATCCCGCATCTCTAATCGAGCGAAACGGCATCCAGCTCTGGTGTCTAGTTGATGTAAACCAAAAGGGCCATATTCCTCTCGGCGGCTTCCCCAACAAATCGAATGATCTCATCCAACCCCCAGCAAATGTATTCCCACTCGTCATCAATGTTCTCAATACTATCCCAAATACTGGGATAAATATCCATATCGTGCATCTTCGCGGGATCAAAACGGTTTCGTAATTCCTCCCGATTCAAGCTGGCAAGAAACTCCGCAATCTGCCCTACCTCGGAGGATGTGAATGATTTTGCAGGGCCGTAACCTACATCTACATCGCCGACCGGCTTCCCGCAGGAGAGCAGGAATCCATGTGGAAAATCACCCTTCCAATCCGAACCCGTGAAGAGAAAATGCAATGCATGCCATGTCTTGTCGATATAGATGGAATTCTCCTCCGAAAGGGCAATCGAGGGCTCGCTCGGCGGTGCAGCCGGGGCCGGCTTTTTACCAAATAATCGAGCAAAAAATCCAGCATTCCGAGGAGTCACCTAAGAAATATAAGGAAACAGCAATCCAGTAATCCTTTTGGGATCTTCATGAAGTAAAACTCGAACATCCTCAGGAATGCGAGAAAGATTTCCGGTCATACTCATAGCGACAATTTATTAGCAGAATATCCATATAGTTTTTAAATTTGCAAACCAATTAATTTATTAAACTTATCTCTAGTTCGCAGACAAATGATGACTGTAACGTCACGGTGGCAAATCCCAGGCGGTCTTGCACATAGAGGGAGGACAGGCAAACCAACGCCGCACGTGCTACCGTACCGTACAATTCCTTCGGACAGAGGCAATTAAGTGTTTTAGATAGATTTAGATTATTCACTTGATGCTATACAGGTATTTAAATCTTTTAGGAGGCCGCTTTTAATATTGTAAATCCATCCATGAATGGAGAGATCATATCCTCTTTTCCAGGCATTTTTAACTACGGTTGTATCAGCAACATTTGAGACCTGCTCTATTACATTTAATTCACTGAGCATATTAAATTTATCGTCGCCTTTTAAGGCCTTTAACTTTTCGGCGTTGAAGAGGCTAACTTCTTTTATATGATTCAGCCAACGGTCCATGGGGCCATAGTTAGCATCATCCATAGCCGCCTTAATACCACCGCATCCATAATGGCCGCAAACAATGATATGTTTAACTTTAAGAACATCGACGGCAAACTGAATTACCGATTGGCAGTTAATATCGGTTTGAACGACAACATTTGCTATATTACGATGAACAAACAACTCACCCGGGGGCAGACCTACTATCTGGTTTGCTGAAACCCGGCTGTCTGAACAACCAATCCACAAAATCTCGGGAGCCTGCTGTTTGGACAGCTTAGAAAAAAACTCAGGATCTTTCTTCTTTATAGCGGTGGCCCAGGCCAAATTTCCTTCAAACAGGTGACTCAACGTTTTCAAAATAATAATTCCCCGCTGGGTGCTTTTTCAGAGCGGATGTAACAAATCTCCAAATATCATAACCTTTTTGTCATTATTTTTCTAAGATTATTCCGGTTTGATAGCCATAGGCTTCTGGTTTGATCCAGATTACTTTCATTACGGATTTGAGTATATCCAAATAGTATTCACGCCTATAAAATACTTGTGAGTGTGCATCTCTATCGAAGACACATAGGTCAAAGTCAGTAGTCAGTGCTTCATTATCTATGATTGTTTTAGTTAATGCTGCATCAGGATAATCTTTTTTCAGGAGTTTCAGGCTGTGTTCGTCATGAATGGTAATAAATATCCTGCCACCGGGTTTAATTATCCGCCTTAGCTCCAGTAACCAAGCATCTGCCAAATCGTCAATATGAGTGAAGACTGAACCAGAATAGATGAGGTCAAAATGGTTATCCTCAAAGGGTAAATGTGGTATCGTTGTCGTAACTGCAAATTTGAAGCACGATGGAAAATAGCGCTTATTCCACATAATGTGATTGCCGCTAATATCAATCCCCCAGACATCTGATTTTTGAGCGTAGCGATATAGATGCCTCAACATACGACCCGCAGCACAGCCAAACTCCAAAATGCGCTGGCCATCGTTAAAGGCAAATCCCGTTTCTCCCAGGCCCTCAATCATCGTCTTGCAGTCGGACTCACCACTTCCTAAGTAACCCTCCACATTATCAGAATACCCTATCCATAAATCTTTTGGTGGTATGGGTATTCCCTGAGAGCATTTCTCTACCTTTGGCAATTGAGTCGCTATTCTATAATTCTTTGAATCCTCCTTGTAGGGGAAGTATTTCACTGAGGATATCGAGAGCGGCTTGAAACCACCGAAGCGATTTATTGCCCATATTTTCTCTTTTAACCAATCTTTAAAATTCATATGAATAGCTATATAGGTAGACGGTAAATAAGCCGCAACAAAGAGAAAAAATATTTTTATGGTCGGTGCTTCAAGAATATTCGCAATTGAAGTGTAGTGGGTTTGGGGGACAGCCGCTAGTTGGGTGGTGTTTATAGTACTGTAAAAAGCCGCCCGGTGGATTTCCGGACGGCTTTGAGGTTTGGGTTTTTTAGGGTTTTACTAAATTCGTTTTGTCGGATTGGTTTTAGCTTTTGGCGTTGTTGTAATTGGCCTCGGCTTGATCCCAGTTTAATACGTTCCAGAATGCTTCGATGTATTTGGGGCGGAGATTCTGGTATTTGAGATAGTAGGCGTGTTCCCAGACATCGAGCGCGATTACCGGTGGGTGTTTGTCCATGACGGGGGAATCCTGGTTTGGGGTGGAACCCACTTTCAAATTTCCATCACCGTCGAGGCCGAGCCATGCCCAGCCGCTGCCAAATCGGGTGGCTCCGGCGGTCGCGAATGCGGCTTTAAATTTATCGATCCCGCCCAATTCCGCATCGATGGCCGCTGCGAGGTTTCCGACGGGCACTCCACTGCCGCCGGGTGCGATGATTTTCCAGAAAAAACTATGGTTGCAATGCCCGCCGCCGTTGTTGCGCACCGCCGTGCGGATGCCTTCGGGGACAACGTCGAGATTGCTAATCAGGTCGCAAATACAATCGGGGGCGTCGTAACCGGCGCCGGCGATGGCGTTGTTCAGGTTGGTAACGTAGGCGTTGTGGTGCTTCGAGTGATGGATTTCCATCGTTTGCGCATCGATATGGGGTTCGAGCGCGTCATAAGCGTAGTCGAGATTCGGAAGTTCGTAAGCCATTTTTTTGTCCTCTTTTGTTAACGTTTAGTATCGGTAATCCATTGCCAGTAAAAATTCCCTGCGTGTATTTGAGCTCATCAAATAGGGTAAAATATTAATCGTCAAACTTTTGCCCCTGACTTTTTCGCTTTTTTTCAAAAAAGGTCTGAATGAGCTCACGGCATTCCGCCTCGAATACGCCTTTGGAAATGGTGAAGTGGTGATTGATTAGCGGAAGGGCATTCAAATCCGCTGCGCCGCCGAGACAGCCCATTTTGGCGTCGGCCACGGCAAAAACGACGCGACTCACCCGGCTCATGAGTAGGGCACCCGAACACATCGGGCAGGGCTCCTTGGTCACGTAGAGGGTGCAGCCGTTGAGCCGCCAATCGCCGATTCGGTGGCTGGCCTGCGTGAGGGCAAGCATTTCGGCATGGGCGGTGGGGTCACCGGTCCCCTCGATGCGATTGTGGGCCTTGGCGATGACCTCGCCCTCCCATTCGATGACTGCGCCAACCGGCACCTCCTCCTCTCGCCATGCGTCGATGGCCTGATTATAGGCTAATTTCATGTAAAAAAGGTCATCACGCAACAATTGCGACGGGTGAACTTTTTCAAAAGGGCATTCCATTTCCGAGGGAGTTTTTCCGTTAGATTTCATTGTCACCGGTATGCCAAAACCGCGCTAATTATCTTTAAATCGCGGTTTATTACTTGACTTGGTTGCATAAAATAGGCTCTGAGTGCATCTTATTGAAACTTAATTCCCGGGGAAATCTTTTCGGCTGGGAACTTTTTTTAAATATATGGCTAATCAAGACTCAATTGAAGTGGAAGGAAAAATCGTCACGGTTCTTCCCGGAACGATGTTTCGCGTAGAACTGCCCGACACCAATGGCCATCAAGTGCTGGCGCATATTTCCGGCAAATTGAGGAAAAATTTCATCAAAATCACCGTGGGCGATACTGTCAAAATGGAAATGAGTCCCTATGATCTGGACCGTGCCCGTATCGTCTATCGCCTGCGAAACGCAAGAACCAACAGAAATGCCCCCATTCGCAGTTTTGGTCCGCGTCGAAAAAGATAACCCCCACCCTCCCGTTTCCGCCATTTTACGGGCGATTGATTGCCACCCCGCCCGTTCCCGCCAGACGGGTTTTTTGTTGTGAGCCTTTGCGCCAGCCCCAAAGCCAGACGCCGATGCCTTGTGGCATTGGTTTTTATTCTCATTCTGGCGGCATTTTACTCGATCGGGGCCGGACCGATCGATATCAGTTTTTCACAGGCCGTTTCCCTGGTTGAATCAAAAATGGGTCGGAGCGTGGATGGGACGATTTTTTCACCCTATACGGAGGAAACTTTATGGGCCGTGCTTTGGTCGATTCGCCTGCCGAGGGTGCTGCTGGCACTATTGGTGGGTTCCGCCCTCGCCCTCGCCGGGGCCGGGATGCAGGGGCTGTTTCGCAATCCCCTGGCCGACCCCTCGCTGATTGGAGTCTCCGCCGGGGCTGCCATGGGCGCGGTTGGCGCCATCGTCCTGTTGGGAGGTACGGCGGCCTTCCAAGTCCCCTGGATGAAAGAGGCAGCGATGCCGGTCTTCGCATTTATCTGTGGTGTGGGCACGACTTTTTGCGTCTATCACATATCAAAAGTCGAGGGGCGCACCATCGTGGCAACCATGCTCCTGGCTGGCATCGCGGTGAACGCCCTCGCATCGGCCCTCATCGGATCCTTGCTTTTTCTATCGGACAACTCCCAGTTGCGTGATTTTACGTTTTGGTCTCTCGGAAGTTTGAGTGGGGCATCGTGGAAAAACCTTTTCCCGGTCGCCCTTCTGGTTTTACCCGTCCTTGCCGTATTTCCTTTTTTCTCCCGTTCGCTGAACGCCTTTTTGCTGGGCGAGGCCGATGCTTATTATCTGGGAGTCGAAGTGGATCGCCTGAAAAAATGGATTGTTTTTTTAAGCGCGGCAATTGTCGGGGCAACGGTGGCGGTTTGCGGGATTATCAGCTTTGTCGGGTTGGTGGTTCCGCATATGGTAAGGGCTGTGGTGGGGCCGGACCACCGGTTCGTCATCCCGGCATCGGCTTTGCTGGGCGCGATATTGCTGGTCGGGGCAGATATGTTTGCGCGGGTATTTTTCGCTCCCGTGGAACTGCCAATCGGGGTGGTCACGGCGGTTTTTGGGGCTCCGTTTTTTATCGGTTTGCTCTACTATACACGGCAAACCATCTGGGCTTGATACACTATGCTGAAGGCCAATCAAATATCCTGCGCCTTCGACGGGCAAAAAATTGTCGACAATGTCTCGCTGGACCTTGGCGGGGGCCAGGTGATTGCTTTGACCGGACCAAATGGCGCCGGAAAGACCACTTTATTTCGCCTCCTCACGGGGGAGCTGCCCCCCGACCCTGGCAGTATCGAAGTTGGTGGGCGTCCATTGGGGAATTGGCCGACCCCGGAAATTTCACGTATTCGTGGAGCCCTCGCCCAGGAATCGCAGTTGAACTTTCCTTTTACGGTCATGGAAGTCGCCCTGCTCGGCCGTTTGCCTCATTTGCGCAAAGGTGAAACCGCCCTGGACTACGAAATCGCCCTGAAGGCCCTCCAAAAAATGGACATGGCCCCCTTGGCCAAACGCCTTTTTACAACACTCTCCGGGGGCGAAAAACAGCGCACGCAATTGGCCCGGGTTTTCGCTCAGATTTGGGAATCAGCACCCGATCAAGGGAGGCTTTTGATGCTGGACGAACCTACCGCGAGCCTCGATTTGGCCCATCAGCACGCCACATTGCAGGCAGCGAGAGATTTTGCCTCGCGCGGCGCGGCGGTGATGCTGGTATTGCATGATCTCAACTTGGCGGCTTCCTACGCGGATGAGGTGATCGTTATGAACGAAGGCCGTATTATCCGCCAAGGACCGCCTGCCGAGGCCCTCCAGCCGAAGATCATCGAAGAGGTTTTCGGAGTCCGCGCTCGAATCGTTCCCCAACCCGATGGCGGCGGCTTCTACATTGCAACGGAGCCACATTCACGCCGATAAATTCGCGGAAAATTCTATCGAGTAATAATTGTTTAAGTCATTTTTCTTAGGGGATTTACAAACAATCATTGACATTATGGGAAAACGATCTATGTTTCATATCTGGTTTCTGTTATTTTTGTTTTTACTAGGCTTTATTGTTTAAATTTCTGTCCCCCCTATACAGAAACAGGTAGTAGTAGTAATAAAAACCGCCAACTTCGGTTGGCGGTTTTTTTACTTTTTGATTAACTCCTGGGAAAATCCGTATAGGCTCTGCTCAATAAATGAGATGAAAATATTGGTTTCAGGAGCTTCGGGGTTAATAGGACGACCCATTTGCCAACACTTGGCGCAGGAGGGTTGTCAGGTAGTGCGGCTTTCGCGTCGGCCTTCCCGGCGCGAGGACATCCTATGGGATCCTGAAAAAGGGAACCTCGATTTCGGGCCGGATGAGCATTTTGACGCCGTGGTCCACCTTGCGGGGGAAAACATCGCCTCGGGACTCTGGACTGCTGGGCGGAAGCGGCGCATTCTCGATAGCCGGGTAAAAGGAACCGACTTGCTCTGCCGACGTTTATTGGAATTGCCGACCCCACCGGAGGTTTTTCTGTGTGCATCGGCGGTGGGGTATTACCCGATTAACACGGGTGTAACCAATGATGAAACGAGTCCGCCGGGCGAGGGGTTCCTGGCATCGGTATGTCAAGCCTGGGAAGCTGCGACAATCCCGTTGGCAAGTGGAGGGACGCGGGTTGTCAATTTGCGCTTCGGGGTGATTCTGAGCGGAGATGGAGGCGCTCTGGGAAAAATGCTGCCCCTGTTCAAAATGGGGCTCGGCGGGCCGGTGGGTTCAGGTCGTCAAATGATGAGCTGGATTTCCCTCCCCGATGTCGTTGGGGTCGTTGCCACCTGTCTCCGAGATTCACGATATGCCGGGCCTGTCAATGTCGTCGCCCCGCAACCGGCGAGCAACCGCGAGTTCACCCGCGCCCTGGGCCGTGTTTTAAAAAAACCGACCCTCTTTCCAGCGCCCGCTTTCGCATTAAGCCTCGTACTCGGCCAAATGGCTCGCGAAACCCTGCTGGCGGACTCCCGCGCGACGCCGAATGTTCTTCTCAAAAACGGTTATTGCTTTCAATGTGAAACTTTGGAGGGCGCGCTTGCCAATGTCCTGTCGCGATGACTTCATAACGATTTCCGTCAAATGAGTTTACCCATCTACTATCTCCTGCCGTTAATCTGCGCCGTGGTGGCGGCGTTTTCCACCATGCTGCTGAAACGGGCGATGGATGGCGGCGTCGGCATCACACGGGTGCTTTTCGTCGATAACTGGATAACTTTTTTCATTATTTTGCCCCTCTGGTTCTTTGTTGAAGGCCCCCTGCCCTGGAACCATATGCATTGGCCCGTGATCACCAGTCTTGTCGCTTTTGGGGGCCTCGTTTTCACTTTTCTATCCCTGAAACTTGGTGATGTCAGCGTGGTGACACCGGTTGCGGGCGCCAAAGTCCTTTTTGTGGCTTTCTTCTCCCTCTTTTTGGTGTCGGAAACAGTGAGGGGATCCTGGTGGGTGGGTGCCGGATTAACTTTCCTCGCGATCTATCTACTCGGAGGATCGGGAGGGGTTTTCAGGAAACAGAACGCCTACGCAATCCTCGCGGCCATCATGGGAGCGGCTTTTTTTGCCTTGGGGGATGTTCTCATTCAACGGTGGTCGGCGGATTTCGGTTTTCAAAGGTATGTGGTTATTTCGTCGGCTCTCATTGCGCTCGAGTCGTTTGCCCTGGTGCCTTTTTTCCATGCTCCGCTGCGCAGCGTCCCCGTCAAGAGTTGGCTTTGGCTGACCCCGGGGGCGATTTTGCTGACCCTGCAATGGCTGGGGCTGGCCTACTGTTTCAGCTACTACGGCAAGGCCACGGCGATCAACATCGTCTACGGTTCGAGAGGGCTCTGGAGTGTTGCCCTGGTCTGGTTGATCGGACCACTTATCGGAAACAAGGAAAAGCATGTCGGAAAAAAAGTCATGCTTCGGCGATTCCTGGGAGCTTTGCTGCTCTGCGTGGCCATTGCCCTCGTTTTACTGGACGAATCCGAACTTACTATCACACCATGAGAGCTGTCTTGCAGAGAGTCGCCGAAGCCTCTGTGTGCGTGGAGGATGAGGTGGTTGGCGAAATCGGGGGGCCGGGCTTGCTCGTATTTCTGGGTATCGAGAAAAACGACGGCCCGGAAGACCTCGAATGGCTCAGTCAGAAAATACCGTCCATACGCCTTTTCCCGGATGAAAACGGATTGATGAACCGCTCGGTCCTCGACGTGGGAGGCGGCATCCTCGTTATCAGCCAATTTACCCTCTACGGAAATCTCCGCAAAGGCACGCGCCCCTCGTTCAACCGGGCGGCCCCGCCGGAAATCGCCGTGCCTCTTTACAGGGAGTTTATCAAACAGATCGCCGCCCACCTCGGCAAACCCGTCGCCACCGGTGAATTCGGCAAAATGATGAAAATCCAAGCCCTCAACGACGGCCCCGTCACCCTCCTCCTGGATACCAAGAACAAACGACTCTAAGAAATTAAATCTTCCTCCTCCTCTCCCTCATTGTCTTCCTCTTCATCCTCTTTTCCCCCTCAAAAAAAGTAAACAGTCAAACCACAGATTTCACAGATAAACGCAGATAATTCATTAAAAGCGTCCGAAAACATCTTTCTATAAACTATCCGTGCTTCCTTTCCCCCTCCCTCTCATCCGTGTTCATCTGTGTAATCCGTGGTTAAAAAAACCTCTTTTCCCCTTCCTACATTCTCACCCTCACCTTCTCCGTCCTCCATTTCCCCGCCCCAACAAATTGTCCGTGCAATCCTTAGTAAAAAAGCATTCGCGTTAATTAGCGTTCATTCGCGGTTCAAATTTAGGTTTCCATCACCAACTATTGCACATTGACGAAATGACCCGAGTTTCCAAAGGCGATCCTCTCGGGGCGGATTTTTTTGACCGCCCCACCCTCGAAGTGACCCGTGATCTGCTCGGCAAAAACCTCTGTTGCCGCAGTGCTGGCCAAGGCCGCAAAATTATCCGGCTGCGGCTGACTGAGTTGGAGGCCTATGACGGACCCGACGACAAAGCCTGCCACGCCCATCGGGGGAAAACGCCCCGAAACGCAATCATGTTCGGGCCTCCGGGTTACTGGTATGTCTATTTATGCTACGGAGTGCATTGGCTCTTGAACATCGTGGTGGGCCCCGAGGATTACCCGGCGGCGGTGCTCATTCGCGGTGCGGGCGATATCGAAGGCCCCGGCAGGCTCACGCGGGCGCTGGGGATCGACAAATCCCACAACCACCTCCCGGCGCACAAAAAAAGCGGCCTCTGGATCGAGGAAAACGGTCTGGCCGTCCCGGAAAACGAAATAACCCGCACGCCCCGCATCGGCATCGATTCAGTAGGGCAACCCTGGGCAAAAAAGCCCTACCGCATGGTCTGGCACCCCGAATAAATCTCGGTCTTCCTCCTCCTCTCCGTCCACCTCTTCGTCTTCATCCTCATCCTCTCCGTCCTCCTCCTGATGTGCACTGGACAGAAAATTCTCTTTGGTCAATCGATGAGAACAACGACATTACAGCGTGATGTGTCCCGAGAAAACACCGGGGGCGCGCCGAGACCCCAAGAAAACAAATGGCACGGGAGGAGGGGCTCGAACCCCCGACCCTCGGTTTAGAAAACCGATGCTCTATCCGACTGAGCTACTCCCGCTCGCATTTTTCACTAATACCCATAATCCACCCAAAAGTCCAAGAGCAACCAAAAATTCCCGCCTAAAATCAATCCTCATGCAGGTTCCAACCAAACCAGGTGGACGCCACTGTCCCCAACGGCGTTTAGGGAAACCTCCGAAGGCTGGCAGTCCACAATCAGTTGTATCACAAGCGACTTTGAGGATGCCGAGGTCTGGATAAAAAAAGCCCTCGCCCGGTCGAAAGTATTCCATTCAGCCCAGATCGAGGAATTCAAAAATTTCTACTCGACCTCATTCAAGGGAAGCAAAGTCGTAAAAAGGATAGAAAATCCAAGACTCCCTATGATTTCGTAGAAATTCTGGGATTCATTCAGTTATTTTTAGCAATTCCTTTGCTACTTCTGAAACAATAATTGTTTCGCCGTTTTCGATTTCGCTAGATACGTAATGACTTATTTGCTTGAGTCCTTCCTCATCAGATACTGTATCACTTAATCGAACCAGCCTACGGTATTTCAAATCATATAGGTAGTGTCCAAAAGCATCTTTTGATAAGACGGAATTATATTCATTAAATATCCCATATAAATTGGTAATATTTGATACTTCCCGCAATTTATCACTGTGCGTTGAAAGAAACTCAAGAATAATGAAATGTTCTTCACTTAATTGGTCAAATAGATGAAATATGGAATCAACTTTATTCTCCGGAAAATCATTTATGGCACACGAGATCACGGCATTCTTAATTCTTGCGATTTTTTCTTTTCTTTGAGTATGGTGGGCAACATGGCATGCTGTGATAAGCAATTCGAGAAATCTCTCCTTTTTTACCAATTCGTTTAATTCCAGTATCCCGGTTGATTCCAGCGCTGTTAATCTCTTATCTATTTCTTCAAGAAATTTATTCGTTTTTTTTGCCATAAAGTATGACAATGCTTCATTGCAAGCCGAGCCTACCAGTCCCGCTGTCGGGTTACTGATTGAGGTGAAAGCAGAAACGAGCTTTCCTGCGGTTTGTATTTCTTCTTTCAAAATTTTAACTCAAACTCGTTCCCGAAAATGAATGAAACTAATATTTCCCATATTTAATGGATTTCAAGCATGGCAATCAGGCTCTGGCGTGGCGGCACTGGCCGTCGTTGCAGAGGATCGCCTGGTTGGTTTTATAATTCCACGGGTTTATTATTAAACGGGTGGTAAGCGAATCCAAACGGCTTCGGATTCATCGACGTCAACTTTATGTGATCCCAGAACTTGAATACTCGCGAAACCCATTGCCAATAATCGAAATACCTTTTATTCGGCTGTTTGAAAAAAAACATACCAACTTTGTTTTTCTTACAGAGTTCCCATTGGTATTTTCTGCGATTTATATTTGTATCCTGAGTTATCACACATCCATGTTTTTGTGCTACACCCGGAATCCATATTTCATCCGGACATCCTCTGCCAAATTCCTCCGTTACGTGGATTACGTAAAACTCCTCAGATGGGCGACCGCGTTGGAAGGCTTCAAATCCATTCTTCAAATGAATGGAGAAGTTTTCGTCAAAGTAAATTCTCATGCCGCCATTTGGTGAAAGTCGATTGCATCAAGCACAGCTTCTTCGGAAATGTCATATTGAAAAGCGGTATTCGCTACATCTTCTCCTCCACGTTTCATGCCATAAATGATTTCAGAAGGTATGTTTGTGCCTGCAATAACAGGCCTGCCGAAACTATGACGTGGATCAACAACAATGTTTCTTGATCTGCCCAAAGGCCAAAACTTCCTCGCTATATCCGTTTCATCGTCAAATTCAATCTTTACGCAGAATGGAATCACTAAGTCTCGAAACTCTGACTGAATCTGATGTGAAACATTCAAAATAGTATCATTATCTATTTCAAAAAGAACCTCTTTCCGGTCACTCAACATCCCCTTCTTGGCGAACGGGAAATCAGTCTGGAAATGAGCAGATAGTTTTTTGTGTGCTAATTTGATTTTTGGCATACTGACGCCCAAATTACGGAGACTGTAAATTGTGTAAGATTCGATTAACTCGTTGAAATCGAAAGCACGGCCTCGCCCAGCACCCCAAGAACGCAACATCCCGCCCGAAACTCCCTCAGACGCCACGACCCAGCGTCGCAATTTACTGAGGGAAATACGCAAGATTAAAGCGGCATCTGGGAGGGTGTAGATACCTGAATGTAGGGTAATTTCTTGATCCGTTTTCATTTTGATTGGGTAAAGTTAGTGAACAAAAGCCCACTTTTCAAGCAACTTATTCAGCTAAATATATTTAGGCGGCAAATAAAAACCGTGATATTACCCTAAAAATATACCCCAACAAGTCAAAAATGGGAAAGCATCTGAAAATTATGGAAGCTTTGATTTAACTAAAAGTCGTTCTTGGTCAATGGTTTGAAGAACCTAGGAATGTATGTAAGTTATTGGAAAACAATTACTTACGTCTTAGAAAACCGATGCTCTATCCGACTGAGCTACTCCCGCTCTTGTTTTTCACCAATACCCATAATCCACCCAAAAGTCCAAGAGCAACCAAAAATCTTTACCTATAATTGACCCTGATGCAGGCTCCAACCATATCAGGGGTCACCGCTGTCCCCACTGGCGGTATATGTTTAGCGTCAACGGCGTTTGCATTCCTAAAGTCCTGAAGGGGCAACATTCGCCAGCCAGGGGTGAAGCCCCTGGATACTACAACCCTATTTATTTAAAAAACCCTGAAGGGGTTTCATTCCTTAATAGTCGGTAATAATCAAAGTGCTATAGATAAGGAATAGCACACCTTCAGCGTGCGCCTACCATCGATCCCTATCGAAATTACGCTAAACAGATACCCCCAGCGGCGTTGTGGGAGTTGGTCAAATTTCAATCGGGTAAAACTGAGTAAAGAAAAAAACCTTCGAGCGAGTAAAAATATTCAGCACAGCCCAAGTCAGTCGACAAGTTTAAATTTTTTCCTCCACCTCATCCGAGGAAAAAAGTCGTCAAAAAAATAGAAAGTTCAAGACTGTCCAGGATTTCTCAGCAGAACGGGAGCGTTAGGGCGAACTGGCTGAGATTGATTGGATATTCGCGCCTTTTAGCAGCAGCCAAAAGCCAAGTGTGACCTCATAGATGCCCATAGGAACCATAGTGGCGAGTTGAACTGGTCCCAGGGCTGGGAAGACAATGAGCAAGACAGCAGATGTCGTCAGCAATAGGGAGGAGAACACACCCCAGGCGGCCAGTGCTTTGGGCACGTAGCCCGATCTCAGTAGCAAGTAGGCGAAGACAGCTGACCCTAAGCCAACAAGTACGAAGCCAAGGTTTAATCCGGCGCCTTGAGCGCTAATAGCTACCCGGGCCAGGGAGTGCAGTTGGCTTGCATCGAACGTGCTCAGGTAGTCAGCTCCGTTCAAGAACCCGAGAGCAACCAAGCTGAAAAGGATCGAAACATAGTGGATCGACACCTCGACAAGCCGCAATAACACCGCAAGCAAGGCTAGGTTCCTATCCACGGGTCTCAGCAACACGTAGAGAGCCCAAATCAACACCACTACTCCTGTGAAAGTGGCGAGGTCGGTGGCGATGCCGATGCGAAACAACCGTTCGGATCCGATGATGTTTTGCGCGGTATGTGTGGCGTCGCCGCGCACGATGAGAGAACCCCGAATAAAGGACTCACCGAATATCGCTGTGGCCATAGAGATGAGGTACATGGCTCCTGCGAGCCTAGCCGCTCTTGATTGCGCTGCTTCCGTAGTGGTGTTTGTCATTTGTTGTCCTCCGAACTGTCGGTTTGCGATATGACCTGAACGTGCGATATAACTATTTGTAGGCAGCGTCCAGGAAGCCAATGCTTGGGAACCATAAAATTTTAACCGATATTTTCAAGAATATTCGTAAATTCTTAATAATCAATAAACTCACAAGATTGGGATTGAATAATGAAAGTCGTAAGCTCCACAGATTGCCCGGGTTTTCCCAGTGATAAAGGATGATTTTCTACTCCGATGATGTCGGGTTTAGCGGCGCGGAATCGGAGTTCGCCATTTCGTCTAGTTCGAATTCTATTCTTGCTTTTTCGAGGAGCGCTTCTGCCCCCAATTCCATCCTGATCGCATCATCCAATTGCCTCGATACTTTCCCTTGTTTCGGTAGAATGAAAAATCCTATAAAATTGCGGATAACTTGAACTGGTGTGAGTAATATACCAAATGGAAATCCCCACCAGCCTAAAAGTATTGAATAGAAAAAACCGCCGATTTTTTTCCTCAATCCGCAATTCCTGCAGCAGACCTCTGGAATGTCCTTATGTGAGGTGATTACGATAAATGACCAAATTGTGTAATGCCACTGCATGTCATTGGGACCCTCACCGCCGCATTTTGGACAACTGCCCGCGTGAACTTCATGAATGCGATTCTGAACTATTTCATTTGTAAGAATTTGATGCGATGCCGAGATAAGTCCCATCTTTTTGCACCTTTCACCGCAATAGATTTCAGTTCCGAATTCTTCACCACCGAGGGCGATTCGTTTGTTACAGGCGCTACATGTTTTCATATTATTTTTTAACTATAAATACATATGGTAATTACGCAACAATAATTATTTTATTTTAGAGGAGAAGCTAGGCATAAAGGTAGTCCATATCTGGTTTTTCGGTGGAGTAGAAATGGACCCAGATATAGGCGTGGCTATATGCGGCTACGGTGAGGGCGGCTGTCGAGTTAAAGCCAACCGCGATGGCCCAAAACAGGAGGAAGGCGTAGAGATACATTCCGTTGCTCGTGAATCGGAAAATGCCTTCCCTTACCAGGGGCATGTTGCGGTATCGCGGGTCGAAATGGTCGGCGCCGGCGGCCCGGATCATTCCGAAATATCGCTTAACGCTATAGATGGCGTAAATTCCCGGCAGGGCGAGGATAGTTGTTACTATAGTCAGCGGGATAGTTTGAAGGTTGAGACTACCGCGGTCCAACCAGGCGAGTGCAGTCAGTGAAATAAAACGGCCTCCAAATAGAAAGAAAAATGCCATGCGGTATCCTAGAAATCCAATCGTCCTGCTTACCGCGGAGGACCGTAATTCAAGCCGCCATGCCAGCCATACAAATACCTGATGTCCAACGGGAAAGGCTACCGCGCTCCAGAAGGCGAAGGGAAACGGTTCACCCAGAAAGGTCCACACAACCCAAACCAGGGCGAGCAGAAACGCCAGACAGGCGAAGTGCAACGGTTGGCCGACCCAGACACCGGGCGGCGGTTTTTTGGCGGTTGTCATAGCGAGTGTGAGAATTGGCAGCGCTGAATATTAGGAGTGATCCACCTATGTTTAACTAAAGGTAGATAGGCGGCAACACGTCGCAAAAACTTGTGTATTTTATCCCTACAAGCGATATCATCAATAATATTCTCAATTTGTGGACTTGCATATAGGATCGCGTGGGTCGAAAGAATGGAATAAACAAGGCTACCGAGGATGTCCTGGTAAAACGAATGCCTTTATCGTTTAGGTCAGTGGCCGATCTGGTGCTGCTGGATATATGGTAAAATCCCTTGGTTAGGTCGACGGTCAGTCTGTCTTTTTGTCTAATTTTTCTCTTTGATAACTCGTTTTAATTCCGCTTGAACAGCCAGCCCCTCAACGCCGTTTGGCATGATGTTGTAGGCTTCCATGAGTAATGAATTTGGACCTTCTCGGGTGAATTCCGTTCGCCATCCCCAATCTGGCCCCTCGCCTGCGGAATAACTGCCTTTGACTACTAATTTATTTCCCCCTGCCTCCAACTCACCTTTGCACTGCATGGGCGCTGGCGCCATGTGAAAGCTGTCACCCCAGGTGGCGGTGGCAACATTTCCATGCCCTCCCAAGAGAAATACACCCTCCTGCGCTTCACCTCCATCTTCCCAAGTATAGGTCATCAAAAGATAGTTTCCTCTAGCAGCAGGTTGAAAATTCGCATTGATATCAGATTTTCGAGCAGGCGTTCCGGGTCGCAGCCACAGGCTATAGGATCCTTTCCAATCACCTGTTAATTTCGCATAGAAAGCTTTCGTAATTTTCGTTTTCATCTCTTTGCTTGTAGGATTTTTATCTTGGGGAGATTTGGCATGGTGTTCTGCAATTACAGCACCCGAAAGCCCAAGTAGTATCAATAAAGTCACGTAAAAAGGTACAAATCGAATCATATTTTTATTCAATTGAATTTTTAACACAGCATTGGTGGATTAGTTTACGGTTTTTGTCAATAGACCTTGTTATCTGATACGATCGGGCTATACCATATTGTATAAAATCTCTACGTACTCGGTGAATTCGAGCAGAAAAATTTAAACGGAGTTTGCAAGAATATATTTGCGATTGTTCTGATTGGTTAGCTGTGTTTTGCTACGTAGTAAGTTAGGGCAGATATTGTCCAAAATACTATCCAGGCTAGATGTTTACCTTTTGAGCAAGCAAAGGCGATTGCGCCACTGATTAAGAATACAGCGCAGGTCGTGTATAGAATGGCTTGATAGTTGTTTTCGTCTCCAGGTGTGATTTGGAGTAAGACGTAGCCGTAACCCCACCATGCAATTGTAGTAAGATGCCAGGCAAATCGTAATACACGTTTGGTAAAAAAGCTACTACCGAATAATTTGGGAACTTTTTCACCGCGCATTAAGCGTATTAATATGTATCGCTCTCCCAAAACTGAATGGATTAATCCAATTAAAAAACATAAGGCAGAGGCTGCAATCAGAAGTTGATTTTCCATTTTAATAAAACCGTTTCGAAGGTTGTAGTAGTTTGCCCGGTTAATTATGACGCTGGTTTCAATTATACGGAGTATAAATCGGAGGCCAGATATTTTAACTTTAAGCCGGTATCTACCGTCACGGTTACGACGGATTTCCTTTACAATTTGATAGCTTTATTATGCTGACTCATGTTGAAATTAAAGTGGGTTAACTGTTACTTTCCATTTGCCCGGTTGAGAGGTTTCAGTAGTTTTTGATAAACAACCAAGTGTCCAATCAGAGCCGATGTGACCGCAACTGTTGGAAGCCAGATGAATGGAAAATGTGCAACCCAAATATTATCTGGTTCGAGTTGCTGAAATGCAGTTGGAAAACTCAATGATGCCACTCCCACGATCCAAATTAAAAGGCAAAGCGCGAGTGTGTTCCATACGAGGATACCCCAGTTTGGAATTCGCCTCACAAAGGGAAACAGAAGCAACGCAGTAATACCCGACAAAATATCAAAGTTGATTCCATCCCATGTCATCTGCGGTGGAGCAACTCCTTCTTGCACAGCACGATGGATAAGTAGTTCGACTGGAATGCGAAACGCCTGATAACCAACTAGGAAAGTCAACGGCAAAAGCGATAGGCGCTCGCCTAACTTTGAAAACGCAAGAACAATAGTTGCCGCAAAGGTGGGAACGAGCAGGAGTGCAATATTCGGTGGCAATGACGCAAAATCGCTCAGCAGGCCAGTCTTCGCAATAATACCAGTGAAGGCTAGCCAAGCAACGCCCGCGAAGAAAAGCCAGCGAGACTTTAATGCTAATGCGAACATCGCTATTAGCAAGATTGCCAACGCTACAAAACCACCCTGAAGAATTAAGCCGGGTTGCGCGGGTAGAGGTGTCATTTTTTCGCAGAATATACTGTAGGCGGCATCGATACAGCCGTATGATTGGGTACCGTAAAGCTATTACCTGAGTTTGCAAGTAAATATGTAATTCTTTGACAGATAAGAGGATTTATCGTTTTCTTTGCAATAGAGTGGCTACTCCAAAATTGGTAAATTCATTTTACCACTCGTAAAACTTTGAGGCTTAGGCCTCCCATTTTTTGAATGCCTAAGGGCCGAAATTTCCGTGCATTTGTTAATCTGTAGAACGGTATTTAGGATGAGCAAGGTCTTAAATCAGACGGGGTATAAATCGGAGGCCAGATACTTTAAGCCGGTATCGACCGCCACGGTTACTACGGTTTTCCCTTCGCCTAATTCCTTGGCTAGTTGAAGCGCTCCAACGACATTCAGCCCGCTCGATGTCCCCGCAAAAATGCCTTCTTCCTTGGCCAGAAGACGCACCCTTTGCCTCGCTTCATTTTCGTCAATCCCACGGGCCTCATCGTAAAGTCGCTCATCCAGCAGCGGGGGGACAGCGCCAATCCCAATCCCTTCAACATCGTGTGAACCGGGGCTGCCTCCTGAGATGACTGCGGAGCTTGCGGGTTCCAGAGCAACTATCTTCACGTTTGGGTAAACCTGCCGCAGTTCGAGGGAAACGCCCATGAGCATTCCCGCTGTGCCAACGCCCCCACAAAAAGCGTCGATGGGGCGATCAATCTGCTTCAGCAGTTCTTTGCCGATATTGCGATGGCCAACGATGATGTCCGAATTGTGTATTTGATTTGTGAAATAGCAGTCGTCATTATCGGCCAGCGATTTGGCTTTTTCCATCATCCTTGGGATTAAATCCGGTGTGGTTTTACCGCCTACACTTGGTACAATTATAAGTTCCGCCCCAAACGCCTTCATCGTCTTTAGTTTTTCAATGGCAAAGGCATCCGAGGAAATTAGTACTAAGCGATACCCTTTAACTGCACATACAAAGGCAAGTGAAGAACCGGTGCTTCCTCCGGTGTACTCAACAACGGTCATCCCCGATCGGAGGGTTCCCCTTTTTTCAGCCTCTTCAATCATCGATAAGGCCATCCGGTCTTTATATGATCCCGTAGGATTAAAATACTCCAGCTTGACAAAAATATCAGCGCTACCCTCGGGCACAATCTTATGCAGCTGAACTATAGGAGTTATACCAATAGCATCCAAAGCAGTCGGGGATTTTACTTGGCGTCCGCTCTTCATTTATGTAAAATCTATCTCAAATTAACCATTGGTATGCTTGATAGCTTATGAGGCCTGTTCCTAGTAATCCTATTGCGAGGAATATCATGCAGCCTTTGGCGTTGGCTTTGAATTTATCGGGGAATTCCTGTTTTAGTTCGTCGGTTAAATGTTCGATAAATTCTTTGGATTCCTTGAGGCCTTGGCCGGTTTCAGTTCGGTATAACTTGATGGCTTCTATTTTACGTCCGGCAAGGAGTGCATCGGCGATTTTTTTATTGGTTTCTTCGGATAACGACATTGGAGTTTCCTTTTTTTGTTTGAGAATGTTACCGCATCAATATTTTTAAAAACCCGCAGATTTCTCAGATTAACGCTGATAAATATAGGTTCTAAAAACTATGTGTAAGGTTGAATAGCCCGATTTTGGTTTCAGGTTACCATTGGAGAGGAAATCGTTTGTTTTGGGGATTTCTTGACCTTATTGGTTTTGGATTTACTGTAGGGGCTGCCAAAAAACCTTACGGTTGTGGGGTTCGTGACCCCTTTCAGAAGGATATCCGTTTTTTCAATTTCCAAGGGTGGATCATTCAGTCGCGAGAAGGCTGCCTCGGTAACCAGAAAGTCGTTATTCACCGTTTTTGTGGCCGATTCGACTCTTGCCGCAAGATTTACCGGGTGTCCGATTACGCTGAGTGCCCCGTCGACGCCTATTCCGAGTTTTCCATAAATTACATTGCCCGAATGAATTCCGATGCCGACTCGCAAACGATGGTTAAAATAGGGGTCAAGGTAGGTGTCATTGAAAGTTTCGAGGTTCTCCAATACGGCATGGCCGGCTTTGACGCCATCGGCGACGGCATTGCACATGGGACATTCGAGACCAAAAACGGCGTAGAGACCATCCCCGGCGACTTCGACCACGGTGCCGTTATGTTCCTCGATGGTTTTTTGGATCATGCGGTGGAAACGATTGAGGATGTGGATGACATCGAAGGGCAACTGTGATTCAGCGAAGGGGGTGAACTCCCGGATATCAAGGAAAAACAAGGCCAGCTCTTTTTCGCAACCGAGGCTTTTTGCGGATGATATGGACTCGTGGCAACACATGAGCTCGAGGTCGAGCTTGTCCCTGACAAGGCGGTGCAGGCGGATGGGCCCGCCGATGACTTTTGCCTGGCAGGCGAGGCGAATTTCGGGGGGGAATTTTTGGCGCCGGGCCAAATCGGCCTCCTCGTGGGTTGGAGGGGAGAGGTTTTCCGCCCCCTCGCGGATGAGGATGCGGCAGGTGGAGCATTTTGCCTGGCTGCCACAGGCGTGAAGATGGGCGATCCCGGCATTCAGGCAGGCATCCAGGAGCATTTCGCCAGCCGACACCTCCAAACTGGTCTCGTTTATCAATTCAACGTTGCACTTTTTCGTCATTGGAATATCCACCTTAATTAAAAGTGAACTCATGTCAATTATTGCTGGATTATGGTGAGTGAAATGAAAAAAAATCTACTTAAAGTTATTTTGGGGATTACGATGGTGATTTTTAATGGTTTGACGGGTGGTTTTGCGGAGGATGGCATGCCGGCGGATTTAGTTTTACTTAACGGGGTGATCACAACTGTCGTTGACCACCAACCGGTAGCAGAGGCTCTTGCCGTACGCGAGGATGTCATACAGGCGGTTGGTTCCGATGAGGAAATCAGGGGGTTTATCGATGAAAACACCGAAGTTATCGATCTGGACGGACAACTGGCCATTCCGGGGTTTATCGAGGGGCACGCGCATTTTCTCGGGCTTGGTTACTCGAAGATGTGGCTGGAATTAAGGACGGCGCGGACGTGGTCGGAGGTTATTGATAAAGTGGCGAAAAAGGCCGCTGAATCGGAGCCGGGGAAATGGATTGTGGGGCGGGGATGGCATCAGGAAAAATGGGACAAATTGCCCGACGGGACCATCGAGGGTTATCCCATTCACGATAGCCTCAGTAAGGCAACGCCCAATAACCCCGTGATACTGACCCACGCCAGCGGTCATGCCATTATGGTTAATGCGAGTGCGATGGAGACGGCAGGAATTTCCGTTGATTCCGATGATCCTTTGGGGGGAGATATTTTGAAGAATAACGCTGGTGAGCCGACCGGGGTGTTTATCGACGATGCCGGGGAGCCGATTCAACGCGCTTTCCAAAACTACCGAACATCACGATCGGTTGACCAGTTAGGTAAAGATGATCGCATGGCCGCCCGGTTGGCTGCGGAGGAGTGTATGCGCTATGGGATAACGAGTTTTCAAGACGCCGGTTCCTCTTTGCGTGAGGTGGAGCTATTTCGAAAATTGGCGGATGAGGGTGAACTGCCGGTGCGCCTTTGGGTAATGATGATCGATGACCTCGAAACACTGCAAAAAAAGGCCGCCAGTTACAAAATGCTCGGCTACGGAGAAAACCGGCTAACGGTGCGGTCGATCAAGGGTTATATGGACGGAGCTCTGGGGTCTCGCAGCGCCTGGCTTCTCGAACCTTATACGGACTCGCCGGGAAACGTCGGATTGAATACGACGCCGTTGGAGGAATTGCGGCAGTTGACAGAACTAGCGTTGAATAACGGTTTGCAAATGTGCACCCATGCCATCGGTGACCGAGCCAATCGCGAGGTTCTCGATTTATACGAACAAACGGTGGAAGGGAATCCGGAAAATCTATTAGAATTACGCTGGCGGATCGAACATGCCCAGCATATCGATCTCGTTGACCTGCCGCGTTTTGGGCAGCTTGGTGTCATCGCTTCGATGCAGGCGATTCATTGCACATCGGATGGCCCTTGGGTGCCCAAGCGGATCGGGGACAAACGGTCGGCAGAGGGCGCCTATGTTTGGCAGAAATTGCTGCAATCCGGGGCCAAAATCAACAACGGCACCGACGCGCCGGTGGAGGGCGTCGACCCGCTGGCAAATTTTTATGCCTCCGTAACGCGAAAATTGGCGGATGGCTCGGTATTTTACCCGGAGCAGCGAATGAGCAGGGAACAGGCGCTAAAATCGATGACACTTGACGCCGCCTACGCCGCTTTCGAGGATGACATAAAGGGGTCGTTAGCTGCCGGTAAGCTGGCGGACATCACCGTGTTGTCAAAGAACATCCTAGAAATCCCCAACGACGATATTTTGAAAACCAAAGTAGTATTAACGATATCAGGAGGCAAGATCGTTTATAGGGATTAGTCTGTGATTGATGGGATAATAGCGGTGACCAAGTCGTTAGCAGAATAGATTTCCTGATAATCAGAAGCAAACGACGACCCATATTAACTCCTCATCGGATTAGGAGCGAATTCTGGAAATTCGAATGTCGTGATAATATAGTTAAAAACATGCTTGACGTATAGTGTTTATCAGTTCACTATATGTTGATGATGTTACTTGACTCGCTTTTTATTGATTTTAATGCCTATTTTGCTTCGGCGGAGCAGCATTTGCGGCCCGAATTGCGAGGGCTGCCGGTGGGGATTGCCCCGCTCTATACCGATGCCACCTGTTGTATCGCCGTGAGCTACGAAGCGCGGGCTTTTGGTGTCCGCACGGGCACAATGGTTTATGAGGCGAAGAAACTTTGCCCCCACATCAATATCGTCGAAGCCCGCCCTTCGCTCTATGTTAAACTGCACCATAAGCTGGTGGCGGTGGTGGATTCCTGCATCCCTGTCGATGAAGTCGTTTCCATTGACGAAATGGCATGCAGCCTCACGTCTCGTTGGCGTGATCCCGGAAAAGCCGCCGCCATCGCCCTCGAAATCAAGCAGGCCATCGCCCGGCGCGTGGGCCCCTGTATGCGTAGTTCAATCGGGATCGGCCCCAACCGCTTTCTGGCCAAAACCGGCACCAATATGCAGAAGCCCGACGGTCTCGTCATCATTCAGGAAAAGGACCTCCCCCACTGCCTCTATGGTCTTGATCTGAAAGACATTACGGGTATCGGGCGCAACATGCTCAAGCGTCTGCAAACCAGCGGGATCCACACTGTCAAGGAGCTTTGTGCCGCCCGCAAGAAGGAGTTGCACGGGGTTTGGGGCGGTATCGAGGGTGATCGTATGTACGCGCGCCTGCGTGGCGAATTCGTGCCCTGTCCGCCCACCCGACGCAGTTCCATCGGCCATTCGCATATCCTTCCGCCGCGTCTTCGGAACCAATCCGGTGCCCTCGCGGTGCTTCACCGGCTCCTGCAAAAGGCCGCCATGCGCCTGCGCCATCTTGGTTATTTTGCGAGTTGCCTCTCCGCGAAAATCAAATACGTGGGCGGTGGGCGGTGGAAAGATAGCGTGAATTTTCTCGAAACGCAGAATACCTTCGACCTCGTCCGTGGACTCTCCCTCATATTGCAGCGCCGGAAACCGGTGGTTGATGCGCCGCTCGCCGTCAGCGTGACGCTAACGGGTTTACTCGCCGCGCACAATACTACGCCGCCGCTCTTCGATCGAAAAAAGGCCGACCGCCAAGCCGCCCTGTTCCGCACCGTCGATGCGATCAATCGCGATTACGGTGGCCGCACGGTATATTGCGGTTCCGCCCACCGGGCAATGCACGCGGCCCCGATGCGTATCGCCTTCACCCACATTCCCGACCTAAAAACCGAGCGGGACTGAGGGAGTTCAGGTTTTCTTCGGAATCAATGCCTGGATGATTGAATCCTTCATTTTCTGATATTCCTCTGTAGAAGAATATTTTTCTCGTTTCTCGTAGTGCTTTCGATTAAATTCGAAATCCATTCTCTTGTGGGAGTAATGTTTTCTATTTTCAAACAACGCATATTTTAGTTTTGAAATATTGCTCAAAAACGAAAGATCCCCGTCCAATATATTTGTTGATCCTAACAGGGTGAGTTCTTCAAGAGAAGAGCAATTTTCCAAGAATTTAGCAGTTGGAATTTTTCCGACACTATCCAGGACTAAAACCCTTAATGATGGTAAGGTTGTAACAATTTCTAAATCTTCTATTTTACTACTGGCATGAATCGTTAAATTACGTATTTTGGGGTGGGCATTTAGCGGTTCAATTGATGTAAGAGTGCGTGAGTCAACGATCTCAAAACTTTCAAGATTTTTAAAGTTTTCAATACCGTTAATGCTTCTCAAACGCTTGGGCTGCCTTATACTAAAGAATTTTGTTTTTGTGTATTTGGAAAAAAGACTCAAATCGTCAATTCGACCTTCAACGAGGGTTAATTCAAGGATATTACCTAATGATTCAATGGACTCACATCCGTCCGACCAGTTGAGTTCAAGTTTCTTAAGCTTCTGCAATCTTGATAAATCCACTGGATGGTTAGGCGAGGCGTCTAAATACAGATATTCAAGTTCGGAAAGTCCCTCCATACCTCTTACATTAGTCACCAAAAAATTCGCTACTAACAAACTCCGAATCCAAGGATACCTAGTTAAAAAATCCAGGTTTGTGATCTCTGGAAGATATCCTTGTTTGATCGCTAGCGACTCGATCCTTTCTTCTCTTATCTTCTTGTCGATTTCTTCATTCCACTCACCGGTGAAACTCCAGCTAGTTCCGTTGAAAATCAAATTCATAACAATTATAGGCAGAGTTTAAATAGTTTTCCTGCTTTCCCTATTCAAATCAATTTAGGAATCTATTTCTTCATGGCAACTTTCATGACCTTCTTTTGGGACGGACTAGGGGGTTTTGTAAGCTTCTCTTCTGTGGGCAATTCGGACTACTACGATGGTTATGGTGATTTCAAATATCTCGTATAGAACCCGATAATTTCCCTGTCGAATTCTGTATTTGTTGTCAGCGGATAGCTTCTTCGAGCCGGGGGGAAGCGGACCGGCGGACAAGGCTCTGATCCTCTCGATAATTCGGACACGATCTTTTTTGGCGATTTTTTCGAGTTCCTTGGCAGCCGACTTTTTGATCTCGATTCTATAATCGGCCATTGTTTTTCATGCCTTTGAGGAAGTCCTCGAAATCCACGGACGGCTCCGACTCTCGATCCCGAAAGGCTTGGAGATCATCAAGATCATCGGCAAGTGAGGCTCGAATCACCTCATTAACCAGATTCGAGACAGATGACGATGTTTCCGCCGCCTTGATTTTCAAAGCCTTATGCAAATCCTCCTCAAAATATACGGTAGCTCTTTTCATGCGATCCATAAAAGCGTTTTAACGCTAAAACGTCAACTGAAAAACGAACCCAATAATGTTGAAAATACTGCCACACGCCAAAAGCGAAGGGGTTTCATTCCCGATTGTCGAGGAGGTTTGTGGTGACCTTGAGGAGGAATTGCACGCCTTCAGCGTGCTTTGGGGGGGGCAGAGGATCCCCGGGTTTCGCCCGGGGCTGGCGAATTGTGCGCCTTCAGCGTGCTTTGTTGGGGGGCGGGGTTTCTTGGAGTCTCGGGGTTGCTTGGCATGCGAAGAAATAGACGAAGAGGATGAGGAAGACGGGGAGGAAGATTTTGTTTCAAACGGTCTTATGTTTGTTCCGATTGGGGTTTGGATGTTCAAAATTGAGTTTTTTCTGATTTTTTGCGGGTCGGAATGTCTCTGGTTGGGGGTTTTGGAGTGTTTTTCGTACTAATTAATATTAATTTTCGGTTTTTTAGCGAACGCAGCCAACGCAGCCAATATAGTCATTGTGGATTTCGGGTTTTTTGGTATAATGTTGGGCATGACAACACAAAATCGAAGACAGTGTAATCTTTACTGGCCGACGGACCGATTCCCGATCTTTTCAGAACCGAACTCAAAATCGTCGGGCCGAGAATTAAAGTTTTGCACCTTTTCTTAACAGCCTAATAATATTGAGCAATTATGCCGCCAGCAATTGAGATTACAGATTTGGTCGAGGACTTGTCGGATATCCGGCGGGCTCTGCGCCAGTATCGAGAGATCATTTTAGCCAGCACGGTGATGTTGGGTGAAATCCCCTCACCCACCAATGGCGAAGAGGAGCGGGTTCGTTTTTTGAGCGACCGTTTTATCGAATGCGGGTTGCAGAATATCTCGATTGATGAGGCGGGGAACGCCAGCGCTTTTTTGCCCGGCACGGAGGGGAAGCGCAACATTCTCCTGGAGGCCCATATGGATACGGTTTTCGATCATTCGGTGGACCATTCCATTGCGGTCGGCACGGATGTTCTGGCCGGGCCCGGTGTCGCTGACAACAGCTTGGGGGCGGCGGTCATCTCGATTTTGCCCAATTTGCTGGAGCAGCTGGGTTTGCGGTTTTCGAGCAATATCATACTGGTCGGTGCGGTGCAGAGTCAGGGGCATGGCGATCTTGCCGGGTTGAGGTTTTTTCTGGAAAACGTGCCAATGCCGATTCACGCGGGCATATGTCTGGCGGGAATTCACTTGGGGAGGTTGAGCTATTCGTGCTTAGGGATGCTGCGGGGGGAAATCGTTTGCGAGGTGCCGCCGGAGACTTTTTGGGAGAGGTCAAACGCGAGCGGCGCAATCGTAAAATTAAACGAAATTTTGACCCGAATTCTCGCCATCCCCGAGTTGCAGGATCCGAGGACTTCCCTCATTCTCGGGTCGATCAAGGCGGGTAATGCCTTCAATACCGTGCCGGGCAAAGCACTTCTGCGTTTTGAACTCCGCAGTGAAAAGCGGGGAGAGGTTTCCGCCATTCAACGTAAGATAAATGACATCGTGCGCGATGCGGCGAGTGATTCCGTGGCTAAAGCGGAGTTGCACATCATCACGAGAAGAAAACCGGGCGGCATCAGCAAGGAGCATCCGATCATAAAGGGAACTCGCGAAGTCATGGGCGCCCTCGATATCGAGCCGAAAATCGCCCCAAGCGTCGGCGCTCTCTCCGCTCTAATTGCCAAGAAGATTCCCGGTGTCACGCTCGGATTGACCACGGGACAGCATCTTCACGAATTCAATGAGCAGATCCAGATTGAGCCGATTTTTACCGGTATCGCGCAGTTAATCGGCGTCCTTCAATTGATCGATAAAGGAGTGTGCGATGAAAATTGACGACTGGCTGCTGAACAACACCTTCCACCACGAGGTTTTTTGGGACCTGCTCGGGCTGATCAAGGCCAAGGAGGAAAAAGGCCTGAAGATTTCCCTGTGCATTCCCACCCTGAATGAGGAAAAAACCATCGGCAAGGAGGTCGTGCTTTTTAACTCGGAGTTGAAAAAACGGTATCCTCTGCTGGACGAAATCGCGGTCATCGATTCGGGATCGGCGGACCGGACGCGCGAGGTGGCCGCCTCGTTCGGGGCCGACGTTTATCTGGCCTCGGAAATTTTGCCCGAAATGGGTAATAAACCGGGAAAAGGCGAGAATCTCTGGAAGGCCATTTATCAGCTCAAGGGAGACATCATCTGCTATGTCGATGCGGACATCAAGAACATCCACCCGCGTTTTGTTTATGGATTGGTGGCGCCCCTCATATTCCGTGATGAGATCAAGTATGTGAAGGCATTTTACGACCGCCCGCTGGCCTATTCGCATAATATTCGCCCCTCGGGGGGAGGCCGTGTGACGGAGATTTTAGTGAGGCCGCTTTTCTCGCTGTTTTTCCCGGAGTTAGCGGCAATTATCCAGCCTCTGTCGGGGGAATACGCGGTGCGGCGGGAAGTCCTTGAGAACATTCCATTTCCCATCGGGTATGGTGTGGAAACGACGCATTTGATCGATGTTTACCGGAAATGGGGACTCGGGGCAATCGGCCAAACCGACCTCGACCAGCGTGTCCACCGCAATCAACCGGTGGAGGCTCTGGGCAGGATGTCCTTCGGCATTCTGCAAAGTTTTTTCAAACGTCTGGATGAAAATTGCAAAGCCGGAAAGGAGTCCGAAATGAGCACTCTTTATCGGAATTTCCATGCCCATCATCGACATTTCAAGCAGGTCACCAAGGAGATCGTCGAGGAGGAGCGGCCACCGATGATTTCCATACCTGCGTATCGCCGCAAATACGGCCTGCCGGAATCGTAAAGCGATGACATTGAAGGTCGCCATCGTCCACTATCACCTGAAACCGGGTGGTGTCACCCGCGTGATTGAGAGTGCGGTCGCTGCGCTTGGCCAGTTGGATATCAAACCGGCAATCTTGCACGGCGAACCGCACCGGGAAGCCCTTTTGGCGGGTGAAAGGTATGTTGCGAGGTTGGGATATAGTGAGTCGACAGGCAGCCCCAAACCCGAGGAGCTTTACGATTCGCTGATTCAAGCTGCGCGCGCCGAGTTGGGGGCTTTGCCGGATTTGTGGCATATTCACAACCATTCGCTGGGGAAAAATCCCGCGCTCACCGCCGCCTGTCGTTTGCTGGCCGAAAATGGGCATCGGCTGATGCTGCAAATTCACGATTTCCCCGAGGATGGCCGCCCGGCGAACTACCGGAAGCTCTTTAAGTATCTGAAAGGTTGGAGAGAAACCCCGGAAAACGCCCCCTACCCCACGGCATCGCAGATCCATTATGCAGTCCTCAATCCGCGAGATGCCGGGATTTTGAAAAGCGCCGGAATGCCGGAAAATCGATTGCACATCCTGCCCAATCCGATCTCTCTACCGGAGGCCAATTCCGGTGCTGAGGAGGGGCAATTTCCTAAACTGGAGGGAGGCCCTCTGACACTTTACCCGACGAGAGGCATACGCAGAAAAAACCTCGGGGAATTCCTGCTGTGGGCAACGCTGGCGGAAAAAGGAGAGCGATTTGCCACCACCCTCGCCCCGGAAAATCCGATGTGGCAACCCCGGCATGATCGTTGGGCGCAGTTTGGCAAGGAATTGAATATACCAGCGGATTTCTCCGTTTTGGAAAGTCACGGGGGACCGTTTTTCGGTTGGTTGGCCGCTGCCGATCAATTGATCACCACGAGCGTGGCGGAGGGCTTCGGGATGGCGTTTCTGGAATCGTTTTTACTGGGAAAATCGCTCGTTGGCCGGGATCTCCCGGAGATCACGGCGGATTTCGGAATCGATCTGAGCGAACTTTACGAGCGGCTGGACATCCCTCTTGAGTTGGTGGACGAACAAGGACTTCGGGAGCGGCTCCAAAAGGCCATGCAAGATTTTTACCACACCTATGGAAGAAGATTGCCCGAAAATGCGGTCGAGCGCGCCATGAGTTCAATGGTCAAGGAAGGCAATGTTGACTTCGGGCGACTGGACGAACCACTGCAGGAAGCGGTGATTAAATCCCTGTTGGAAAATCCGGACCTGCGGTCGGAAATGCGGCCATCCGTACTGAGCAAGGGCAGGAATGACAAACTCCTGAGCGAAAACCGGCGGATCGTTTTGGGGAATTACAGCCTGGAATCCTATGGAGCCCGATTGGCGAAAATCTACAAAGCTCTTTGCGAAAAACCCACTGAAACCCCGCGCTCGATCGACCACGAAAAGTTGCTCGATGGGTTTCTCCGGCCGGAGACATTTTCTCTTTTGCGTTGTTGAACTAGCCGCACCGAGGCATCCTTCATTTATGGAAACATGAGCGATTTGCAGACAATAATAAAGACATTCACCTCTCCATTGGCCCCGATCGACACCGGGATGGCGCCTCGGCTCGCCAAGCTGGAAAACATCAAGGCGGCGGCTTTCGATATTTATGGAACCATGCTGATTTCGGGTTCGGGCGACATCGGAACGCTTCTTGAGAAAAATACTGAAAACATCATGCGTTCCTGTCTCGAAGATGTCGGTTTCGAGCTTCGAGTTGAAAATAAGCCAGACAAACTATCTGACCGATTTCAAGCCCACATCAAGACTGCGTGGGATCGGCGAAAAGCTGAGGGCATTGAGTATCCCGAAGTGGAGATACGGGAAGTGTGGAAAGATTTTTTGGACAAACTGGTTTTGGAAAACCTGTTGAAAGACAACTTCCCATCCGCAGCGATAGAGGCCCTTTCATTGTCTTACGAATGCCGTGTCAACCCGGTCTGGCCCATGCCTGGTGTCCATGGCATATTAAGCGAAATTCGGAAATCGGGACTGCAACTTGGCATTGTTTCCAACGCCCAATTTTATACACCGCTGATACTTGAAGAGTTGAGAGAACCGGAAAGCCTGGCCAATTTTTTTGAGCCACAACTCTGCGTATGGTCTTACCGGGAAAGGGAAGCCAAGCCCTCGACCCGCCTCTTCGCTAAATTGGCCGATCAATTGCGGAAGCGGGACATCCAACCGAAGGAAACTCTCTATGTGGGCAACGATATGAGAAACGATATTCTGCCCGCTCAAGAAATTGGTTTCAAGACAGCGCTTTTCGCTGGAGATCGGCGTTCCCTGAGAATGCGTGAGGGCGATCCTCTATGCAGTGGAATTGTCCCAGACCTGGTAATTACCTCCCTCGATCAGTTGCCAAAATGCCTTTGACTTCTCTAAACGCCCAACGCCTTCGCATGGGAAAAGGCGAAGAGCAATTTCCATTCGCACATTTGTATTTCCTGGCAGAGGCTTTCAATTTTGGAGCCGGTCCCGGTAGATTCCGAGCACAGATCGACGAATCCGTAGGGATCCCATTTCGATAAAGGTGAAAAAATATCGTCACTCTCATGGGTAGAAATCTGTTGCGCATTTTCCAATAATTTTGGCCATATGGGATGCTGCCCGACACGCCGAAACCAGTATTTGGAGTTGCCGTAGTCGCCTTCGCGCCGGTGCATGATTCCATGCCAATGACTTCCCGTGGAGTTGTCCACCTGTTGACTAATCCCATGCGATTCGTCCAGATAACCGTGCAGCAGCCACAGACCCGACAGGCAGCATCGGGCCATCGAATCATCTTTCACGTCATGGCCTTCAAACGCCTTATTAACCGTGAGTACATGCAGAGCTGCGAAAACCGATATATCGGGGCGTCCGGAATCGAGCGGGAGCAACGTTGCCGGTTTTGTTAATGGACCCAATACAGGCCCGAATCCGTTGCATTTATCGTTCATCAGGAGAACAATTCAATCATCCGTCCTTAAGGATTTGAAAGATGCTTTTGAGAAGCTCTTCCTCGCGGGTGGGCTTTTTTACGGGGTTGAGCTTATCGGAATCGGGCACTGGTTCCGGTTCTGGATTTGTCTCAGATTGTGCCGAATCCCCTGTTTCATTTGATTTTTCCAGGTCAACTTTTCTGCCGCCACCGACACCAAAAAAGCCAAGAGTCGAGCTTTTCAAAATACGGTCCAGTTCCGATTTGTCTGGATTGCCCAAAGAGCCTTTGATGGCAAAAGATGGCCCAAGATAATAACCATCCTCAGTTTGCTGGTCCTTCAAATGCCCCAACTCATTCAGCAGGTAAGCCGCCTCCTCCTTGGCCGCTATCTGCGCTTTGACACTCAAGGGCTGGTCGAGAAATGGGATGCCTTTCCGATAGGTGACACTGCCCTCCCCGGCCATAATTATTTGAGGACCTCGAACCAGCAAATCGGTCATGTTGAAATTTAAATCATTTCCGCGGACAGCCTTGATCTTCATTTCCTCAAACTTGATTTCCCGCAACAAATTCGCTGCTCGATTGGCGGTGTTGATCTGGCGCACTTTATCCCCCGCAAGCAAATCCAGACCGCCCAGAAGCACCGAAGCCGCCTGCCCCTTTTGACCGCGGGGCAATGCCCGAAAAATGCCTTCGGATCGACTTTGCAGATAGAATTCTCCCTGGGCAGTATCGAGCAAAATCTCCGGGTTTTCGGCTTCCCCACTCATAGCTCCGGTAAGGTCAAAAATTCCCTCTACAAGCGGACGCTCCTGTGGATTGCCCCTACGAAGAAAAGAACCAATATCAAAATTGGCTATCCCCAATTGAGCTACCAGCGAATAAGGTTTGATTTTACCGGAGTTAAAATTGATCTCCCCTTTCAAATCCAGCGGATTCCCCGCCGAACCTGAATTTTTTGACTCAATAAACAATTGATTCGGTGAGGCTCGAAATACCGCATTAAATTCATCCAACTCACCTATACCCGGATAAATCACCTGCCCGATATCCAAACTCGCTTCCCCTGTATATCCGGTCCAAAACGGCTTTAAGTCTCTTTTTCTGGAGGAAACAACCAAAGGTTTGGGGGCTTCATCAGGCTTCGAAATTTCTTCCTTTTTTTCGAGAAAATCGGTCAAAGAAAGCACATCGGCAATGACCAGGCTTTTCCCCTCGGCAGAAATCTGAAACCGAGCGCCAGCGTCTTGGGGTTCAAATAGAATAGTCAGTAAAAGGTCCGAATTCCCGCCACTGCCCTGAAGTGTTATCGGGGCTTGCAACTGGAAACTCCCATCCTCCATTTTCCCCTCGAAGGAAAATTCGCCACGCTCAATTGTGTTTTCAGGAGCTTTTGTAGAGTGTAAATCCTTGATTAAAAGCTGCCCAGAAACACTCTGCCGATCTTGCAAATCGATTGTGCCGCTAAAGGCCAAAAGACCTGAATCGGCGCTGAGGTATCTTGCAAAAAGAGGCTGCCGGGCCAAATACCCAATATCCGCCTGAACCTCGCCGGATGCTTTGCCAAAAATCGGTTCATCGCTAATATCGAACGATAGTTCGCCGTCGCCCGAAAGCGCGGATTTCCTTCCCGAGCGAATAAGCAGATCTTTCCAGGATAACACCAGTTCATCCCCACCAAATGCTATCGTAGGTATTACGCTAATTGATAAATCGTCGAGGAGAGCCTCGCCATTGCGGGAAAGGTCGATTCCTCCGACCAACAATGCGGACTCGGTTTTCAAATCAAATTTCTTGCGGTCCGATGAAAGTATCAACTCGCCCGAAACGGTCTTCCCCGAAAGTTGATAATCCAGAATATAGGGAGCCAGCAATTCGACTGGTAAATCGCTAAATTCCAGGCGCGCCAAATCCCCGGATTGCTCTACTGAAAGCTGCCAATCGCCCTCAACCGGGATCGGAAAACTGATCGGTTGCAGCGTCTCTCCCTGAAGATAAACCTCCCCTTCTTCAGTCCTCAAATTCCAGTTAAAATTTGCAATTTTCAATGACTCTTTTCCCAAAACGAATTGAAAAGATTGCTCCAAACTCAAGGGCGAAGCGGGCATGCCGCCGAGTTGGCTTGCGAACGGCTGCCGGTAAAGCTCCTTCAGTTGTGTCGTGAGTTTTCCACCCGCCTTCAGCATTCCCGGCCTGTTTGAGGTCAATTCAACACTGCCATCGAGGGTTCCCTCCACCAAAAGACTACTCCCCGAGCGCATTTCCAGACTATTCAGATTGAAACTCAGCTCTTCTGCAGAATAACCGAAATACCCCTCCAAAATAATATCAATATCCTCAAAATACTCCCTGCCTTCCCGGTTGTAGGACACTCCGTCGACCTTCAATGGCTCGGTAATCCGAGCTTTTAAGAACCCATTTTCTTTGGCCACGGCAAATTTCCCTGATAACAATCCGCCCGTCACTGCCTCTTTTGAGGGCAATTGAGCAAACCAATCGACGGGCAAACGGTCGATTTCAAGAGTCAGCAGATTTCCCTGTGCTTGCTTAAATCCCAAATCATCGGCCCGGGGGTTGACTTGAAACGGACTGCTGCTGGCAAGATCGAGCACCCTCTTCCGGGCATTCAAATCGTCAATGTTCGCCCTCAATTTATTGACTCTATATCCGCTCTCCTGATGATCGATATCGATCTCTGCGTGAATTCCGAGAGGTGGAACATCCCGCAATTCAGGAGAAATTGCTTGCAGGCTATTTAATTGGGCATCAATCGACGATTTAAGTGAACCGCTGCGGTTTACCAAGGAATAATCGTAAGTTCCCGAACCATTGGAGCTAAAATCCGGTAAGGGAATCCCCGCTGCAAACGGCCTTAATTGCGCGCTTGAGGTGTTTAAACTAAAACGTCCGCGAAATTCCGAATTTTTGGCCACATAATCGTTATTCAAATCAAATAACGCCTCTCTTTCACCCAGTGAGTTGATAACCGCCACATGTAGTTGGAGAGATTCTCCGCCAAAATCATCCCTTTTCACCGAAACCTCTTTCCGCAAAGCGATTTCTCCATCGAAAGCCGCTCCTCTCGCATAGGCGGTCGTGACGATCCTGAGGTCCGATAAACCGGACTCATTACTCTGGGTAAAAGTCGCTTCACCGTCGAATTTCACCCCGGAAACGGGAGCGTCGGGAGTTTGATCCACCAAAGAACCTTCCATCTGCAAAGTGGCGCTGGCGCCCGGTATAATCTCCTTACCCGAAACGATGAATTCCATTTCCCGCGAGGCCGGCAATAAGACTTTGCCCTCCACTGACAAATGGTCCACCCAAAGTCCGTAACCACTATCGGTATAGCGCAAAATCCCTGGAAACGAAATTTCCTTTCCCACTATTTTCTGATCGCTCGACGAAGATTCCCCTCCACCCGAAATACCCGGAGGCAGTTCGATATTTCCTTTCTCATGCTCCTCTAAAATTCTGGAAAGATCAACCTCGAGACCGGAAACCTTGACCATAGATATTTTTACTTCCTTTTCCCTCCATACTTCATGCAGGGAAAACTCCAGCTTGGCCTCACCGACAATAACTTCCCAATCTTTATCCGAATAGGACAGATTTTTAAATTCCAGACTTCCCGGGAGCAAGTGGACTTCTTCAACATCCAGCGTTCCCTCAACGGTATCTTCCAATGCGGTCAAAATCAGGGTTTTGGGGAACCAGGGAGTGAACAGCAATAGGGCGATACACCCAAAAAAAATTAATGAGGCAACAAATAGAACCAGAATTATTTTAAGAATTTTCACCTTCGAACCAAAATGTAAAAAATCCAGTGTCGGCATTCATTATTCGATACTATTCATCTGAAGCCAATATCATAAATAAAATTAAAAGAAATTTACACCAATCGGCCTTATTACGAGTCAGGACCAATATTGTAAGCCTCTGGAACAACTAACAGGGTCGATGCTCGCTTTTTAGGCACCCTCTTAGACAAGGGTCTCTTTATGTCGTTCCGAAGAAACGTTTCTACCGTAAATTACGCAGTTTCAACAACTTTTGCATAAGGCTTTTTAGAGAAACGCTCAGGCCCGGTTTACTTCGCGTTGGCCCAAACAGGTGGGTTACTGTTCGCCTCGATCGCCTAAGCTTTCGATCCAGCATCTTGTAAATGATTATTTTTTTTCGGATTGAGTCAATAAATCCCATATGGCGCCAATTTCGACGCTTTAAATAATCCCGTTTCAATCTTTGATACGGATAGAGAATTGGTTGGAGAAATTTTTCCATCAGTGAAATAATTTAAGAACCTTGGGCATTATTTTGCTCTCTTCCGAAGTGGCGATTTTCTCTAAAACAGAGCTGGCGAGGCTGACAAATTCGCTCAGGTCAGCCATCTGTTGGTTGAAGGCCTTTGCCTCGGCGCTACCGAGATCCTTGGTATTTATCTCACAGTTTTTGAGCACCTGAGAAGCTGGCTCTATTTCGCGTTTCTTACGTTCCCTCGCTATAATGCAAAATATTTTCCAGACATCTTTTTCCGCCTCGAAAAATTCTTTTCTGTCACCTTTTTTCAACACGCTGCGGGCCAATCCCCACCCCACCATTTCGCGCAGGTTTGTGTTCGCATTCCCCCGGCTGATCTCAAGGCTATCCATTACCTCATCGGTGCTGACTGCGTCAGGGGACACCAGCAGGAGTGCATGGATCTGAGCCATTGTGCGGTTGATCCCCCACGCCGTCCCGAGGGCGCCCCATTGGGCAATAAAATCCTCACGGGCCTGCTCAAGGACACTTTTTTGAAGAACAACACTCACTATTCATTAATTTTGGTATTATCGATATCTGAATTTATTATACTTTCAATATTTACTGAAACTTCAATAAGGGCAAGCGGAAATGCAATTTTTTTTTCACATATGTGGCTTCAAGATGTTTGCCGTAACCACCTGAAAAGGCATTTTAGCTATCAATGACCATCGATTTTATCATAGTCGGCCAAGGTTTGGCCGGCAGCCTACTCGCGTGGAACCTCATCGAGGCTGGGTGCAAGGTTCTGGTGGTGGACAACAACCACACCGGTTCGGCGACAATGGTGGGAGCGGGCATCGTGAATCCCATCACCGGACCACGGCTCACCCCTTGCTGGCGTCTCGAACAATTATTGGCTGAGAGCAGAAGGGTTTACAGAATTTTAGGAGCCCAAATGGGCACGACTTTTTATCGGGAAAAGGAATTGGTGCGCTTTTTTACCAATGATGCCGAGCGCACGCTATGGATGCAAAAACGAAGCGGCTCGGGAACCAATCGATATCTGGGCTCGATGAGGGCTCCCGGTTGGAAACCAGATATTGTCGCCGATCCTTTTGGGAGTTTTTCTCCGGGCGGGAGTGGACACCTCGATATGGGGAGTCTCATTGCCAATCTTCGTAAATATTTTGAAAATCGAGGGTGCCTGATCAATGAAAAATTGAACTACACGGAGGTCATTCTGGAGAATTCGATGGTAAAATGGAAAGATTACCAAGCGGCAAAAATGATTTTTTGTGAAGGATACGCTGCCAAGGACAACCCCTGGTTTCAGTGGCTTCCATATAAACCGGCAAAAGGGGAAATCCTCGATCTGGAAGCTAGCTCCACACCACCAATCCATCAAATCCTCAATCGCGGAAAATGGCTGCTCCCGCTGGGTCAGGGCAGATTTCGGGCAGGCTCCAACTATTGCTGGGATACCATTGATGATAACCCTACAGGCACCGCAAAAGAGGAAATCCTGTCGGGCTTGAAGTCTTTTCTGAAATTTCCCTTCGAAATTAGCGGGCACACGGCGGGAATTCGGCCCGTGGTAAGGGATTATAAACCGGTTCTCGGCATACACCAAGAATTCTCCCAACTTGGCATTTTTAACGGCCTGGGTTCCAAGGGTGCATTAATGGGGCCTTTTTTTGCGGCGCAAATGGCTGATTATTTAGCGAAAAATGGTGATATTGATAAGGAAGTAAATCTCCTTAGGTTCATCTGAAAGGCGCCCTTGGGCACTTCCACTAATTAGAGACTCTCTGAAACAGAAATAAACGCTGATTCTGAGTTCTCATAGATTTTAGCGCCGTTTGACGCTTAAAGATTTCTTTAAATATTGGCGATTGGAACCGATATATTTTCATATTGAGCGATGTCTTGAATCACCACTTATTTTGGATGAGACGACTGAAAATATAATGAAATCAAACAAGGTTGACAACAGCGAAGGAACAAAAAAACCGAAGCTTCTAACTTCTCAGGACATTGATTATATTCATCGCGTGTTGGAAAGGGATTTTTGCAGCCGGGAAGAAGTTTGCTCAAATTTAAACGATATGCATTTGCGTCAGAAACTATTTGATAAGGAGGCTCTGTATCTACCTATGATATTGAATTCAGAAAAGCTTAACATTTCCACATATTTTTATTACTTTCTATTATGCCGCCGTGTGATGGTTCAAGCAGGCCTCAAAGATCCCGGCTTAGTAGATACCATAGCAGGTTCCTTGATCGATATGTATCGCTTGCATTGCAAGGGCATTGAAGATCAAAAGTTGAATACCGAATGCCGCTATCCCCCAATGGATATGCGTGTTCTCATAAAAACAAAACCCTATTGGCATACCGTTCATATTCGCGCTCGTATTGGGGAATACAAACTGGTTTTCGACGGCTATATAAATCCGTCCCGCCATACACAGGACGCCGAACAGCTTTCAGATAAAGACGTAACACTTTAAACTGGTTAATCTAGTTTAAAGCAGGAGTTAGGAAAGCGCTTACCGATAAGGTAAGAAACCATATTTATCGACCGTAAGTGGTTTGCAGATGCCCAGATGATACCTTCATTACTTTGGATCGCGGAACAGACGGAACGGCCATTTTTAGCAGAAGCCTTTCATTTTCACGATCCAGAAGAAATATTTTCATAAGCTTCTTTTGAGTATTTTCGATTAACTTTCGGTTAAGCTCCCCCTTTATCAAACCTGTCTCCCTCAGATCTTTAAGGGCAGTCAGGGATTCATCCAAACGGGGTAACAAATTCCTCTTCTTTTCCAGAAATTCCTCTGATGGAGGTTTCCCCTCACGTTTTAGTATACCGTTTTCCTCTTGCAAAAGGGCGTACGCAATATTGCAGTTCTCTAAATGATCTTGAAGTGTATTTTTGATTTTCTTGAGGTTCATAACTAAATTTATTTTAAAAATTCGGGGGTTTTGAGGTGGCAAGTAAACTCGTGAGCCCAGATTCTGTCTTGGTTTGCCAATCGATATGCCCAATCCTCCAAACGGCCATTTCCTGAATGGACTTGAGGTTGTCGGTCAAAATTATTTCCCTGTCCTTCCACTCTTCACCATCCACTAGTATGCGGTAGGCTTCACGTGCTTTGGGATACATTCTGAGGTGCTCAAAGCATAGTCCGATCTGATAAATTATAGGCCATTGCCATTCAGGATCGCTGCTTTGCGGCGCCATAGCCTGATAAATTTTTAAGGAACTCAAATAATCTTTTTGTTCAAAAAATTCATTGGCTAACTGATTGCCGGTTCGTTTTTTCCAGTAAAACCAAATTTTCTCTCCATCATCCTTATTGATCAGATTTTTACGCAATAAGTTTAGCGTTTCCTCAACAGCATCACGGGGTCGGTTCAGGCGTTTGTAGGTATTCGCTAGCAAAAAGTGCCCCTCTGCCACAAGATGGCTCTCGGGATAATTGTCGATAAAATTAATTAAAGCCGGGACTACTGAAGTATAATTTTCCAGTAAATACTGGGTATAAGCCGTTTTAAAGTGTACCGATTCCTGATCTTTCTGGCTTAATTTCATGAGAGTTAAGCGCGAAAAAAACTTTGCTGCCTCGTTGTAATCTCCAATCTGAAAATACGTTTCAGCTATCTCCAATTGCGCTTTCATGGACAGGCGGACGTATTCGTCAATTTTTTCCTGAGGTATATTAAGTGATACATTTAGCACGGTATAAAATTTTGATATTGCCAGTTTGATTGCCCCCATATCTCGATACAGAATCCCCAGCTTGATAATGATGGATGGCAATTCGGGGTCTCTCTCATAGGTTTCGAGAAATTTTTCGTAAACAACGGCAGTTTTCGAGATTATACCAGCCTCAGAATACATTCCGGCCATATCCAAAAGCAACTGCCTCCTATCCTCATCCTCCAAATTCATATTAAGAAGCTTAAGATAAAGTTTCTCGGCGGTAGTAAAATCCTTTAGACGAGTGGCCATTGTGGCTTGTCGTATCATCAAGCCCATTTTTTCCACCTCGGTTACACCGGTAAAATTTGGCACCTGAAATCTTTCTGCCTGTGACGGCTTTTCCTCTTTATTTCCATGCTCTTCACTCGCCTCCTCTAAATGATTACTTTCGTGCTTCTCCTCAACTGATAGTTGCCCGGCAAGGTCGTCTTCCAATATCGGTTGATCGAGAAGATCGTTCTCAGGAGCATTTTCACCTTCGTTGATTTCCAAATTTGTATCAACTTCAGTAGAAATAGTCATGGCCGCTTCCAAGTGTTCGGCTTCCCCAATTGGTTTACTTATTTCAGTTTGGAGATGGCTATTTTCCGTTGTAACAGCCGAATTTTCTACGGGTTCAAGTTTTTCCGCATCTCCATGAGATTGTACTTCTATTTCTTTCTCAGTTATTTCTGTGGCCTCCTGTGGAGAAGCTGTCAGAACCTGGGTCGAGTAAAATAACGGAAGAGCAAACAAAAGCGCCAAGAACACCCAACGGCGTTTCTGGCGGTTGCTAGAAATTAATTCTACTGGCATTCTATAACTAACTGGCTAAATATTTAATCGCGCTCATAGGTGGCGCTACTTTTGACCTCAGAAGAGATTGGTTTATTTCTCAAGGGTACTTCAAATGGAACACCTATATGGTCATCTGAACCATCACCATTGGATAGGTCTTTCTCAAAAAATACTAGAAATTCATCGGGATTCACAAATTCCACATTACCTTGGTATTCTTCCTGTAGCGTCGGCTGGGGAGACTCCGGCCTTGCAACAGGGGAATTAAAATCGATATCGGCCTGGTTTACATAATCATTAACCAAAGATTCCCTTTCCATAGCCGCAGATCGCACCGCATCAACTTCGTCTAGCACGGGAGTATCGACGATCTCTTCCTCCTCTTCGATTGGAAAAGCGTGCAGCAACATCCGGTCAAAAGGTTGTACCTGTTCACCGAATCGAATATCCACCGGACCCATTGCTGGCAAATACCCTATGGAATCGCTGACGGTGGTAAATTCCGCGGGATAGCCGCCTGGAATCAACGCGAGGATTTTTCTCAATGGCGCCAGGGCGAAAAGACTGCTCTTACTAATCAGAAATCCAAACATCAGCAACAGGATTAGCCGCCAAGGGCCCCTGCCGGATACATATCGGTTCCCTGAAATTTCATTAATTTTATATTTGTACATGACTAGGAGTTTTTCAGTAAAAGTCGTCTCTCCCAGCCACATCTTTAAAGGGAAGTGAATGCTCTGCATGGCTATCATTCTTCGGTCCAAATCTTTGAATTTCCGTTCTGTAGGCGATGCACTTCCAGCAAATCATCTTCTGTATGCACATCCACCTGACCAGCCCTGTCGTCGATAAAGCGGTATGCAGTTATATCAAAAGGATCTCCATAACCCAACAGACACTCCGATGTTTGCGCCCATACCGCAAAGGGAACCGACAAGGATTCTCCCTTGTCCAGGGCGACTTCCACTGCCCGGTCGATAACCTCCGGTTGGCAAAGGGGAAAACAAAGATTGAAATTTACGTGCACTTGACAGGGAAATCGCTCAATCAAATGCTGAAAAACAGGCACCGACGGCGTCGTGGATACCGCAAGTTCCGGCGGTCGTCTCAATACCTTCACACCATACGAACTGGCCACATACGCAATCAGCTCACTTTCAGTGGATACAACAATCTCGTCGATTTTTTCACTTTGCTGCAATTTGCGAATACCCAGGCCGATAAGTGGTTCACCATTAAAAGGAAGCAAATTCTTGTAGGGAAGCCTCTCGCTACCCAGGCGGGCAATAATGGATCCTAAGACTTTCAACGACAGAGTGTTTTTTTAAATTTTGGAAGCGAAAATCATTCCATTTGAAATGACTGTTTCAAAAAGTTTATCGACAACCTCGCCTAAAACTTTCGACAAAACTACAGGTCAATTCCACGTATCAACCGCTGCGCCCAAATCCTGCCAAACACCGATAGTAATTCCTCCAATGCCAACTCCGTTCCATATTTCAACTTCAATCGTAAACGACCCATAGAGCGAAAATCTCGACAATAAGGTGACATATAGAAATTTCTTGCGCAAAGGCTGCTAAATGCCCGGAAAACATTTCCGTAACCACTGCCATTTTTATTCCCAATGGGAAAAACTACCGCCTCCAAATGTTCTTCCAGATGAAATATCCGATCGTAGCCTCTCGGCCCTGTATCCACGATTTCGAGGCGATCAATTCGATTATCATTCGCCAACTCCTTTGAGCGATTGGCCGTCGTGGCGACGATCAACGGATGCCCCGGCCACTTTTCAAGGCACAGGTCGAGCGCCTCGGAGATTTTTTCCACCGAAACCGTGCGAACGATAAGAATTGGCTTTTTCATCCCAAATAAGAAAACGGCGCTCTCAAATCGGGTTTTATTTCCAGGAATTGCTCCTTGCTGAGGCGGTTTCCGGGGGTTGATTTGAAATGTTTTAGCATTTTTCTGGCTTCGCGGAATGCCCTTAAATACGCCCCGCTGCCATGCAATACCGTAAACAGGAATATATCGCGGAGATACCCGCTCAAAAGGTTGGCTAGCAAGGGCTTTGGCGCATACCGCATCAAAAAAACCAATGTGTTCCGGCAATAATAATGGGCGTGTCGCAAACTGCTTCGATTGGCCGGAGTGCTCCGGTGAATCACCACCGCGTCATCACATGAGGCAAGACGCCAGCCCATACCCAAGGCCCTCGCCGTCCAATCAAGTTCATTGGTGAATAAAAACAGATCCTGGTCGTAGCCGCCGATATCTCCGATCGCTTTTCGGTTGAACAGAACCCCTGCCCCGCTGAACCCAAAAGCCTCTTTGAGCGGCTGAGACCTACTGCCCGTTGAAACCACCGGTGCCCATTTTTTGCGTATCGACAGGGCGATGGCGGCTTCCGGGCGATTACTTTCAATCGCTTCGCAGATCGGGCCAAGGCTTTCAATCACGGGATAGCTATCGTCATCTAGGGAGAGAATCCAGTCCCCTGTGGCCGCTTCAAAGGCCAAATTGCTGCCGGCAGTGCCAATATTACCTCCCGAGTCGACTAATTTCACGTCGGGAAACCTCTTTTCAACCATTTCCCATGATCCATCCGTAGACGTATTATCCACCACGATTACCTCGTTCCAGAGATCTTCTTTGGCAAATAGCTGATCGAGCGTTTTCTCCAGATCGTCGCGCCGGTTGCAACTCAAAACAGCCACACTGACACGTTTCAGTGGTTTTAGGTTAATAGATCGATCCAAAACTATTGATGCAGGCACGGCACCAAGCTTATCGGCCAAAAAAATTACTTCGATAGCAACTCTTTGACTTTGCTCAAAGCAGCGGCAATCACCTGATGCATATCGAAATAGCGATATTGCCCCAACCTGCCCCCAAAGGTCACCGGCAGCCCCGATTTGGCAATGAGTTCACCATAGCGCCTGAAGGTTTCATTGTTGGCCGCAGTGTTGACCGGATAATACTCTGTCAGACCCGGTTTCCAGTTTTGTGAAAATTCACGGGTAATGAGAGTTTTCGGCTGATTCAGATTCATATCGAAATGCTTATGTTCGGCAATCCGGGTGTAGGGCACGCGCTCATCGGTGTAATTGATAAGGGCATTTCCCTGAAAATCCCTTTGGTCGAGCAATTCATTCTCAAAACGCAGAGACCGGTATTCAAGAACTCCCTCGGAATAATCAAAAAAAGCATCCACCGGACCGGTATAGATAATTTCATCATACTTGCCAATCCAGTTATCCCTCTCCTTCAAAAAATCCACCTCTAATTCAACGGCCAAACCCTCCAATAATCTCTCAAAAATCGAAGTATAGCCCCCGACAGGTATTCCCTGATATCGATCCGTGAAATAATTGTCGTCGTAGGTCAGACGGACCGGCAGTCGGCGGATGATGGAAGCGGGCAATTCTTTGGGATCCTTTTGCCACTGTTTGACCGTATAGCCCTTGATAAACTTTTCATAAATCTCCCTTCCGACTTGGCTCAGGCACCATTCCTCAAGGTTTTCGGGATTTTCAATCGGCTCGCGCACCGAGGCCAATTTTTCCTCCGCCTCAAACGGCGTTTTGACACCGTAAAGCTGGTATAAGGTCAGCAGGTTCAGGGGAAAGGAATAGATATTTCCCCGATAGGAAACCCGAGGTCGGTTTACAAAGTGGTTGAATTCAGCAAACCGATTCACATAGGCCCATATTTCCGGCGAATTTGTATGAAAAATATGGGGTCCGTAAACATGTTGATGACAACCGGCTTCCTCCCAAAAGCGCGTAAAACAATTGCCACCGATATGATCCCTTTTTTCAACAATCAGGCATTGATGTCCGGCGTCTGTCAGCTCGCGGGCACAGACCGATCCAAAAAAACCGGCGCCGACAATGAGGAATTTTCGAGGCATGCCCCAAACCTAGGCATAAAGATGGCTATCCGTCAAAAAAGAACCTGCTTCCATCGTTGATTGAGAGTTCACCCCATCGTTTCAAAAAATCGAGAAGTGATGAAGTGCAAGGCGCAGTTCGCAAACCGGCGCGGGAGCGTAGTAACCTACGTAACCAAGCGGTTTGCGGACAGCAACGCAGCAATTCGCGCTTGTCGATTTTAGCCTTCGGAAGGGCATGTTGGTATCGTCACTTTAAGTGGGGTTTTCAAAATACAAGTAAAAACACATAAAACATTGAATAAAAGCAAGAAACACCCCGCCATTGCGAAGGCGATTGAAACAATGGGGTTCTTTCAGGATAATAGCAGAAATCCAAAAACTGCAGAAAATCCTGCCGCCAAAACACAGCCAAGGTGAAATAGAGCGCTGATAAACTCCTTTCGGCCATAATCGAAAAATCCATCATCTTCATCGAGATCGGGAGTTTCGATTTTATCCACATTGACCCCCAATTCTCGCAACTGCGCACGAACTTCCGTGATGTACTGGTTTCCAATGACGACCCGGTCAAACTCCAGCTCAGGAATCCTTTTCGGCGGTATTATCGCCAAGCCCTTCACATATTTTCCATGCAAATTGGGATTATTGTCAGCAAATCCCAGCACTCGACAGCTTCCATTCTCCTTTTTCACGGCCCGAAAAGCGCGTAATCCCAATTCACCGGCTCCAAATATGAGAACCCGCTCAGTCATAGTCCACAGCCTCCTGAAATCTTTTTTGGTTGCTTCCAAATGGTCGTTTTTTCTGATTTACCAACAAAACGGGCACGCCCGAGTCGCAAATTGGACATTGCGCTCGAAAACTTGAGGTTGATTCCAAGCAGCCAAACAGGAAAAAAAAGCAGAGAAATCAGGCTGATCCGCAGCCCCAACAAACCCCGAGGCAGGTTTTCAATCAGATAAAACAGTTGGGACCGCTTGAGAGCCCCTCTTTGCAGGTCTTCGGTCAATGCAAAAAGAGATCGCAGAAAAAACTGACCGTCAAAAAATTGGAGAATGGCTTTCTCGCGCCATGCAGTATCGTCGATCGCACAACAAGACCGACACCATGAATAAAAGACTGAACGCCCCATGTTCTCGGGCGGATCCGAAAACCCCCTTTGCATCAACGGGCGGCTCAATATTTTAACGGATCTGTTTTCTCTGACCAGTTTATGCACAAAAGGTAAGTGGGGCCACAGGTAGTGCAAAATGTCATAACCTCGCATGATGCTATCATCATCCAACAGGGATGACTTGAAAATCAGGCCGGGTAAAAATGTTGCCGTAAAGTAAAAACGCGATCCACCGGCAATCAAGACAGGCGCGCTTCCGGCATAGCCGTAGTCCTTTTTCTTTAGCCCGGGAGAACCCGCCAATATAACATCGAAGGAACCCTCTTCGATTAGCCCAATCAATTCCTCTGCGACGGTGAGATCGAAATAATCGTCATCGCACAAAATCCATTTGTATCCTTTGCATGGCGCTGAAAAGGCCTCCATGAAATTGGCGCAACCGCCTATATTTTTTTCTCGCCGAAGGAGTTTGAGATTGGTAAAGGAAGTTTTAAATTGTTCGCAAACCTCCGGAGTGCGGTCGGTACTGGCGTTATCCAGAATAGATGCAAAACAGGGCGCAAATGGACTTTCCGCCAAACGTAAAAGCGTTTTTTCCAATTTATCCGCCCGATTGTAAGTAATCAGAAAAATCTGTAGTTTGTCAGATAGGGCCAAGGGTTGTCCTTATATTTTACGGATTACAATGGAATCAATTTGGGTCCATCAAATTTTAATTTGGGACAATTCCTTACCATTATAGACCAAATCGAGGAAATAGATAAAATCTTTTCCATAAGAATATTTCCAGGTATTAAGTTTTTTATAAATGGCATGTTTACCCATTGTTGATGCCACTATGATGATATCGAAATCTTTGTTTTTTAGCGCCCGGGGATCACGAATATCATAACCATTGATTTTCCCTCCCCAGACACTTTTATTATTATCAACAAAGTAGGAAACCTCCCACCCTGCCATTTCAGCTAACCGCAGACTATGAAGACCGCCACCACCAGATCCGAAAACTACAGCCGACTTCACGTTTTCAAGCCAGCGTACCGTTTTGAATTTCCGTGAATTACGGCGAATACCAATACTCTTTGCCTTCCCGTTGAGAGGCACATTGCCGTTGCTGCCATTTTGCGCCATCAAGTAACAATTGTCTTCTAAATCGGAAACCCAATTGGACAATTCGATAACCCTTCCCCTATACGACTGAATAAAACTGGATAGTAATGCGCTATTGCCTTCAATTTTCTGATTCAAATAACGCACGAATTCATCCAGATTTCCCTCAAATTTCTGTAGGCCGAAGAGACAATTTAAAAGGTTGGATTTTTTACGTTTGGAATATTTTTTAATATGCCGGTTATTCAAAAAATTGTCCACGTATGAGACGACTAAATTCGGTTTTCCAATACGGTTCAGCTCATCTCTCAGAAAACTTACAAAATAGTAACATAGCTCGGCCACTGATTGACCCGCATTCGATACTGAACTGTTCTTTTTATGCCGCCGATAATATACCAGCGGCTCCAACAATAATTTTATTCGATGCCCCGCCAGTACACAGCGCACCCAATAATCGTAATCGGCCGTAAAGTTCAGTTCCGCGCGCAAAGGACCCAAATTTTGAAACACTTCCCGCCGCATGAGAACCGAGGGCATACACACTCGATTGACGGCGATGTATGATTCGATCTGACTCAAATCTAACCTATGATTGAACCACCAATCCGGACATTCTGGAGAATCATAAATATCTCCATTCTCGTCTATGCCCTGCACGTGCGTCGCGCTTAAATCGTAATCAACATTGTTTTCCAGAAAAGCGACCTGTTTTTCTATTTTGTCTGGAAAAAACAAATCGTCGGCATGGATATTCGCCAGATACTTACCCTTGCACCGCTCGAATCCATAATTAAAAACGTCCGCCTTTATGTTCTTTTTTAGACTGTAAAGCCGTATCCGTGGATCGCGAAATTTCCTGATTACCTTAAGCGATTTATCAGTGGAGGCATTTTCAACGATTATTAGTTCAAAATTGGAGTAAGTTTGATCCAGAACTGATTGAATCGTTTGGCCCACATATTTCTCATAATTGTAAGAGGGCAGCACAATGGATACTAGCGGCTGAGACATTATGCTTAACTGCTAAAGATTATACAGCTTAACGATTTCCCGCTTACCGGAAGTTGCCCTGATAATTTCGGCCTCAATTTCCGGTTGAAATACCCGTGAGGAAATTAGCACAGCTTCTCCATGATTATTTAAATCATCGGGACCAATTATGGGGGTTTTGTTCATTTTTTTTCCATAGTAACGGGCATTGGAATCGATAAAGGCTTTGATGTTCAAATCCGCAAAACTTGTGCTTTCCAGCAACCTCTGAGTATGTGTGCCAACCCCCCAGACAAGTATCGGCGTTTTCGACTCTACGAGTCGGTCGATTGTCTCAATAATTCTTCGCTCTACATTTTTGGATGTATTAATATAACTTTGCAAAGCTATCAAACTTATATCATCAGGAACCACATTACCCTGAAAATTGCCTGGATTATCAAATAAAGCCGAGATATTCGGCATGATTGTCGAAGATGAATAACGCCTATCGTTCTGTTCGTCCCAAACCTTTCCAAATCCCTGCGTAACTAGCAGATTTTCCAGAGATCGAGTTGAGAAAAATATAATATGTTCGGTGCTGAATTCCTGAAACGGGGCATCTTCAAATACATCGAACCGGAGAGCGTCCGGAACCTCCAAATAGAGTTTTCCTCCCGGCGCGAGGAGACCTTTGATTTTCTCTAAAACAGGACCTAACGTGCAAACATGTTCAAGAACACCGACGAGTAGAATCAGGTCAAACGAATGGGGCGCGAGCTTCAAGCCTGATATGGTAGAGGTGTGAACCTCAATTCCATACAGATTCCTGGCCGCTTTGGCGCAGGCAGGAGAGGGATCAACTCCCAGTAAATTTCTGTAACCCTTCTTCTTAAACTCGGCTAATTGGCCTCCGGTTGAGCAACCAATATCCAGAATCCGGATTTCCTTATCTGGAAACCGAGGGGCCAACAAATTGAAAATTTGAGAAAAACGCTGCAAATCGTAAGGTGATTGTTTTCCCTCGCTTTGGCCAAATTCGTATTTGGACATTTCACCATAGTAACGGTCAAATTCCTGTTGTTCAGGCAGATCGTCGGCAAAGGCAAAACCGCACTCTCGACAAACAACTACATCATAGCCATCAAGTAGATTTCCATCGGAAAATCCGCTGAATTCCTGTCTAAAAAGAAATCGGGCCTCACTGCAATCGCATACCTGGCAATTTTGCTTCAGGGCATGTCTTTTGTTGGAGGATATTTTCGTAGCAGTCGCGATCATTCAAAAAATCCTCCCGGTCTTTCTGAAAATAACGGCGCGCGCCAACCTTTAGTGGAATTTTCCCTAACGCCACTAAATGTTATAATCTTATCGCTATGTTTTTCTTTATGCAGAAAAAAGAAGTTCTTCTCCTCGGTTTGTTCGTCCATCCGAAAAAATTCGATCAATTTTCCATTTCGTGAGTAAAAACAACGATAATTTTCGCCCGCCAGTAATTCGATAATATCGTTGGGATGGTAGTTGAAATTGGCGGCATGCTTCCGTAGCATCTCTGCAAAGATGATAGGCTTTGAAGTGCGAATAGTTTCGATGCCACCTTCGAGAACAAACAATTCAGCGCCTTCCACATCAATTTTCAAAAAATCGGCTCCAGAATGAAAATCCGCCAACACTTCATCCATCTTTCTTACTAGACACCGATGCTCAATCCCTTGGTCACCTGCCGTCGGCGAAGTTGAAGCCGCTCCCAAAATTTCCGGATCCGCATAAAATATTCGCTCCTCTGACTCACTGAATAGTCCATACGAAAAAGCGCTTATATTTTCCAACTTGTTGATCTGAATATTATCCCTTAAAAACCCATAGGTTCTTTTAATTGGCTCGAAGGCAAAAACTCGCGAGTTCGGATAAATTTTTGCAACATGCAATCCGTACCATCCAAGGTTGGCGCCGATGTCCAGAAAGGTCATGCCGTCATCAACCAATTTCAGGAGCATGGCGGAATCTTCTTTCTCATATTCGTGTAGATTTATGGCCACAATTGGTGGAATTCCCTTGTCCGTAGGATCACACTTAATCTTAACTCCGTGAGGTCGAGATGTGAGCACCACCCCCGTATCATTAACCTCCACGGAGGCAACACCCGTCCCACGCAATAGACTACTCAAATCGCTGAGAACCCCGTATTGCTGTCTCATGCGAACAAAAAGATCATCACGGGTAATTTCACCGTTTTCATATGATTCCCTGATTTCAATCAATTTCATTGGAAACTCCTTACTGTTCTTTTAAACCCTTCATCCACACCGACTTGTGGATTCCACCCAAGCCGTCTTATTTTTGAAATATCAACTGTAAATCCGTTTTGCTGACTGGACATGCTGCTGTGCGAAGGTATTTTTATTCGCATCTCCAATTGTTTTTCTGGAAAAAGTAAGCACATTTTTTTTGCTAGATCTCCGATACTGCACCCTGCCTCGGTATTGACCAGATTGTAGGCCTCGCCACCCTGCCCTTGCAGTAAAAGCAGGAATAAACCTCGTGCCGCATCGCTCAAATAGCAGAAATGACGAATGGCGCTGCCATCGCTGTTCAGCGCTATGCTTTTGCCCGCTAGCACACAGTCCACAAAATCCGTAAAAACTCGCCCATCGGCAAGGGGCATACCCGGCCCGTAGGTATGTCCAAGTCGGGCGCTAACGGCGCTGACTCCGCGCTGTTGGTGCCAACAGGCGCAGAGATGTTCACCAATTCGCTTGCCTTGCCCATAGCAAGTAAAGAATTCCATCGGATCTAGCGATGCGAACTCACTATCTTCACCGGGTTTTTGAGACAAATCCAGATCGCCATATACCGACCCGCTGCTCAGAAATAGAAATTTTCGACACCGGTTTTTGGCAGCTAGTTTTAGCAAATTTTGTGTTCCGAAAACATTTGGTTCGAGAACTCCCAGAGGATCTTTGGCAAAATACCTACCGGCCGCCGGGCTCGCCCCATGAACAATATAGTGAACCGGTTCGTCGATCACTATTTCCTGACTTAAATCAGCTTCAATTATTTCCAGGTCCAGGCGTGTGCGATAGTTTGCAAATCTTTTTTCCGTTTTTTGGCGATCACGAACCAGGGCCAGCACCCGGCAAGGTTGATTCAATCCTTTCTCATTCAGGAAAAGCAGGCTCTCCACTAGATAGGCCGGAACCATCCCGTTGGCCCCCGATATGAGAATGGTTTTGCCCGAAAAATTTTCCCAGGGTAGCGGCGCAGCCGTGATGTCCCGCAAATCCTCGGTAACTATGGGATGCCGTGACGGCGATCCCGTGACGGTGGGGGTTAAAATTGCCTCAACCATGTTTTATGAAAGAGTTCGTTCCTGGGGCACAGCGTAGCAGACGAGATCCCAAATTTCCATATCGTGTGGACGGAGATAAAAATTGTAGTCCTCCAGCACTCCATTTAGCCAAGCGGGGAGTTTCCATAGATGATCTTGCAAATGATATGCCGATACCGCGACCACTGGGCGATGCCGCTCAAGGCTACGGCGAGCGCCTTCCAGCGCTTGCGGTTCGCCGCCTTCAATATCCATCTTTAAAAAAGTTAAGGGTGACCCGGCCAAAATCCTGTCGATGGCTTCGGCGGGAACCTCCACATTGCCAATTTCCGTTATGGCAGAAGAGGCCGATCCCTCAGCCAAAAAGTTCAGGATGGACTGGTGACTATAGGCCGCGTAAGGCAACGCATCGATCTTCTCCCGAATTGGTTTCGGTAATGCCGAAATAAGCCGTCGCAAGTCGGCAAAATTTCCCGGATCCGGCTCCAAAGCCAGATAATGCTGAAAACTATTCTCAAACCGACCGAGAAATTCCTCAAGTGTGTCTCCCTGAAAAGCGCCGCAATCGATAAAACGTTCGGCATCCCCTAACGAAGTATAAAGGCCCGAAGGAAAATAGGTGACGCCCGCTACCGGATCCGGCAACCCCTCGTAGTCCAGCCTGCTGCGCCATTTCAATTGCGCGACATATTCGTCTCGTGAATATTCATCGCTCCACAGATGATAGACCTCCTCAATTTCCTCCTGGGCGGCATAAACTTTATGGGGTAGATCGCAGGTATAATGAGGCAGAAATATGTCTGGATATTTCCAGAATAAAGAGTGAAACGATACTACACAACGGCAGCCAAGATTTTCAAATCGCATTTTCCGCTCCACCAACCGATCGCTGGAATTGGCGCCCCAAATGGAAATCACAAACGCGGCCTCTTGCCCGTAACGAAGGGCTGCGTCGGACGGTTTGAGAACCTCTATGCCTTCGACGCGCTGGCCCCATAACAATGGATTGTTGTCCGTAAATGCAATCGGTTCGATGCCAACAACACGCAATCCCTGTAGAAGCTTGCGGCCAAGCCCACCCGCGCCACACAAAATCACGGGAGTTTTTCTGCCACCCGTCAGTTTATCGAATACACCCCTCTCCCAATCGGCCACCTCGTCCATAGACCGGTCGAAAACAGATTCCAATTCGTTGGCGCAGGGGGGTGGAGCGAGGGTCGTTAACATTTCAGATGTCTTTCAGATTTAAGATTTAGTGTGATTGGCATTGGCAAAAACCCTGGATGGTTTCGATTTGATAATCCAGCATCTCCCGGGTCATTCCAGGATAGGTTCCAATGAACATCGCATCCTTCATAACCCGATCCGAACCTTCCAAATCTCCGACTACCCGGAAGGCATCAGGGTTATCCTTGGCCAGTTGTACAAACACGGGTTGGCGCACAAGGTTACCGCCAAAAAGCATTCGGTTGCCTATTTTCTTAGAGTCGAGCTGTCGGGCCAATTCGATCTTGCTGAACGGAGCATTCGGCTTCACCAAGAGCATGAAACCAAACCAGGATGGATTCGATTGATGGCCGCTATTATCCCATGAAAAACTTTCTCCCGGGTTCCAACTAGTGGCGTGGGTGGGCAGGCAGAAATCGATGAAATCGCTGCATTCGTTCAAACCATTGCGTAAATAGTTCCAATTATCTACGCGGGCCTGAATGAAATCCGGTAATTTTTTCAACTGCTGTAAACCGATGGCCGCCTGTATGTCGAGAGGCTTAAGATTGTAACCGAGATGAGAATAGATAAATTTGTGATCATAACCCTCGGGAAGATCGCCCATTTGCCAGCCAAATCGTTTGCAGCAGGTGTTGTCCACTCCACTGGCACACCAGCAATCCCTCCCCCAATCGCGGAAGCTTTCCACGATCACTTTGAAAAGCATATTATCGACCACATTGACCGCCCCTCCTTCGCCCAATGTCAGGTGGTGGGGAGGATAAAATGATTGGGTGGAAATATCACCAAAAGAACCGGTCAACTGCCCATCATAAAGACTTCCCAATGCATCGCAGTTATCCTCGATCAGCCAGAGGTTATGTTTACGGCAAAAATCTTGTACTGCGGACAAATCAAAGGGATTTCCCAGAGTATGCGCCATGAGAACCGCCTTCGTTTTACCGGGGTTGTAGGCTTCCTCCAATTGATCGGTCCGGGCGTTCAGGGTGACGGGGTCGATGTCGATAAAAACAGGCACAAAACCACATTGCACGATCGGAGCAACCGTGGTCGGAAAACCCGCCGCAACGGTTATGATTTCATCACCCGGCAGTAGGCGACGATCCCTTAGTTTGGGACTGGATAACGCGGAAACCGCCAGGAGGTTGGCCGATGATCCCGAGTTGACCAGCAGAGATCGCTTAACACTTAAAAATTCGGCTAACTGTTTTTCAAATTTCTCTCCTTCGCTCCCCAGAGTCAGCCAAAAATCGAGAGTGGACGAAACAGCCGCCTCGACTTCATCTTCGTTAAAGACACGCGCCGCATAAGGAATTCCAGATTCTCCGGGACTAAAAATTTTACGCGATTCGTTGGTTTCGTACCCCGGCCGATTTCCGCCGTGGACCAAACGTGAATAACGTCGGGTAAGTTCCAGTATTCGGTGTTTTAGGACCGCTGGGTTTTCATCTGTTTTAATCAGATTATCCAATACTTCCTGAATCATTTCCAAAAAAGGTTTTTGTTTAATTTTCCATTGTCCTGAAGTCGGCGCAGAGCATTCAGGCGGACATAGGTCGAGTCCCGAAATTTTGGGTTGCGAAAACCGGTCGAGCGCAATCCCGATATCAATTGGGAAACCGAATCGTGCAGCTTGTTTTTGGGCTGGTGGTCGGGCGCCAATTTTTCAAACAACGAGAAATCCACTTTATAGGAACGTTTGTCCGGGGCGGCTTCCTCACTGACCGAAACCTGCGTTTCCGGTAATTGCACGCGAACCGCCTCGGCCAGATCCTTCACCTGATAATTTCCTTCGTTGGAACCAGCATTAACAATAAGAAAATGATCTTCGCCGGTCCCTTCGCGCAAAGCCCCCCACTCCATCGCCCGCGCCATGTCTTTAACATCAATGAGCGGGCGTAACGGCGTGCCATCGCTGAGTATTTCAATCCTTTTTGTAGATAAGGCGTTGGCCACGAAATCATTCAGGACAAGATCGAGACGCAGCCTCGGGCTGATTCCGCAGGCAGTGGCAAACCGCAGACAGGTGACCACAAATCCATCCCCGCCGAGGGGTCGCAGGGCTTCTTCGGCAGAGACCTTGGAGCGCGCGTAGGAAGTCAGAGGCTGAAGCGCATCGTTTTCCCCCTTGGCATTATCGCCACCGGCGCCGTAAACGCTGCAACTGGAAGCAAATACAAAATTTTTCACTCCGGCAGCTTTCGCCCGAACAGCCACTTGGTAACTGCAAAGGTTGTTGATTTTGTCCGTAACCTCCTCGAAGGCATGTCCCATGGGGTCGTTGGAAATCGCCGCCAAATGAATCACCGCATCGGCTCCTTCAAACAAATCATCGGATAAATCGCGAACATCTCCGAATACCTGTTCGTCGAGCTTGCTTTCCGGGTAATCAAGGTGGTCGAGAAGGCAGCCGGCAAAATAACCGGCGTCATACCCAACCAATGTTGCTTCCGGAAATTTCTTCCTGAAATGATCCACAACAACCGGACCGATATAGCCCATATTCCCTGTAATTATTATTTTCATAGACCTTATTTTTTAACTTAATAGAACGCCCCGACTGGCTGCCGGATTGAAATTCGAGATACCTTATTGAGCAGCTCACACACAGAATGCTCTGAGTCATTCCATGGCTGAGGGAATGTGAAGACTTCCAATCCAAGCTCCTGAGCGGCTCTAATATTTTCGGGTGAATCATCGACCAAAGCATCTGCCTTACCTAGCCATGTTAGACATTCTCCCTTGTTGGAATCATAGGCAGGTAAATCTTCACCCGACCTTGGCGATGGAACGAAATGAAAAAAGCGAACCCAATTGCCGAAATGACGAAAAACCCAATCGGCGGCGCCCGGAACGGTTTTCACAGGGCGGTTGGTCAATACCATGTGTCTGAAGTTACTTCCCTTTTCGCGAAACCAGTCTAAAACAAGAGCGTTGGGCCCTAAATTGTGTCCCTCAGCAGAGTTTCTAAAAGTATCCAGGGAATTCAAATATTCGCTATGAGTAATTCCCAAAAGTTGGTGGGGCGGATTTTGCACAATTCCCTGATAATCTCCTACCACAGAACCACTTGAGGTGGAGGCATAAGCACAGAACCATGCTTCCATCAGATTATTGAGGACATCGTCCAAATCCCACACTATCAATGGTTTATCGTTCACAGTCATCAAAATTTTGAAATAAACTCAAAAATCACCAAAACGTATAAGAGAGGCCAATCGCCTATTCGATCCAATGTGTGAGTTGTGTCTTACGCTGTTTGTTTCGCATGATCTCCCGATCGGTATAATACGAGTCATCCAGATAATGCGTTGAGGAAATTTCCTCGAAAATTACACCCTCCTCAGTTTGAAAGGAATGCTTCACGTTTGGTTCGACCAATATTATGTCTCCCTTGGTGAATTTTTTGTATTCACCATCGATGGAAAGCTGCACCGAACCGGCCAAAATCAGGAAGGTCTCTTCCTTTTTCTTGTGCATATGCTCGGGATGTTTTTGCCCCGGTAGCTGAACGATGATCTTCTTACAATAATCTCGGTTTACAATCGTTATGATTGTAGCGCCAAAATCGGATACTTTCTTAATTCCGTAGTGATGAGAAATCTCAAAATCAACTTTATCGGGAATAACAATGTGCTTGGAATCAATGAACTTGCGCACATGGGAAACGATTTTGTTGACAGTCTCGCGCGTGTTGCTCGTTTCCAGGTCCGCGTTCATTAAAGCCTCTCCCGAATCAATGTCCTTTTTGGCTACTAAATGATTATATTTAGAAAGCTCATTTGCGGTCAACTGCCCCTCCGTCACGGGTATAGCCAAGTGAATTTCGGCCGAGTCGATCTCTTCTCCCGCCTTGACCGCACTTTTGGCATAAACTCCACGACGCAGACCCTTGATATCGGCCAATTCTTTTTCGGTTGCCTCTATCCTTCCCTCGGGTTGACCGCAAACTTCCAGAGCCGTTTTCGCGGCTCGCAACCAATTCACGGTTTCAGCCGGAGTCGCCGAATATTGGTTGACGCCATATTGCTCGGTTGGGACTGCTACATGTTTCTCGAATAATCTGACGCCCTTGGCTGCCGCCAACTGAACAGGCAGGATGTCCCCGGGTGATTCATGGGTGGAGAATCCGATTTCTACATTGGGATAGCGCTCCCGCAAAAAATCGATCTGGTTGAGCTGTTGATGATTCCGGGCGGTGGGATATTCGGCCACACAATGCATCAGCGAAAAACTCTTGTTACGATGCTCGAGAAAACTGACGACATTATCAATATCGGAGAGTGAGGCCGTCGCCACTGATGCGATAATCGGCTTCTTGGTCTGCACAACCCTTTCCAGCAAAGGCCAGTCGGTGAAAGAGCAGCTGGCAATTTTGATAATATCAAAATCCATCTCTTCGATGAGATCGACGGATGCCTCGTCGAAAGGGGTGCAAATGGCGAGAAAACCACATTTGCGCAATTCATCCCTGAGGCGTAATTGATCCTCATGGGACAGGCGGGTTTCCGAAAAGCGCTTGATATACTTGATATCCTGCCGATTCTTAAAATCCGGGTGGATGAAGGTGTCCAACTGGCGATATTGAAACTTGAATCCGAAGTGGAAATCGAACTCACGGCAAACACCATGAAATTCGCGAATAATCCTCAATCCATGCTCCACATCGCCCATGTGGTTGTTGGCCATTTCAAAGATAAATAACGGCCTCTGTTCGAATTTTTGGGTTTTTAGGGCAATCATACCTGCTTTATCGTAAGCAGAACCCTTTTTTTAACTAGAACCTATCTCAAAAAGTGGTATTTCTCCTGATGAGCCAACAGGACTTCCCAAAAGCGCTCCCGGATTAGTTTGCCGACACCTTCCAGGAGGAGAGGTCAACCCCCTTGCGGATGGTATAAGTCGCCTTCCAGGCGGTTCCGTTCATGGTCCACAAAAGCAAATTTCCGCCCGTATGCTGCATCAGAAGATCGGGCTTCGAATCCCCATCGAAATCCTTCACGTTGCGAACCGTCCAGCCCTTCAGGTTAACCCCTTTACGGATGGCAAACGATCCCTTCCAGGCGGTTCCGTTCATCGTCCACAAAAGCAGATTTCCACCTGTGTGCTGCATGAGGATATCCGCTTTCCCATCGGCATCAAAGTCCGTCACCGCGCGAACCGTCCACCCATTCAGGTTAACCCCCTTGCGAATGGTGTAAGTCGCTTTCCAGGCCGTGTCATTCATCGTCCACAAGAGCAAATTGCCGCCCGTGTGCTGCATCAATATATCGGATTTCCCATCGCCGTCGAAATCAGCGCCCGAACGCACCGTCCATCCGTTCAGGTTTACCCCCTTGCGAATGGTGTAGGTCGCTTTCCAGGCCGTGTCATTCATCGTCCACAAAAGCAAATTTCCGCCCGTATGCTGCATGAGGAGATCCGGCTTCGAATCATTGTCGTAGTCATTTACCTCGCGTACCGTCCAGCCGCGCAGGTCCACACCTTTGCGAATGGTGAAGGTGGCTTTCCATGAGCTTTCAGACATTTGCCACACGAGTAAATTCCCATTGGTATGCTGCATGAGAAGGTCCCGATCCCCATCACTGGATAAATCGCGTAATGCCCTCACCTTCCAGCCATTCAAATTCACCCCTTGCCGGATCGGCGCTGCCGCTTTCCAGTCAGTTCCGGCCATCAGCCAAAGGAGCAGATTACCATTGGTGTGCTGCATGAGGATGTCGTCCGTGCCGATGCTCAGGTCCGTAACAATCGCTTTTCCGAGATCAACCCGCCCATATCGGCTGAGGCCATTCAATGAGATTGGCCGAGCGACCGTGTAATACACCCGGTTAATCAGCGGATCCATTTCCGAGGCGGGAAACTGCGCCTTGAGAAGGGCAAAAACTCCACTCACCATCGGGGTGGCCATCGAGGTGCCGCTCTTGTAGGAATAGCTCGAATCACTGGCGAAATCGGTCGAGTAAATCGAGCTTCCGGGGGCGAAAACATCGACCGTTTTAAAGCCGTAGTTGGAAAAAGAGGAGCGACTTTCCGACGAAGTGGTCGATCCCACCGCCACAACGTTATTGGAAGCGTAGCTCGAGGGATAGTGCGGAGTGCTATCGTTGTTGGTATTGTTATTACCCGCCGCAGCCACAAAAATGATCCCTTGGTCGCGGGCCGATTGGATGGCATTGAGGAGCAAGGTGGAGAAACCTCCCCCACCCCAGCTATTATTCATAATATCCGCGTTTTGATTAATGGCGTAGGTGATTCCCTCAATCGCGTTTGATGTCGATCCACTGCCGTTGGACGCCAGAAATTTGACCGCCATCAATTGCACATCCCATGCAACACCGGAAACTCCCGTAGCATTATTGCCAACCGCACCTATTGTCCCGGCCACATGGGTACCATGTCCGTGGTCGTCCATCGGATCGCCACTTCCGTTGATAATGGTATTGATGCCATAAATATCATCAATGTAGCCATTTCCATCGTCATCAACGCCGCCCGTTCCGGTGTTTTCGGCGGTATTGATCCACATGTTGCCCGCCAAATCCTGATGGGTGTAGCGAACACCGGTGTCAATCACCGCCACGACTACTCCTGAAGCGCTGGTGCGGGTATCCCACGCAGACGGCGCATCAATCTGAGACATCCCATAAAGCAGCGAATAAGAGGGATCCGAGGGTACAGCCAGCGCTCCGTTTTCCTCCACAGAGTTTTCATCATATAATAGTGCGGGATCGATGGTGGTCTCTTCGATCGCGTGAACAATATAATCGGGCTCAATGACCTCCACGAGACCACTTTTTAAAAAACCATACATCACATCTTCCACTTTACGGCCCTTGTCGAAATCGATTATGGCCAATGTGCTGCCCCCGAAATTCTCATAATACTCGGTGACATGCGTCTCCAGTGAATAATGTAGTTGGCTGACATTGGAAACCGCCGAAAATTCATTGTATTTCACAAGCAATCGACCTTGCTCATAGGGAAATGCAAGTAATTGCGCCAAGGTTTGATCGATTTCCAAATCCTCCGGGATTTCATCCGGCAACAGGTTTCCCGCCGGTGGAATCCTGGGCAAAAATTCCAATTCCGCAGCAAAATCGGCCAAGGTCAGCTCTCTTGATTCAACCGGCGAAGATATCCCTTTTGCCATTCCTGTTGGAGAAATTGATTCCCCTGATAATGGCCCCGCATTTGCCTCTGAAACGCCTACAGCAGGCTTATCCAAGGAGCTGAAATCAAGTGCGTGTTCAGGTTCTACCGGTTCATCAACCCGCCGTAAATTCCCCAGAGTTTCAACGGGTAATTTCGTATTTTCAGAATTCTTGGAGACGGCCAAAAATATCACCACGATTGAGGCAAGGCCGAGACACAAATACCATGCATTCTGTAATGTTTTCTTCATTTTGGAGGAGAGAATTATTTCAATTTTCTCTCCTAAAAGTCGTCAGAATACAAAAAACTTCAGTGCCGACGGAATATAATTGAAATCGTTCGGCTTCACCGGCCAAAAAGGATTTTCACTTTGACACGGTTTGAGTTCGTTGGTATCTATTTAATCTATTACAACAATGCTCCACGAAATCCTTAAACAGTCCAAAAAATATTTCTGCACGGCGATGATCTTATTCAGCGTGTTGCCGGTATCGGGACAGATATTTTTCGGACCGGATGCGCGAACAATGTTTGAGGGTTTCAACAATGATTTTGGGGGCAGTTTTATCGATTTTAATTCCCTCCCCGCAGGAACCGCTCTCGATAACGAATTTTTCGCCAGCGATGGTGTTTCCTTTGCTTCGACCATCGGTACAAATGGCGTTCCTTTTTCGACCCCGCATAATATGGTTGTGTCAATCGGCTTCCCAAGTCGGGCAGGATGGATTGTAGGCACGCCATTTACCTGTTGTGACGATGGGGGCGTGGGTTATGACATCACCTTCGCCACTCCGCAGCGATGGGCCGGCCTGCAGCGCATTTGGAATACCAGCACGCTGACTCGATTTTTCGATTCTTCAGACAATCTGCTCACGCCCGAACACTTTAATACGGTAAATTCCGAATTTGTCGGCTTTGTCGCTCTGTCGGATGATCCGGCCAACTGGATCGCGCGTATTCAGATCGATAGCGACTCAACCCGTCAGGTGGGCTACTCAGACGATCTGTTTTTCGGCACTGCGGCAATCCCGGAACCAGCAACAACCGCGTTGTTGGGGCTTGGTTTGCTCATGATATTCTTAGGTCGCCGCCGTTCCTTACAATGACCGGAATCGCAATGCCGAAAATAAGTTTACACCTCGATGGGCGAAACGATCATATTGGATAAAAATTCCTCCCTCTCCAGAAAAGGCCACATGTCTTCGAGTGGCTTGGAGGCCATCGATCCATCCGGTTTTTGATACGAGGAGACCCGAGGTGTTCTTTGCTCACCGGGCAAGGCCATCACCTCGCAAACCATCGGCCCAGGCGCGTCGAGAATATCCTTGATTTCCTCCCTCAGATTCTCCTGATTTTCAATGCGTCGGGTCGGCAATCCATAGGCTGCAGCCACTTTGGTAATATCCGGCAGGGAAACACCGCTTTGGGCGTTGGCGCCGGTCAAGCGGTTAAAATAGGTCTCTTGGGAGCAGACAATTGATCCATATCCGCCGTTGTTGATAACAAAAAATTTAATGGGCAAATTCAGTCGCGCCACCGTCTCCATCTCCTGGATATTGAGCTGAAAACCCCCGTCCCCATCGACACAAACGGTGCGCTTGCCACCAGAGGCGAGGCAACCCCCGATACTGGCCGGCGGACCCAAACCCATCGGCCCCAAACCCGTGGTAATATATACCCGCTGCCCTGCTTTTGCTTTGAACGCCACCAATAAAATCTCAATGGAATTGCCGGAACTCGCCGGAACCACCAAGTCGCCTTCATCCAGCTCTTCGCAAAGTATTTCCGTGAAATTGAACATGCTGACTTCTCCTTCAGCTTTGCGATGGTGATCTTGAACTATCGGGTATTTCACTTTCCATTCGGCGCATCGATCAATCCATCCAGAACGGTCTTTTTGTTCGATGGAATTATCTTGATTCTGCAATTCGCACAAAAAATCTCCGGCGTCGGCACAAATCGGAAGAGCCAAAATCTCACTGAGTTTTTCGAGTTCCGCAGGATCGATATCCACCATAACTTTGGCTGCGCCCCGTGCCAGCCTCTCTGGAGCAAAAGCCGTCATAATCACATCCGTTCGAGCCCCCACCAGTAAAAGAAAATCCGAATTTTGCAGAGCGAAATTGGCTCCCCGTGAAGCGGATGGCGCGGGCCGACCAACCAAAAGCGGGTGGGAGTCGGGAAACATGTCCATCGACATCCATGTTAGCCCAAAAGGCAAACCGAGGGTTTCCACAATCTTTTCTGCGGCTCTCTGAGCGTTTGCGAGGCGAACTCCGTTGCCGAAAACGATCAAGGGTCTCTCCGATTTATTGAGAAGCCGGACCACTTCTGCGACTTGATTCTTTAACTCCGAATCCGACACGATTCCGGGAGTTTCCTCGGCAGTATAGCCGATTAGTGAAGCCGCATCGATCTGACTGGCCTGCACATCCAACGGAATGTCCAACCAAACCGGGCCCCGTCTTCCGCTCGTGGCCAAATGAACCGCTTTTTCCAGATGGTAGCGAATGGTGATTGGATCCGTCACCGTGACGGCATACTTGGTGATCGATTTCACCATGGGAATGATGTCCACCTCCTGGACCCCCCGGTTTCGCAACCCGGAATCGCCCTTGAGATCAGCCCTTTTTACCTGCCCGGAAAGAACGAGCATGGGAGAGGAGTCCAGCCAACCACCGGCCACACCGGTAATCGCATTGGTAGCGCCCGGCCCTACCGTGACCATTGCCACGCCCAAGCGGTTGTTGTATTTGGCATAGGATTCTGCCGCAAAAGCGCAGGCCTGTTCATGCAAATTGCACACATATTCGATGTTCTTGCATTTGCCCAACGAATCGTTGAGGTGCATGGCGCCCCCGCCGGTCAGTAGGAAAACATGCCTGACACCATACTCGGCGAGGCGACGCATTACATAATCGGAAAGTTTCTCCATAGCCGATACCCGGGGTTGATCAAAATGCAAAAGGAACCGGTTCGGGCTGGTTTTCCCAAATCTTCCAGGGCACTTTGCCGGATTTCCAGATTTCGTTGAGGAGGATTTGCTCGGTCGGCGTATCCATCGGCTGCCAAAACCCTTCATGGCGAAAGGCGCAGAGTTTGCCCTCTGCGGTAATCTGCCTCATGGGCGCCTGTTCGAGCATCATGCGCGGGTCATCGGGTAGGTAATCGAATATTTTCCGGCTGCAAACCATGAACCCGCCATTGATATATCCGCCCACGGATTGAGGTTTCTCATTAAACCCGTCCACGTTAAACGAAGACGACAGGCAGAGATCGCCGAATCTGCCCGGAGGATGCACTGCCGTCATCGTGCAAACACTGTCCGTCCGTAAATGTTGGTCGATCGATGCGGGAATGTTAATATCGCCCACTCCATCGCCATAGGTGAGAAGGAAATGCTTATCATTGCCGAGGTATTTTTTAATCTTCCTGATGCGATAGGCGGTCATCGATTCCAAACCTGTGTCCGCCAAGGTAACGGTCCAGTCTTCGCAATATCTCTGATTATGATAATGGATGCGCGGCTTGCCGCCGAAAGACATCGTAATATCGGAGGTATGCCAAAAATAATTGCGGAAATACTCCCGAATGATGTCCCCTTTATAGCCGAGACAAAGGATGAAATCCTTATGCCCGTAATGGGCGTAGGTTTTCATAATATGCCACAAAATTGGGCGATTGCCGACTGGAATCATTGGCTTGGGCCGATATTCGGTTTCCGCCTGGAGGCGTGTGCCTTTTCCGCCGCATAGGATGACTACTTTCATAACTCGTTCCCTTCTATATATTATCTAACTTTCAAGAGGCCCATTTACATTGTAATTTCTATGAAACCATTGCGGTTTCCTGCATACGCCTGATGTAATTGTCCTGAAACTCACGATTTTGGATACGGAATAATTCCAAATCGCTCTCGGTCACATTTTCTTCAATTAAAAGATTGGCGAATGATTCTCGGGCATTCTCGTAAAATTCCACATCCAAAGCATTGTGGGCCCTAATCGCCTCAAGTGTTTCCTCGGGTAATTCCCTATGCTTTGGCTTATTGTTGGCCACATTCGAGGTTATATAATAAGGGGCTCGATCCCAATTTAGTTTTCTTTGCAGAAGCAGGAGTGTTTCATCGAACCGCTCCTGCAACCCGGCAAAAAGAAACTTGTTTTCCAAATTACCCAAGGCCCTTTCATAGTGATCTCTTGAGCAACTGAGACTCGTATTATAAAAATTGCTCAACGAGCGCACTTGGGCATTTTCACAGGTCCAGATGAGAAATCCTGTCCCGTAATCGCGAAGGCTGATATTTTCCTCAATTAATTTCTTATGGTAGGGATGGCCGGGTGTCCGAAGAACATAATAATATTCCGAAATAATTCGCTTAACCGGGTCTCGAAAAATCGCAAAATACTGGCTGGGTCCGGGCAGATATTGATCCCATCCGAATGACAGATGCCCTTTTACCCAACGAAACTTGGCCCGCTCATCTTCCGGCAGCCGTACCATGATCTCTCTGGATTCCGGGATGTTGTTTCCGTCAATCGAAAATACCTCCCAAGGCGGGTACAAACGGTCAATCAGGTTGCAAAAAGTGATCCCACCCGTCTTGGGGATATGCACGAAGATGAAGGCGTTTTCCTTACTCAAATTTCTATTGTTTTGGTGGTCCAATTTGAAAATTCCTGGGGCTTAGGAATCATTTATCGGCACATCTGCCCGTAATTTTACCCTTTCATCAGGATAAAATAAACAAGTTTGGCTATGGCGCTCGGCCAATAGCCGCTCCAGCCAAATCAGGACCTTGGCGCAGTATTCAGGCAGGGGGGTCGGTCAACCGATTTTGTCCCACCTTGTCTTCCCCGCAAATTCGAATAAGTGAGTGCTCTAATCCGTCCCATTCAAGGACTTTGACGGCGGGAATAATAATTCGCGCGACCATACCCGTGCGAGGCAAATCGCTGCGATTGGGTTCGGAGCGGTGGAGCGTTCGTTCATTGAATAGTATGAACTCACCCGGCTTCATTTCCAGATTTACCAGTTTTTCCTCCTCCACAAAACGGGGATCCGCCATCTCGGCAAGTATCATGCTTTCTCCTGCTTTGATGTGGGGTATCGCCTTGTGATGGGCGCCGGGTATTATTTGAAGACAGCCGTTCTCAATCGTTGTCTCATCAATGGCAATCCAGACCGAAACTATCACCTCCGGTTCAATATAGGTCCAAAAATTTCCATCCTGATGCCACGGATTCTCCATCGAGCCCGGTTCCTTGATGAAAAACCCGGTTCTCCATAAAAACAAATCTGGACCGATTAGCGGGATAATCCGGTCAATAATCGTTGGGTCGGTAACAAGTTTGTATATAAAAGGAACGTCGAGATGGCGGTTCAAGCCAGGAGAAATTTGCGGATCGGTCTGGATCATGGAATCGATTTCCTTGCGAATGCCTGCCATTTCTTCGGGACTGCAAAGCGTATAGGGGCCAAGATAGCTTTGTTTGTGAAAAAGAGCCAATTCTTCGGGACTGAGAAGTGATTTGTTCGGGTGTGCGATTGTATTCATGAGTGTATTAGTTGGTCGTTTGTAATAATTGATATTTTCTTACAAAGGATGAATGTTTCTGGGCATATTCTCTATGGGAAACTCGAAATGGAGGCATCTGCCCCATAAGTGGAGGTATCTCGCCATTGATAGGTTTGATTTGCTCAAACCAGGCTTCCTTTACATCGTAGAGCGGGTCATAATTTCGCGCGAGATCGGCATACAGGGCCTCACCTTCCTCATCCCCCAAGGAATGCGATGCCGCCATCTGCCAAAACCATAGATTGCGATTGAGCTGCCGGTTGGGATTAAAAAAGTGGGGGTTGGCATCATAAAGCCCCTTAAAATGCCTCAAAGCATCTTCGGTGAACCCGCAGACCGCCAAGGTTGCGGCCCGGAAATACATTTCCCATATATTATTGGAAAGAAGTCTGTCAGCTTTTCTGATTTCGGACCTTGCATGGTCTGGAAACCCGAACCACCACAGTGCAAAAGCGTTGGAAACCTGGACAAGCGGGGTTGCTTTTCCCGAGGATAGCGCTCTTTCCACAGTTTGAATGGCCGCATCAGGCTCTCCTCGAATCATTTCGCAATGGGCCTTTAAATTGTGGGAAAAAGAAACAGAATTCCCTCGTTTGATTTCCTCATCGAGCAATTTTTCCGCTTCCAGAATTTGATGATCGTGGAAATGCCTGCTATCGGGATCAAAGAAATAGCATACCGAACTGAGGAGGCCGCGCGCGTATTCGCTGAGAAGCCCAGTGGAGGCGTTCTTTGCACCGAATTCTTCCCTCAAAGTAGCCAATCCATCTTTTTCGCAATGATTTCTGCCGAGGCCCGATGCCATTTCAATGGCCAAAGTCCGAGTCATGCCCGGACCCGAATTCATTATGCCATTTCTAAAGGTTTCCAATGCTTCTTCGGGCTGATCTATCCAATTTTGCAGTCGCCCCAAAATAAGCCACGTATCCGGCTTGCTCAGGCCATTGGCTATCTCCTCTTCCATGCGGAAGGCCAGCTCTCCGAGATTTGATAAGAATTCACCGTGGGGCCTACAATATTGAAGAACTCCACCTTCAAAGGCTGTATAATCTGTCGCGAGAGAAGTAATCACGCCTTTGGTACTATAACCGGTTTCATTTAACTTACAAACGATCTGAACAGGTTTCTTCAGATTTCCGCGCCGGAGCATGGACCGGGCATAGGAATCGATATACGAAAGCGATGCCCGCTCCCCTTGTAAATCTCGCTCGAAGTAATCAGCCGCCTTTGACCAATTACCGGTTTCGTCAATCGCCTGGGCCATCATACAGAATCGGTCTTTAGCCAATGGATTTTTTGAATATACTTGTTCCGCAATCTCCTCGGCTTCACTGATATTTCCCAAAAAAACGAGACTCCGAAGGTAAAGGCGCGAAATCAAGGGCGATGATGAGGGACTCAGGTTATGGCGAATCAATCCATCGATTACGGTGGAAGCAAATTTCTGCCTGGCGCCTTTCACTGGGGAATCGGGCATGTCTCCGCATTGGAGCATCGACGAATATAGATTCTCCAAAAGTTGCTCCAAACGAACAGGGCTGCCGCTAAGTTCCTCTACCGTTTTGACACATTCTTCGGGCAACCAAGGATATTTCTCCATTGCCCCAACAAGTTTTCCGGACCAATCCGGTTCAAAATATGCAATAAGATATTCAGGGAAGAGCCTTTTCAGTTGTTTCCGAAACGAATCACCTTCAATCAGATTACACACGGAACCGGTGTCCGATCCGAAAAAATATTCCATCGCCTCCAGAAGTGCAGAGCCGAAAGATGGGCTTTGAAACAGCGCTCTCTTCGCCAAGCTCAAAACAATTTCTGGCCGCAAATTTTGCCGATCATACCGTCCGTTTCTACACAGTCCCGCATGGGGGCGGTAAATTTTTTTCCAAAAAATCGATTCTTTCAGCTTTTTTTGGTCAGGATTGAAAAATCCACCTAAGGAATGGATTAATCTTTCCCACTGAGATGCCGCTGAGAAATTGTCTAGCAAATCGTTGTTGTTAGCAGGTATTTCCTTCGGCGCTAAAACCGTGTTCCGGGCGTTTTTACACAATACCGTGATCAGCCATTGGAGGCTCTCACGAATCGATTTTGACCTTTTTCCAAGGCTAAATTCAGCCTCTCCCAGTGAAATACCGGCGCCAGCAAAACTAAACGGTGAACAGGCTGTGGGTTCAAAATGATAGGCGGGGACACCCCTCCATTTCGCCAAAAGGCTCAAATAAAGGGATTGCTGGGGGTCGGAAACCGCTATCACCCAAGCGGGATAGCGAAATAGTCTTTGACATACTTTTGAGTCATTTAAATTGCCGAAGGAGGACAGATCGAGGAAATCGACCATGCCCGTTTTTTTCAATGGCTCGCGGAGATGAGAAATATTCCTGGAAAATTCAAAAATTACATCCTCCTCTTGCTCGTCTGTCTTTGATTCCGTTTCACCGGAAGAATGTTTCCGCTTTGTTTCGTAAATGATGAGAGTGCTTTCCCTCGATTTTTCTATTTGGAGGTCGCGTTCGGAGTATTCCACAATGGGAGGTAAAAACAGGAAATGACTCAAGAAATACTCCTGAAGAGAAGCCGATAGCGGAGTGGAGATTTCATCGGGGAGTCTATCGGTCAAGAGTGTGGAAACGCCGCCCCGCTGGCATATTTCCAGTTGCCCGGAAAAGTCCTCGGCAGTGGAATCCACAGCTTGAATAACCTTGGCCCCGGAAGGCTGATTCTCATTGAGCAGGGGATTTTTAGACGGATGGGAAAAGCTCAGGAAAACCGTATTTTCAACAAATGTTTGAAACTCCTCATCATCTGCTTCTGGATATGGCCTCATTGCCAATCCCGGCGCATGTTGCTGGATCAAGTTATCGATTCGCAGGCGTCGCTTTTTCGTAATTTCGGACGAAAAATAGAGCGATGCGGCCTTTTCCTGAGCGAGCCACCAGATGAATTTCCGCCAACAGGGAAAGGTGGATTCAGTCAACGATTCAGCCTGGATTAGTAATTTCAATTGCACATCCACATGATTTAAAAACGGTACACAGGAAAACAACCCTGCGTTTAGATAACGGAACAATACCAGATTCTTAACGGAAATGGTGCATTTTCCAATTTCTCAGCCATCAGAATTGCCCTTTCGCAGGGCGTCGCCCGATAACACGAAAAACTATTTAATAAAAGAGCCTGAAAACCGACTTACGTTTTACTTGAGGGTCTATTGAGATAAAGATGCCCACAAGAATTCTCTCCACCAAATACGGAATAATATAAATATCAGAACCAATAGTGCCCACCTAGTCGCTTTCAGGTATGATATTATTAAAGCCATTCATTGATTAAAGATAAATTCGTTTATGAAATTCGCAAAAGTACTCATTGTCGAAGACGATGTGCCTTCGGAGATTTTGATACGAAGAACGCTGACTGACCAAGGTTTTTCCATTACCGGAAGAGCCGCGAATGGTGTTGAAGCGGTGTCGATGGCATTGGAAAATCCGCCCGATATTATTTTGATGGATATAAACATCGATGGGGATCTCGATGGAGTGGAAACCGTCGAGATAATTCATCAATCCACCCATATTCCGGTAATCTATCTGACCGGGCATTCGGACCATGAAACTATCGAGCGAGCAAAAAAGACCGCTCCCTCCGCCTTTTTGCTGAAACCCTTTTCCAAACGGGATCTGGCCGTCACAATCGAGATGGCATTATATAAAAGCGAATTGGAGCGAAAACTGAAGGAAAGTGAATACCGTCTCTCTACAATTCTTGCCACAATTTCCAGTGGCGTATTATCCATCGACCTCGAAGGCGGCGTCCAGTATATGAATCCCGGCGCTGAAATATTCACCGGTTACACCTTCGAAAGAGCACAGGGAAAAGCGATCGATGATTTGATCGAGTTGTGTGACTGCCAATCGGATAAATTGATAAAGATTCCCCATTTTTTCCTATCCGAGGATGAATCCGTTCCTACCACAAACCAGCCCGTGCGATTGACATCCGCCGCGAGCGAAAACCGCATTGTGAATATCGCCATGACCGCGATTCGCGAGCCCGCCGGTAATATTCAGGGGTTCGTCCTCGTTTTGAGAGATATGACCGAACAATATGAATCGGAAAACCGGATCAAGTTAATGGCCGCCGCGTTGGAAAGTATCGAGGATATTGTGATGATAACCGGGGCGCGTCGGGTTGGAGAAGGTCCTGAGATCGCCTATGTAAACAATGGTTTTGAAAATATATCGGGATGGTGCCACGAGGAGGTTGTCGGGCAAAGTATTCAGGTTTTGGAAGGAGAAAATACCGTCCCCCCGCTCAACCGGATAGTAGAGGAATGTATTAAAAAAGGCCGAAAGCATCAAACAGAGGTTATAATACGCAAAAGAAACGGTGAGGATATTCTAACCCAATGGCAAATTTCCGAGGTTTACGACCGCTTTGATAAATTGTCTCACCTGGTTTTTATTATCAGGGATATTTCTGGGCTGAGACATCTTGAGGATAACTTGCGCCAATCTCAAAAACTTGAGGCCGTAGGGCAATTAGCGGGGGGAATCGCCCATGATTTTAATAATCTGCTTTCGGTTATTAATTCTTATTCTGATCTTCTTTCGCTTAAATTGGATGAGGAGGATCCCAACCTGAAATATATTCAGCAAATACGGACCGCCGGCAACAAAGGCGCCGATCTGGTTGCAAGACTCATGACGTTCAGCCGCAGGGAATCGGCCGACCCGAAGGACATAGATTTGTCCGTTATCACCCAAGAAATTCGCGGTATGTTGACACGGGTGATTCGCGAGGATATCAGGTTGATGACCCACTTTGATTCGGATCTCAGAAAAGTGCGGGCCGATCATGGGCAAATTGAGCAAATTCTCCTCAACCTATGTGTCAATGCTAGGGACGCCATGCCCGAAGGAGGCGAAATAACAATCTCAATCAAAAACAAAAAAGTCTCTATTCCCCACAGGGCGGAAAGTCGGCTGATCGCTCCCGGAAACTACGTCTGCCTGACTGTTGAAGATAAGGGAGAAGGCATGACCGAGGAGGTCAAAAAGAATATATTCAACCCCTTTTTCACAACCAAAGAAGTTGGAAAAGGGACCGGTTTGGGTTTATCAACCGTTTACGGAATTATCAATCAATGTGGAGGCTTCATAGAGGTTTCATCCACCTTGGGCATTGGAACATTTTTTCACTTGCACTTCCCGGCAGTTGAAGTGGAAACCCTATCTCAAATACCAGAAGAAAAAGACGAATCTGTCTCCAATGGCACGGAACGCATACTCGTAGTCGAGGACGATGCAACTTTTGCCGACTGCATATCCGGGCTCCTAAGCTTGCACGGATACGATGTCCATACGGCAAGGGATGGGGAGGAGGCCATCAACGAGTTTTCCGATAGAATCGGCGACTTCAATTTATTGATTACCGATATCGTGCTGCCAAAAGTTCCCGGTCGCGAAGTTGCCGCACGCCTTACCGCCAAAAATCCCTCCCTGAAGCTTTTGTTTATGACCGGCTACGATGACGAATTGGGAGCCGAGTTAGCGCTATCGGATGAGTCGGCCATCATGCAAAAACCTTTTTCACTTATCACGGTATTGGGAAAAGTACGGGGGATTCTGGATGAAACACCGCTCGCCCTTCAAGTTTGCTGAAGAATCCGGGGTGGTAATACTCAGTCGCGCAGCCTGCTATAAGCTACACTAAAAGGATACAATTCCGCCTTCATAACCCCTCCCGCTACCGTGGGATCTTCATTCATTATTAGCTCGGCCTCCTCTTTGGAATTCGCCCTGAAGACAACGATACCGAAGCAGGATTCATCGACATTCTGAGTCCGTCCGGCTAAAAGCACCACTCCGCTTTCAGTCTTTTCTTTAATGTAGGCAACATGTTTCTCCAATAAATTAGCTTCCTCTGGAGTTGGCCCCTCAGTCAGTATTTCAAGGCGGACGAGTTTCAAGTGATAAATAAATTGTAGTTGTTCACTCATCCAATTGTTTTCTTATCAACAGGTTCCAGTTAGGAAGATTTGCTGTGAGGCAAAAGGGGGACTTGAATTTACGGAAGTCTCCCGTATAATAGTACTTATCAAAGATGGATCATGAAACAACTACAACCGTGAAAAACCCGTTTTCTCAAATAGCGATGATTGTATTCGCTCTGGTCTCCCTGGCCCATTTCCTCAGGCTCGTGTTGGGTTGGGGAATTGCCTTCAACGGGCTGCCGCTTCCCACATGGGTCAGCCTCGTTGTATGCCTGCTGGCTGCCGGGCTTTCCTTTGGCCTCTTCCGGGAATTGCGGAAATAAGGCCAAGGCCAAAATTTTGCAGACTCCTGCCTTGGCTAGAGCGATCAGTAGTTAATTTTGCGATTCAGGTAGAGCCGTAAAGATTTTAATGCCTGTGATCGCAGTTGGGAAACCCTGGCTTCGCTGACGCCGAGAATATTTCCGATTTCAGCCAATCGCATACCTTCATAATAGTAAAATGCGAGGACCATTTTTTGGCGACTGGGAAGTTTCTCAATTTTCTCGTTAATGATCACGGTAAGTTCCTCCTGTTCGAGCATTTCATGGCAAGGGATCAAACGGTCATCGGCTACCAAATCGTGCAAATTGAGTTCATCGGCATCCCGCGTTTTGTCTAGGAAAACCATACTACAGGGTTGGGTGTTGGCCCGCATCTTCCGATACTTTTGGGGGGTCAATCCCATTTCTTCGCGAATCTCCTCGTCGGATGGTGCGCGACCGTGCTTTTGCTCAAGTATTTCAACTGTTTTATTGAGCTTGCGGTAGTTGCTGCGAGCCGATCTCGGCATAATATCCAGCTTCCGTAATTCATCCAGAATGGCGCCCCGAACCCTTATTGACGCATAGGTTTCAAAACAAAATCCACGTGAAGGATCAAATCGCTCAATAGCTGATACCAGACCTACTACGCCTGCGCTGTGCAACTCCTCGCAATCGGCATGGGAGGGTAAATTGGGTCGCATTTTCGCCACGATCACCTTGACCAGCGATAAATGTTTATGGACCATATCGGACATGTATTGCTCTGCCGTGCTATTGGACTTGGCGCAGGACCTGACTTTTACGGCAACATTGGGGTCTTCTTTTTCCGTAGTTTCTTTAACTTGAATTTCGGTAGAGGATTGAAATTTCATTTAAGAGGTAGCTGTATTGAGGGTTATTTTTTACTGAGTGATGTTTTGATCTTGTAAAGCACCCCATATGCCAGTTGTTGTTCGATTACCTCTAATCCTAATTTAATTTTTGTTTTTAATATTTAACTATCTAAATACCATTTAGTTAGAAATTTTCAAAAATTAATGAAAATATTTCAAATTTTGCTTAACATTCTTAAAGACTTTAAAAAAGTGATGAGTGGGAAAAATTTTCCCTATGCCCTTTGAAGCCTCGACCACTGAAATTTCCAGAGGGCAAATATTTCCAAGCTGTTTCTTACGAAAAGGATACTCATCTAAAAACCTGTCAATATGCCTGTATTTCACGGATTTTTTTCAATAAAATCCAAATACCATAGGTTAGGGTGGAAAAATTTTCCACCTTTTCAAAATCCACTTTTCCAATCACCCTCGAAATCGAAATTCTCGATCCCCTTGGAATGGGCTATGGGTTAACGACTATTCGCCAGAGGCTCTATTTGCTGGCACAGCCGCCTGCCACAGGCAGGATCCAAAAAAAAATTCGACTGGCAAGAAAACAGGCCTGAAGGAAGGCCTAGACTTTTACCGGAGTTTGCTTGGCGTCCTCGATACTTTCGTGGAACACCCAATCCTTGGTTTCCTCGAATCCCCGGCATTCCAAGGCGACATCGTTGTTTGCCACCAAAGAGTAGCTCAAAGTCAATTCCCGGCAGTTCTGCTTGGTCTGCACGAGCAGTTTAATAAGAGACATATTCACATTTTTGAGGGCATGAGCATCGAAAATGACTTTGTAGTAGCCATTGTCCACCGCATCGGAAATTTTTTCCTTGAGGTAACTGGATACCTCATTGATCTGAGCGCTATTCGAGGATTCAGGCAAACTAATGAGAAGGTAGTCCTCCTCGAACGAAAAATATTTCTCGGAAGTATCCAGGTTGATTGCTTTGGCAATCTTCGATTCCAGTTCGGGAAAATCAATCGGCTTGGTTACAATGGAGGAGAAACCGAGCTGCTGAGCCTGCTGTTGTTCCGCCAGGGCAGTCTTTACCGCCAGGCCGAAGACCGGAATGTATTTGGTTTTCACGTTTGCGCGTAATAATCGGTAGAGAGTCGCGGCAGCATTGTCTTCAAGGGTGAGACTCACCACAATCAGATCTGGCTGCTTCCCGTTGCAAATATCAATGGCCTCACCAGATGAATTGGCTCCCAGAATGGTCCAGGGCGTATTGGCTAATCCTTGTTTTATCTGTTCGATGATAACAGGTTTGTCTTCAACAATCAGAATTTCGCAGTTATCGGACATGCCCTTCTGCTTGACATTGGATTCACCCAGAGGCCTGAGGTCGATTATTCTGGCAACCTTGTCGGTGAGGACATCTTCCTTGAAGGGCTTTACGATATAATCACGAATTCCCAGTTTGGCTATTTTCAATACCATCTCACGGCCAGCTTCCGCCGTAAGCATGACTACCGGTGTGCCCTTCAGCACTGGGTCCGCCTTTAGTTTGGTGAGCATTTCCACCCCATCCATGACTGGCATGGTTACATCCAGTAAAATGATGTCGGGGTTTTCCTTGCTGGCTGCGGCAAGCCCTTCCACCCCATTGGCTGCTTCAACAAGATCACATTCAAATTGCTTGAACGCTTTTTTTACGATAATTCGCACCGCCCGCGAATCATCCACTGTCAATATTTTCAAGGCCATGATATTTTACTCCTAAGGTTTTACTATAAGGTCCGCAACTAGAATTGAATTGTTTATGTTGAAATAATATCCGCGACGTAAGACCGAGGAGGTTGTTTCAACGGAAAAATTACGCCCTCGAACGATCGAAGGTATCGTAAGTTTGCACTGATAACCCTCATCGCACCACATGTTTTTGAAATTTCCCACGATCATGTTTGCCAACTCCCCCAAGGCATCGTTGATCGTTTCCATTTTCTCCGTGGCGTCGAATTCTGCAAACTCGTAGTCTTCCATCCCGAGAAAATCGCAGGTCACGTCTCTTGCCAAATCTTCATCCATGTATATATATACTACACCGTTTGCGACGCCGATAAATCCCACCATCGAAACAACCATCAACTTCCCTTTACTTTCAGGTTGATCGTCTTTCTCTACGGTTACCACCGTCCCGCTCTTTGAATACCCGAACTCAATTGGAGTGCTCAGCATCGTCGAGAACACTTTGTCAACCGAGCTTATGATCATCTCCTCGAGGGCTTCTATCGAAAAAGGTACTGTTGCTTCCATACTGGGCGTAAAATTGGGGATTGTTTTCTTATTTTGAGCTAAAAGTTTCGCAATGTTACTGGCCAACAATGCGTTCGTGTCGGTGCTTCAATACTAATCGGCTATCCTTACAAAAATTTGAGTTCAATTTGCATATATTTGAAGATATCTCTCGCGGCGTATCCTGAAAAATCAAAAAAAGAGTCGATACCGGAAGTTTGGCAGCAGATATGACCGGCAATGGTGAGGTCAAACGGAAGTGGCGCCCTCCATTCGGTATAGCTTCAATTTATTGCGTAATGTTCGGGTGCTGATATGCAAAATTGCTGCCGCCTGAGTCTTCTTTCCCTTCGTTTTATCCAAAGCACGGAAAATATGCTCTTTTTCCAGCTCCTCCAGACTCAGAAATGAGGGCCCATGATCAATTGGATTAAGTAACGATTCCTCAATATGAGCAGGAGGTTTCTCCAGTGAACTACCCCCGCTTATTATTATCGGGGTCATCTTTGGTTTGGGCGAATCAATAAAGTTTTTCTGAGGCAGCAACCCGAGTGCTTCTTCCTTCACAAAATCTCCATTTTCGGTAAGGATGACCGACCTTTCGACTGTGTTTTCCAGTTCGCGCACGTTACCGGGCCAATTGTGGTCGAGCAATCTCTCCATCGCAGAAGCGCTAAACCCAGGGATTTTGACACCATGCTTGCGCGAGAAACTGTGCAAAAAGGTTTTCGCCAACAAATCGATATCTTCCTTCCTCTGACGCAATGGAGGAACCGAAATCGGAAAGACATTCAATCGATAATACAGATCTTCCCTGAAATCCCCTTTTTCAACCGCCTTTTGCAAATCGCGGTTGGTCGTAGCGATCACACGGACATTTACGCGGATCGACTTGTTTCCACCGACCCTCTCGAATTCCTGCTCCTGAAGCACACGCAGCAATTTTACCTGCAAACTGGGGTGAATCTCCCCAATTTCGTCCAGTAAAATTGTCCCGTTGTTAGCCAATTCAAATCTGCCTTCACGACGCTGCGAGGCACCCGTAAAGGCACCCTTTTCGTGGCCAAAAAACTCGCTTTCGATCAGGTTTTCAGAAATCGCCGCGCAATTTACACGAATATAAGGCTGTTTGGCCCGGGGGCTGAGACGAAATAATTCGCGCGCCACAAGTTCCTTACCGGTGCCATTTTCCCCCGTTACGAGGACTGTGGCCTCGGTCGCCGCAACTTTTTTGATCAACCTGCGAAGATGTCCAATACCCAGACTACCTCCCAAAATTTCGCTATTCTTCTGGATTTGATTGCTAAAATACTGGTTGACCTTGACCAATTGGCTATAGGCCTCGGCCTTTTTCAAAATAACATTGATTTGATCCATCGAACAGGGCTTTACCACGTAGTCAAAGGCTCCCAATTGAATGCATTTTACCGCTGACTCAATCGACCCATGGCCGGTAATGATCACAGACATGGGGCTGTTTGGCAGGTCAACTATTCTCTCCAGCAAATCGGTGCCATGTCCATCCGGCAGACGCATATCTATAAACATCAAATCGAATTGATCCCTGGCCATAAGCCTCTCCGCCTGCGCAATTGTTTTCGCCAAAGAAACCGAGTAACCACGGTGGCTCAATTGCGCCTCCAATGATTCACGAATGATCAATTCGTCATCCAGGATCAATATTTTTTCAAATGCCATAGGAAATAACTGGTCGTGAGGCAAAATCTGAAATGGCCATTCGAGTGGGGTAGAACATAGAATCCAGAACCATAAAAGGACTATTAGTTTGAACCGAATTCTTCCGGTCCTTTTTGATTTTGGTTTAAAAGATTCATACAAATCCGGCACATATTTACTCTGCGAAGGCTTTTTTGTTCATCGGAGCCAATCCCTAAAATTTAAGTAGAACCTATCTCTAATTCGCGCATGAATGATGTTTGAGATAGGTTCTGTTTAAAGACTCGGATTAGGTCGAAATACGATACCTTTGGCAGGAGAGATTTCGCATCGGAAAAATTTATCTAAAGTCCGGCTCCATTTGAACGACTTTTGAGCTTGGAAGTGGTCCGACAAGCCAATTCAGCGCTATTCCTGTTATTCGGGCTGCTTTTCAAGACATCATAATGATAGGCAGTGTTAGTACATCTCCATTTCCCGTCGGGCCAAGCCCGCAACGGGTTCAGAGGGAAAATCCAGACGATACAGGTCCGCAATCTAAACGGGATCAGACCGGTATTGAAAAAAATCCTGTTCCAGATTCTCCGGAAAAGGCTGAAAAGGCATTGCATGATGAGCAGGAAGGTAATTCCAGCAAAACAGGGCGATTTTCTGCCGAAGAGAGTGATCAAATATCCCAGCTTGTGGCTCGGGATTCGCAAGTTCGCTCCCACGAAGCCGCTCATAAGGCGGCGGCAGGGAGTTTGGCAGGCGGAGGACCGTCGTTTAGCACTCAAAGAGGTCCCGATGGAAGATTTTATGCAGTCGGAGGTGAAGTCCAAATCGATACATCACCCGGCTCTACTCCACAGGAAACAATCGCCAAGGCCCGACAAATTCGGGCTGCCGCCCTCGCTCCTTCAGATCCTTCGCCACAGGATTTAAAGGTAGCCTCAGCCGCCGCATCGATGGAAGGGGCCGCATTGAGGGAGATACAGAAAGAAAGCCAGCGAGGGGAGGAGGATCCAAAAGAAATAAACCACCAGGAGGAGACTGCGGATTTCTCCGAAAAAGGGGACCCTCATCAGGCTGTCTCTAACAGATTGAGCAAAATTTACAGTCAAAACGATGGCCTCGAGAAAGAGCCGCTTTTTGAGGTAAGAGCCTAGAATTGTACCTCCCCCAAGTTGACTCCCTTTGCATAGATTGGGGAAATAGAGGCTCTCGTATGCCCGCTGGAGATCGAAAATTTTGTTAATAAATCTCCGAATAGCCGATAACTGTATAAAATCATCTGCCGCTGGCGTATTTAAGTGAACGGTGGATTTCAACAATTTTATACATGCTCAACAACAAATCAATTCTCATAACTGGCGGCACGGGGTCTTTCGGGCGGCATTGCTGTGCCGAAATCCTCAGCCGGTATAAGCCCAAGAGAGTTATTGTATATTCCCGGGATGAGCTGAAGCAGTCTGAAATGGCCGCCGATCCAAGGTTTATGAATAAGGCCATGCGCTTCTTTCTTGGCGATGTTCGGGATAAAGAACGCCTCATAAGGGCAATGTCGGATGTGGATTACGTAATTCACTCGGCGGCTCTCAAACAAGTGCCGGCGGCTGAATACAATCCCCACGAATTTATCAAAACCAATATCAACGGCGCCACAAACATCGTCGATGCGGCGCTCACAGCAGGAGTTACCAAGGTTATCGCCCTGAGCACAGACAAAGCGGTAAATCCCATCAATCTTTACGGGGCCACCAAATTATGCTCCGACAAAATATTCGTGGCCGGCAACAGTTATAGCGGTAAATGCGCCACGCGGTTCTCGATTGTCCGATACGGCAATGTGCTCGGTAGCCGCGGGAGTGTGGTTCCCCATTTTCTCAAGCTGAAAAAAACCGGCCTTATTACGGTTACAGACCCCGAAATGACACGTTTTTACCTGTCCCTCAATGAAGCCGTTGATTTTGTTCTTAAATGCCTGAAAGACATGCATGGGGGAGAACTGTTTGTTCCCAAAATGGAGAGTTGCAAAGTAAAAGAACTCGTCAAAGCGATCGCTCCCGAATGTCGTCAGAAAGTAGTCGGCATCCGCGCAGGGGAGAAGAAACATGAAACCCTGATCCCTTCCGATGAGGCCCATCGCACATATGAATTTCCCCGGCATTTCATTATTCAACCGGTATTACCCTATTGGCAGGATAGCACCAAGTCCCTCGGCGGAAAGCCATGCCGCGAAGGATTTACCTACACCAGCGCAACAAATCCCGAAAGATTCTCGGTCGTCAAACTGCGGGGGATTTGCCAAATGATCGCCGATGATTCGGGAATGGACATCAAATTACTCCCCAACGGCATCAGTAAAAACGGCGTCAATGGCAACGGATTGAACGTTAATCGCAACGGCAACGGCGCTAGCAACGGAAATGGCGTAAGACTAAACGGAACTTTACGAAAACTGAAACGGGAAATAGCCGCGATTTGATCCAAGCCTGGACGTGCAGAAAATGCAGTTTGAGATTCAAGGCCGGGCCATCGGAGAGAAGTATTCACCTTACCTGATAGCGGAGTTATCAGGAAATCACAAACAAAGCCTGGATCTGGCGAAATCTTTGATTCGGGCCGCCGCACGGTCGGGCGCCGATGCGGTAAAATTGCAAACCTATACTGCGGATACACTAACGCTCCCTTGCCGTAACTCCAGCTTTCGCATAAATGGTGGCCTCTGGGCTGGCAGACATCTCCACGATCTCTACAATGAGGCCATGACGCCCTGGGAATGGCATCGCCCCATGGCAGAGTTGGCAGCCAATGAGGGAATGGCCCTTTTTAGCACCCCGTTTGACGAAACGGCGGTCGCCTTTTTAGAGGATCAAATCAACCCACCCGTTTATAAAGTTTCCTCCTTTGAAATCACTCACATTCCCTTACTGAAAGTTGTCGGAGAAACCGGAAAACCCGTAATCCTCAGCACGGGAATGGCCACCGCGGACGAGATCAACAATGCTCTCCAAACATTGTCAACCGCCGGTTCTTCGGGCGTAACTCTTCTCAAATGTGTGAGCGCTTACCCCGCCGAGCCGGAGGATTTTAATTTACGCTCACTGACAGCCCTGCGGAATCGTTTTAATTGCCCCGTTGGTCTTTCGGATCACACTTTTTCCAATGATACTGCGTTGGGAGCGGTCGCATTGGGAGCCTGTGTAATCGAAAAACATCTCACGCTCGACCGCAGCAATGGGGCCGTCGACAATGGTTTTTCTTTGGAACCGAATGAGTTTTCTGAAATGGCAAAAGCGGTGAAAAGGCTCCACCGATCCCTCGGCAGTGAAAAAATAGGCGCCACAACCCAGGAAATTGGGCAAAAGCGTTTCCGAAGATCGATATTCGTGTCCTCAGCGATCAGGAAAGGTGATTTTTTCACAAAGGAAAACCTCAAGATTGTCAGACCGGCAGATGGCCTGCCACCTGCGCGATGGGAGCAAATCCTGGAGCAACCTGCCAGTTGTGACATCCCCGCTGGTACGCCCCTAAAAGAAGAGCATCTTGCACTGAATGGCCCCTACTACGCTTCCTCAGAGGCGGAGAATTGCCTCAGCCACGCGTAAGGCTCCGTAGCCGTCCAATTCCTTGATATTCGATCGGATTCCAGCCGGGTATTTGCCGAGCAAAAAATTCCATTTACTCGATAGTTTATCTGTCAAAAGTTCCTCTTTTGCCAAGATTGGTAAACCCCATTTTTTCTCAATGGCAGAACCCATTGCCTCCTGATTTTCCGCCACGACGACTCCCAGAAAAGGAAGTCCGCAGGCTGCTATTTCATAAACGCTCCCGCCGCAGGCAGTGATGCCATAGGCACAGGTCCGCATCACCTCGGCAAGCTCCTCCGGTCCCGCATCGCACAGACATCGATGCGAGGCAAATCGCTCCAAAGCCACAGATACGGCGGGTCGGGAAAGGGCATCTCTGCTCCCGGCCAGAATCGGGTGCCAATTCTCCCCCACCCGATTGGACAGGAACTCCAGTAAACGTGGTGTGAGATTATTGGGATCCGTTCCTCCAATCATGAGCATAACGGCTTGTGGGTTCACCGTGCTCTTGGTGCAATCCACGTTCGGAGCACGAAACTCAGATCGAAGCAGCGCATAGGCTGGCCCGGTTAGAACCCTGTGGGCCACAGGATAGTCAATATGACTGAAGGTCAGGCCAGAATTCACAACCAAATCTGCATCGGTCAAATCCCTCGACGCGTCATCGTCTATTACCACGAGTTTCGGCCCGAAACTTCTCAACTGCGCTATATCTTTTTCACCATATTGGTAACTATCGACAACAATCAATTTGCTGGCTGAATCATCACCCAAAAGATTCTTCCATAATTCGTAACCGGGAAGTTGCTCTGCTGTAAATTCGATGTGGTTAAACGCATCGGTCAGCGACTCCGGTAAATGCTCGATTTGGCCATTGGTGATGAGCGTAGTAGCAACCTGATAACTACCAATGGCACGGGCGAGTGCGGAGCAGCGAACCACATGGCCCCAACCGGTTTCTTTTCCAAAATCACATCGGAAAATTACTTCAACGGGAGCGCTCACAACAGAACCTCAAAAGGTGAGGCAAAATTCTTTTAATGTGTCTATCACGATTTCCTGCTCCTCATCGCTTAATTTTGGATATAGCGGAATGCTCAGGCACCCCCCGAAATAAGCTTCCGCTCCTGGCAACCGTTGGCGACCATACAGTTCTTCATAATAGGGATGACGATAAACCGGAATGTAATGGACCTGCGATCCAATATTCCGCTCACGCAAAAATTCGTAGGCTGAATTCCGAATTCGGGAATCAGGAAAATGAAGAACAAACAAATGGTAGGCGTGTCCATTATCCTCTGGAGGCATCTGGATTAAATCGCGATAGGGAGAAGTCGAAAATTCTTGCCGATAACGTTTGGCCAACTGACGGCGGCGATCGATGAATTCGGGCAATCGCTTGAGCTGAGAGATACCCAGAGCGGCTTGCAACTCGGTCATTCGGTAGTTCCAGCCCAGATCGGTTTGCTCCTGAAACCAGCGCGGTGTTTTTAAATCAGTGTCCTGTTCATTCTCGAAAGGTTTGCAAATTCCGTGACTCCGCAGATGTCGCGCTTTTTCGGCCAAATCCGAATTTGCCGTCAAGAACGCTCCCCCTTCACCACAACAAATATGCTTAACAGGATGAAAACTCAGGGTGGCCGCATCGGTATGCCGACACGAGCCGCTTCCGGACAAAAGTTTTTTTGAATCTGCATAGGTTGCCCCAAGACTGTGGGCGGCATCCTCAACCACCATGCAGTGAAATTTTTCGGCGATCTCCCTAATTTCGGGTAAATCTCCCGCTCGACCAGCCAAGGAGACGGGCATGATAACCGAACTCTCCTCCAGTCCTCTTTTTGTTTCTTCTTCTAAAATTTCTTGTAAACTGTCGATCTGCATCAATCCGGTAAAAGGGTCGACATCGGCAAAGCGAACTCTCGCCCCGCAATACAGAAGGCAGTTGGCGGTGGCAGCGAAAGTGATCGGAGAGGTCACGCCCAAACTGCCTGGTTTTAGGCCGACCAGAGCGCTGGCTAAATGGAGGGCCGTCGTGCCGTTTGAAACCGCCACCGCATGGGGCGCTCCAGTTACTTCGGCGAGGTCATTCTCAAAGGCTTCCACCTTGGGCCCCTGGGTGAGGTAAGGAGAGCGCAATACCTCTTCAACAGCCTGTATATCCTCTTCCGTAATCCATTGGCGGGCGTAGGGAATGCTGCTGCTGGCGCTCATAACATCAATAAAACAATCCCCGGGCGGATTTGCCAAGAAGGATGTGTGGCGTGCGTGAGGGGAATCGATTACTGTAGCTCTCAAGCTCTCAGGCCCGGAAATCCGGCTGAACCTCTCGATTCGGAGGCATAGGTTCTGCGAATTCCGCGAAAACGGTTCTTTTCAAAAACTCGCGCTTCCTGCTCCTTTTGATTTTTCTCCATCTGGTCGCCCAAAATATTCAGGTTGCACTGTTGGCGTTGGACAAGGTGACTCAAGCGGTTATCCCAATCCGCCGATTTACCTCTCACAATGCCCAACCTTTTACTGGTCTCAGCGATTGCCGAGAGCAACTTATCCTTTTTGGTAAAAACCGTGCTGACGTAATCAAAGTTTAGATGCCGAAGGGCAAATTCTTCCTCGTCGACGAGCTTTTCAAAATCGGAGAATAAGCGATTGAGTCGCTCTTCGTCTTTTTTCATCAAGCGGTGCTGGACAAGCTGCGCGCGACGGCAGGTTGTTCGCTTTTGGCCAGCATTTCTGACCAGGAGTTTCTGATATCCAGTAGAAATTCTTCAACAACCCGTAATTGCTCCGGATTTTTTTTCAAATTAGCCTCCGATAGCTTTGTAAACATAAAATCGTAAAGCCGATACATGGTCATCGGAAATTCCCCGTCAACATCGAGGTTGAGGGAATTTTGCAATTCCATGATGATGTTCTGAGCTTTTACAATGTTATTGCTGATCTCCTCATTTCGCGTAGATACTTTCTCAAGTTTAAAACCCTCTATCGCGGTATTGATGTGCCGCAGGGCACCATCGAAAAGCATGAGTATTATTTTTCCTGGGCTGGCCGTCTCGATGGAGACGGTTTTATAGGATTTGGCGAATTTCCGGTATTTCATTAGTTGTGGATTGAGGGTTTCGAGGCTGTCCAACGGCCCCATAGAAGTCTTGGCTTAAAAGTCGCTGGATAATTCAGGCAGCGGAGCGGCCAGCTTTTGTGCTACGTCATCAATGGCTGCTTTGTGCTCAGATTCTCGGTTTTCCAGAAAATTTCTGCCACGGGCTACTGCCTCGGGCCGAATTTCCGGCAGCGCCGCCAGTTTCTGTATAAGACTCTGACGCCTGGATACGTCGAGAGTGTCCTGCGGGAATTCCCCAGCAGGCGCTGTTTTACTAATTTCACCCCTCTTATGTACTCCACTCGAAAAAGGTGTTGGGGCCGGTGAATTTACCGAATCAATATTCATATAATTATTATATAGGCTTTCGTTTTTAGAAGTTTTACTACTCCTAATCCTATATCGAATAAAACCGAGCAAACTGAAATAAAAAATCACCTTCCCGGAATAGTCCCAAATACTTCAAAAGCGATATACCTGGAAAATTGCCGTGGGCTTCGCAGTATGGTCTCCGCAGTTTGCAGAGGTTGGGTGCTCAAATCCGAACTTCTCTGAAATCGGCGTGCAGACACCGAAACAGAGGGATTTCCCGAACTGAATACTTCATCGAAGGCCCAGAGGATGTCTTTACTTTCCATGGCGATCAATTTACTCCGAATACCGATATCTATTGGCTTATAGGGGCTGTATTGGGTCAAATCCGTAAACAATACGGCATCCGCAGCATATTTTTGCTCAAGGTATTCAAAAAGCTCAATCGGGAGTCGCTCAACAGAGGTCAACTGCCGCCTGCCAAGCAGATCGAGCAATTCCTTCCGCGATACCACAACGACCTCAAATAGGGATGTTTGAGTAAGTGCGGAGACAAAATCATGATCGATCGCTTCCAGAAAGTCTCCTTCGTATTCATCGTAGTAAACAGGAAGATAAACGACTCGATGAATTTCCTCGGGCATGGCGCCGACACTATAAAAATTTTGTGGCCGGTAGGATGGGCCTAGAAAGTCCTGCACTTTGGAGACCTTGCCATGGCCTGATTGGCAGCCAGTCGGCAACATCATGCCCATGATACCTGTAGCCAGTAGGCTAAACCTGTATGCCAGCCGCAAATTTTTGCGAAATATGGATTTCGAAGCTTTTTTGTCCTTAACTTCCTTTATTTTACTCATGGAAATGAAAAATGCTGTTTCCGTGCTAATTCGCTTTTTACTGGAATGAATTATTGAGAGCTTGAAGCTGCTGATTGATTTTTGACTGGGCAATTTCCATCTGCAAAAAGCTCTGCTGAAGCACACCGGTCTTAAATTCGATAGTTCTCTCCATGGCGATGATCTGCTCATCCAGTTTTCTAGTCCTTTCGTTGAGCAGATCCCTTTGCGTATCGAGAATGCCATTGCTGGCCACATAGCCGTCGATAAACGCCTGCATACTGGTGGCGACCCCATCCGTCGAGTCCGTGAAAACTGTTGCCACCGCATCGGGAAAATCTTTGAGCGCGTCTGTGAAGGCTTCTTCATCGGCAATCTCAAGCTCACTGCTATCAGTTTTGAAATCAATGCCCATGTCTTGCAGCCGCTTTACCGCTCCCGTCAGGCTGGGAACCGACGCAAATACCTCTGCCCGCAGATCACGGGCTACTGAGGTTACCTCTCTGTTGCTGCTGAATACATTGGTAGTTACGCTATCAGCTTTTACCGTTATGGCGGTGTTGGTTTTAATGAACGACTGCACCGCGTTGTATTTGGTAATAAATGCGTCCACTTTGGCCCGAACGGAGCTGTTATCGGAAGATACTGTGACCTTCTCAGTGCCGAGTGTCTTGCCGGTGACGCTTAAACCGGTAATCCCGTGCACACTTTCATCGAATTTGTTGCTGTTGCTGGTGATGACGCCTCCGCCATTAACCGTGAAATTGGCATTATCCCCCAAAGTGACCGTCGCGGTGGAATTCACGCCAAGAGCCTCCAACAAACCACCGGCGCTTTCACTCACCGCCAGTCCAAAACTTCCGGTATTCTTGTTCAAAAGTGTAAATTGATCGGTAACAGAATCATAGGAAAGTGTCGCCTCCGCCGTGGATGCATCAATCCGCCCGATGAGGTCGCGCAGGCTGTCGTCATTTACATTAAATGCTATATCGGTCCCATTGACGGTTATCGTGCCGTTGCCACTGCCGTCCACGTTCGTAATTGATGCGGCCAATCCCGAGCTGGCGATTGAGGAATCGAGCTTTATCGTCCCGAGGCTGGAATTACTGCTCACACTATTGGTTCCATTGCTGAACAACTTTGACGAAAGGAGAAAATTGCTCGTGTCATTAGGGCTGCCAACTACGACTTCCGAGGCGCTGTTTAAATCGATTTGGTCGAGCACGGGGTCGTAGGTAGCGGTAACTGCACCGCCTGTGGCGGTTGATATGGCATCGAAAACATCTTGCAGCGAATCCGTGGAGGCAACCGTGACCTGCGAACCATTGACCGTGAAAAACCCATCCGTAATGGCTGTGGTAAGATTCATGGCCGAAACCGTTACCCCGCTGACATCGGACGTAGCGCTGATGGGAGCGGCTACGTCAGTAGAACCACTTCGGTTGGTTTGCGTGGCCAGCTTGGTGATGACAAACTGATATTCCCCGACCTGTGTATTAGTAGCCGCAGTGGCCGACAATATCAAGGAATCGGGATCCAGCAAAGCGGTCGAGCGACCGAAATAAAGGCTGCTTTCCTGTAGGTCTTTGGCCGCAGTGCCGAGGGCATTAAGCTTGGTTTCCAGAGATTCAAAGGCCGCTACCTCTTTGGCAACAGTGTTCTTCTCTACCCGTAGTCGATTTTGAGGAACCCTCTCGATTTGGATCAACTGATCGATAACCGATTGAGAATCAAAGCCGGACACGAGGCCGCTTAATTTTAGTCCTTCCATGGGAAATTTGATTTTTTATCTGAAAATGGTACGCGTCGAATATCGGCTGAAACGGCGCAATCTTTAAAAATTGATCAAGGTCAGGCGGCCATTACTCGTTCGATCCGTCGTACCAGAAAATGAGCTCCCTCAACCAGCGCCCAATAGTATTCGCGGTTTTTCAGCACATTCTTCCAATGTTCACTGGATGCCACGAGCGCTTTGGAATTTTCCCTGCACCGAAAGAGTTCGGTCTTTGTTCTGCCATCGAAAAGCACCTGGTAGTCGTTTGGATGGCGATCGAGTAACTCGTTAATCTGCGTCGCCTGTCTTTCACCTTTGAGGAGGGCCTCATGCCCTTTGCCCGCATCTCCTTCCAGTTCAGGAGGTAAAAGCTCCAGGTGGAGCGCCGCCTCCAAGCTCTGGTTGAATAACTGCCGGGCGAATCGTAAAGTCGGATTGAGCGCCTTTCGCAATTGTCGTCCGACTGCCATTGTTTGATAAGATTGAGAAAGCATCGACGATAGTTTTTTCCTCACACCCTCGCTGTTCTCATAGCCGAGCCAGGATGCCGCCTCACCGTATTTTAGGTAGGGCACACCGGCGATTCGGGCTCCCAAACGCGCCGTATTGATAAAAGTGATGTCGGGATAATTTTTTACAATCTGGCAAAATGTTTTTAAATAAACAAACAGCGGCTCATCTACCGGAACATGCTCAAGGGTATTTCCCGGTAATATCCGGCAGGAGGAAGGTTCTGAAAATACTCGACCCTCGTCAGCGTAAAAAGAATCGAGGGTATGGGTCTGCCCCCCCTGAGAAAGGGCCATATCCTGCCCTACCAGGCAAATTTTGCGACAGCCCCAAAGCCTTGCCAGATCAACCACACAGGCCGATACCGTGCCCTGCTCGAGAATGGTTGTCCCTTCCCCCTGACCCAGCCTTTGGCGAACAATTCTCGCCAGGGAATTATTGCCTGTCCAGGTAAACGCGTTTCCGGCAAATTTATTAACTACCTGTGGACATACGAAATAGGGGCAAGCGAGCGCGACGCCTTCCACCGGCAAACCTTCGTAACCCTTGGCGGTATCTTCCCTTGGGTCTGCGGCAAGCGTCATATGGGGAACAATTCCATTATTTATCAATTTTCTATAGGAACTGTTGACGCAGATAACTATGGCCCGTTTTTGAACCGACCGAAGAAACTCTATGGCCTCGTCGAGGGAGGGACCAGCCCCGACCAGAACGACTGGTAACTCCTGAAAAAAGTTTCGTGTCACGCCGATATCGGGACTTGCGAGCAATAGGGGCAAATTATCCAATGTCGCCTCTTGCCACAGACTTGAATCCCGGATGTTGGACTGGTACAGACGCCGCCAGATTTCAAAATTTCGGGCAAATTCCGCGAAAAATTTTTCATAATACTTTTCATTGAGGGAAAAGAGCGGTGAAAAAATTAGCGGCCCAATATCGCGAAAATCGGAAAATTGAACCTCCCTCAGGGGTTCAAAGTACTTTTCGTCTATCTCTCCGGTTCCAAGTATAAGTCGTTCGTCATTCAGCAGCCTAAAACAATCCACTTTGGATAGCACAGCCCCCAGATCTCGGGGATTCCGCTCACCCACAAAAAGGAAATTACCCTCACCGGCTTTTTCAAGCAACGCTTCCAAATGGGTGCCAAGACCGAACCCGCTGACCGCATAAAAGGTGTTTTCTTTATATTCCACTTGGGTGGTCCAGCGTTTCGCGAGATCGCGGGCATCCCTGCGCCCATAAGGGTAAATAGTCCGGTCCCCCATTCCAAATGCCAGGTATTGGCCGTTGCCGGTCCCTTCAATTTCACAATCGGAATTGCCGACGCCAGCCTCATTTATCCGGCGTAAAACCTCCGGAAAGCGAGCTTTGAGGACCGCTTCATTTCGGGGGAGAAGTCTCACGCGACAAACTCCCTGCTCCTTAAATCAAGGTCCTCGGTCACGGGTCCGGCCAAGGTTTCAACGAGTGTCTTGACTGAAACGGCGAGGTCACAAACGATAATATCCGAGATTTGCCCGACATCTCCTCGCGCAGCATTCTCGAGAAATTTCTCAAGTTCTTTTTCGAGTTGCCCGAACTGATTTTCAAGCAATTCAAGCCAGACGAAATTTCCGTCTCGCCCATAGGCCACGAGAGCTTCAAGAATGTCCTGAAAGGGTTGCATCTTAACCGAAAACTCCTCGATCCTGGCCACAACCTTTGACCACGGTAAACTCAATACGACAGCCCCGTAGGAAATCAGCTCTTCGGAGAGGTTGCCATTGTTGTTGAGAAAATCGGCAATTATATCACGATAGACGTTGGATCGCCGGGAAGAGGTTGCCACAACCTTGTCGTAGGACTGCAAATCAGTTTTGACTTGGCCGCGAAGAAAATCGCAACCATCGACCTCAAAACTGACAATACAGCGTTCCTGCTCCCCCATAATCTGGTTGAGAAGATTAAACAAAGCCTCCGCATCCGCAGGCTCCGGGCCATCGAACAGCACTTTTTCGTGATCTAAATATATCTCTCCCATAGGAAAACCAATCGGTTACGAGCTTGTAACGGAAATTTTTTCCTAAGTTTAAGCAGAATTACGGAAGAAAACTCCTTTTTAAGCCACTAATTAGCAGTTTCTCCAGGTATTCTTCTCCCTTGAAAATCAACGGGTTGAAGAATTTTTGAGATGCACAATAAATGCAAATATTGCTTAAGTTTCCCCGGTTTTAAGCGTAAAATAGGCGTCGCAGCACGGATGTTACGTCTGGGGTGCCAATCCCTGACCAAAAATTGGCCCCTGGCAATGGGCAATTGCCGGAAAAAATCAAGGAAGATCAATGTCAATAGTTATCAATACCAACCCTGCGGCAACAGCCGCATCTGTCAATCTGAATACGAGCAATGCGCTCCTGCAGAAAAGTCTCAATCGGCTCTCGAGTGGAATAAAAATCACTTCGCCTGCCGATGATGCCGGCGGTCTCGCCGTGTCCATGAAAATGATGGCAGCTATCAAGAGGACGGAGGCTGTTAACGCTAATATCGCTAACGCTATTTCGTTCCTGCAAACCCAGGATGGAGCCAACCAGACGGCTGGTAAAATCCTGGATCGTATCTCCGAGTTGAAAACACTCGCGTCGGACATCACCAAGAGTACTGCCGATGTTTCCAACTACGAGGTGGAGTTCGATCAACTGAAAACACAGCTGAGTAATCTCACCAATGAGAAATTCAATGGTGTAAGCCTCTTTGGAGGTGGCACAGCAAACGTCATTATCACCGAGGATGGTTCACAGACGGTCTCGATTACCAAATCGGATCTTATTAACGCCATTACCTCGGTTACAGCCGCCACCGATGTAGCAAACATCTCGATTGGAGTCATAACGGATTCCATCCAGTCGGTTGCTACCCTGCGAGCCACCAATGGCGCTCAGACGAGTCGACTCCAATTCGCCGGAGAGATGCTGTCCATCAACAGGATCAACCTGGAAGCAGCCAACAGCCGCATTATCGATACGGATATCGCGGCCGAATCCACACAGTTTGCCAAGTATAATATACTTGTGCAATCGGGTGCGGCCATGCTGGCTCAGGCCAACGCTTCCTCTCAGGTTGCACTCAGACTTCTCGGTTCATAATACCAGATTTGACAGATTGTTACTATATATAAAGGGGCTCCCGAATCGATTCAGGAGCCCCTTTTATAATTGAATCGATTCTATCTCAAATTCGCAGATGCGACCTGGAAATCTGGTGGAGTCGGGAGGTGGTTTTCTCCCTAAACCATTTTAGTTCCGCTCTTTGATGAGGGCCAAGGCGAAATCGATAGCCAAAGCGAGTTTGCCGTCGTTTCTTTTAACGGTTCCGCGTAGGAAGTGGAATTTCCCGAGGGATTCCTTGAAACGGGCTTCGATGGTGAGCGTGTCGCCGGGTTTGACCATGTTTTTGAACTTGGCCTCCTTTATACGGGAGAGAATCGGGGTGGCGTCTTCTGCCGAGCCTCCTTCGCGTATCAGTTTTTCCACCAAATAAATGGCGCCGGTTTGAAATACGGCTTCGCAGAGAAGAACTCCCGGCATGATGGGGTTTCCGGGGTAATGTCCTTCAAAATGCGGCTCATCGGCCCGCACATCGCGTTTTGTAACGGCGTAATCATCCGTCACTTCCACGATTTCATCGACAAATAAAAACGGTGGCCTATGGGGAATCGTTCGGTAAACTTCGTTCATCAGGCTCGCTCAGACAAAGGCGGCTCTTACTTTTTTTACCCGGACTACATTTCCCTGGAGGTTTTTGTGATGGTCGAAGAGCATTTTGTCGATTTTGTTGGCCGTAATAACCCCGTAATTGATGGCTCCTAGCCAGCCCGACATGATGATTCCGACCGAACCTGCATGAAATAGGCCCAAAACCTGTTTGGAAAGGTCCATGGAAACCTTAAGTCCCTCATATTTTGTCCCAAATGAGGCCCCTCCCACATGACGGGTATAGTGGCGGATGGTGCGCGGCGTGGCCGCCTCGATATGGTCAACCTTTTCCCGGATGTCGGGAATAAGTTTTTCCAAAGAGGCGAGGGATTCCTCACAAAGCCGGTGCTTTTCCTTGCGGTATTCAGCATCGGTCATCTCGGACCAATCTTCCCATTTGCCGTTGAGCGAGGCCACGATCGCGATGCGTGGGTTTTTCAGGTGCGGCCGGGTTTCGGGATAATAGACGGAAAATGTGCGGCTTCTGGTATTGAGGTCGGTCAATTCGTCACTGGAAAATTTTTCGCAATCGGAGGTAAAAACCAAATCCCCAATATCGGGAATGGTGGCGTCTTTTTTCAGACCCATATACACTTGGCACGAACTCGAGTTGAGGCGCACTTTTTCCGCTTCATCAACGAAGGCGGGGTCGAAATTTTTACGGCCAACCAGTTTCAGAACGGTGCTTTTGATATTGGCATTGGAAAGCACGGCCTTGCTCCGAATGAGGCGTCCATTGGCCTGCACACCGGCAATGCAGCGCTGTCCATCGCGTTCTTCGACCAACACCTTGTCCACGAGAGCCCGTTTGCGCAAATCGACACCGTTGCTACGCAATTCATCGACCATTTTCTTAATGAGGGTATCCGTCCCGCCCCGGAAAGTGTAAACCCCTTTGTTCATGAAATTTCCAAATACGATGCCAAAAGTAATGGCGGGATCATCCAGGGTTGAGCCATTGGCGTAGGCAATCGGTTCCATCAGCAAACGGTGGATATCGGCCCGGCCCGGAAAAAACTCCTCGAACAACTCCCGCGTCGTCAAGGTGACATCGTCGTAAAAATTCATGGTTTTGAGGCGCTGGAAAAAAGCCTCCCCAATCCCCCTTGCGATCTTGAATTTATCGTTCAGTAAATTGGTAAAATGAGCCTTGTCAAAAGGAGTCCAGATATTGAACTGCGGGTTGATAAACCGCACATTCTTGAGCTGCACAATGGAATCGGCGATATCCTTGGTCCAATATTTGCGGCAAGATTTAATCATCCCGATGGGAAATCCGTGCAGGGAAATATCAAAAATATGCCCCCCTTTGCGGCGAAACCATGTGGCCAAACCGCCATATTGGTAATGATGCTCAAGCAGCAGAACCGAGTGCCCGTTTTTCGCCAAATAGTTAGCCCCGGTCAATCCGGCCAGCCCACTGCCGATGACAATTACGTCATAATAGTCGGAGACCCCCTCTAGCCAATCCTTTGCCATTTTTAAATTCAGGCTTGTTGTATATCTTTACTATTCAAGTAGATTATCGGCCATTATCTGCATGCAAACTCAGTTAATTCAACCCTAAACTGCCCTCGCCGTGCCAGAATCTCACTGATATCGAGGTAAATTCGATTGATAGAAGGACTTTCATCATAATAGATTGCCCATTTTGACATTGCGAAGTTTTCCTTAGAGCTGCAGTCACTCCACTAATGCCGAATAAATTTTATCAACCTTTCGACTACGAAACTTTCAGGGAATCCCGAGCCCCCGATGAAATTCGGACTCCTTTTCAAGTGGATAGGGATCGCGTGACATTCACGGAGGCTTTTCGGCGTCTGCAATCAAAGACGCAGGTTTTCCAATCCGGGGAGTATGATTTTTATCGGACTCGCCTGACTCACTCGATCGAGGTGGCGCGAATTGGCCGGGGAATTTGTGAATATCTGCGAGCGGCAAACGAATCCCTGGGCTCAGATTTTTTCATCGATTCAGAATTGGTCGAGGCGCTCGGACTCGCTCACGATATCGGGCATCCGCCTTTTGGCCACATCGGAGAGCGCAAACTCAATGAATTGATGGGGCCCTACGGTGGTTTCGAGGGCAATGCCCAGAGCCTTCGCATCGTGGCGGACCTCATTTACGAGCGTCCCGACAACCCCAAGGGTATGAGCCCCACCCGCGCGTTTATGGACGGGATTCTCAAGTATAAAAATCTCTATCGCGAAAGGATTTCCAAGGATGAACAGGGAAACCCGGTTTACCCCCACAACCATTTCCTCTACAATCAGCAGGAGGACTGCCGGGCCTTCGTTTTTGGAGAGGCCGAACTTCCCGACGATCTTCTTGATAGCAAAAATCTCAACGATTTCAAAAGCATCGAATGCCAAATTCTCGATTGGGCCGACGATGCCGCCTATTCCCTCCACGACATTCTCGATGGCATAAAGGCGGGATTTATCGGTGTTACACAGCTTAAAAATTGGGCGGACGGTCGCCCGCTCACCACCGGGCAATCGGCGTGCCTCGATGATCTGAGCAAGCTGATCCATAACAACAGCATCGAAGCAGTTTTTAGCAACAAAATCGGGGAATTCATTCGGGCCTGCGGTTTGAGCGAAGTGGAGAACTGCATGTCCTCGAAAACAAACCGCTACCGTTACCAACTGAATGTGAAATCGGCGATCAGGGAAGAATGCGAACTCTACAAAACAGTGGCCTGCGATTTGATTTTTCTATCGCCGCAGATTCAAAAGATCGAATTCCGGGGCGGCTTTTTCCTCCAGCGCCTTTTTGATGCTTACTACGAAAATTATATCGGAAATTCCCGACGAAAATTGAAGATTTTACCACGAAATGTCTCTGGCTGGATCGACCGCGAAAGCACCGAGGAAGGGAAAATGCGACGTATCTGTGATTACCTGGCCGGCATGACCGACGGCAACGCCATGCGCTCCTACAAACGACTCTATGATCCCGATTTCGGAACCATCGCGGATTTGCAGTAGCTGCCACGGTACATGAGCAAGCAATAGATATTCACTTGTCTCGAAATATATCATCGGCTGTAGGCTCTTTATTGCAGGACACCCTATCAATGAATTCTGAGGAACTATTAAGCAAACACCCCGAGGTAATACTTCTTGATACCCTCGATTCCGCTGGGCTCCAAACCTACCTGCGCAAAAGGGGGCTATTGGGAAACGCTGAGGAAATATCCAGCGCCGAAAAACCCGGTGAAGGAAATATGAACTACACCCTGCGTATCTCGACCACCGAAGGGCGCAGTTTCATCCTCAAGCAATCCCGCCCCTGGGTCGAAAAATACCCCCAAATCCCCGCGCCGTGGGACCGGGCCATCCGCGAAGCCCGATTTTACGATCTGGTCAAGGCCCACCCGAAAGTCGCCAACGGAATGCCGCGATTGCTGGATCTCGATCCTATTCTGCGGGTCCTCGCGGTCGAAGATCTCGGACATGCCAGCGATTTTACAAATATTTACTCCCCGAAAAACCCTCTAATCAACGATGATCTGGCCGCCCTTTGTGAATGGTTATCCGCCCTGCACGAAATTGAGTTTAACGAAGAAGCCCGCTCCAGCCTGGTCAACCGGGATATGCGAGAGCTCAATCACGAGCATATTTTCAATTTTCCGCTATTAAAAAACAATGGTCTCGACCTTGACGGCATTACGCCCGGTCTGAAAAAAGAAGCGGCCCGACTGATTGACGATCAATCGTTTGTGGCAACGGTCCGGCAATTGGGGGAGGTTTACCAACAAGATGGAAAAACCCTTCTGCATGGCGACTATTTCCCCGGAAGCTGGCTGAAAACACCCAACGGCGTTCGCATCATCGATCCCGAGTTCGGATTTTTCGGCCCCGCCGAATTCGACGCAGGTGTCATACTGGCCCATCTCCATTTGAGCAATCAAGATGCCAACCAGATTTCATTTTTCTATAAAAGCTATCAACCCCAAAAAGAATTCGATCCCGCGCTCATGCAAGCCTTCGCCGGTGTAGAAATCATGCGCCGCCTCATCGGAATCGCCCAACTCCCTCTACCCTGTGACCTGCAAAATAAAGCCGCCCTCCTGGAGATTGCTCACAATTTGGTAATGAACTTCAATTAGCGTTTCAGGCAGAAGGTTTTACGCTCCTTCATTATAGGATCGACAAAATTGTGAAATTCCTTATCATGGGACACGAGAAAATAAGGGTATTTGAAAAGGATTGGGAACTCTTGGACAAGGGGTGAGTCTCGCCCGTTTTATGGTAAACAAAGGCAACTTAATTCCGTTATAGGAGTTAATTTCAGAGGAAGTGAGTTTTTTTGAAAAAAGTAGCAGCGGAATTTTAGTATTCGGCATTGTTTTCGCCCTAGCGGTTCTTTCGATCACAAGCGTGTGGGCGCAAAAACCGGCAGGCTCGAAGGAGCTGTCGAGTGTACTTTTGACGATCGAGAACACCGTGGAGGTTGAGATTGGCAAAAAACCTTGGGTGAATGGAAAAGTGGGGCAGCCATTAAACTATGGAAATCGTGTCCGCACTGGCGAATACAGCCGTGCCACGATTAAACTCCCCAATGGCAGCATTTTACGAATCGACGAATTTACGACCATTCGCTTGAAACCGCCCTCGGGCGCCAAGCCCAAACCGGAAACGGAATTGGAAAAAGGTAAGCTCTATTTTTTCGGTAAATCGAAGGCCGATGAGACGGAATTTGTCACCCCAACCGCCAATGGAGCCATCCGGGGCACCGAATTCGCGCTCAGCGTGGACGACTCGGAAACCACGGTTCTCACCTTGATGGATGGCTCGGTCCGCCTCTTCAATCCATTGGGAGCAATCGAGCTCGAAAGCGGCGAGCAGGGCACGGTCGCGAGGGGCGCCCCACCCAGAAAAACAGCGGTTATCGACGCCATCAGCGCCATCCAGTGGAGTCTCTATTATCCGGGTGTGCTCGACCCCGATGAGTTGTCCTTAAATTCCTCCGAAAAGAATATCCACGCGGCCTCATTACAAGCTTACAGCCGTGGAAACTTGTTGGAGGCATTGGCCAAATTTACCCCGCCGAAGGACAGGCCGCTCAGTCGGGCCGAGAAAATCTATTTCGCCGGTCTGCTGCTGGCCACTGGACAGGTGGATGAATCGGTGAAGCTTTTAGGTAATTCCACAACAAAGAATTCCCAAACAATGGCCCTCGAGGAACTCGTGGCGGCGGTCAAAGGCGAAACGGTGGATGTCTCCAAGGCCCCCCAAGGCTCCTCCCAATTGCTGGCCCGTTCTTATTATCTGCAATCGCGGGGCAGTCTCGAAGAGGCATTGCAAACGGCCCTTCAGGCGGTCGAGCTTTCGCCTCGTTTCGGTTTTGGTTGGGCGCGGGTGGCCGAACTCGAGTTTGGTTTCGGAAAAACCCGCTCGGTCAAAGCCGCCCTCGAAAATGCCCGCCAATTTTCTCCGAAAAATCCGCAAATGGCCTCCCTTGAGGGATTCATACTGGCCGGTGAAAACAAGTTAGCGCTAGCTTCGCAGAAATTTGAGGAAGCCATTGCCCTCGATGGCGCTCTCGGAAATGCCTGGCTCGGTTTGGGCCTGACCAACATCGCTCTCAACCATATTTCCGAAGGACGACAGCACCTCCAAAACGCGGCCGCACTCGAGCCCAACCGCTCCCTCCTGCGCAGCTATTTGGCCAAGGGATTCTCGATCGAATCGAATTTTTCCCTGGCAGAACACGAACTGCAATTGGCCCGTAAGATCGATCCTGCCGATCCCACCCCCGACCTCTATGGCGCCCTTCTGAACCGCGCCCAAAACCGATTCAATGAGGCGGTCCACGAGTTGGAGCGCTCGCTGGAGCTCAATGACAACCGGCGGCTCTATCGCTCGAAATTTCTGCTCGATCAGGATCGGGCCGTGCGCGGGGCAAATCTGGCGGAAATTTTGCAGCGGGCCGGATTGAGCGAATTGGCCGTCAGTGAAGCGGGAAACGCCGTGGCAGCGGATTACTCCAATTTTTCGGCTCACCGGTTTCTCTCCAATTCCTATAACGAGTTGCGGGATCCTCTCGGTATCAATTTGCGATTCGAGGTAGCCTGGGCCAATGAACTTTTCCTCGCCAATATCCTCTCGCCGGTCGGTGCGGGTAATCTTTCTCCCGCCATCACACAGCAAGAATATTCGCGTTTATTCACCAGAAGGCGACCGGAACTCAGCCTGAGCGGCTCCTACAGCAGCGATGGGCGGCAGGAATATCTCCTATCAAGCGCCATCCTGTCCGGAAAATCGGCATTTTATCTGGACGCCGAGCACACCGAGTTCGATGAGTTCTTTTTCAACGACGATCTCAAGCGCACCGTCATTTATGGAAGTTTCAAGCATCAGTTCAATGAGCGAGATTCCGTTTACGCCCTTTTAATATACAAGGACTCGGAAAACGGCGATGTGTTTTTGCACTACGATGCCGACACCCCGATCGGGGAAAGTTCTCTCGGGCGGGACACGGATTTCCGCTTCCGTGAACGGCAGGAACCCCTCGCATTTCTCGCTTTTCACCGCGAGTGGTCCCCCGGAAATCACACAATTCTGATGGGAGCCCGGCTCGACAACCAGCAAAGCCTCGTGGACAAAACGCGCTCGGTGCTCTTCTTCCGTTCACTGGACGGCCTGCCCGCACAACAGGCCACTCCGCCCCTCGATTGGACATTCGAGTCTAACTTCGAACTCTACTCGGGCGAGATTCAGCAAATATATTCATGGGGCGCATCGAGCGTGATTATCGGTGGTCGCGTTCAAACGGGGGATTTCGAAAGCGCTTCAACATTGGGAACACCGAGTCCGATTTTCGCCGATTTCCTCGAACAAAGGGTCTCGGAAGATTTTTCGCGCCAAACGGTTTACAGTTATTTCAATCACTCGGTGCCCATTCCAGGCCAAAGTTTTAACGTCACATTGGGTCTAACCTATGATCGTGTGGAATTTCCCTCTAATCTGGCGGAAGCCCCGCTCATTCCCGGCCAAAAAGAAAGCGATCAGGTGGGGCCAAAAGCGGGCCTTTCCTGGAGCCCGACCAAAGGCTGGACAGTCAGGGCCTCCTTCAGCCGGACCCAAACCGGCTTCTCCATTGATGAGCCGGTCAGGCTGGAGCCGAATCAAGTTTCCGGGTTTATCCAGACTTTCCGCTCACTCATACCGGAAAACGTGACCGGCACGATTCCCGCCTCCAGTATCGATGTCGCCAATTTTGCGGTGGACGGAAAGCTCGGTGAGGACACCTATTTTGGCCTTTCCGTTTTCCGGGGGGATTCGGATGTCGAGCGGAGCAGAAACGCCTTCGAGGCTGCGTTTTTCCCGTTTCCTCCGGTCGATGTAAACGGTTTTTCCTTCGAGGAAGTTTTTAACTACGAAGAAACTCAGGTAGCGATGCGGTTGGACAGGCTTTTCGGCGATGAGTGGTCAACGGGACTGCGATTTGTCTGGAATAACGCCCAAATTGACAGATCGACCCCCGGATTACCCGAAACGATCGCCCCCTTCCCCGTCCTGAAAAACCTCGGAGCGGATCTGGTCAAAATTTCCTGGAATTTTCACTACCAATCCTCGAACGGATTTTTCGCCCGTGGTGAATTTACTTATTGGTGGCAGGAAAATCGCAATTATGATCCGGTCTTGCCGGGCGATTCCTTCCGTATGGTGGATATCGAGGTCGGCTACCGGCTCAAAAGTGACCGAGGGGAATTTGTTCTCGGATTAATGAATCTCACCGATGAGGACTACCAGATCAACCCGCTAAATAATTTTAACCAAATCCCCCGCGAGCGAACATTTATCGCCGCAGGGCGGATCAGTTTCTAATCTTCATTTCGATTAATTAACCGTGAAGAAATCCCTTAAAATATTACTGACGACGCTGGGATTATTGGTCGCCGCTCCAATACCTTTGACCGCCCTCAATCCTGGAGATGTGGTTCTCACTCGAGTCACTCCGAACAGCATAATTTTGCTCGCATTGGTAGATATTCCAGCCGGAGAGCGAATAATATTTACCGACATCCGGTGGACTGCCAGAGGGTTTGCTTTCAGTACGGCGGATTCCAATGACGGATTTTACGATTGGTTCGCCCCGGAGGCAAATGCCGCATTAGGCGCGCCCGGTGGGGTTGCCGCAGGTGAGCAGGTGCAAATCGATTTCCCCGCCGACTCCCTTTATTTGGAATGGCAGGAATACCTCTTCCTTTTCCAGCGAGGTATCAGCAATCCGACTTTTCTCTATGCCGTTTTTGCCGATGTCGATTGGAATATCTGGGACAACCCCGCGAGAGGCCTGACCAATGACATCACTTCCATCACCATCGGAACCATCTCCGGGGCTCCTCTTGAAGCGGACGGAGAAACCCCTCGCATCAACCACGAGATTAAAACCACCCTGCGGAACGCTCATGCCGATGGATTGGAGCAACTAACCTGGCTCCGAGGCATCGCCACAATTCCGGCCTGGACCTGGGTGGAAAACAATGAGACGCCGATAAACGACGCCCCCTTCACAATCCTTCCCAGCGCCGGGCTGGTCGAATTTGTTTCCACCAGGCACCTCCTGAGGGAGACTGATGGCACTTTTGAGGTAGGGCTGAGACGGCTTTATGGAAACTCCGGTTTGGTTTCTGTCAGGGTCAGCACGGTGACAAACATTTCCGATTTTTCCCTTTTTAAACCCAGAACGACGGGAGTTTTTGACGATCTGACAGGCGTGGCCTATGGCAACGGCGTTTTTACGGTGGTGGGTTCAGGAGAAGGAACTCTGACCTCTCCCGACGGCATAACCTGGACAATCAACGATGTGCACGCGGATCCTTTTGACAACCTCTTCGACGTGACCTTCGGAAAAAGTATATTCGTGGCGGTGGGCGATGGCGGTGTGATCCTGACATCACCCGACGGGGTGGTCTGGACCCGACAAACATCCCCCACCACCGAAGCTCTCATCGGAGTCGAATTTCTCAATAATGCCTTTATCGCCGTGGGGGTAAATTATACGATTCTCAACTCCACCGATGGGCAAACCTGGACCCCAGCCACCGTTAATAGGGACACCTCCTCCGGGGATTTTTACAGTGTCGCTTTTGGAAGCGATAACACCGGCGGTAACAGCCTCTACGCCGCCGTAGGCAAAATTGGCTCCAGGGGCGCCATTTTTACCTCCCCAGATGGGGCCACATGGTCCTCCGTTTTCTCGACAGATAGTGAAGTGGTTCTTTGGAAAATTATTTTTGCCGATGCCACCGGATTTACGGCCGTGGGTGAAGAAGGGCGCGCGGTTACTTCACCCGAAGGTGTTATCTGGACGGAGGAACGCACCGGAGCGAATCTTACCTTATATTCACTAACGGCGACCGATTCACTACGCGCCGCTGTCGGTAGTGAGGGCCTCATCATCACGACAGAGGACGACTTGGAATTTCACCCGACCACTTTGAAAATCCGCGCCGCTTCCCTCTACGATATCATTATTGCCGCCGGAACCGCCGTGGTAGTTGGCGAATATGGCAAAATTCTGTCCAGATCTTTAACGGGAGGGACGCAGCTATCCGGCAACGCTTCAACGGATTTCGATATCATCGATAACGCAGTTGTTTTTTGGGGGGACGGGGTAACTGGAACAAAAACCCAAACCATCAATTTTAAGGATGATACCGCCTCCACGGTGCGACGGCGATTTGATCTCGAAATATTTCCGGGGGCCGGCGAGCCTGATTTGGGAGAATCGATCACGGAAATCTCACTTTTCAATTCCGATGGAAATTTAAATCGTATCGTACACAATTACGGACCCTTTCTCACATTCAAGGACGTGAATTTGGCCGTCGCCACGGTAAACCTGGCCCTGACCCACCAACTAAGTTTTCGCATTCAAAACACCTCTTCGATAGATTCCAAAGCCCTTGTGGTGACTTTCGACGGGAGCAACCTGCCCGACCTCGATCTTCCCATCGTGCCCGCCAATAGTGTAACGGATGTGATCCTGGTGGAGCAACTTTCCGAGATCGTTCAGTCCATCAGCCTCTTCGAGTTCCTTACCAACGCGAACGAACCGGTTTTCAAGCATAAGCGGTTTATCAACAGCGTCTTCATCGTTGAAAACAGGGCTGGGAACGGGGTAAAAGATGGTTCCATTGGCCGTGGATTTGTAACCAATTTAGCTACGGGCAGCTCTACGGGCCTCGTTACAACAAACTCCTCAATGGATAGTAAAAAGGAAGAGGAATTGAAGCCCTATTTCAGTGGTGGCACCCCCCCACCACCACCGGGTGAAGGTTGCGGAGAATGTTTCGGGCTGGTCCTGACGGATATCAGTGTAACCGGTATTGCGCCCGTAGAAACAGTCGGTTCATCAGATTTTGCAGCCACCGCGATTTACCTCGACCCTTTTACGCTCGAGGAATTTATCGAAGAAATAACCGACCCTCAACCGGATTGGCTTCTCGACCCACAAAAGTATTCCGTCTCGGCAAGCGGGCTCGTCACAGCGAATACCGACCCCACCTTGACCTACCCGCAAATCGTCGCTCTCTCCGCCACTTCCGAGGATGGCGCAGCCGTGGACGAATTCGGTAACCCCGTTCCGGTGACAGGCAGCCTGAACGTAGAAGTAGATGAACCGGCCTCGAATCAGGACTACCCAACTTGGGTTACGCAGGAGGGGCTCTCCGCAGGGCCAAGTGGTGAAACCGATGATTTTGAGGAAGACGGGATAGTCAATTTGCTCGAATTTTCTCTTGGAATGGACCCCACCGTGATCGATCCAGCGGCCCTTCCTTTTGATATTATCGACAATGGCGGGAGCGCTTCGATCCAGTTTATCCGGCCCAAAGATGTCAAAGGTGTCACCTATCAACTGCAAACATCGACAGATTTGCAAAACTGGAGCGACCTCGGGCAAGCCTTGTTCGCGGAAGACAGCTTGACGGAAACGTGGGAGGCCACCAGCACTGCAAATCCGCCGGTATTTTTCAGACTGGTTATTGAGAGATTTGATCAGTAGATTCCCGACAGCAGCTAAAAGATATTTAGCGGCCTCGATCCATATGAAAAATTCGTTGGCCAACAGTTTAATACGGTATTTTTTCGGAATTCTCCTGGTCTGCGGACTCGGAGCACTCCTCGTTCTCCACCCCTATGGGGAGGGCCTCCGGAGGTTAAGTTACGATCTGCTCTTCGATAATCCTGTTTACGGAGAGCATGAAACCACTAATCTGGCCGACGATTATTTCATAGTATATCTCGATGAACTATCCCACAAAATGCTCGATCAGCCTTACGACAGGCCCTGGGACCGAAGGCTGCATGCCGATTTGCTTAACAGGCTTACCGAAGAGGGCGCGAAGCTGGTATTTTACGACATAGTTTTTGAGCAAAGAAGTTCCAATGAAGCAAGCGACACGGCTTTCGAGGAAGCCATTGCCAAAAACGGGGCCGTAGTACTCGGAGCGGGAATAGATCGCCAGGAGGGTGAACAATCCTCGTACGAAGAGATCATCCACCCGCCCTATGGTCGTTTTCGCAGGGGAGCAAAAGCCTGGGGTATGATATTCAGCCCGATCGATCCCGACCAAGGCATTCGGATTTTGGCCACCGGAACTGAGAATATACCCTCAGCTACCTGGAAGACCGCCTTACTAATCGCACCGGGGATGGACAAGATTCTCGGCCCGCGCAGGCAGGAACAACGCTGGCTGAATTACTTGGGGCCACCCAACCACATTCCGTCGGCCAGTTTTTCCCGCGCCCTTCTGGAAGATGAATTACCGAAAGGATTCTTCAAGGATAAGGTTGTTTTTTTGGGATTAAAAGAATCCATAGGCCTTTCAGGCAGCTCGAAGGACTCCTTTCGGTCTCCCTACGGAGGCAAGGGCCGTCACTCGTTCTATGCCGGAGTGGAGCTACATGTAGCGGCTCTGGATAATTTGCTTCAGGCTAACTGGTTTACCCCTATCACGAAGAAATCGGAAGTTTTTCTCATTTTGGGCATAGGGTTAATTCTTGTCCTCTGCCTGACTTTCCTTCGGCCTCGAAATTCGTTCCTCTGCGCTTTGGGAGCGGCCCTGGTTTTAGCGTTGCTCTCTCCCTATCTATGCCGAAGTACCGGCCACTTTTTCAGTTGGCTCATTCCGCCCTTCTTTCTCGCGCCCACGGCATTTCTTTGGTCTGCCGGCTGCCACTATTACGTGGAGGTTCGCAAACGAAACCGTTTGAGGCGCACGTTTTCCGCCTACCTCTCCCCCGTCATGGTTAAACGCATGGCGGAGTCGGACGAAGATCCCGAATTGGGTGGTCATGAGGAGAGCATAACCGCTTTTTTCAGCGATGTGGTGAGTTTCTCATCTTTTTCCGAAGGGTTAAACCCCACGCAGTTGACGGAGGTGATGAATACTTATTTAACCGAGATGACCAATATTCTCCAGGAATATGGAGGCACTCTCGATAAATACATCGGTGATGCCATCGTGGCGATGTTTGGTGCACCTCTGGAAATGGAGGATCATGCCGCCAAGGCCTGTTTCACCGCTGCCCGAATGCAGGAAAGACTGGCGGAAATACGAGAAGAGTGGTCAGACCAAAATAACTACCTCGGCGCGGTATTGGGAAGGCTGCACACCCGTATCGGGCTCAACAGCGGCACGGCTACGGTGGGCAATATTGGCTCCGAATTCCGATTAAATTACACCATGATGGGAGATATGGTGAACCTGGCTGCCAGATGCGAAAGTGGAGCGAAGTCCTATGGCGCCTTTACTCTCGTGACCGAGGCTACAAAAACCGCCAGTGAAAAAGATTCCTCGGATTTTGTCTTTCGGCTTCTGGACAGGGTCATTGTCAAAGGCCGCCAAGAACCGGTAGCCCTTTATGAACTCATGGGCTTCAATAACAAGCAGCCCGAATCCACGCTCGAATGCCTCCAAACCTACAATCTAGCCCTCGAAAAATACATCGAACAGGATTGGGCAGGCGCAATAACCCTTTTGCAAAAATCGGCCGGTTTGGAACCCTTTCAGTTCGACGAGGATGGTGAAAAACGCATTACACCCTCGACCGTCCTCCATAATCGCTGTCAGGAAATGAAGGAAAACCCTCCAGCCAAAGACTGGGGCGGTGTTTACGTAATGACTTCAAAATAAACTATTGGAGAATCTATTTATTCAGGAACCGCTTCCTTATTCAGGAATCGCTTCCGGTTCTTCATCCTCGAAGCGGTAAATCGTATCATCGGGCCGCGCATAACCTAGCTTCTGCCTCACAACCCGCTCCAGAAAGTTCGGCTCATGGAGAACGAGGTCCAGGTATTTTTCGCGTTGAGTAATTTGTTCTCTTATGAGACTCAAACGCTCCTCAAGCGCTGATTCCCTCGATTGAAATTGCTCCAACTCACGATAGCTCTGCAAAAACAGCACGCCAAAAGACAAAATCGCCATTACCAGAACGATCCCAAAAAGACTGAGGACAATCTTTGTTATCTGTGGAAAATTAACCGACATCTCACCTAAAAAGTATCCTTTTACCCAAGAGGTAAGCTACGGGAAAGAAAAAACGGATTGCGACTTTTAAAGTCGTAAATTTTTTGCTATGAGTAAGAACAGAATTTAAGAACCTTATGTACGAAAGTTTTTTCGGCTTCCGGGAGATGCCTTTTAACATCACTCCCGATCCCAAATTTCTTTTCCTCAGCCCTACACACATGAACGCGCTGCAATACCTGCGCTACGGGATCAAGGAAAGAAAGGGATTCATCGTGCTGACAGGGGAAGTCGGATGCGGCAAAACCACCCTTTGTCGCAAACTGCTCAATGAGCTGGACCCGGCAATATACGATACCGCCCTCATTCTCAATCCACGCCTTTCAGAAACACAATTGCTCAAGGCGATCCTCACAGAACTCGGCGAAGATGCCAAGGCGCGAAGCCGTAACGACCTCCTCAATCAGCTCAATCACGCCCTTTTGGATCGTATTCACGCGGGCAAGGACATCGTCCTGATAATCGATGAATCGCAAAATCTGGATTTTGACGCCCTCGAGCACATCAGGTTACTCTCCAACCTCGAAACCGATAAGCAGAAACTGCTGCAAATCATTTTGATCGGACAACCCGAGCTAAATGAGAAGCTGACCCAGAAACGACTGCGCCAGTTAAGGCAGAGAATCCTCGTCCATTTCGACCTCTCGCCTCTCTCGGAAGAGCAAATGATTCATTACATACAACACCGCCTTTCAATGGCGGGCGGTATGGGGCGCCCCGGGTTTACATCCTACGCCTACCGGAAAATATTTAAGTCCAGCGCCGGAATTCCGAGAATGATAAATAATATATGTGACAAATCACTTCTCTCCGCTTTTACTAGGTCTTCGGACAACGTGAACTATTGGGATGTCAGGCGAGCCTTGAAGGATATCAGAATTGCATGAGCCTTATTAACGACGCTCTGAAAAAAGCTCAGAAGACGCATTCCACCGATAATGCGCCACCGCCTCCCATTGGGCAAAGCGGCCCGTCATCCCATGGAATGGGTAAAAGCCAGCTACTGAAAATATTTTTTGCCGCCGTCGTAGTTCTCGGAATTTTCGGCAGCGCCATCGCGTTTTTGGTCGTCGGGCTTATGGATGGCAGCAAGGACGAGCCCGAAACCGATGCCCCGGTAACTGCCGTCGCATCGATTCCAACGCCAACCCCAACCCCAGCTTCTTCACAAACTCCACCCCCACAAAAGGTCATCCCGATCTCTAAACCGGCGCCCCCGATCCCCCAACCCGTAGCCAACACTGCTCCCGTCCCCATCAAACCGGTCGCTACACCGGTCAAAAAAACAGTGGCCCCGGCCCCTGTTCCGGTTCCGGTCATTGCCAAGACAGAAAGTAAACCCGCCGCTCCCAAAAAGGGATTTGATCTGGTCCGCCAAACCGTAACCCAAGGTAGCTTAAATGCAGGGCTGGTTGATGAAGTTGTTGATAGTGCTTCAAAACCTGCAACTCCGGTTCCCGTAGCGGCCAAGCCTGAACCAGTCCCGGTTGCCGCAAGTCCAAAACCCACTATCCAGGCCCGCCCAGCGCCCGTGGCCAAGCCGAGGCCGACTCCCGCGCCTTCCGCCCCACGCGCAACTACTCAAAACCCGATATTGGTTGAATATATCGAAAAAATGGAAATCCAGGGAATCCGCCTCTCAGGCACCAACAGCAAGGTTCTCATGGACAACAAGGTTTTTCGACTAAATTCAATTATAAACCGCGACTTGAAATTACGCGTAATTTCCATTAGCAAAGAGCGAATCATATTTATAGACGATGCCGGAATCAGATACACCAAATACTACTGATGACCCCAGGGATGAGGGTTCGCAAACCCCTGAAAGCCCTCCAAAGATACGTCTTTCACTTAAAAAGACGCCTTCTGCGGACACTGGTCAAGCACCCGAAGCAACTTCTCCACCAAAAAAATCGGTGGTGGATACTTCTCCGTCGGGTGACATTGAACCCAGCAAACCGAAACTGTCTTTGGGCCTCAAAAAAGAGGAATCTCCTAAGGAGGAAGAAGCCAAAAGCGAGAAAACGGAGGCCGAAGCAGGGCCTTTTGACATCAAACCAAAGCCAGTTGAGGGCGGCACCTCGCTTAACCTTGGAATCAAGTCCAAATCTCCGGAAGCAGCAGCAGAGGTTAAACCCGATACCCCACCTGCCAGGGCCAAAAAACCCGGCATAAAAATCAGGGGGCTGACTACCAAACCTTTTACACCGGCAGAGCCAGTCAAAGATCAAGCAGCGGCGGCGCCTTCCGAGCCTCCGACTTCAGCTGAGGCCGATACCGCCCCGCCTCCATCTCCAACGCCTCCACCTGCGGCAGTCAAAGCTCCTCCCCCAACAGCAAAACCAGCCCCACCGCCACCACCAGTAAAAAAGAAACCAGTCCCGGCGCCTCCTCCCCCAAAAGCCAAAGTTAAATTGTCGAAACCCCCGGAGGCGAAAAAAAAGGCTGTCAAAGCGCCGCCACCACCAAAAGCTAAAGCGAAACAACAGCCAAAAGATACCGGCAAAGATACTGAGAAATCCAATGTATCGCCCATTAAATTGATACTTGGGGCTGCTGTCGTGGTTGGAATCTTTGCAGCAGTTGGATATTTTGTATTCTCCACCTTTTCTGGTTCACCGGGTGAAAAATCTGCCGAAACGGTAGCCGTGGCACCTGCCGATGAAGCTGTAGATTCAGCTACAACACCAGCAGTTGCCGATAGCACTCCGGCGCCAGTCCAATCTTCCGATACATCAGCAGGCGCTGTTGCTTCGTTTCAGGATGCTATTGAACAAGGCCCCGCGTTGATAGAGGTGGCAACCCCAACCACCAGTCCCGCCCCCGAACCCGCCGAAATTCAGCAGCATTTCGAGCCTGTGCAGGACGAAAATATCATGGCCTTTATCGATAACCTGGTCATCAAAGGCACGATGGGCGGTGGTAGTTCCGCCAAAATCCTGGTCGGCAGTTCGGTTATTCCGGTAGGTGCCGTCGTCGATGAAACCTTGGGTATAATCTTTTCGGGAATCAACAAGTCCACACACGAAATTATTTTTACCGATACCGCTGGCGCAGTTTACAATAAATCGTATTGACCAGATTCCCAGACCCCAGACGAATCATTCGTCCAGAAAGGGCATATATTCAGGAACACAGCTTTTAAGCAGTTCCTTGTACTGAACACGTTTCCCAATACCACCGCCGCTTTCCAGTTTTTGCCTCAACCGGTCAAAATCTCCTCGCACTGTTTCCAATGGTCGCGCATCGCATAAATAGCGCAAAATGCGAGGATGCCTCGTTTCTGCCAGAGTTTCCTCATCCCGGTGGATTTCCTCATGCAGTTTTTCCCCCGCCCGCAGACCTATAAAGGCGATTTCGATATCCGTTTCGGGCCGAAACCCGCTCAGTTCGATCATTTGCGTCGCCATATCCAATATTTTTATCGGATCGCCCATATCGAGGACAAATATCTCACCGCCATTTCCCTGCGTGGCGCATTGCAATACCAAACCAACCGCCTCAGGTATCGTCATGAAATACCGCTCCACTTCCGGATGTGTGACCGTGACGGGCCCCCCCCGTGCGATCTGTTCGCGGAAAATGGGGACCACGCTCCCGGATGACCCCAGCACATTGCCAAAACGCACCGCCATGAAGTTTGTCCGATTACCCTCAGCAAAATTGAGCGCCTGAATATATATTTCGGCCAATCGCTTGGTGGCACCCATGACATTGATTGGATTTATCGCCTTGTCGGAAGAAATGAATACAAATTTCTCGACCTCGAACTCACTCGAAATATCCGCTAGCAACTGAGTTCCCAAGGCGTTGTTTTTAACGGCTTCCTCGGGCTCGCGCTCCATCAGGTAAACATGCTTGTGGGCGGCGGCATGAAAAACGATTTGCGGCTTGAATTCCTCAAAAATTTGCCGAATCCGGGTCCCGTCCTGAACATCCGCAATGATTGGCTGCAAAACCGACTCATAACCATCATCAATCATTTTTTGTTCAGCGTGGAATAGCTGAATTTCGGCCCGCTCCAGCAAAAACAGCCGTTCCGGTCCATAAAAAGCAAGCTGCCGGCTCAACTCGAATCCTATGCTGCCACCCGCGCCGGTTACGAGAACCCGCCGACCCGCAACCATCTGCCGTATATTATCCGATTCAAGCTTCACGCTCTCCCTGCCCAGCAAATCTTCAATCTCGACCGGACGCACTCTACTGGCCCGGACCCGACCGGTGGTCAGTTCCGCCAAAGAGGGCACAATCTCAGCTTTCAACCCGATTTTTGCGGCCCTATCGACGATTTCCCGGATCCGGCGCGCGGGAGCCGAGGGCATTGCTATGATAATTTCCTCAATTCCAAATTTGGAGCTAACAATCGCAATATCATCGGGACTTCCCACAACCGTTATCCCATGAACATGTTTCCTCCATTTTTTCCGGTTATCGTCCAAAAAAATTACAGGCCGCATGCCCAAACCCCTTCGCGCCAGCATGTCCGCAGCGATCGTCGCACCCACATCACCAGCGCCCACAATGGCAACCCGCCGTTGTTTTGTAAGTTTGGCTTTTCCATCTAAATATCTTTCCCGCGCAACTCTTAGTCCGACCCGAAATCCACCAATAAATACCAGGGAAAAAACGAAATCTCCCAGGATGACTCCCCGGGGCGGAAAAGGATTTCCTTCAAATATGTACCACGCGCTCGCTAAAAATATTCCGGCTAAACCCAATGCGCCGAATACTCGATAAAAATCGGGAAGGCGAAAATAGCTTAGAAGTCCTCCAAATTGTCCAAAAAACAGAAGTAAAATCAACTTGAGCGGGACTATCCATAAGAAATTTTCTACGCGAAGGCTTTTCCATTCAGAGGGAACCACAAAATCAAAACGCAATTCATAGGCGAGAAAAAGACTCAGTATTAAAGCGATGGAATAGGCCAAAAAAAGCAGGGAAATTCTCGACGGTAGTAAATACCGCAGAAGTCCTGAAAAATATGGCATTTTTTTGGTCATTGGTTTGGCAAAACTTTGGGAATTATCCAAGGGTAATTTAAAAACAGCTTCTAATCGCCGCAACAACACGGCTCAATTGCTCCTCCGTTAAAGCCGAACCCGAAGGTAGGCAAAGTCCTGTGCGAAACAGTTTTTCGGAAACCTCCCCTCCGATGATTTCGCAATGGGCAAAGAGCGGCTGTAGGTGGAGTGGCTTCCATACTGGTCGGCACTCGATATTCTCCGCTTCGAGGGCTATTCGTATTTTATCGGAAGATACTTCAGATTCTCGCTCTTCAATCGTTATGCAGGAAAGCCATCGGGTGGATTTGCCATAGCTCGGCTCCGGCATAAAGCCAATACCCGCTAAATCTTCCAGAGATTCAAAATAGTAATCAAAGTTGGATCGACGGGCGGCAATAAATTCAGTTAATTTGGCCAGTTGGCCCCGACCAATTGCCGCCAGTACATTACTGAGGCGGTAGTTATAGCCTTGTTGTGAATGCTGATAATGCGGCGCAGAATCCCGCGCTTGCGTCGATAAAAAACGAGCTTTTTCTGCCCATTCGGCATCTTTACAAACAAGCATTCCGCCACCGCTGGTTGTAATAATCTTATTTCCATTAAACGAAAATATTCCGGTCGAAGAAGACGTACCCGCATATCGGTTTTTGTAGGTTGCGCCAAGCGCTTCGGCGGCATCCTCAATAACGGCGATTCCATAGAGATCGCAAACTTCCTGAATCGGGTCCAAATCCGCGCATTGACCATAAAGGTGAACTACTATAACGGCTTTAGGTAAGCGTTTTTTCTCCGCTCGCCGACCTAGCCAATCGGCCAGTAGGTTAGGGTCCATATTCCAGGTACCAAAATCACTATCGATGAACACAGGCTTGGCTCCCACATAGCGAATAGGATTTGCCGAGGCGACAAAGGATAAAGTGGAGCATAAAACTTCATCACCAGCTTCAACTCCGTTGAGTAAAAGAGCAAGGTGCAGCGCTCCGGTCCCAGAGCTGAGTGCAACAGCGTGGGACGCCTCGACATAATGGCAAAATTCTCGCTCAAAGCACTCCAAATGTGGACCCGCAGGAGCTATCCAGTTCGAGGAAAAGGCCTCCTCAACAAGCATTCGCTCCTCGCCGCCAATATGCGGAGGTGATAGGTAAATTCGCTTTCTATTCAAAAGATTTTACTCCGTGGATAAGATCAATCTCCGGCTATTAATGGCTTGCCCGGTACGCCCACAACGGTCGTGTTAGGAGGCACATCACGTGTCACAATACAGCCTGCTCCAATTACGGCATAATCACCAATACTACAGCCCGGAAGTATCGAGGCGTGACTGCCCATGAAGACTCCCTCGCCTAATTTAACGTTGCCTGTTATGTCGCAAAAACAACTGGTTTGACAATAGTCACCAACCACTGCGCCGTGATTGATGGTACTGTTTAAGTTGAAACTAACAAAGCTGCCTATTTGTAAATCTACTGTCATAATTACACCGGGGCAGGCGATAACTCCCTGACCTAGCGTAATATTGTTGCCGCATACAACCGATGGATGCACCACATTTACAAATCGTCCCCCTTTGGCCAATATTTTCTCAACACAAGCCTTCTTGATTTTCGGGCTGCCGATGGCGCATACAAAAACATCGTCAGGATTCGGTTGATAATCTGCTATAGTCCCCACTAAGCCAACCGGAAGGGCGTAGCCATTCAAGGCGTTATTGTTATCATCCAAAAACCCCGTAATTCTCCATTTGTTGTTATTCTCCGGGCACTGGCTAGCCCATTCAAAGACCTCTCGCCCGAAATCTCCAGCACCGATAATAATCAAATTCTTCATTATTAGTTTCTCTATAATAATTAAATATTTTTTTCACGAACAGCCTCGGAGGGCTTATTTCCCATAAACTCTGACGCCGTAGCCCGCCCATCTTCAGATATACCTTCTCTTTTTAACGATTTCCAAATTGTTGAAAAAAGTATCGTAATATCCAGCCAAAAGGTATGATTGTCGACGTACCAAACATCGAGTTCGAATTTTTCCTGCCAGGAAATCGTATTTCGGCCGTTTATCTGAGCCCAACCAGTAATTCCCGGGCGCACCTCGTGGCGTCGAAACTGCTCAGGACTGTAGCGTTCGAGATACTGTACCAATAACGGCCTTGGTCCAATCAAACTCATTTCTCCCTTTAAAACATTAACGAGTTCGGGAAGCTCATCAAGACTGGAGCTTCTTAAAAATCGCCCAAAATTAGTAAGACGCTCTTCGTCTGCCAAAGGAAGCCCTTTTTTGTCGTGAATGTTTCTCATCGTTCGATATTTGTATAGAGTAAACAAATTCCCCTTCAAACCAGGTCGTTTTTGACAAAAGAAAATCGGTGTCCCAAAGTTAATTCGCACAAATATTGCCAAAAGCAGCAATAGCGGCCACAACATCAATAGTAATAGTGCTGAAAACAACAAATCAAAACATCTTTTCATATACTTTTAAATTACTAAAGTTTATAGGCCACAGTTTTCCAATATAAACGAGTTACGGCCCAAAGCGATCTAGCAATGGTAAACTACTCTCTAAAAATGATTCTCGGGAGTAATATTTTTCCACAAATGCCCTACTATTTTCTGCGATTACTTTTTTGTCTTGCGGGTTTTCCAGAACCTCAATGATCAATTCAGCCAGGTTTTCCGATTTATCGCAGCACAAAAAGTGCTCTCCATGGACACCATCTATGCCCTGTACGCCAACACTGGTTGTCACAAGTAGCTTTCCCCATGCCATAGCAACTAAACTTTTTAATTTAATGCCAGATCCTATGTGTTGAGAATTAAGAAAAATGTACCCTTTTTCCAAAAACTGCTCTATATCGGATATAAAGCCTAACCCGCTAATTCCACTTTCCCGATTATCGTATCTCTCGGTGTTAATTCCACCTAAGATTAAGCGACATTCTGGCGATTTTGATTTGATAATTGGCCATGCTTCCTGAATAAATTTATGCAGACCTCCTTCTTTACGATAATCAATGGTTCCAATACTAATTATTGCTTTTGTGCTCTTTGATTGTAGTTTATTATTATCGGGCAATACTAGAAAAACACCCATAACCCCATCAACGTCTATATTATAGATATTCTTATAGTTTAATCTATCTCTGGAGGTAATCGCCCAGGATACGCTAGATTTTTTCAAGACATATTTTTCGAATCTACCGATCTTGAGCACCTCAAATTTCCACGCAATACGTTTCAATAGGTTTCCTTGCTTACTGAAATCAGAAAAGGCCTCTGTGAGCACCTCGTGACTGCGAATCACGGTAATTATTTCCGGATTAGCACGCTTTAAGTCGCTTTGAAAAAATGCAACAGGAATACCTTCAAATATGACCACGGGATTAACGCCATATTTTTTTTGCGGATGCTCCACGATATTCAAAATCTTTTTAATAAGATTACGGCTTTTAAACTGATGAATGCAAGCTGGTTGATTCGATAAAATACTGGACAGAAAACGCCATAGTAAACTTTTCCTAGTGACCGGTAAATGAACAAATTTTACATCAGGAAAGCTGCTTATTATATCCAAAGTTGGACCTTTTTCGGTTAATCCCACACATTGAATGTCATGATATCTTGATGCGTAGGCTGTAAGAGAGCTCAATGCGGCCAAGCCGTAGCCATTGTCAACAGATGGCCATCCATGAGCCAAAATTATGAGGGAGCGTTCCATGGCTAAAGTTTACTAAAAGATATTTTCTGCAATTTGCTTCTCAAAACAAGGTGCCGCTCTGAATCCTCTCTTGGTAAAAATAAGACATTACGTCCTTGCCTGGAACTAAATAAGGATTCGTTAAAATCTACAGTCTTGCTTTTAGCAGACTTATAGAGATAACCACTATAACCCATTGAATCTAGAAAGGAAAAAATATCATTAGCGGTAACTCCATAACGGTAACTATGCCCGATTTCTAGAATTAAAGCACAACATGTTGAAGCTATAAGTTTTCTTGCTCCTTTAAGCACACTCAATTCGTAACCCTCTACGTCGCATTTTATCATTTTAGTCTCACTCAATCTAGGATACTTAGGCACAAGATCATCCAATTTCCTTAAAGATATTAAAACATTCTTTTCAGATTCATTTTTACCTCCCCTTGCAATATAACTCAAGCCCCTATAGCGATTACCATCGTGATCATAAATTTTAAGCTGTTCGCTCTTATCAGCATCCGCAAGGCCATAGCTGAAAAATTCAACGTTTTTTAATCCAAGCATTTTTATCGTTTTTTCAGTTACGTTAGCATAATATGGATCCGCCTCAAAAGAAAATACTTTCCCCTTTCCCTCAACTATCTTTGACAGATGATAAGTCCAATTTGCACCATTAGCACCCACATCTACAGTAACATTGTCCTTTGCCATAATTAGTGGAATGAGATCCATTTCTGCCTCTCGATTCCTATTATATTTAACAAGATAAACAAATCGCAAAGAATGAATCCATTGGAGACATCTTTCTCCAAACACTTTTCTTAAAATATATATCAAGAATTTTTTAAGCATATCCCGTTCAACTAGTCTGCCTCCCTTCCTGTTAGTGCCATAAAAAAAGCTCCCGGAGAATTATTTATCAGGAATTTTTGAACATTCTGATTATCGTGTAAATTCTTTGAGTTTGATAAAACACTTTCCAAACTAGACAAAAAGCTTTTCTCGTTGTTGGGAGTAAATACTGAACCCGCCTTTAATTCCTTGGTTTTTTTACCTAGTATACCCCAATCGGTTGCTACAACCGGCAATCCTCGATACAAGGCATTGACAAATATTCCGCTGCTACCTCCAAAATTCCTGTAAGGTAAAGCTAATACCGTAGATCTCGAATACAATTCACTGATATCATCATCCGATAATCGTCTGTCGTGTAATTCCACAGTAACTGGCGGTTTAAATTGCTTGCAGATTTCCTTGATATCCGGATCTTTATCGATAACTCCTCCAACAATAATTCTCAACGGTTTTCTCCACGTCAACAAAGCACGAAGTGCCCAAGAAGTCCCTTTATGTGGGAAGTGAAATCCTAAAATTAGAAGAGTATCATTTTCCCGATTATTTTGAGGGACAATAATGTTAAGACGACGCTTATCATACTTATAGGGATCAGGACACCAGTGGATCTTTTCTTTTATATAAGAGTATTTCTTAAAGTGCTTAACTATATCATTATTTAGAAAATATATTTTAATATTGGGAACACTATATAAAAGAAAATAAATATAACAGACACCCGCTGCGTACTTTACCCAATCGATTGGAGAATACACTCTAATGTAAAAGAAATTGCATCCAAACCATATACCTCCAAAAGAAATACGTGGGTTCACTTGAAGTGCGTACTTTAAATAATACCACCAACCTTGAATCGTTAAACTGTCAAAATGCAGATGTAGACATTCTGTAATATTCTTGTTGTCAATTAGTAACTTGTCGATTATCTCAAATTGTTTCTTTGGGCTTGGCAAATTTTCACAAGGAACAACTATATCAGCTGTAGTAGATTTTTTCACTAAAACAGACACTTCGTTCCACAACGCACTAGAAGTTAGCAGAACACCACTAAATCCACACTTCAATAGTATTTCGATATAGTGCGGATGATGTCCGTTAGGATCGAAATCTACTATTAATTGCATATCGGTTCTCTAATCTACTCTCTTTAAAAGTCCTCTGATGAAAGCTTTCAATATTACTATACAACTGTGTGACCTAGAGTTCCTGCATTTCATAATTGCACTGAAGCAATCACTAATTCCCTCAAAATTTCTTTCGGCAACCTTAAAACTAAGTAAATAACCTATAACATTAACGAAATATTTTTCAGCGTACCGAATTCCATCCCTCTCACCGTACCAATCCATAAATACCGGACTCCATTTTCTAACAAATTTATCAACTCCCTCGATCCTTTCAGTAGCGTTGTTCATCATTGTGAAGCGATTTACCCGGCTATAGGATATTACCAGTGAATCCTCAACAGCTACACACCAATACCCTCCAACCGCGAGCGACATCCACATGTCATGGTCGACGCCAGAGGTAAGTGCCTCATCAAATCCGCCCACTCGCTTCAAAGCCTCCGTCAAAAACATCGGTGATGATGATATTGTTTGCACTCCCTCCCTTAATATTGCGCTTTTTAAAAATCCCGCGTTAGCTGCTTTTTGTATCTTTGGGGCACGGCTACTATTAGGAAACCTGGTTTCAAGGCTGGAGTGTATCACACCAAATCTATTTTTTTCATTCTCGCATAGGGCTTCAGCTTTCGCGACGAGTACCTCTACCCTATTGGGTCTCCATTCGTCGTCATCATCAAGAAAAGTAATATACTTTCCTCGCGCTAATTGTAGGCCTTCATTACGCGCACTTGATAAGCCTCGATTTTCCGGGATTCGCTCATATCGTATATCAGAGATATTTAGCCTGGATATCCACTCCTGAATACCACTTCGAGAGCCGTCCTCAATTACGATCAATTCACATTTTTCATATGTCTGGTTCGTGGCGCTTATAATTGCTCTTTTTGCCTCTATAAATCGGTTATATGTGGTAACTACCGCAGTTACTAAAGGTAAATCATCTGGCGGTAGTTTTTTCACCATAATCTCATTTACCATCTACCGTAGCGTAAATTATCTTTGAATATAAAGCACCATTTATTTAAAATAGGCTTTTATTGAATCACAGATCTGACCCACCTGCTCTACGGACATACCTGGATAAATTGGCAATGTAACAATTTCCGAACATATTTTTTCGGTTACCGATAGTGCTCGGCATGGGTTGCAATAATCTTCGTACGGTTTCATTTTATGTAACGGCGGATCAAAGTGCACTGAAGCGCCAATCCCCCTATCTCTCAAAAAATACACCAGACCGTCTCGACGTTTAGTATCTTTTACCCGTATGACATACATTTGATAAACATGGACGCTATCATGACTTTCAAATGGCCTGATAATATCTCCTATACTTTCTAAAGTATTGTTGTAAACGGCGGCTAGGTGACGTCTGCGAGAGTTCATTTCTTCAAGCTTATCTAATTGGCAAATACCAATGGCAGCTAGTATATTGCTCATTCGATAATTGTAGCCTATTTGACTCGCTTCTCGACGCCAAGGCTTATCAGATGATTCGCGTTGGTAAGTCGTATTATCAATACCATGCCCTATTAGTATTCTCGCCTTACGGTCGAGATCGGAATCGCTGGTTGTCAGCATACCACCCTCACCTGTGGTCATGTTTTTAGTAGGAAAGAATGAAAAGCAACCCACACCATAACTTCCGGCCATTTGACCGTTATGTTTCCCTCCAATCGTTTCGGCTGAATCTTCAATAAGGGCAAGCCCATTTTTCTTAGCAATATTAACCATAGCTGTCATATCGGCGCATTGACCTCCATAGTGGACGGGCATAATGGCCTCGGTTCTACTCGTTATCAAATTTTCAATTGCCTTAGGATCTATATTGAGGGTATCTTCCTTAATATCTGCAAATACAGGGCGTGCCCCAGCGGTTACAATAGCATTAGCAGAAGCTACCCATGTAAAACTAGGTAGGATAACCTCACCCTTTATCCCAAGTATCTCAACGGCGATATGCAAAGCAGACGTACAAGAGTTCATAGTAATAGCATGTTTTACACCTACATATTGAGCAAAATTATCCTCAAATTTCTTATTCTTGGAACCATGCGTCAACCATCCTGATTCTAGAACTTCGAGAACAGATTGCCTCTCTTCCTCGCCAAGAAACGGTCTGCATAACGGTATTTTATCCATTATTTAAAATTCCCAATTTTTTATAGGCATCTACATATAGTTTGAGACCTCTCTCCAGAGGATAACATGGCGAAAAACCCAACATACGTTTTGCCTTTTCGATTGACAATGCGCCCCGTAAGGGTCGATGCTCATCTCGATCATCGACAACTCTGAATATCAATGACGGTTCAATGTCTTTTAGAATTTTTGCAAATTCGAGTAAAGAATATCCGCGGCCAAAAGTAATGTTAAAAACCTCACCAATTGCTTGCGGTTTTAGCAAAGCTAGAATAAGGCCTTGCGCGGCATCCTCGACGTAGGTAAAATCTAACACCAGTTTCCCACCGCCATCCAAACGTAGTTCCTTTCCCAGTAAGGCATTCTCTACAAATATTTGACTAACTCTTCGATTAATATCCCATGGTCCGTATATTGCCGATGGCCGAACAATGCTGATCGGGATTCCAAAACGTCGAGCAAACGTTTGTGTCATGATTTCACCCGCATACTTAGAGCCACCATAAATATCTTTAGGGCGCATTTGGTGATTTTCCGCGCAAGGAATCTCTGTAAAATCACCATAAGCCATACTTGACGATACGAAAACAAATTTTTTAATATATTCAAGATCCTTTATTATTTCCAGAACATTGATGGTCCCGATCAAAATGCTTTCAACCGCTTCCTCTACATGTTTATTAGATAAATCAGCAACGGGCATTCCTCCCAAATGTAGAATATATGTTGGCCTATGATGATTAATTACTCGACGTGTATGACTAATATTTGTGGTGTCACCTCTTTCAAATGTAACCTTGCTAATTATACCCTCGAATCTCAAATCAAGGTAATTCTTTATTCGGTTGTGAAACGGAGAAATGTAGTGCGCAAAATTGTCATAGACAATCACTTTGTATCCCTGTTCAAGTAATCCACGCGCAACCCATGATCCCACAAGTCCGGCTCCACCTGTAATTAAAACTGTTTCCATATTTTCCTATTATTACTCAAGATTGTCACCAATATTGAAATATTTGCACGGATCAACTAATTCACCATTCACTTTAATTTTTCTAATTATAATTCCTCTATTCAAACATATTGCCACAACTCCTTCTGAACGCTTTAAAGGAATGCGTCCACTAATTCCGCGGATTTCCTCGGCTAATAAGCTAGTCTCAATAATTTCCACTTTTTCGTCCTTACAATAGGTAAATGCAGGAGGATAAGGGCCGTGCATCGCGCGAACAAGGTTATGAACTTGTTGGTCGATCATACTACTCCACAAAATTTTACTATCTTCCGGATAGCGACGAGTGTAATGGCAGCTTTTAGTTGAGTCTTGAGCGATTCCCTGAATACTGTTGCTCTCTATGTCCCCAATAACCTGAAGGAGAATTCGAGGAAATATTTCGAGTGTCTTTTTAAGCACGGATGCGTGGGTATCCTCTGGCTCAATAGTATATTTTTCTTGATGTAATAAGGGACCGGTATCGATTCCTTCATCCACATAGAGAATACAGCAGCCACCTTCACTTTCACCATTGATAATTTGCCAATTAATTGGAGCCGCCCCTCTGTATTGTGGCAATTTACCACCATGCAAATTGATTGTTCCAAGAGGTGGTATGGAATAAATTTGTGGTTTCAGTATCTTATTATAACCAGATAAGACAAAAAGATCAGGCTTCAATTTTTTCAATTTTTCAGCAAAAATAGCGGTATTTGGCTTTGAGTTCTCTATATGCAATATTGAATATTTCTTACCAATATCTAGCAACTTCGAATCATCACCATTACTCACTAAAGCAGTAATTTCATAATTGTTTTCGAGTAAAGCTTTCAGGCAGATGAGCCCTCGAATACCTGAGGCAAAATAAACGATTTTCATCTATCAATTATTGTAATATTGAGCGCGAATACTTCTATATACACGCACCCCGAACAGTGAAAATAATATCGCCGCGCATACTTTTAGATTAATTGGATTAACCTCAAGGGCTTTAAAAAAATAACGGCGCCCCTCAGATGTATCCCCAGATAGACAAGCTAAGTCACCAATTATGCCCAATTGTCGACTGTATTCGGACGAATACTCTTTTAAATCTTCTTCGATGCTTTCAACTTTTATTTTATGAGATACTAAAGCCTTGTTGAAATCAGCGTTTGAACTAAATGAGGTAATTCTATTGGTGTGTTCTGCGTAATTTGTGCAAATCATATTAACCGAAGTTACCTTATTTTTCTTCAAAAACCTCCTGTAGTATTCATGACAGCAACCGCGCGGCATATCTTCACGAAATAATCCAAATTCCTTAACTGATGACAGGCGCAGCATAACAACCGAAGGTGGACCAATACATGATATACTGTCTAACAGGATCACTTTGTAGGGAGGATCGTGCACAGTTGGCTTGAATACCTTTTCGAGAATATTTCCGCTTTCTAAATCAAAATAGGATACCCAACCAGTGACCATACCAAACTCATCGCCAAGCAATTCAAGTTTCTCCACCTGAACCTTTGTTTTATGGGGAAACCATAGATCATCATCGTCCAAAAAAGCGATATACTTCCCATTTGCATTTTCTATTCCCGTGTTAAAACCTGCACCGGTGCCGCTGTTCTTATTATGACGAATATAACGTATTCTTGAATCTTCAGATTCTAAACCTGTGGCAACTTTTTTTGTTTCATCCTGGGAACAATCATCCAGAATGATAATTTCAAGATTTGGATAATCCTGATTTTGTACACTGCGCACTGCTTTTTTCATTAGTTCGCACCTGTTATAGGTCCGAACGACCGCTGTTACTTTCGGGCACTTATCCATTCTCACTATTACAAATAAACAACAACCTCGTGCTCTTTAACTGTGTACGACTTTTTTAGAAAAAATCATCAAATTATCTTCAAGCCAATACATTGTTTGTAAGGATAATGTTTGTAAAATTTTTTTGGTGTTCTCCTCTTGATAGCTGAAACCCAGGATATGAAATTTTTGAATCCAGTAGTGTTTACTCTTTAGGTTAATATGATAAATTCCTCCCGTATACATATCAGAGGCGGAAAAGCATATAATTGACTTGTCATGCGTCGCTTCAATCAAATTTGAAAATAAACGATTTTCATATTTTTCGTGAAGATACGGCGCAACCTCGATGCATAAAACCAAATCGTAGGGCATGGAAGTTAAAATAGGTTGCCGTAAGTCAGCGTATTCGACTTGGGGCATCATTGAGTTGCTCAATGCGGTTTTCGAACCATCGTAACCTTTGACCTCCTTAATACCACGCTTCTGAAATATTTTCAGGTAAACACCGTTTCCACAACCAAAGTCTACCACGGATTCAATTTTAAAGGAACCTATTAGCGAATCACATATTTGCATAGAATCCTCATACCATTCCCCCTTTTCTCGCTTCGTAAAATACTTTTGATCAAATCTTGTTAAACTATTCCATTGCTTACCATCCAAAAATCTATTGTAGCCCGTTAAAGTATAATTTATCATTTTCTTTACTGATGATTTTAAGTGATACATCGCAGATTATAGAGTGGACACTGCCTTCGATCCAAATAGTTCTAAAGGTAGGCTCTTGATTGTTGCGCTATTAATAATTAAATCAGATAAACTGTGTAGATATTGGCAATATTTTTTCAATATTTTTATATGACGCCCCCTAGAGTCGCTGAATGGTACGTCATTATGCGTTGTGCAAACTAGTATCGAATGTGTGAGTTTTAATCTTCTCCAATGCTTAATATGCTCAGATGTGATATTTTTTAGAATAAAAAGATCTCTATGCTCAATTTGCAAATATTGAGGGGACACACTCTCTCGCTCTCCGTTAATTTTTGAACTATTCCTATTTAATCCCATCGCAGCCAACGATATTGCGTGAGAAATTGCACTCTTTCCGAATTGATTACGAGTATAATTGCGTCTACTGAATGTTTTTCTAAAAAGTTCTCTTAATTCAAATGCCGGATCTGGCAAATTTTTCCAAGGATGGGACGAAACCGGAATTTCCCATAGGCCACTATTTTTGTAAGGCAGACATCGCCAATCAGGCCAATTTGCACCACTCGAGGAATTGTTTCTTCTTGGTACTGTTGTGCTTGTAAAAGAGAACCCAAGTTGCGATAATATTGAAAATGTATTCTGGCTTGCTGAAAAATACCCTCCTCTGAAACTTACGGGGGAGAAACCAAGGGAGTTTTCAAATCTTTGTTTTGCTGACGCTAATAAATGATTTTGAATTTCTACGGGCAAGTTACCAAGAAATTCATTAACTCCAAACCCAAACGATCTCGGATGTAAGTGTAACCCAATTTCATGCCCGGATTTGGCCAATTGATTAAAGAGTTCACTATGAGCTTCGGCTGCCTCAGGAACAGCAAAAAAGGTGGCGTGAAATCCCTCTTCGGCTAGTACTCGAGAAAAAGCCTCGATATTCTCCTCACTTTCCTCCCAAGTATGAGGCCCCGGTGGATAGAATTGCTTATTAGCATGGGCACGTTCGCAATCCATTGTGAAAATTACCTGGCAACTAATTTTTTCACCGATCATCGATACTACAGCTTTTTGTATAAGTAGATCAGATTTCCGTCCTCTACCTCAAGTGGATAAAAAGAATCTGTATGGAATTTGTAATACTCACGCGAACGGATTATCTTTTCTGCCCTCTCGAGGTGATCCCCACCACTTTTTTTAAACCTATAAATAGGGCCCAAGGTCTCATAGAGGTAACCGTCAGTTGACACGTGCGAATAAAAAAACTGCAAAAGCTTGTCTGGGTCGGGAACATGCTCCAATAATTCTGATGCCACTATCAGATCGAATGTTTCAGTAATACTAGGCATACTCATTATAGAATCCAAATGTAAACAAGTCACTCTGAGCCCCCTCTGCTTATAGCGCCACAAAGCAAATTTTTCTTTTTCAGAATCAGTATCTACTATCCAAACGCTACACCCTAAATACGCACATAATAAGCCAATATCCGAAACGCCACATCCGTAATCGAGAACTTTTATGTTTCGGAGATTTTTTGTTTTTCCAATATGCCTCAAGGTAGGCTCAATGTCCGTGTATCGTTCATAAGCAAACATCAACCTGACAATATAGTGAAAGGAACTTTTCGCATATGCATTTTCCAAATTTTCTAACTCAACTTGATTTTCGTTTTTATCAGTAAAAAAGCGATGCAACTTTCGCACGTAGCGATTTCCATTAGGAATACCGTTTTTTAAGAAATACGAAAACAATGAGCATTTACTTATTTTAAAATATTCTACTAGTTCGCTTAATCTATCGGAAAATATGGATTTGCTTGAATCCAATTGTAACAACTTGATTTCCTTGTAATAAACAGCGGATTTTAATTTCCCTGAATCAACTATTAGTAGTTCAATAAATCGAAAGCAATAAATTGCCTCAATCAATAGTTCCTTTATTCTAGTTCTAATCCGAAAACCCATTCAGTTTTGTCCGATTATTAACTGCTGCTAAAAGCGGTTTGCCTGAAGCAAACATCATAATCGCGTAAAAGATTGAGGCCGCCAAAATAATCAGTAGCAACCCTTGCCAATCACTGTTTGAAAATCTGCTGCAAATGTATATGATCAGGCCCATCGCAAATACTCCCAACATTGGCGACAATAGTTGTGGCAGCCATTCTCTGAAATTACCTATTTTTCGATTTATATAATATAGAGTAACCGGAAAAACCAAAAAAGCAGCGGAAGTGGACGCTATCGCAATCGTGTTTATACTAGCCTGTGATGAAAGTAAATAAAGCAGGCAAAACAATGCTAGGGCTCGAAGTGTTTCTATGGTTAAAATGGGCCTTGCATCTCCTACTGCCTTAAATAATGCGCCACCCAATCCTGCCACACTGCGAAATAAACCACCCAGAATAAGAAGAGAAATCGGCATGCCGGCTGGCCCCCAATTTTCTCCCAAAATCAGAGGCGCAAATTTCGGAGCAATGATCATAAGGCCAATTGCTGCGGGAGCCACAAATAGAAAAGTATATTTCATGGTTGCTGCAAATGCCTTGGTCATCTTCGCCGTATCGTTTTGCAGCGTAGCGTACGCTGGTTGTGATATTTTGCAAACAACTTTGGTAAATTCGACTGTCGCAAGGTTAGCCAAAAAGAAGGCCATGTAGTAATACCCAAGAGCCTCGGTATCAAGGAGATGTCCGATAAATATTTTGTCCAGATTCAGAGCCATATAACTGACTATACCTGATAGAAACAGCCAAATACCGTAGTTCCAAAGGGATTTCGCATTTTGCCATCGAAATTCAAAACGAGGGCGATAGGGGTGGAAATAAAATGACATAATAGTGGCGGCTAATTCACCTACGAAAAAACCGAAGACCATGCCCCAAACGCTTTTTAGGATTAAAGAAAATCCGATGGTTGAGATGAAGCTGACGATGACGAAAACAAGATTGAATTGGGTTTCCTTTTTGAAATTCAACTCACGCTGCAAAAGCACAATCCCGACGCTTCGAAACCCGCGAATGAGTTGAGTTAGGGCCATGAAACGCGCCACTCCGACCACCGTCGGCTCATGAAAAATACTTCCAAGCAATGGCGCCAGTAAGAGGCATAGTAAAGCCAGTAAAAAACCCCGCAATACCTGAATCCAGTAGCTCGTGTGTAAATAGCTGTCCAAATCATCCCGGAAATGAATGAGGGCGTCTTCGAAACCCGTTCGGGTGAAAACCTCAAAAGCTAGTATCATTAAGGAAGCAAGTGCAAACAGTCCAAAATCCTCTGGGGCGAGGATTCGGGCCAAAATAAGGGTGCGGAGAAGGGCCAAACCCCGTTGAAAAAATTGAAGTCCAAAAACCCAAAACCCTCCTGCTATTACTTTTTGTGAAAGCTCTCTCATATGAGCGAAGTCATCGTGTATGCGAATCAGGTTGCAGCATAAAACTCGGCGATGGTCGACACTACCTGCTCCTGCTGTATCGAAGTCATTTCAGGATAGACAGGAAGAGCCAATGTTTCCTTGGCAGCCGTTTCGCTATGGGGGAAATCGCCTTCACCATAACCGAGGTAGGAAAAACAGTCCTGCAAGTGGAGCGGCACGGGATAATAGACCTCATGTCCGATCTCATTTTCACGCAAGTATTGGCATAATTCATCACGCCTAAACGCCCGTATGTTGTACTGATTAAAGATGTGGCGGGTTGCTCTGGTGTGAGGCGTTAGTACTAATTCATTTTCTACTAACCCGCTTTGATTAAACAATCGATCGTAGCGTCGGGCATTTTCCTGGCGGGCGGCGGTCCAACGGTCAAGATAAGATAGTTTCACTGAAACAACAGCCGCCTGAAGGGCATCCAAACGAAAATTTCCTCCAACTAACTGATGGTAGTATTTAATTTCCGACCCGTGGTTGCGCAAAGAGGCCAGGATCTTTGTGCGCTTATGGTCATTGGTTACGACCATGCCAGCGTCTCCGGCAGCCCCGAGGTTTTTCGATGGGAAAAACGAGAAGCAGCCGTATTGCCCTAACGACCCTGCCCTCTTTCCGCAATCTTCGGAACCGATGGCCTGGGCGGCGTCTTCGATGATAACTAATCCATGCTTCTCCGCCAAGGCAAGAATCGGAGGCATGTCCGCCATTTGTCCAAATAGATGAACCGGTATAATAGCTTTCGTACGTTCGGTTATCTTTTCTTCGATTTCGTTGACGTTGATCGTGTAAGTCTGAGGGTCGATATCGACAAAGACAGGCCGCGCGCCCGCCCTGACTATGGATCCAACAGAGGCAAAAAACGAATAGGGTGTGGTTATCACCTCGTCGCCTTTTCCGATGTTTTCGGCCATAAGGCTGACAAGAAGGGCATCTGTGCCCGAAGAAACCCCAACCGCAAAGGAGCAATCGGAATAGGCCGCCACGGCTTTTTCGCACTCGGTAACTTTGGCCCCCATGATGAACATTTGCGAGGCGAATACTTCCGCTACCGCCGCATCTATTTCATCTTTGATGGTTGCGTATTGGGCTTTGAGGTCGAGAAGAGGAATTTTCATAAATTTTTGGGTGATATCAGATATTTTTGGAGGAGGCGGCGATAGCAGGCAGCCATGTTCTGTTTTCCAGATGCCATTGGACTGTTCGCCTGAACCCTTCCAATGGATCGATTTTGGGCTCCCAGCCGAGAAGTCTGCGTGCTTTGGCGATATCGGCCCTGGTTTCTCGCATATCGGCGGATAATCCCGAACTCCTTTGGATGGAAGCCTCTTTGCCTATCAAGCCTTCAAGCAAAGGAAGCAGTTCATTAATCGAAATAGGCTTTTTACCGCCTCCCAGATTGATAATTTCGAACCCAACTTTCTTCAATCCGAGAACCGTTCCCGTAGCGATATCGTCGATATAGGTAAAATCACGGCATTGGGCACCGTCGCCGAAAATCTGCATTGGCGCACCGTCAATCATCGATTCAATAAATCGAAAGGCTGCCATATCCGGTCTGCCGGCAGGCCCGTAAACCGTAAAATACCGTAAGACAGTGACATCGATACCGTAAAGATGATGGTAAGTGTATGCCGACGCTTCGGCCGCTTTTTTTGAGGCCGCATAGGGCGAGATCGGGGTGTTCGCGGGGAGGTCTTCAGAAAAAGGCGAGTGCTCACCCGAATAAAGCGATGAGGTGGAAGCCAAAACCAGTTTCATGGCTCCAGTTTGCCGCATTGCCTCGAGAACATTGAGTAGGCCGATTGAATTTGTTTGAAAATAAGCCTGGGGGGTTTTTGTGCTGCCACGAACCCCTGCCCTCGCCGCGAGATTGAGAACCGCTTCTGGACGATGTCGCGAAAAAATCTCCAACAGGCCTTCATTGTCTTCGATGTCGGTATTATAGAATGTGAAATCCGGATATTCACGCAAGCGATTGAGACGGTATTCCTTTAAGCGGACTGGGTAATAATCACTCAAATTATCCACTCCGATCACGTTGTGGCCCATTTTCAGCAATTTTTCGGCGGTTCTGGCTCCTATGAAACCGGCGGCTCCGGTCAATAACAATGTCTGTGTCATACCAGCAAAAGTCGATTTTTGATAAGGTTGGCGCAATCGAGCAGCGGATACCTTCCACGCTGCCGCCCCTGGCCGCTCTGCAATTTTGCTGAAGCCAGTCTGTATTTCAGGTTTTGACTGTTCGGATCCATTAAATCCTCAGAAGCCCTCGGATGGGCATTCGGTTCGCACTAGGTATCGATGAATTTCAAGACCCAGGGCAGAAGCCCCCTCGCCTTCTTGTTCCAGGTGTGAAGATAACCCATTCTTTCCTCCAAAATTTTTCTTTTTTCGGGGGGGCTATCTTCCAGCAGTTTTTGCAGATCAGTCAGGCGCTCCTCCCCGTTTTCCAAATGCGGCATGATTCGCTCCCTCAAAAATCCGGCGGAAAGATTTCGCAAACGCAACTCCGCCACAAAATGATCTCTACGATTTCCCTCCACATAAACCGTGTTTACGGCCCGGATATTGCGCAAAAAGCGAAGCCCCTGGCTGGTCGAGCCCTTGCTGATTTTCAAGAGCCGCATAATCTCGTCGAAGGTGAGCGGATCGAGCGAGCAGTAGAGAAGGCCGTAAATCTCTCCGACCGACTTTGGCAGGCCCAGAATTTGCGCCGCCTGAACAAAAATATGAATGACCTCCAACTCGATTGGCTCAAGAAATTGAGTTTTGGGCCCCGCGTTGGGGTTCCCTTTAATTCCCAAAGTCGAAGGCATACTTCCCCTCAACTCCTGTTGGAGGTTTTTAGGCATCTGGAGCGGAACATAGCCTAAAATCAGAATAGTTCAAGAAAAAATGAACTCGATGAACTAATAATTGCGCGATTTGAGCAACTTGTAAAAACGAAGACAGTTTAGTTTGCCATAAAGGGGCGTTTGAACGGCTCCCTTTGCCATTTTCATTCAGGTACCCCAACAGATACAGGGTTCTCCCTTCCTCCGTGAGCTCGTGCTGTTGTGGATGGGGAATTAACCGCAGATTGGAGGATGTCGCTTCGCTCGGTATGCAGATGAACGCAGATTTTTATAGGGGAAAGAGGGGAAATATTCTAACCACGGATTGCACGGATTTTCACGGATAGGGTCCGAGTTTTGTGATTTTTTTTTGGTTTTGGGGTCGGGATTTTGGGTATTGACTGGTGAAAGTCGTTGCTAAGTTGTTGATAATCAAGGCTAATTATTTGAAATCAAAAAAAAGTGCATTTTTTTGAAAAAAAGCTTGCTATACATCCGTTTATGTGTTCTATTGTTTACTATTATGAAAACACTGACAAACATTACGACTTTTATTAACCCTGCTATTTCTGCATGTTTTGCAGAGGCAGAAAATGGTTTTAAAGCGATTTATAGCGGAAGCGATCCGCCCTAGGGTATTTATTAACCCTGTACTCGGTATGATGTTTATGGGCGGGTGGCGTTTGTGGATTATTTCTGGTATCCGAAGGATTATCTGGATAGCGATTTGCGTTTTGAGTGGCGTTCGTTTGGCCAGGAAAATGTCTATAATGACCGTAGCTTTGTGACCGGGGTCAAGGATTCCAATGGGCGACTTGGTGGAGTATGCTGGAGAGTGATTTTGATGCCCAGGCCCGTCCGCTGTTTCCGATTAAGTTGGAAGTGCACAGGGCGTTCGCCGGCGAGCTTTTAAGCTCTGCGATAAAAACGCCTCCACCTACCTACTTTTTCCGTGCGATGTCTGTCTGGCAACTAACCCCTGCCTACAATGACAGAGATTCCACATTACTCAGTTTCGACGTTTTTAGCTTATAATATAGCCACAAACCTCCCTGATACAGGGCAGTTACCAGCATAACCATACTGTAAACCGCGTAGGTCAAAAAGATTATATACTCACCGAACTCTAGATCACTCATCCCAGAGATGAATTTAATTTGATCTACATATTCAATCGGTATATCCTTCAAAGGGTCGGAAGCGTCGAGTGAGAGGATTTTAAACCCGGCATAGCCAAGAATCAGAACAATAAGCCATAGCTGACTGCCCTTGAGCCATTTCCCCGCGCCTTCCTCATCTTGGAGCAATTTTTTCCGGCCCCTGAGCTCCATCAGCCCGGAGGCGGTAACTCCGAACCCTAGAAGGACATAACCCCAATCCTGAAAAGCCAACGAAATTAAACTGCTCAATCCGCCAATAAAGGCGATGCTGCCGCCATTCCATTTTGCAACAGATGACACTTTGCGTATTAATTTCTCTTTTTCATTCATACCTACCTGTTACTATTTGAGATCAAAACCGGAATTCTTGAGCTCGCGATCTACAAGAGGATACAGTGATTGAAACCCTTATCGAGAAAAATATCCCAGCACCTGCTCAAGTGGCCGGGTGTTGAGAATCTGGTCCTTCGTAAGCCAGCCCTTGCGGGCGATATTAACCCCGGCGAGGTAATAGCGGAGACCTTCAGTGGTATGGGCATCGGGGTTGATTGCGCAGAGCAGGCCTTTTTCGGCAGCGCTTCGCCATAGCCGCCAATCCATGTCCAACCGGCTCGGATTTGCGTTGAGCTCTATAATTTTCCCGTTTGCCACAGCGGCCTCGATAATTTTTTGGCGGTTTAAATTATAGGGTTCCCGACGCAGCAGAATACGCCCGGTAAGGTGTCCCAGCATGGTTGTGTGTGGATTCTCCAGCGCCCTGATGATGCGGGCTGTCATCTCATCCTCGCTTTGGCTGAATACCGAGTGAATCGATACGACGACATAATCGACTTGAGCGAGGACGGAATCGCTGAAATCAAGTTCACCAGTGGGCAGGATGTCGCATTCGGTTCCAGACAAGAGCCGTGTCTGGTACTTTCCCGATTCGTTAAGCTGTCGAATTTCCTCAACTTGTTTGAGTAAACGCTCCTCGCTGAGCCCGTTTGCCTGGAAACTCGCCTTCGAGTGGTCCGCTATGCCCAGATATTCCCAGCCGAGCACCTGAGCGGCAGAGGCCATCTCCTCGAGCGTATTGTGGCCATCGGAGGCGGTGGTGTGGTTATGAAAAACTCCCCTGATATCGGAGGCCTCGACGAGATGGGGAATGCGGTTATTTTCAGCGGCTTCGATTTCGCCAAAATCTTCCCTCAATTCGGGGGGAATGAAATCCAGTTCGAGAAATCGAAATAACTCTGTCTCGCTTTCGATATTCTCCTCGAGCAATTCTTCGCTTCCGCTCTCGGGGCGAAGTCCCCACTCGGTCAGGCTGAAACCGTTTTGCAAAGCCCGCTGCCGCATACGAACATTGTGGTCTTTCGATCCGGTGAAATGATGCAGGGCAAAAACGAATTGCCTGGGAGGAACCACCCGCAGGTCGGCCTGTAACCCACCCTCCAGGCGCACACTCGATTTCGTTTCCCCGTGGGCCGTCACCTCACTGACCGAATCGAGACCGGTAAACCAATCCATGACCGGCTGAGGGTCCGAGGAAGCAACCAGGAAATCCAGATCACCCACAGTTTCCATCCGCCGCCGCAGGCTTCCTGCATGTTCGGCCCGTTCCACCGCGGGCAAAGCTTTCAATCCAGCCAAAATTGGCCCTGCGACCTCAAATGCGCTCCACCACAGATGCCGTTTTCCGTAGGCTTCCCTGTTTTTGATGCCGGCAACAATCTTTTCCTGAGACTTCTGGCCGAATCCTGGAAGATCGGCGATTTGACCTTTATCACAGGCTTCCTGAAGCTTTTCTATGGTATCTATACCAAGCGTATCATGCACCACTTTGATTTTTTTGGCGCCGAGGCCGGGTATATCCAGCATCTCGACCAACCCCGGCGGCACCGAGTCAACCAGATTATCATAATATTCAAGTTGATCCGTTTTGTGAAGGGTCTCGATTTTCAGGGCCAAAGCTTTTCCGATGCCCTTGATGGATGTCAGACGCCCCTCCGCAACAAGCATCGCCAGATCTTCTTCGAGGCTTTCCAAAATCCGCGCGCCCGACTGGTATGCCCGGAATTTGAATGGGTTTTCACCCTTTAATTCAAGCAGCAGAGCGATCTCTGAAAGTATCCCGGCAATTGCGTTTTTATCCATTCGCAATGATTCAAATCCAGTGGCCGAATCGGGTCAAGCTCGCCGGATAGTTGCGATGAACTTCCTTAACACTGGCCTATTCGCTTTTTAAGAAATCGCTTTTCAGCGGAATTGGTGGCCAATGAATAGGCTAGCTCAAAATTTCTTTTCGCTTCCGTCGCATTTCCGTCACGCAGATTCATCTCGCCTTTTGTAGCGGGTAAAAGGTAGTAATTTTGCAGAGATTCTTCGCCGGAAAGCTTTTCTAATTCTGAAAGGGCCACGCCAGGACCATTGATCATCCCCAGCGCAACAATCCGGTTCAAGGCCAGAACAGGGGATCGATTGATCTCAGAGAGTTGGTTGTAATAAAAGAGAATATCATGCCAATTGGTGCCCTCGAAGTTTTCAGCCGAAGCATGGCTGGCAGCAATCCCGGCCATCAGGTGATATTGGCTTAATTTCTCACCGCGCATGGCTTGTTTCAGGTGATAGCAACCTTGCTCAAGGGATTTTTGATCCCATTGGCTGCGGTCCTGCTCCGACAGCAAGAGCAAGTTTCCCATCGTATCTACCCTCGCCTCGGACCGCGAATTTTGAAAATGCAGCAATGCGAGCAGAGCATGAGCCTTTGGTAAATCCCCGACGGGCCTACTGGTCAGCATAGTTGCAAGGCGAATCGCCTCGCCGCATAAATCTTGCCTGATAAGCGAATCCCCGGTTGTTGCGCTGTATCCTTCGTTGAAAATTAGCAGGATGACTTCCAGCACTGCATCCACACGATAGGCCAATTCCTTTGGCCCGGGCATCTTGAAGGAAACCTGGCTCTCCCTTAACTTTTTTTTCGCCCTCACCAGGCGCTGCGCCACGGTCTTCTCCTTGATGAGAAAAGCCCCTGCGATTTCGGATTTGCCAAACCCACCGACCATTTTCAGAGCCAGCGCAACCTGAGATTCCCTGTTGATGACAGGGTGGCAGCAGATAAAGATGAGGGTCAGCTCGTTGTCATTTAATGGATCATCAAAAACTGGAACCGGATCCAGCGAATTTTCTCTATCGTGATCGGCCAAAATAAGTTCCAGTTTTCCACGGAATCGCTTTTCCCGGCGCAAAATATCCAAAGCATGATTTTTCGCGGTTTTAAAAAGCCACCCTTCCGGATTATCGGGTATCCCAAGATACGACCATTTCCGGAGCGCTTTCAGAAGGGTATCCTGCACGACATCCTCGGCCAAATGTATGTTTTCTGGCCCGAAAAAGCGGGTCAGCGCAGCAACCATCTGCCCGGCTTTGCGCCGGAACAAATGGTCCACCAAAGTCGGGACGTCGCTGGAGCCTGATGGATCGCCTTTTTCTCCCGATTCAGCCATGTTTTAATGAAGGACATCCACTTCCCGCAGCTCGATATTGCCCCCGTCAGAAAAAATCGGGCATTCGGCCAACAAGGTTGCGGCCTCGCCATAGTCCGCTGCTTCGATGGTCAAGATGCCTCCGATGGTCTCCTTGGTTTCTGGAAAAGGGCCATCCAATACGACCTCTCCCGCCTTTGACGAATTCAGGTAGCGCACCCCGTCATCCTTGAGTTTGTCTCCATCCGCCATGATACCTTTTTCCACCAGGGTTTGCGTCCAGTCCCGGTAGCGTTGAATGGACTGCTGAGTTTCCTCCGGTGACATCTGTTTGAAGGACTCATAGCCCCCTTTTAACATTACAACAAATTGTGGCATTCGTTTTTTCTCCTATATTGTTAATTTAGTATTTCGATTCGAGTAAAATACTCGATGTTATTTCATCAATTAAACGAATGGTCGCAGGGAAAATCGACATCCTTCCAATGATATTGACTTTGCAGCTTCCATAAGGAAAACTTTGGGCACTTCCATGAGCGACTCTCTTCAAAAGACGACCAAGTATTTCAGAGGTTCAATTGCCACAACGCTGGCTGGAATGATTCTCGGCTTTTCTCTGCTATCGCTGAGTCCCGAACAGCACAGCAATATCCACGATGATGCGGGAATCGTTGGGCACACCTGTATTCTCACGCTTTTTTCATCGGGTTCTATTGAAAACGGTTCTACCGACCCGATTGAGATTAATGCGAGTTTAACTGCGGCGATTGAATTTCCTCATTTGAAGGAGGAACTCTCTAGCGCCGATTCCTCTTTAGGTTATCTGGCACGAGCCCCACCCTCCCCCGCTTCAGCGCATTAATTCGTTGTCCGCTATTTGCGGAAACCAGCCCACTCTTCGCGGAGTGGAATTATTTGTCTAAGCTATGCCCATTGGGGTGGGATTTTTTAAGCTCTGAACCCGTGCCAATCATGATAAAATATGACTTTTTGTTTCTTTCAATTGCGACTGCTCTAGTATTTCCAGGAAAAATTTCAATCTCTCAAGTTCCTGATAATACCGAACAAGTTCAACCGATAGTGGAATTGGAGGAGTATGTGACCTCCACCAGTCTCAACCCAGTGCTGGCAGAGGATATGGCCGTGCCTTCTTCCATTTTGGCAGGCGACTCCCTGGCTTTAAGGAATTCCGCAACACTCGGGGAAACCTTGTCGTGGGAACCAGGAGTCAACTCAACCTACCACGGACCCGGCGCCAGCCGCCCGATAATCCGAGGCTTCGATGGCGACCGCATCCGCATTCTCAAAAGCGGAGTTGATAGCCTGGATGTTTCCAATACGAGTCCAGACCACGCCGTCAGTGTCGAGCCCCTGTTGGTAGATAGCATTGAAATTGTGAGGGGGCCAGCTACTCTTCTGTATGGAAGTTCCGCCATTGGGGGTATAATCAACGTGATAGGCAAAGAGATACCCTCGAAATTACCTACCCAGCCAATCGAGGGAAAACTTGAACTGGCCTATGGAACCGCTGCAAACGAACGATCCAGCGTTCTTTCCACAACCGGAGCCGTCGGCCCTGTCGCCTGGCATATTGGATTGCTGGCCAGAAAATCCGACGATGTTGAAATACCGGGATTTGCCGATGCAAAGGCCAGTCCGGATTCTGCGGATGGAAATCTTTCGGGAATCCTGCTCAATAGCGCGATTGAAACAACAAGCGGATCGGCGGGATTTGCCTGGTTCTGGGACAAAGGGTCGGTCGGGTTTGCCGTGTCCGCACTTGATTCTCTCTATGGAATCCCAGAAGGAAATGCCGAAACACCTGTTCGCATTGAATTGGATCAATTGCGCTTCGATTTTCGAGCGGAATTACTCGAGCCCATGCCCTTTCTCGAAAGCATCAAATTGAGGTCGAGTTATGCCGACTATGAGCATTCTGAACTGGAAGGGGAAGAGGTGGGGACCGAGTTCCTCACGAACGGATTCGAAATACGGATAGAGGCTCTTCATAAACCTTTGGGGTTTTTCGAGGGCGCATTTGGCCTCCAACTGCGTCAAACCGATTTTGAAGCCAATGGCGAAGAGGCATTTTTACCCCCATCAAAAACCTTAAATTGGGCGCTCTTTGTGGTTGAAAAGATCAATTATGACTTATGGAACCTGGAAGGAGGGGTTCGCCTGGAAAATCAGAACATATCGGTAACCGGGCGCGAAGAGGATACCGATCACTTGGCCGCAAGCGCTTCAATCGGCCTGGTTTTCAAACCCAATGATGACTACCGAGCCGCTTTTTCTCTTGGTTACTCGCAGAGGATACCCACTTCGCAAGAATTGTTTGCCAATGGCCCTCATGCCGCCACCAAAACCTTTGAATCCGGCGACCCTTCCCTGGGTATTGAAGAAGCTCTTGGGTTAGATTTCAGTGTTCGCAAAACTAGTGGTTTCTTGACCGGTTCTATCAATCTTTTCTACAATAAATTTAACAACTTTGTTTCTCTTGAACCAACAAATGAGCAGAAGGACAACCTGCCTGTCTTTGACTACCTATCCCAATCCGCGGAATTTTACGGAGCGGAAATGGAAGCGTCGCTACATATTTTGCACCATAAAGGCCGTCACCTGCATATGGATTTTCTGTTAGATTTTATCAGAGCAAACAACACGGATATGGATTCCCCTCTGCCGCGCATTCCGCCCCTGCGATTAGGGGGACGGCTGCGTTATGACACGCAGAAGCTGCGATCCGGATTGGAAATGAGAATCGTGGATAGCCAAAAGCGAATTACTGCTTTTGAAACTCCTACCTCGGGCTACACATTTCTGAACGCCGATATCACTTATTCTTTTTCGGTATATGGAAAACATTTCGAAGTGTTCGCTGTGGGAACCAACCTCAACAACGAGGAAGCGCGAAACCACGTATCGTTTATTAAAGACCAGGCGCCGCTTCCGGGGCGAAACATTAAAACCGGTTTCAGGGTTCAGTTTTAACTAACGCGGAATACTGCCTCGATTTTTTCCCGATCTATTTTCCCCAGTTTATTTAGTGGGATACTTGAGAATTCCCGCCAAATTTTGGGGATTTGGCAGGGCGCGAGAGTGCTTTTCAGAGTGGATTTAATTTCCTCGAAGTTAATTTTGTTTTTTAGGGGAACCACCAAAGCGGCCACCTTTTGGCCCCACTCCGGGTCGTCCATTCCGAAAACGAAAGCATCAGAGGCCAATCCGGTGCTCAAAATGGCGGCTTCGACATCAGCGGGGTCCACTTTTTCACCGCCCGTGATGATAATCCGATCCAGTCGTCCTTTTACATGAAGGCTCCCTTCGGCATCAATAAACCCCTGATCACCAGTGACCAATTCACTCTGTTTTTCTCGATAACTATTCGGGAAATATCCGAGGCAAAGGGACTTTGAGCGTATATGAATCCTTCCAGTTTCGCTGGCTTCGAGAGTGTATCCCGCTTCATCACAAATCCTGATTTCCGTTCCCGGCAATGCCCGACCCGATCCCTTTGCTCCAGATAAAAATTCTTCCGGAGTGAGTGCCACAGTTACCGCCGCAGTTTCCGTCAATCCGTATGAAGGCGCGAGACGAATCTCTGCATTTCTAGCGGTTTCCAATAATTTTCCCTCCACCTTCCCCCCGCCAAGAAGAACCAGCTTAAATCGCGCCAGCCATTCCGCGCATTGAGGAATTTCGAGGAGACCGTGCAATTGCAGCGACACCAGCGAAATAATATATTCGCCCGGATCAAAATCGGGAAAATCGCCCTCAAGCAATTGTTTGTGAGAGCCGAATACGACACGCCCTCCAGTTTTCTCGGCCCGCATCAACTGCATCATACCGCTCACGTGATGCAAAGGGAGAATACAGAAACTGTTCACCGGTCTTATGCCAAAACCATCGACAAAGGAATCCACTGCCGCCGATAGGGTCTCGTTTGAATGAACAGCAAATCGCAGACCTCCAGTGCTGCCGCCAGTGGGAATCATGACCAGCGGACCCTTGACCGAATAATGCTCGAATTGCGGATGCGGCGGCTTTGTCGGCAAAGGTAACTCGTGGGGAATGGAACCGATGATCTCATCGGGTCGAACCAAATCGAGAACCTCTTTCCACCGGGGGAGCCCCCAATCGGGATCGGTTAAAAAAATTCGGCTAGTGTCCCCATCAAGTGCCTCAAGAAGGGATTGCTGAAATTTAAGCGGATTTTTTTCGCAGAGGAGGAGGGTTTTGACCGCCGTTTTCTTTTGGGAAATCGGTTTTGCAAAATCATCGATTCGCGCCCAAAGTTGTTGATAATCATCAGTTGACAACAGACTCGGGTTCAACTCCGGGCCATGACCATGCAGGGAAAGACCATCCTCCTGAAAAAATCTGTTCGTTCCGAACCCAAGGGCGCGATCGGAATCTTCTGCTTTCGAGGCCAAAAATAGTCCGGCCTGAAATCCGATCGCTGTTTCGAAGCCGGAGGAAAAAGCCAGTGGATTGGGACAGGTGACCGACCAATCGAGAAACGCTTTGGGCGAACCGACTATGGAAGTTTTGACCACCAACGGCCCGTTCCAACCGCTTGCCACCAATTGCTTCAGGCTGCCCAAACCCGCCGCCAATTCATCCAGGGCAATTGCGGTGGAATGGGTTTCCGCCAATTTTCGCATTCGGTCTAAGCATTCCACCGGCAATGGCTGCTCCAGAAATTCGACAAAACCACAGCCATCCAATAGCTCAAGCCACCGTGCCGCCTCCAATTCATTGAGCCCCCCATTGGCATCAAGACGCAAACGGCCTCCGGGCGGAAGGGCGTCGATGATGCGGTGAAACATTTTTTCTTCGGATCGCATATCCTCCACTCCGATTTTCCATTTGAAAGTAGTAAACCCCTCTTCCGACAAGCGGATAAGCCCATCGATTACGTCATCTCCGGAAATCAGAAGAGCCGCCGTTTTGAGCAATTTTCCTTTTGAAACCGAGAGCCCGCTTGAATCAGCCATCATTTGTGCCGATTCGATGGCGAAACGAAGGCATGGGAGCGTTGCGGGGATTTTTTCTATCTGATCTTCCCTGACTTGATCCCCAAGTTCGCGACAATAGGTCGTGGCATCTTCCAGATTTTCCGTCAAAAAGCCCGGCAATGGCGCGCATTCGCCAAAACCAGAATTTCCCGTCTCATTGACCAGTCGGACGATGCCCCCTTCTCTTTCCCGGAAGTAGGTTGTTCCCAAGCGCATCGGTCGAACGAACTTCCGTCGGTAGGGCTTAAATTGTATGCGGTAATCCATTTCGCAGATCGTTTACAAATACCAGCAAAGGGTTTCCTGAAAAAATAAACTACGGCAAGGTTGTTTTACATTGATACGAATTTGAATAACTGCCATAAGTCGGCGTTTTTGGTCGAAAAACCGTGAACCGCAGACCATCAAGAGCATCTTTTTCAAGGGCTTTCCAAGGCCCAATTATTCATGGCGTTAACGCCTTTTCAAAGTAAGATTATTGCTGATGTAGGAATCAGTATGGGTGACGAGGGCAAGGGCCGCCTCGTCTGCGAACTGGTAAACGAGTTGAGCAATGGACCCGGCCGGGGCTCTCAGGTGGGAGTGGTCATGAAGGTGAACGGTGGCGCCAATTCCGGTCACACGGCGGGCGGTCTGAAATTAAATCTGCTGCCGTGCGCGGTGGTCGCCGCGGAGGTTCCCTGTCTGGCAATTGGCTGCGGAGTCGTGGCGGATCCCCGGAAATTCTGGTGGGAAATCAAACCTTTGGAGAACAAAGGCTATAAGGTGTTCGATCGCCTTGTCATCGACGAGCGAACGATGGTCAGCGATTTGAGCCACCGTTTGCTCGATCTGGCGTGGGAGTTTTATAGAGCCAATATACTCAATGAACCGGCGCGAGGCTCCACGGGACGGGGAATCTCACCGGCCTTTTGCGATGAGGTGGGGCAATGGCAGATCACCTATGCGGACTTTTTGGGTGAAAAAGAAGCATTTGCCCAAAAATTACGGCAGCGAATCGATCGTGCCCTGCGGACCATCTATTACGTCTGCCGGGTGGATGAAGATGCTTGGAACCGTTTTTTTGAAACCCTCTCGACGGCGGAAACCAGGGCCAATGAACCTTCCATTAGCGAGGGAATATTTCCCGCCGAGGAATTTCAATTCGAGCGATTCATGGCCCCGAGCCCCGAATATTTGGATATTGATGCCGTAATCGACACTTATTGGAAAGCTGGAGCAGCCCTCAAGCCGATTATTCGCGATGTTCGGGAAATTGTTTTAAAAAACCTCGGCGAAGGCAAATATGTGATCGGGGAATTCGGGCAATCCTACTGGTTGGACAAACGCCACGGGTTTTCCCCCAATGTTACCGCCTCTCACACCTATGTGCCCGAATTTTTTCAATCGGCAGGTGTCCCGACTCAACCGATTCACACCATCGGCGCCTGCAAGGCATACGACACCAAGGTGGGGACGCATGACTTTATCACGCAAATGAGCGACGGGCATCCACTTGCCGAGAAACTGAAAAAACTCGAATTTGGCACCTCGACCGGTCGCCAGCGCATGGTGGGATGGTTCGATGCCGTGGAAAAAGGAGACGCCCTGCGCTACGGCGGATTTCAGGATCTGATCATCAATAAACTCGACGCCCTCACCTACTCCGGTGATTGGCTTGGGGGCGAATTGCTTATCTGTGTTGCCTATTTGGCGCCCGATGGAACCAGATATCAACAAGTCCTCCGGGACTCTGCCTTTCGACAAACATTGCGCCCTGTTTTTCTCCAATACCCCGGATGGAGCGAGGACATTTCAAAAATACGCAGCTTTGATGATTTGCCGACAAACGCCAAACGTTATGTCGCCGGCATGGTCAAAGGAACCCTCGACATCGCCTATCGTGACGGCCATCGTCCGAAGATTTTGCCCAACCTGCGCTATATCGGAGTTGGCCCAGAGCCTGCCCAGATAATAGATGATGTCCCAGAGACGGCTGCGCTGCTGAGTTTGGTGGAATAGCCTCGAACTTGAATCTTTTCTATTCAACGACTTCTTTAAGGGCGTTATTCATTTCCTCGAATCCCGCCCGTGTGCCCAAATCAAGGCTCTTCTAGAATATAGGAACCAACAATCCACTAAATTTGTACATTAATTCTTCGAGGATTATGCCGATATATAAATCGGTACATACAAAAGGCCCGGTCTCCTTGCGGAGGCCGGGCCCCTTGAAAGTTTGGGATGTCGTTCGCCACACGCTCTTCCCAAGTGCTGACATTGGGCGCTTCCTTTTAAGGGGAAGCTGCCAGCTCCCCGACGCT